>NZ_CP029254.1:4816250-5515000 GCF_003122365.1 Streptomyces spongiicola
GGTGCTTGCGTGGCACTCGGGCGCGCGGTGCTCGGGCGCGCGGTGCTCGCGTGGCGCTTCGGCGCGGGCGGCTTCGGCGGTGCGGCGGAAGCGCCCGGTCCGGGAGTGCGGCGCCGGTCGTTGCGCACGGAGTGCCCGAACGTCCCGGCACGGGAGCGCGAGCCCTCTGGTACGGGGCTCGCACACCCTGGGCCGGGAGCCCGAGCGTCCTGGTGGGCGCGGGGTGCGCCGGCGAGCCGCGGCTACGCCGACAGCTCGGCCTGCATCGCCGCACGCAGCCGGAGCGTCGAGACCAGTCGGCGGAAGGCCTCGGACCAGTAGCCGCCCGCTCCCGGTGACGCACCCTCGGGCTCGTCGGGGGTGGCGGTGAGGAGTTCGAGCCGGCTCGCCTCACCGGGATCGAGGCAGCGCTCCGCCAGCCCCATGACTCCGCTGAAGCTCCACGGATGGCTTCCCGCGTCCCGGGCGATGTCGAGCGCGTCGACCACCGCACGGCCGAGCGGCTCCGCCCAGGGCACGGGGCAGACGCCCAGCAGCTGGAACGCCTCGGAGAGGCCGTGCGCGGAGACGAACCCGGCCACCCATTCGGCCCGTTCCCCCGCCGGGAGCGTCCCGAGCAGACTCGCCCGCTCGGCGAGCGAGGACGCGCCCGGGCCCCTCGCGGTCGGCTGGGAGGACACCCCCAGCAGCGCACGGGCCCAGTGCGGGTCGCGCTGCCGCACCGCCGCACGGCACCAGGCGGCGTGCAGCTCGTCGCCCCAGCCGTCGGCGGCAGGCAGGGCGACGATCTCCTCCGGCGTCCGGCCGCCCAACCGCTCCGGCCAGACGGCGAGCGGGGCCGCCTCCACCAGCCGGCCGAGCCACCAGGAACGTTCGCCACGCCCTGAGGGGGGCGCCGGGGCGACTCCGTCACGCTCCATTCCGGCGTCGCACGCGTACGGCGCCTCGACGGCGATCGCCGCGACCTTCGCCATGCGGTCCAGGCCGACGCACTCTGCCGCGCGGGCCGCCATCCGCCCGGCGAGCGCGGAACCCGGAAGCGCGGACAGCAGTTCGGCCGCTGTCGCCCGGACGTTGCGGCTGCGGTCGGACAGGGCCTGCTCCAGGAACGGCTCGTCCGCGTCGGAGAGCCCCGTGCGCAGGGAGTCCAGGAACATCAACCGGTCCTCGGCCCGTTCGGTCCGCCATGTCTCCGACAGCAGCGCCACCGCCGCACCCGGGTCGTGCGCGCGTACCGATCCCAGCAGGGCGACCCGCTCCGCGAACAGGCCCTCCTCCCACAGCCGGCGGACGGCGGGCCCGTCCCCGGGCGCCGGCAGAGCCGTGCCCGCCGCGGTGCCGCGGAGGGCGAACCTCCACTCGGCGTTGTGACCGGCCAGCCAGATCCCGCGCGGTCCGGCGAAGCGCAGCGCCAGGGGCCGCAGATCGGTGCGGGCGCGGGCGGCGTCCAGCAGCGCGGGCAGTGCCGAGGCCGGTGCGCGGTAGCCGTGCGCCTCGGCGGCGGCGAGCCACTGCGGCAGCAGTTCGGTCAGGTCCGGCGCGGCTCCCCGCCGCCCGGCGGAGCCCGCGGGCGCGACCCGGTCGGCGAGCAGTGCGGCCAGCCGCCGCCGAGCGGGCCCGGGCAGCTCCCGCCGGTCGTCCCGCGGCGCGGGATCCGGCCGGGGCCGCGCCGTCGACGGCCGCAGCCCGGCTCGACGCCGCACCGTGTGGACCGCTGCGGCGTCGAGCAGCGCCAGGGGCGCCTGGCTGCCCGGTGCCGGCGCACCGTCCGGCGGGGTGCGCCGGTCGGTGCCGAGCATCGCCGAGGTGACGAGGTCGTCCCAGGTCGTCGTAGGAGTGGTGCGGGACATCGGGCCCTCCGGGTGCGTTCGGCGTGATCCTTCGGGGAACCTCCGGGCCTTCGGGCCCGGGAGCGTCCCGGTCCGAGCCGGCCGGTGCGGAGCGCCGCCGCATCGCCCGGTGCCGTTCAGGACAGCGCGGTCGAGGTGAGGGCGACCGTCTCGGGGCTGTCCCCGGACCAGGCCGCCAATGGAGCGAAGCCCCGGTGGCCGCATTCGCCGAAGACCGTGACCGGGCCGCCGCCGGAGACGGCGAGGAGTCTCCACAGCCCGGACCGGAACCCTGCGGCGGGCGCGACCGGCAGCGCCGACGGCCCTCGGGCGTCGGCCAGTTGCCAGCCGTCGTCGGAGGGCACCGGCACCACGTCCTCCAGCGTGACCGGCCACGCGTCCAGCCAGGGATCGTCGCGCAGCGCCCTCCCGTACGCCGCGAGCGCCTCCTCCGTGGAACCGCCCGGCGGCGGCGCCTTGACGGGCACCGGGGTGCCGAACCGCTCGCGCAGTTCGGCCCGCAGCCGCCCCGCGCCCCCGTAGGGCACGATCTCGGCGTCGATCACCAGCCCGGGGGGCAGCGCGAGCCCTGGCGCGCGGCCGGCCGCGCCGTAGGAGAGCAGCAGCGCCGTACGGCCCGTCTCCCGGCCGCGCAACCAGATCCGGCGGGTGGTCAGCTTGGCGTCCGCCGAGTCGTACTGCGCCAGGACCAGCCAGTCGTCGCGGACCGCCGGGCCCCCTGCCGTGGCCGTCAGGCCCACTCTGGTGCGCACGACGGCGGCGAGTGGTTCCGGAAGCCGGTCGATCTCCAGCCAGGCGCGGTCAAGCAGGTGCACCAGCGCGGACTCCTCCAGCAGCCGGGCCGGCCAGCCCTGGCCGGAGCCGGCCAGGGCACCCAACTCCCGGACGCGTGCGGCAAGTCCGGGGGCCTGTGCGTCCACCATACGCGCGGCCGTCTCCTCCCACGGCCCGTACCCGGACTGCGCGGCGGAAGCCAGTCCGCCGCGGAGCAGATCCGCGAGCCGCTGCTCGAGCTCCCGCGCTCCGGCGGTGATCCGGGCGGCCCGGCGCTCCGCCCGCCGCCGGGCCGCCCCCGCGTCACCCGCCGTCGTGTCACCCGCCGTCGTGTCCGCCGCCGTCGTGTCCGCCGCACTCGTGGACGGCCCGCCGTGAGCCGCCCGCTCCTCCCGTCGCCGGGCGGGACTGCTCCGCCCGGCCAGCCACTCCTCGGCCCAGCCGGGCGCCTCGGCGTCCGGCACCGCCCCCGCGCCGCCGGCCCAGAGCAGCAGCAGCCCGAGCGCGTGCTTGCACGGGGCCCGCCGGCTCGGGCAACTGCACCGGTAGGCCGGACCGGTTGAGTCGACGACCGTCCGGTACGGCCTGCCGTCGCTGCCCCTGCACAGGCCCCAGACTGCCCCGGTGCCGCTGCCGCCCGTCTCCGACCACGGGCCGGGCAGGCCCAGTCCGCTTCCCGCTCTGCGCGACGCCGCGTCAGGAGCCAGGGCAAGCACCTGTTCAGCCGTCCAGCGCACCCCCTGCTGATTCATGGCGACGACGCTACGGGCAGGCACTGACAATCGCCTCCCACCTGCGTGAACGGGCTGTTGTCAGTGCCGTGGTGCACGGTGGGAACGTATTCGGCAGGCGATCCGGAGGGGGATCCATGACCGTGCCCGGAACCGGAGCGGAAACCGGAGCAGAGGATGCCGGAGCAGACGGAGCCGGAGCGGTGACCGGAGCCGGCACCGGCACCGGCACCGAAGTCCTGCGCCCGCACGCGGAGGACGCCTTCGCCGGCGAACTCGGGGCGCTGGCCCGGGCCGACGACCGGCCCCGCCCCGCCCGCTGGCGGTTGTCGCCATGGGCGGTGGCCACCTATCTGCTCGGCGGCGCACTGCCCGACGGCACGGTGATCACCCCGAAGTACGTGGGACCGCGCCGGATCGTCGAGGTCGCCGTCTCGACGCTCGCCACCGACCGCGCGCTGCTCCTCCTCGGTGTGCCCGGCACGGCCAAGACGTGGCTTTCGGAGCATCTGGCCGCGGCGGTCAGCGGCGACTCCACCCTGCTGGTGCAGGGCACCGCGGGCACACCGGAGGAGGCGTTCCGGTACGGGTGGAACTACGCGCGGCTGCTCGCCCACGGTCCCGGCCGCGACGCCCTCGTGCCCGGCCCGGTGATGCGGGCGATGTCCGAGGGCATGACCGCACGGGTCGAGGAACTCACCCGCATCCCCGCGGACGTGCAGGACTCGCTCATCACGGTCCTGTCCGAGAAGACCCTGCCGATCCCGGAGCTGGGGCAGGAGGTCCAGGCGGTCCGCGGGTTCAACCTCATCGCCACCGCCAACGACCGCGACCGCGGCGTCAACGACCTGTCGAGCGCGCTGCGCCGCCGGTTCGGCACCGTGGTGCTGCCGCTGCCCGCGACGGCCGAGGCGGAGGTCGACATAGTGTCCCGGCGCGTCGGCCAGATGGGGCGTTCGCTGGACCTGCCCCCCGCGCCGGAGGGCATCGACGAGATCCGCCGGGTCGTCACCGTCTTCCGCGAACTGCGGGACGGTGTCACGTCGGACGGGCGCACCAGGCTCAAGTCGCCCTCGGGGACCCTCTCCACCGCGGAGGCGATCTCCGTCGTCACCAACGGGCTGGCGCTCGCCGCGCACTTCGGCGACGGAGTGCTGCGGTCCGGAGACGTGGCGGCGGGCATCCACGGAGCCGTCGTCCGGGACCAGGCCGCCGACCGGGTGGTCTGGCAGGAGTACCTGGAGACGGTGGTCCGCGAGCGGGACGGCTGGAAGGACTTCTACCGGGCCTGCCGGGAGGTGAGCGCATGACGGGGCGGACGGAGTCCCCGCCCCGGGCGCCCGGCGGCGCGGGACACCCGGACCGGGTGTGGCCCTGCGACGGGCCCCTGGTGCTCGGCGTGCGGCACCACGGGCCGGGCTCGGCCAGAGCGGTGCTGGCCGCGCTGGACGCGGCGGAGCCGGGGGCCGTACTGATCGAAGGCCCCCCTGAGGCGGACGCGCTGCTGCCGCTCGCCGCCGACGCCGGGATGGTGCCGCCCGTGGCCCTGCTGGCCCATGCGGTGGACGACCCGGGGCGCGCGGCCTTCTGGCCGTTCGCCGGGTTCTCCCCGGAGTGGGTGGCGCTTCGCTGGGCGCTGGCCCACGACGCGGCGGTGCGGTTCATCGACCTGCCCGCCGCCCACACCCTGGCCGCCGACCCCTCATGGGGCGACGAGGCGGACGCCGCTCCCGGTGCCGAGCCGCTGCCGCGTGCCGACCCGATCGGCGCGCTCGCCGAAGCCGCCGGGTACGACGACCCGGAGCGCTGGTGGGAGGACGTGGTCGAGCACCGCACCGGCCCGGGCGGGACGGGAAGCCCGGGCGGGACGGGAAGTGCCGGCGGGACGGGAAGCGCGGGCGGGACGGGGAGTGCCGGCGGGACGGGAAGCACGGGCGGGACGGGAAGCGCGGGCCCGGCGGGTCGCGTTCTCGCACCGTTCGCCGCCGTCGGGGAGGCGATGGCCGCCCTCCGCGAGCGGTACGGCCACGGAGGCCGTCCCCGGGACCTCGTCCGCGAGGCCCATATGCGGATCCGGCTGCGGGCGGCACGGCGGGAGTTCGGGGACGAGGTGGCAGTCGTCTGCGGCGCCTGGCACGTGCCGGCGTTGACGGCCCCGTCCACCGCCGCGGCGGACCGCGCCCTGCTGAAGGGCCTGCCGAGAGTCAGGACCGAGGTGACCTGGGTGCCCTGGACCCACCGCAGGCTCGCCCGCCGCGGGGCACCCCCGGGGCCGGGCTCCGCGGGAGGATACGGGGCGGGTGTCGAGGCACCGGGCTGGTACGCCCATCTGTTCGACGCCCCCGACCGGCCCGTGGAGCGCTGGATCACCAGGGCGGCCGGGCTGCTCAGGGACGAGGACCGGATGGTGTCCTCGGCCCATGTCATCGAGGCCGTCCGGCTGGCCCGGACCCTCGCGGCCCTGCGCGACCGCCCGCTCGCCGGGCTCGGGGAGACGACCGACGCGATCCGGGCCGTGATGTGCGACGGCTCGGACGTCGCCCTCGCGCTGGTGCACGACAGGCTCACCATCGGGGACGTTCTCGGCGAGGTCCCGGACGCGGCCCCCGCGGTGCCGATGCAGCGCGATCTGGCCCGCCTCCAGCGCAGCCTGCGGCTCCGACCCGAGCCGTCCGAGCGGGAGCTGGAACTCGACCTGCGCAAGGACAACGACGCCGCCCGCAGCCGGCTGCTGCACCGGCTGCGGCTCCTCGGTGTCGGCTGGGGGCGCCCGGAGGCGGGCCGCGGCTCGACCGGCACGTTCCGGGAGACCTGGCGGCTGCGCTGGGAGCCCGAGCTGCACGTCCGGGTCGCCGAGGCGGGTGTCTGGGGGACCACCGTGCTCTCCGCGGCCACCGCCAAGGCGGAGTCGGAGGCGGCATCGGCGACCGCCCTGGCCGACGTCACCGCCCTGGCCGAGCGGTGTCTGCTCGCCGGACTCCCCGCGGCCCTCCCGGTGGTGATGCGGGCGGTCGCCGACCGGGCCGCGCTGGACGCGGATGCGGGCCGTCTCGCCGAGGCCCTGCCCGCGCTCGCCCGCTCGCTCCGGTACGGGGACGTACGTGCGACGGACACCGCGGCGCTCGGTGAGGTGGCCACCGGACTCGCGGAGCGCGTCTGCGTCGCCCTGCCGCCCGTGTGCGCCGGGCTCGACGCCGACGCCGCGGCCCGGATGCGCGACCGGCTCGACGGAGTCCACCGCGCGATCGCACTGCTGCCGCAGGCGGCGGGGTTGGGCGGGCGCTGGGCGGACGCGCTGCGCGGAATCGTCCGGCGGGACACCGTGCCCGGGCTGATACGGGGCCGTTCGGCCAGGCTGCTGCTGGACGACGGACGTCTCGAGGAGGAGGCGGCGGCCCGGCTGATGGGCCTGGCCCTCTCGCCCGGTACCCCGCCCTCCGACGCGGCAGCGTGGATCGAGGGCTTCCTCGGCGGCGCGTCGGGAGGTGGGATGCTCCTCGTCCACGACGAGCGCCTCCGCGGCCTCGTCGACGCCTGGCTGACCTCGGTCCCGGCCGGCGCGTTCACGGCCGTCCTCCCGCTGCTGCGCCGCACGTTCTCGGCGTACGAGGCCGGTGTGCGCCGCACCCTCGGGGAACTGATACGGACGGGGCGCGCGGCCTCGGGGCCGGTGGGGGAGGGGGCCGGGGCGCCCGGCTTCGGGGCCGGGCTCGACGAGCGGCGGGCCGACGCGGTGCTGCCCGTGCTGCGGCTCATTCTGGAGGGGGAGCGGGTGTGAGCGGGACGGAGGCGGCGGCGGGCGCCGCGGGAGCGGGGACGGCGCCCGACGAGAGGCTGCGGCGCTGGCGGCTGGTGCTCGGCGGAGGGCCGGCGGAGGGCACGGGCCGCACACTGACGGGACCGGACCGGGCCATGGACGGTGCGCTCGCCTCGCTCTACGGAAGCTGCGACGGCAAGGAGCAGGGCAGCGGCGGACGTTCGGCCGGGCCGGCGGGCTCCGCGCCCTCCGTCGTCCGCTGGCTGGGCGACATCCGTACGTACTTCCCGAGTTCCGTCGTCCAGGTCATGCAGCGGGACGCCGTCGACCGGCTCGGGCTGTCCGCGCTGCTGCTGGAACCCGAGATGCTGGAGGCCGTCGAGGCCGACGTCCATCTGGTCGGCACGCTGCTGTCGCTCGGAGAGGCGATACCGGAGACCACGAGGGAGACCGCTCGCGCCGTCGTCCGCAAGGTCGTCGGGGAGCTGGGGAAGCGGCTGGCGACACACACCCGCGCCACGCTCACCGGCGCGCTCGACCGCGGCGCGCGCGTCGGCCGGCCCCGGCACCGGGACATCGACTGGGACCGCACGATCCGGGCGAACCTCGGCAACTACCTTCCCGAGTACGCCACGGTGGTGCCCGAGCGGCTCATCGGGCACGGCCGAGCCGCCCGCTCCGTGCGCAAGGACGTCGTACTGTGCGTCGACCAGTCCGGGTCGATGGCGGCGTCCGTCGTCCACGCCTCGGTGTTCGGCGCGGTCCTCGCCTCCATACGGGCGATCACGACCCGGCTCGTCGTCTTCGACACCGCGGTCGCCGACCTGACGGACCTGCTTGACGACCCCGTCGACCTCCTGTTCGGCACCCGGCTCGGTGGCGGCACGGACATCGACCGCGCGCTCGCGTACTGCGAGTCGCGGATCACCCGGCCCGCCGACACCGTCGTCGTGCTGATCAGCGATCTCCACGAGGGCGGTGTACGCGGGGGGATGCTGAAGCGGGTCGCCTCGATGAAGGCGTCCGGTGTGCAGTTCATCGCCCTGCTCGCACTCTCGGACGAGGGGACGCCGGCGTACGACCGCGATCACGCGGCGGCGCTGGCGGCCCTGGGCGCACCCGCGTTCGCGTGCACGCCCGACCTGTTCCCCGACGTCATGGCGGCTGCGATCGAGAGGAGGCCGCTGCCGGTTCCGGCCGGCATATGAGCGCCCCGGCCCGGCGACCGGCCCGGCGACCGGCCGGTCGACCGGCCCGGCGACCGGCCCGCCGGGTGGTTCCTTCGCCGGGTGGTTCCGGGGGCCCACCGGTTGGTGCCAGGGCCCGTCGGGTGGTTCCGTGGCTCGTCGGGCTGCGCGCGGCCGCCGGGTTCGGGTCAGTGTGAGGACGGTCCGGCGTGCGCACCCGCTTCGGGTCCGAACGCGCTCGCGCCTCGTCGTCCAGGCGGTGTTCCGACGGCCGGTCCGGTGCCCGGGGGTGACCGTGCTCCGCGCCGTTCCCGGCCTGCCGGGAGGATCGCGTCCCGCCGGGTGGTGTAGGGGATCAGGACGGCGGAAGCCGCAGGTCGGAGACGGTGACTCGGCCGGATTGGATGTTCAACCCGTTTCAGCGGGACGCTTCGTGGGTTGCCGTCCCCACGGAGATCGCCATGGGCCTCGAACCGGAACGTGGAGCACTTGATCACCTACACCACTTCGCGGGGCACGACCGCCGGGAGGGCCGGGCCCGCGCGGACGCCCGGTCGCCGTGGGTCCTCGGTGCCGGACCGTGCCGGCATGCGGCCGCCCCGTAACCCCGGGTTCCCTGGTGCGCGCGATCTGTGACAGGTATCACCGCCCGGTTGTGATCCGTGATTTAGGGAGCCACGGCCCACGGGGATAACCTGCAAGGCGGACATGCCGCGTGCCCGGACACCGTGTACGCCTCCCCAGTGACCGCGCAGTCACGCTGCCCTTCGCGGCACGCCCATGCAGACAACGAACCGCGGATCACTACTGCGACGATGAGAAGCAAAGGGACGGACGCGCGTGGACCTGTTCGAGTACCAGGCGAGGGACCTCTTCGCCAAGCACGGTGTACCGGTGCTGGCCGGTGAAGTCATCGACACGCCTGAGGCGGCGCGCGAGGCGACCGAGCGACTGGGCGGCCGTTCGGTCGTCAAGGCGCAGGTGAAGGTCGGCGGCCGCGGCAAGGCCGGCGGTGTCAAGCTGGCCGCCACGCCGGACGAGGCCGTCGCCCGCGCGACGGACATCCTCGGCATGGACATCAAGGGCCACACGGTCCACAAGGTCATGATCGCCGAGACGGCTCCCGAGATCGCCGAGGAGTACTACGTCTCCTACCTGCTCGACCGCGCCAACCGCACCTTCCTGGCCATGGCCTCGGTCGCGGGCGGCATGGACATCGAGGAGGTCGCCGCGACGACCCCCGAGAAGCTCGCCAAGATCCCCGTCGACGCCAACGAGGGCGTCACCGCCGCGAAGGCCCGTGAGATCGTCGAGGCCGCGCAGTTCCCGGCCGACGTGGC
Organism: Streptomyces spongiicola; assembly: GCF_003122365.1. Classification (NCBI taxonomy): domain Bacteria; kingdom Bacillati; phylum Actinomycetota; class Actinomycetes; order Kitasatosporales; family Streptomycetaceae; genus Streptomyces; species Streptomyces spongiicola. The sequence continues at coordinate 4,825,890 of NZ_CP029254.1, forward strand.
CGAGCAGGTCGCCGAGATCCTCGTGACCCTGTGGAAGACCTTCGTCGCCGAGGACGCCCTCCTCGTCGAGGTCAACCCCCTCGCCAAGGTCGCCGACGGCCGCGTCATCGCGCTGGACGGCAAGGTGTCGCTGGACGCCAACGCCGAGTTCCGCCAGCCGGAGCACGAGGCGCTCGAGGACAAGGCCTCGGCCAACCCGCTCGAGGCCGCGGCCAAGGCCAAGGGCCTCAACTACGTCAAGCTCGACGGCGAGGTCGGCATCATCGGCAACGGCGCGGGCCTGGTCATGTCGACCCTCGACGTCGTCGCCTACGCGGGTGAGAAGCACAGCGGCGTCAAGCCCGCCAACTTCCTCGACATCGGCGGCGGCGCCTCCGCGGAGGTCATGGCCAACGGCCTGGAGATCATCCTCGGCGACCCGGACGTGAAGTCCGTCTTCGTCAACGTCTTCGGCGGCATCACCGCTTGCGACGCGGTCGCCAACGGCATCGTGCAGGCCCTGGAACTCCTCGAGGCCAAGGGCGAGGCCGTGACGAAGCCGCTGGTCGTGCGTCTCGACGGCAACAACGCGGAGCTGGGTCGCCAGATCCTCGCGGACCGCAACCACCCGCTCGTCGAGCGTGTGGACACCATGGACGGCGCGGCCGACAAGGCCGCCGAGCTGGCTGCGAAGTAAGGGACGAGGGACACCACACCATGGCTATCTTCCTCACCAAGGAATCCAAGGTCATCGTCCAGGGCATGACCGGCTCCGAGGGCCAGAAGCACACCAGGCGCATGCTGGCCTCCGGCACGAACGTCGTCGGTGGCGTCAACCCGCGCAAGGCGGGCACCACCGTCGACTTCGACGGGTCGGAGATCCCGGTCTTCGGGTCCGTCAAGGAGGCGGTCGAGCAGACCGGCGCCGACGTCACCGTCATCTTCGTGCCGGAGAAGTTCACCAAGGACGCGGTCATCGAGGCGATCGACGCCGAGATCGGTCTCGCCGTCGTGATCACCGAGGGCGTCGCGGTCCACGACACCGCGCAGTTCTGGGCACACGCCGGGGCCAAGGGCGGCAAGACCCGCATCATCGGCCCGAACTGCCCGGGCCTGATCACCCCCGGACAGTCCAACGCCGGCATCATCCCCGCCGACATCACCAAGCCCGGCCGCATCGGTCTCGTGTCCAAGTCCGGCACGCTGACCTACCAGATGATGTACGAGCTCCGCGACATCGGTTTCAGCTCCTGCGTGGGCATCGGCGGTGACCCGATCATCGGCACCACCCACATCGACGCCCTGGCGGCCTTCGAGGCCGACCCGGACACCGACCTGATCGTGATGATCGGCGAGATCGGCGGCGACGCCGAGGAGCGTGCCGCCGACTTCATCAAGGCCAACGTCACCAAGCCGGTCGTCGGCTATGTCGCCGGCTTCACCGCTCCGGAGGGCAAGACCATGGGCCACGCCGGCGCCATCGTCTCCGGCTCCTCCGGCACCGCTCAGGCCAAGAAGGAGGCCCTGGAGGCCGCGGGCGTGAAGGTCGGCAAGACCCCGACCGAGACCGCCGAGCTGGCACGGGAGATCCTGATCGGCTGATCCCGTCGGGGAGCGGCCGCGACGGCCGCCCCTGCGGGAAGGCGTGCGACTGGGCCCGCACCCCGGATCTCCGGGGTGCGGGCCCAGTCGCATCCCCCGCCGACCCCGGGAGCCCCTGCGCCGACGCCCGGGCTCACGTGACGTGAACTCGACGTCTGCGTCCCGCCTGCGTGACGTCTGCGTCCGGGCTTACGTCCGCGTCCGGGCCCGCGTCCGGGCTTACGTCCACGTTCGGGCTTACGTCCACGTTCGGGCTTACGTCCACGTTCGGGCTTACGTCCACGTTCGGGCTTACGCCCGCGTTCGGGCTTACGCCCGCGTCCGGGCTCAGCGGGCCAGTGGGACGAGGCGGGCCGGGCCCGCGGCGGGGTGGGAGCGGAGCTGGACGCGAAGGCGGTGGTCCTCCTTGGAGTACGGCTCCGGTCCGTGTCTCGGCGGCACTCCGCCGACCCGCTCACCGGGTGCCTGCGGCGGTTCGTAGTGATCCTCGGTGACGGCCATGGTGACGGCGGCGGCTCCCAGGATCAGCACGGTGAGTCCGATCGCGGCGCGCGTCCACAGCTCGGCACGGCGCTCGCTGCCGCCGCGCACGGAGTGGGCCGGGGAGAGCCGCGGCGTCGCCAGGTTCTCCACCAGATCGCTCAGCTCGTGCTGGAGCGCCTCCGGTTCGGCCAGTTCGGGGATCTGCTCGGCCATCGCGGCGCGGGCGTTCAGCAGCCGGTTCGCGGCGGCCGGTGTGCTCGCCTCCGTCTCGGCCGCGGTCTCCGGGAGGTCGAGGCCCAGGCCGTCGTACAGCAGCAGCGTGCGGCGGTACGACGGCGGCAGCCCGAGCAGGGCTTCGCGGAGCGTCCGCCCACCGGGGTACGCGACCGCGGCCGGACGGGCCGACGCGACCGGGTCCGGGCGGCGGTGGGCGCGGCGCAGACCGTGCCAGGGCGACAGTGCGTAGTCGTAGGCTGCCGCGCGTGCCCAGCCGCCGGGATCGCGGTCCACGGCGACCTCGGGCCAGCGCTGCCAGGCCAGGTGGAAGGCGCGTTCCACGGCCTCAAGCGAGAGTGACTCCCGCCCGGTGAGCAGCAGCGTCTGGCGGGCGAGGCCGGGGGCGGTGCGGTCGTACAGCTCGTCGAACGCCTGTTCCGCGGTGAGCGCGGCCCGGTCCCGGGCGGGGGGCGGGGCGGATTCCGGGGGTCCACCGGGGCGGGACGGCCCGGTGGGGCACGAAGTGCCGGAGGGCGGCGTGGGGCGGGCGGTTCCGGCCGACTCAGCGGGGCGCACTCGGCCGGCGGCCTTTCCCCGGCTCTGCTCCTGCTCCCGTCCCCGGCTCTGTTCCTGCTTCTGCCCTCGACTCTGCCCCTGCTCCCGTCCCCGGCTCTGTTCCTGCTTCTGCCCTCGGCTCTGCTCCTGCTCCCGTCCCCGGCTCTGTTCCTGCTTCTGCCCTCGACTCTGCCCCTGCTCCGGCTCTTGGCCCTGGCCCTGGCTCTGGCCATGGCGCTGTTCCCGGCCCGTGCGCCGGGCGCTTGCCGCCGACTCCTCACGCTTGCCTTTGCGTCCGCCGCCGGCCTTGCCTCCGCGTTCGCCTTCGCGCTGGGTTCCGCACCGGGCTTGGCGCGGTCCTTCGTACTGCTCGTCGGCGGCCCGGGCGAGAGCCGTCCCGGGGTACGGACGCGGGGGCTCCAGGGGAGGCGGCGGCACGGGGGCCCCGGACGGGTGGGCACCCGCCTGCCGGTAACCGGGCGCGGCGCTTCCGGCGCTGCTCTCGGCCGGTCCTCCGGTGGCGGCGGGGTCCGCGGTGGGGCCTCCGGCGGTGTGCTCCCCGGCCCGGGCGGGGCCTTTGTCGACGGGAGCCCCGGTGGCGGTGGTGCCGGTGCCCCCGGGCGCCGGGCCGGTCGCCGCGTTCCCGGCGGGTTCCGCTCGTCCGGGACGCCGGACGGCGCCGGGTCGGCCCTCCGGTGGGAGCGCGGGACGTCCCCACGGCTTCCGGCCCGCGTGCCCGGTCTCGCCCGCGTGCCCGGTCCGGCCCGCCTGCTCGGCCCCGCCCGCCCGCCCGGGCTGGTACGAGGAATCCGCGCCGTGGTCCTCGTCCGTGCCGGGCTTCCGGGGCGACGACTCGGCCTCGTATGCGGCGAGCAGCTTCGCGTACGCTTCGCGCTTGCGGCCGCGAGGATCACCGCGGCCCGTCTCCCAGGCCCTGACCGTCGCCTTGGTGACGCCCAGAACCTCCGCCAGCTCGGCCTCGGACAGCGCCTTGGCCTCGCGCAGTCTGCGGCGTTCCTTGGGCGGTGGCAACGGAGGAACGGCCTCTTCGGTGCTGTCCGCGGTGCTCTTCGTCATGAAGACCTCTCGGGGAGGGCGTAGCGAGCCGAAAAGTACATAAGAGTATTTTTAGCGACACAGCGAGCAATCTCCTGTTACGCGGATAAAGCGCGTGTCGTTGGCAGCATGGCCGGGTGAACCAGACGACCGATCGCGGCCCCGGCTCCGTGGCCGTGCAGGGTGGCCCTTCCGCAGCCGCGTTGGTGGCGGGCCTGATGCGCGGGGCGATCGCCGCGGGCCTCGGGCTCGGTGCGATCGCCGCACTCGTGACGGTGATGTGGATCAGCTCGCCCTACCCGGACAGTGGGCCCGAGGGAGCACTCCACGCCGCGGCCGCCCTGTGGCTGCTCGCCCACGGGACGGAGCTGATCAGAGTCGAGACCCTGTCCGAGGCGCCCGCGCCCGTCGGGCTCGTGCCACTGCTGCTCGCGGCGATGCCGGCCTTTCTGGTGTACCGGGCGGCGCGCGATGCCGTCGAGACGGCGGAAGGCTGGCGGCAGCCGTCAGCGAGCACCGCACTCATCGGGGTGAGCTGCGGATATCTGCTTGTGGCGGCCGGTGCGGTGCTCTACTCCGGAGGCGGCGAACTCGCCGCGGAACCCCTCAGCGCGCTGCTGCACGTACCTCCGCTGGTGGTGCTCATGGCCGGGGTGGGGGTGTGGACGGCGTACGGGCGCCGGGTCGGGCCGCTGCCCCCGTGGGTCCCCCGGGGGGTGCGGATCGCGCTGGCCCGCTCCTGGGCGATCGTGGCGTTGCGGGCCGCGGGGCTCGCGGTCGCGGTGCTGCTCGGCGGCGGAGCGCTGATCGTCGGCGCCTCGCTGGTGGGGCATGCGGACGCTGCGCAGGAGGCGTTCGCGCGACTCGCGCATGACTGGCAGGGCAGATTCGCGCTGCTGCTGCTCTTGCTGGCCCTGATGCCGAACGCGGCGGTCTGGGCGGCCTCGTACGGACTGGGCCCGGGTTTCGTGCTCGGCGCCGGGGCGACCGCCACCCCGCTGGGAATCGCGGGGACGCCGGCTCTGCCTCCCTTCCCGCTGCTCGCCGCGGTACCGCTCGACCGCGCGGGGGCTCCGGTGGGCCTTGCCACGGCGGTGCTGCCGGTCGCGGCGGGACTGGCGCTGGGCTGGTGCACGGCCCCGCGGGCGGAGTCCCCGGAGCCGGCTGCTGTACGGGCTGCGGGGGCCCGTGCCGCGACTGTCCCGGCGACAGTCCCGGCGACGGGGACGCCCGCCGGGGCGCCCGCCGGGGAGGCGCCGGTGAGCCGCCGTGCCACCGTGCTCACCGCGCTGCTGGCGGCGGTCGTGTGCGGGGCTCTGATGTCCCTTCTGGCCGCGGTGTCCGGCGGGGCGCTCGGTACGGGCGCCCTGGCCGCCCTCGGTCCCGTCTGGTGGCTCACGGGCCCGGCAGCGTTCCTCTGGACGGGCGCGGTGGGGGTACCGGTGGCCCTGGCGCTCCGCGTCTGGCGCTTCCGCGACGCCGACCGGCCGCTGAGGGTCCCCCGCTGGGAGGCCATCAAGCAGGCGTCGGGCGGTCTGATGGCGGCGATCCCGTCTCCGTCACCGGCCGTGTCGTCACCCGCCGTGTCGTCCTCGGTCTTGCCTTCCTCGGTCGCGTCGTCCCCGTCGGCGAGCCAGGCGGGTCCGGACTCCGCCCGTCCGGACCCGGCCGGTCGGGCCACTCCCGAGGCACCCGGCGAAGCCGCTTCCCCGACCGGAGCCGGGCTGGATCCGCCGGGGGCGGGCCTCCTGCCCGGTGCCGACGTCTTCCACGACGAGGCCGGCCCGAACGGCTTCACCGGCCTCACCGACCCGACCGGATCAAGCGGCCCGACCGGATCAAGCGGCCTGATCGGATCAAGCGATCCCACCGAATCGAGCGGCCCGACCGGATCAAGCAGCCCGACCGGATCAAGCGGCTCGACCGGCCCGGCCATTCCCGGTGGGTCGATCCGCGCGCCCCGTCCGACCTCCGCGACAGTCCCCGAGCCGTCCCCGGCCGTGCCCAAGGAACCGGACGCGGGCCTGTTTCCCCGGCTCGCGATGCCCGTCGGAGGCCCCGGAACCAACGGGGGCGCCTCGGGCGACCTTCCGCTCGTCCTCGCGAAGTCCGGCCGGGCACTGGCAGGGCCGGGCGCGGTATCCGCCGGGCCGGGCCGGGAGGCGGCTCCGTCGCCTGGCCACCCGGGCACCGCCCCGGAGACCCCGGCTGAAACCGCGTCGGGAGCGCCCGCGCCCGCACCGGATCCCGGAGCGGGCAGCTCCGTAGAAGCCGTACCCGGTCCCGGCGGTGACCCAGCGGGACTCCGGGCACCTGCGTCCGGCCCGGTAGGCCCGGTAGGCGGCAGCGGACTCGGCGACTGGCAGGGTGTCTCCGGCACGCGGACGCAGGGGCCCGACCGTTCCGTACCCCCCGTGGAACCACGCGCTGAGGACGCGCCCCCGGGCGGCGACGCCGCACCGTTGCGGGAACCCGACGCACTGTGACAGGTGCCCACGGGCGACCGCGTCCGCACCTCCCGCGCGGGCGGCCGTGCCGGCCTGTCCGGACCGGAGCGCCTGGGATCGACCGGGCATCGATGCGGTCGACCTGCCGACCGCATCGATGCCCGGTGGATCTCCAGTGGATCGATCGGATCGATCGGATCGATTGGATCGATTGGATCGATGTCCGGTGGACCGGCGGAAACCGGACCGGGCCGGGCGGTCGGCCGTGACATCCGCACAGACCGGGGGTGTCCCCGTCCCACCGGTGTGGTTGCCGCTCCCGCCGGCGCGGTTGCCTTCCCTCCGGCGCCCGGCTACTCCTTGACGCCGATGACCCCGCGCAGCGGCTCCGGCAGCAGGTTGTTGCAGGACACCTGGCCGGCGTTGGTCAGCGAGTCGGACACACAGGTGTAGAAGTCGCGGTAGACCAGCTGCATCGTGAACGTCATCGCCACGATCGTGAGCGCGACCACGGCCATCACCAGTCCGCTCACCGCGGCCGTCACCTGCGGCCGGCCGGCCGGCTGTCCCGGGGCCCCCGGCGACGGAGTGGCCTGGGGCGCCGCCGCTCCCTGTCCAGGGCGGCGGGACTTGGCGCGCAGTGAGCTGCCGCCCCAGTAGATCGCCAGTGCCCCGAGGAGCAGGGCGATCTCGGGGAAGTCGAAGAGGGCGAAGAAGAAGGCCCACATCCCGCCGAGCAGTGCGTACCGGGCGCGGCGCTGCACCGGGTCCGTCGGGTCCCAGCGCAGGCCGGTGCCCTGGCCGGGGCCCTTCTCCGGGCCGCCCTGGCCGCCGCCGCTTCCGCCCTCGCCGCCCGACCGGCCGCCGAAGCCGCCCTGGGAACGGCCGGGCTGGCGGCTGCTCCACTTGCCGCCCCGGGAGCCACGTCCCTCGCCGCGCTCGCCGTCGTCATCCGGACCGCGCCCTTCCCGGCCCGACGAGGAGTCGTCCTCCGCCCCGTGCCTCGGGTGCCACGGCCGGTCCGGTGACCCCTCCGGCGGAGGTGCGAACGGATTGCTCCCGTCCTTGGGTGATTCCGTGGGCTCCGCGGACTGGCGTTCCCGCAGCAGCAGGGAGCCCCGCTCGGCGGAGAGCGGGGGGCGGAGTGCCGTGCGGCGGCGACGGTCCGGCATGGTGGTGAACTTCTTCCCCTCTTGTACCTCGGTACGCGGGTACTCCGTCTGGGGACGGGCCCTGCCCCCAGACGCTACCTCCCGGCCAGGCCCCCGTCCCGCGGGGGCCGCTCGGTGTGCCGGTATCGTTGCCGACGGTCGACGGCTTCGTAGAGTTCCCCCATCGCCGGACTCATTTCATTCGTACGACCATACAAACAGGAACCGCAACGCGAAAAGAGTCCCCCGTGGCTGCCGCCCGCCTCGTCGTCCTGGTCTCCGGATCCGGCACCAATCTCCAGGCGCTGCTCGACGCCATCGGCGGCGATCCCGAGGGCTTCGGCGCCCGGATCGTCGCCGTGGGCGCGGACCGGGACGGCATCGCCGGTCTCGAGCGGGCCCGGGCCGCCGGGATTCCCACCTTCGTGTGCAGGGTCAAGGACCATCCGACCCGCGAGGAGTGGGACCGCGCGCTGGCCGGGGCCGCGGCCGCGTACGAGCCGGACCTCGTCGTCTCGGCCGGCTTCATGAAGATCGTCGGCAGGGACTTCCTCGCCCGCTTCGGCGGCCGGTTCGTGAACACGCACCCCGCCCTGCTGCCCAGTTTTCCCGGTGCCCACGGTGTGCGCGACGCGCTCGCGTACGGGGTGAAGGTCACCGGCTGCACCGTCCACTTCGTCGACGACGGCGTCGACACCGGACCGATCATCGCCCAGGGCGTGGTCGCGGTCCGCGGTGAGGACGACGAATCCGCTCTTCACGAGCGCATCAAGGAAGTCGAGCGCCAGTTGCTCGTCGAGGTCGTGGGGCGTCTGGCCCGCAACGGCTACCGCATTGAGGGACGAAAGGTTCATGTCGGTGAATAAGCCCATCCGTCGCGCGTTGGTCAGTGTCTACGACAAGACGGGGCTGGAGGAGCTCGCCCGAGGGCTCCACGAGGCCGGCGTCGAGCTCGTCTCCACCGGTTCCACCGCGGGGAGGATCGCCGCGGCGGGCGTCCCGGTGACCGGTGTGGAGGAGCTGACCGGCTTCCCCGAGTGCCTCGACGGCCGCGTCAAGACGCTGCACCCGCGCGTGCACGCCGGGATCCTCGCCGACCTCCGCCTCGACGCGCACCGCGAGCAGCTCGCGGAGCTGGGCGTGGAGCCGTTCGACCTGGTGGTCGTGAACCTGTACCCGTTCCGGGAGACGGTGGCCTCGGGGGCGAGCCCCGACGAGTGTGTCGAGCAGATCGACATCGGCGGCCCGTCGATGGTCCGCGCGGCCGCCAAGAACCACCCCTCGGTCGCGGTCGTCACCAGCCCGGCACGCTACGCCGACGTACTCACCGCGGTCACGGCGGGCGGCTTCGACCTCGCCGCGCGCAGGCGCCTCGCCGCCGAGGCGTTCCAGCACACGGCCGCGTACGACGTGGCCGTCGCGACCTGGTTCGCCTCCTCGTACGCCCCGGCCGGCACGGCGTCCGGCAGCGGTTCGGCCGCAGGCGCGCTCCCCGACTTCCTGGGCGCCGTCTACCACCGCTCGAAGGTCCTGCGCTACGGCGAGAACCCGCACCAGGACGCCGCTCTCTACGCCGCCGAGCAGGGGGGCGGGCTCGCCCAGGCCGAGCAGCTGCACGGCAAGGAGATGTCGTTCAACAACTACACCGACACGGAGGCGGCCCGCCGTGCCGCGTACGACCACGGTGAGCCGTGCGTGGCCGTCGTCAAGCACGCCAACCCGTGCGGCATCGCGGTCGGAGCCGATGTCGCCGAGGCGCACCGCAAGGCCCACGCCTGCGATCCGCTGTCGGCGTTCGGCGGGGTGATCGCGGTCAACCGCCCGGTGTCGGTGGCGATGGCCGAGCAGGTCGCCGAGATCTTCACCGAGGTCATCGTGGCCCCGGACTACGAGGACGGCGCCGTCGAGGTACTGGCCCGCAAGAAGAACATCCGTGTGCTGCGCTGCCCCGACGCCCCGTCAGAGCGCTGGGAGATCAAGCCGATCGACGGCGGAGCACTGCTCCAGGCCGCCGACCGCCTCCAGGCCGAGGGCGACGACCCGGCCGGCTGGACCCTCGCCACCGGTGAGCCGCTCCCGGCGGACGAACTCGCCGAACTCGCCTTCGCCTGGCGGGCCTGCCGGGCCGTCAAGTCCAACGCGATCCTCCTCGCCAAGGGCGGGGCGAGCGTGGGCGTCGGCATGGGCCAGGTCAACCGGGTCGACTCCGCGAGGCTCGCGGTCGAGCGGGCCGGTGAGGACCGGGCGGCCGGGGCCTACGCGGCGTCCGACGCGTTCTTCCCGTTCCCCGACGGGCTGGAGATCCTGACCGCGGCCGGCGTCAAGGCCGTGGTCCAGCCCGGTGGTTCGGTCCGAGACGAGCAGGTCGTCGAGGCGGCACGCAAGGCCGGCGTGACGATGTACTTCACGGGTACGCGTCACTTCTTCCACTGACACCGGTCCCGGAGTGTCCGGTCCCGGGGTGTCCGGTCTCGGGGGTCCGGTCCCGGGGTGTCCGGTTCCGGGGGTCCGGTCCCGGGGTGTCCGGTCCCGTCCGTGGTGCGGTGCTCGTGTCCCCGCCCCTCCCGGCGGAGGGGGCTGCGGCCGCTGCTTGTGCCGCGCGGGGTGCCGGGCGCCCCGCCGGGTGCGCGCCCTGCCGAAGGACGCCACCGCGCCACCGTGCCACCGCGCCACCGCGCCACCGCGCCACCGCGCCACCGCGCCACCGTGCCACCGCGCCGCGGGGCCGGGTGCGCGAAAGGGAAAGGCCGTGGCGCCCGCGGTCGAGCGAGCGTCACGGCCTGGAGTCGGCGGCTGGGCGAACGGGCCTCAGTACCACCTTCGGGGACGAACGAATCTCAGTACCGCGGGCGGTTGAACCACGCTGCTCCGTCGGCCTTGCCGACGAACACGGCGACGAGGACGGCGAGCACCGTGTGGACGAGGCCGACGAGGACGAAGGGGTAGATCCCGAGGACCGCCGTGATGACGCCGAAGACCAGGGCGGCGATCCGGATGCCGTTGCCGCCGTTGCCGAACTTGGCGCCGAGAACGATCGCGAACGCACCCCAGCCGAGTATGAGCAGTGTCACGAACCAGAGTCCGCCGGCCGACCAGTCGGCGATCTCCTGGAACTGGATGTCGTCCCGCAGTGTGGGGTCGCTCTTGGCCGCGCTGATGCCCACGGCGGTGAGCGCGGCGAAACCGGCGCCGAGCACCTGGAGGCCGCCGATGACGAAGAGCATCACGCGCGCGGCCTTCACGCCTCCCGGCATCTCCGTCATCAGCGCACCGGGGTAGCCGGCTCCGTAGGGGTGGACGGGCGGGGCCTGGGGATAGCCGTAACCGGGCTGGGGCGGCTGGTGCTTGCCCTGCGGGTAGCCGTAGTCCGGCCGGCCCTGCTGCTGGCCGTACGGGTTGTTCGGGTCGCCGAAGCTCATGGCGGGTTTCCTCCGTCGGGGTTCTGCGGGGACGACGCGGGCCTGACCGGAGGAACGTCACAGCCAACCAAGCGGTCTGCCCCCCGACACTGCCGCGACACTGCGGGGTTAATCGTGGTGTTGCCATCGACTTCTTGTCCAGTCGAAATGCGAACGTGTTGTGCGAGTGCAACCTTGTGTACCGCCGGGCGAGCCACGCGGCGGCATGCCGGGAGGATCCGGGCATGGCCGGTGCGAACTCCGCCGGCCCGTACCGTGGCGGGGCCCCGTACGGCGCCGGTGCCCCGTACCGTGCTGGTGCCCCGTACGGCGCCGGTGCCACGGACGCCGGTCCGCGCCGTGCGGCTGCCGCCCGCGCCGTGCCGCCGCCGCCCGCGCCGGCACGCGGGCGGCGCCCGGCCGCCCCGAGCGAACCTGATTGGAACCGGGGCGGGGTCATCCGCGAGGATGGGGGCATGACCGCCCAGATTCTCGATGGCAAGGCCACCGCGGCCGAGATCAAGTCCGAACTGGCCGCCCGGGTGGCGGCGCTCAAGGCGAGGGGAATCAGGCCCGGCCTCGGGACCGTCCTGGTCGGCGACGACGTCGGCAGCCGCAAGTACGTGGCCGGCAAGCACCGGGACTGCGCGGAGGTGGGCATCGGCTCCATCCAGCGCGAACTGCCGGAGACCGCCACTCAGGAGGAGATCGAGGCGGTCGTCCGCGAACTGAACGAGAACCCGGAGTGCACCGGCTACATCGTGCAGCTGCCGCTGCCGAAGGGCATCGACGAGAACCGGGTGCTGGAGCTGATCGACCCGGTGAAGGACGCGGACGGCCTGCACCCGACGAACCTGGGCCGCCTCGTGCTCAACGAGCCCGCACCGCTGCCGTGCACACCGAACGGCGTGATCCGGTTGCTGCGCCGGTACGAGGTGGAGCTGAACGGCGCACATGTGGTCGTGGTGGGCCGGGGCACCACCATCGGTCGCTCGCTGCCGCTGATGCTCACCCGCCGCTCCGAGAACTCCACGGTCACCCAGTGCCATACGGGGACGCGGGACCTCTCCTCGCATCTTCGCCAGGCCGACATCATCGTGGCCGCGGCGGGCTCGGGGCATCTGGTCCGTCCCGAGGACGTCAGGCCGGGGGCGGCCGTGCTGGACGTCGGCGTCAGCCGCGACGGCAACGGGAAGATCGTCGGCGACGTCCACCCGGATGTCGCGCAGGTCGCCGGCTGGCTCTCGCCCAACCCGGGCGGGGTCGGTCCGATGACCCGCGCCATGCTCCTCGTCAACGTCGTCGAGGCGGCCGAGCAGGCGGCCGCGGACTGAGATCCATGGACTCCCCCTCTTCCGGCGACCACGCCGACTCCGCTGCCGGCCGCCGACCGGCCCGACCGGCCCGACCGGCCCGTACGGCTAAGACGGCTAGGACGGCCAAGACGGACGGTACGGCCAGGACGGACGGTACGGCCAGGACGGACGGTACGGCCAGGACGGACGGTACGGCCAGGACGGACGGTACGGTCCGGGGCCCGCGGGACGTGCCGTCGGGTGCTCCGGGCACAGCCGGTACCGCCCCCTCGGCAAGCGGCGCCGACCGCACGGAGGACCGCACGATGAAGACGGACGGGGCCCGGCCCGAGGCGCCCGCCGAAACCGCGGCGCGGAACGGCGCGGGGCCCGCCCGGCGTGACGGAGGCGGCCCGGCCCGCTCCGCCCGTACCGGGGACCGTACGGCGTCGAACCGCTCGGCGGACGGCGAGAACCGTACGGCGTCCAACGGCCCGGCGAGTGCCGGGGGGCGTGCCGGGGCGAACGGACCGGCGAGCGGCGGGGAACGGGCGGCCGCATCCGGCGGCGCGGTGGATGCAGCCGGTGAGCCGGAACCGCCGAGCGGTTCCCGCCCGGGGTCCGCAGGAGACCCGGGAGGCGTGCGGGAGAGGGCCGCCGGCCGGTCGCGGCGCCCGCCCACCGTCACCCGCGACACCGCGCGCCCCGAGGGCGGCGGACGCGCAGCGCCCGGTGACGCGCCTGCTCCCGCACGTCAGTGGCCGCTGTTGACGGTGCTCGGGCTCGCGACCCTCGGTCTGCTGATCGTCGGTGCGGACCCGTTCGAGCAGGCCTTCAGGATCGGCACGATGCTCGTGGGCTCCGCCCTGCTCACCGGAGCGGCGCTGCGCCGGATGCTGCCGTCCGTGGGCATGCTGGCGGTGCGCTCGCGCTTCACCGACATGGTCACCTACGGCGTGCTCGGCACCGTCATCGTGCTGCTCGCCCTGATGGTCCAGCCGAGGCCGTGGCTGGAGGTCCCGTTTCTCGAGGAGGCGGTGCGCTTCACCGTGCGATAGGGCACCCGGGCGCACCGGCCCGGTCCGAGTGCGCGGGTCCCGCACCTCCCGGTGGGTGCGGAGACGTCTCCGCCCTGCCCGCGCGACCGCTGCGCGCAGCCCGCTCCGGCCCATGGCGGCCGGCCCAGGGCCGCCGGTCCGCACCGGCCGCTCGTCCGCGCCCGCCCGGGTGCCTGGTGCGCGGGTGCCTGGTGCGCGGTGACGCCGACCGCCGCGTATGAGGCGCCGGCCGGCGGGCGCGAGGCGGCGGCCGGTGGGCGCGCGGGTGACGGGCACCCCGACCTCGATATCACCGAGCACGGGCTCGGCGGCCGGCGGGCGTGCGGGTGACGGCGGCCGTCCCCTCCCCCGAGGAGGACGGACACCGCCGCCCGATTCAGGGTCATGCACGTGCCAAACAGTCACAAGGGAATTTCGGTGTCTGTGGCACGGAAGTGACCGTTCCGCCATGGTGTGATCGCCGGGCAGCGGATGCGAGACTGAGGCCGGCTTTCGGAACGGCGGCGCACAGCGGGTTACGGCATCGTCCCGAATGCCCCCGTGCGCCCCGGAGCCAGGAACTGTCATCCTGGCTTCGCGCATCCCTCCGGGTAGTCCACAGGACGCGGACCCGTAGGCGTGGCGGGGGGCACCACGGCGCGGGGCACATCAGGCACGTATTTCGGGGGACAAGGGGGAGGCAATGCCTCGTTGGAAGGCGCTACCGGAAGAACTCGATCCGCAGGTCAGGGAGTTCGCGGGCCAGTTGCGCAGGCTCGTCGACCGCAGCGGGCTGAGCATCGCCGCGCTCTCGGACCGCACCGGATACAGCAAGACGTCGTGGGAGCGCTTTCTGAACGGACGGCTCCTCGCGCCCAAGGGCGCGATCGTCGCCCTGGCCGAGGTCACCGGCACCAACCCGATCCACCTCACCACCATGTGGGAGCTGGCCGAGCGCGCCTGGAGCCGCGCCGAGATGCGCCACGACATGACGATGGAGGCCATACGGATATCCCAGGCGCGGGCCGCTCTGGGTGAGTCCGGCCCGAACGGGCCGGCCGCCCCGTCCGGCCGCGGCGCCGGGCTGACCACCGCCCTGCCGGGCGGGGATGGCCCGCGCGAGCGGCCTCGGGTGCCCACCCAGCCGAGCAGCGGGTCGGGACGGGCCGCCGGGCGCCGGTCGGACACCCCGCACGCCGGTGCCCCGTCCGGCGGCCCTGGCCGGGGGCGGGGACGGGGCAGGGCGGCGGTGTTCGTGGCGGGGCTCGTCGGCGCGCTGCTGGTGATCGCGGCCGCGGTGCTGCTGACCGACCTCGGCGGGGCCGGCGACGAGCCGGGGGCCGACGTCGCCAAGTCGCCCTCCGCGGCGCCCGAGACCAGCGAGCCGGCGCTGCCCGTGGGGGTGAAGTGCTTCGGCCCCGACTGCACGGGCCAGGACCCGGAGAGCATGGGGTGCGGCGGACAGTTCGCCACGACCGCCTCCAGGACGACCGTCGGCACCGCCCTCGTCGAGGTGCGCTACAGCAGTACGTGCGGGGCCGCGTGGGCGCGGATCACCCAGGCGACACCGGGTGACAAGGTGCGGATCAGCGCCGGTGGCGAGAGCGGGGACGGACTCGTCAACGCGGACAAGGACGCCTACACCCCGATGGTCGCCGTGGCCGCCGAGTCCGAGGCGAAGGCGTGCGCCACGCTGATGACGGGGGACGAGGGGTGCACGACGGAGCAGTAGCGCGCTCCAGTGAGCCGCACCACAGGGTTCCGGGGGTTCCGGGGGGCCCGGGTCGGATAGCCTGACCGCTGGATATCTCTTCACGTCGAGAGATCGATCACCGCGATCATCCACCGCGGTCACCGCGGTCCGTGCGACCGGTACCGACCGGTACCGACCCGTGTCGGCCCGTGCCGGCCCGGCTGGGTGGGCGCCGATCGCGTGCATCGCGCCGATCGGGGTGGTGCCGATCACTACGGTGGAGATGTCCAGCACCAGGGGCAGGGACCCCCACCGCCAGCTGTCTTACGGAGATCGCCATGACCCGCACTCCCGTGAATGTCACCGTCACCGGCGCCGCCGGCCAGATCGGCTACGCGCTGCTCTTCCGCATCGCCTCGGGCCAACTGCTCGGCGCGGACGTGCCGGTCAGGCTGCGCCTCCTCGAGATCCCGCAGGGTTTGAAGGCCGCCGAGGGCACCGCCATGGAACTCGACGACTGCGCCTTCCCGCTGCTCCGGGGCATCGACATCACCGACGACCCGAACACCGCCTTCGACGGTGCCAACGTGGCACTGCTCGTCGGCGCCCGCCCGCGTACCAAGGGCATGGAGCGCGGTGACCTGCTGGAGGCCAACGGCGGCATCTTCAAGCCGCAGGGCAAGGCCATCAACGACCACGCGGCGGACGACGTCAAGGTTCTCGTCGTGGGCAACCCCGCCAACACCAACGCGCTCATCGCGCAGGCCGCCGCCCCGGACGTACCGGCGGAGCGCTTCACCGCGATGACCCGCCTCGACCACAACCGCGCGCTGTCGCAGCTGGCCGCCAGGACCGGTGTCCCGGTCTCCGAGATCAGGCGCCTCACCATCTGGGGCAACCACTCCGCGACCCAGTACCCGGACGTCTTCCACGCGGAGATCGCGGGCAAGAACGCCGCGGAGGTCATCGACGACCAGGCCTGGCTCGCCGACACCTTCATCCCGACCGTCGCCAAGCGCGGTGCCGCGATCATCGAGGCCCGCGGTGCCTCCTCGGCCGCATCCGCCGCGAACGCGGCCATCGACCACGTCCACACCTGGGTCAACGGCACCGCCGAGGGCGACTGGACCTCCATGGGCATCCCGTCGGACGGCTCCTACGGCGTCGCGGAGGGGCTGATCTCCTCCTTCCCGGTCACCTGCAAGGACGGCACGTACGAGATCGTCCAGGGCCTGGACGTCAACGAGTTCTCCCGCACCCGCATCGACGCGTCGGTGAAGGAACTCGAGGAGGAGCGCGAAGCGGTCCGCGGCCTCGGCCTGATCTGACGGCCGGCACCGGTCAACGCCTGTGGGGCGCCGCACGAACGTGCGGCGCCCCACAGGCGTTTCACTCCGGCCTTTCCTCGGGCGCGGCACGGCGCGGCACGGCAAGGGGAAGGGAAGGGACGGCGCGGCAAGGGACGGGACGTGGCCGGGCAGGGGCGCCGCGGTGCGCGGATGCCGCGTCCGGTCGGCGGGCTCGGCGGATGCCAAAGGCTCGACGGGCTCGACGGGCTCGAGCGGGAAAGGCTCGACGGGCTGCGGGCTGCGGACCGCGGGGCTCGGCGGGCTCGGGTTGGAGGGCTCGGCAGGGGATACCGGAACACGACGTGCCGGAGCGCGATATGTGCCGGAACACGACAGTCCCCGGTGATCCGGGCGGATTCCCACGCGCCGGTCGTCGCCGGTCGCGCTGGTCCTCGCACTTCTCGCCGGGGGCCTGGCCAGAGCCGAGGGGGTCACGCCCTTCGGCAGGACGTCTCCTCCGACGGGGCGCGGCTCTCTGCGGTTTTCTGGTGTAATGCCCAGTTTCCTCCCGATTCGGTGGAAGTCAAGAGTGCTCGGCGACGGCCTGCGGTCCGTCGTGCGCCGTCCCGGCGCGATGCCGTCCGGGGCGCCACCGGCTCACCTTCCGTGACGAGTCGCTACGCGACTCCCTCCTCTCCCCGCGGAGTGACACGCGTTACTTCCGGCCATCCGTCGCGCATGCTTTCCGATCCCCGGGGCAGGCGACCCGCTCGCCAGTCCTTACTGGTGAGAGACATAACGGGAACGGAAGGCGAAACGCGACGTGTCGGCACAACTGACCATCCACGTGGCCGGAGAATGGCGCAAAGCCGTCTCCGGGGCCACGCGCGAGATCCTCGACCCCGCTGACGCCACGCCCTTCGCCGTCGTGGCCGAAGGCGGGGCCGAGGACACCGACGCCGCGATCGCCGCCGCACGCGAGGCGTTCGACCGGGGGGACTGGCCCCGCACGCCGGTGGCCGAGCGGGCGGCGCTGCTGCGCCGCGTCGCCGGGCTGCTGGAGCGTGACCGCGAGGAACTCGGGCGCCTGGAGAGCCGCGACGCCGGAAAGACCGTGGAGGAGGGCCGTGTCGACGTCGACTGCGTCGCCGACGCCTTCCGCTACTTCGCCGACCTCGTCGTCAACGAGAACGGCCGCGTGGTGGACGCCGGCTCCCCCGACATCCACAGCGTGGTCGTGCACGAACCGGTGGGCGTGTGCGGTCTGATCACCCCGTGGAACTACCCGCTGTTGCAGGCCAGCTGGAAGATCGCCCCGGCCCTGGCGGCCGGGAACACCTTCGTCGTCAAGCCGAGCGAGATCACCCCGCTCAGCACCGTCGCGCTGATCCGCCTCCTGTCGGAGGCCGGACTCCCGGACGGCGTCGCCAACCTCGTCACCGGCCCCGGTGACCCGGTCGGGGCCCGACTGGCGGACCACCCCGACGTCGACCTCGTCTCCTTCACCGGCGGGCTCGCCAGCGGCACCAAGGTCATGCGGGCCGCCGCCGACACGGTCAAGAAGGTCGCCCTCGAACTCGGCGGCAAGAACCCCAACGTGGTGTTCGCCGACGCCTGCACCGACGACGAGAGCTTCGACACCGCCGTCGACCAGGCACTGAACGCGGCGTTCATCCACAGCGGCCAGGTCTGCTCCGCCGGCTCCCGCCTCATCGTCGAGGAGTCCCTCCGCGAGCGCTTCGTCGCCGAACTCGCCCGCCGGGCCGAGCTGATCCGGCTCGGCCCCGGATCGGCCGACGGCGTCGAGTGCGGACCGCTCGTCTCCGCGCGGCAGCTGGCGAAGACCGAGGACTACGTGGCCTCCGCGCTCGCCGAGGGCGCGGTGCTGCGCGCCGGCGGCAAGCGGCCCGACGGGCCCGGCTACTTCTACCGGCCGACCGTCCTCGACCGGTGCGACCGCACCATGCGCGTGGTGCGCGAGGAGGTCTTCGGCCCGGTGCTCACCGTCGAGACCTTCCGTACCGAGGACGAGGCCGTCGCGCTCGCCAACGACACCGAGTACGGGCTCGCGGGCGGCGTCTGGAGCGGCGACCCCGGACGGGCCCGGCGGGTCGCGGCACGGCTGCGCCACGGCACCGTCTGGATCAACGACTTCCACCCGTACCTGCCTCAGGCGGAGTGGGGCGGCTTCGGCAGGTCCGGCATCGGCCGGGAACTCGGCCCCGCCGGGCTGGCCGAGTACCGCGAGACCAAGCACATCTATCAGAACCTCGCCCCGCGCCCCGTGCGCTGGTTCGCGGGCTGATCACGGGGAGCAGGAGCAACCACCACCATGACCGAGCACGAGTACAAGCACGAGCACGAGCACGAGTACGACTACGTCGTCGTCGGGGGCGGCACCGCCGGATCGGTGATCGCCTCCCGTCTGACGGAGGACCCGGACGTCACCGTGGCCGTCATCGAGGGCGGCCCGAGCGACGTGGACCGCGAGGACGTCCTCACCCTGCGCCGCTGGATGGGCCTCCTCGGCGGGGAACTCGACTACGACTACCCCACCACCGAACAGCCGCGCGGCAACTCCCACATCCGGCACAGCCGCGCCCGGGTGCTCGGCGGTTGCTCCTCGCACAACACCCTCATCGCCTTCAGGCCGCTGCCGTCCGACTGGGACGAATGGGCCGAGGCGGGCGCCGACGGCTGGGACGCCGCCGCGATGGACCCGTACTTCGGCAGGCTGCTGAACAACGTTGTCCCGGTCGACGAGGCCGACCGCAACGCCATCGCGCGGGACTTCGTGGAGGCCGCCCAGGCGGCGCTCGGCGTGCCGCGGGTCGAGGGCTTCAACAGGAAGCCCTTCCACGAGGGCGCCGGCTTCTTCGACCTCGCGTACCACCCCGAGAACAACAAGCGCTCGTCGGCGTCGGTGGCCTACCTCCATCCGGTGATGGACGACCGGGCCAACCTCACCCTGCTGCTGGAGACCTGGGCGTACCGGCTGGAGCTGGACGGCACCCGGGCCCGCGGGGTCCACGTCCGCACCGAGGACGGCGGGGAGCGGCTGCTCCGGGCCCGCCGCGAGGTGGTCGTCTGCGCCGGGGCCGTGGACACCCCGCGGCTGCTGATGCACTCCGGCATCGGGCCCAGGGCCGATCTGGAGGCCCTCGGCATCCCCGTGGCCCACGACCTGCCGGGCGTCGGGGAGAACCTGCTCGACCATCCCGAGTCGGTGATCGTGTGGGAGACCCACGGGCCGATTCCGGAGAACTCGGCGATGGACTCGGACGCCGGTCTGTTCGTGCGCCGCGACGACACCGAGCGCGGCCCCGACCTGATGTTCCACTTCTACCAGATCCCGTTCACCGACAATCCGGAGCGGCTGGGCTACGAACGGCCCCCGCACGGCGTGTCGATGACGCCGAACATCCCCAAGCCGCGCAGCCGCGGCCGCCTCTACCTGACCAGCGCGGACCCGGAGACCAAGCCCGCTCTGGACTTCCGCTACTTCACCGACGAGGACGACTACGACGGCCGGACCCTCGTCGACGGCATCCGGCTCGCCCGGCAGATCGCGCGGTCCGAACCGCTGGCCGGATGGCTCAAGCGGGAGGTCTGCCCGGGACCGGACGTCACCGGCGACGAGGAGCTGAGCGAGTACGCGCGCAAGGTCGCCCACACCGTGTACCACCCGGCCGGAACCTGCCGCATGGGCTCCTCCGCCGACGAACTGGCCGTGGTCGACCCGGAACTGAGGATCAGGGGACTCGACGGGATCCGGATCGCCGACGCGTCCGTCTTCCCGACCATGCCGGCGGTCAACCCGATGATCGGGGTGCTGATGGTCGGCGAGAAGTGTGCGGATCTGCTCAGGCCGACGGGAGACGAGGCGCGATGAACGGCGACACCATGGAGACGACCGGCGCCGGGACCAAGTCCGAGGCCAAGGCCGGGGCCAAGGCCGGGACCACGGCCGGGACCAAGGCCGCCGCCCCGGCGGGTGACGACGGCACCGGGCACCCGGAACCGCCCGTGTTCGCGGTGCGCGACCTGTGGAAGGTGTTCGGCCCCAAGGCCGACCGCGTGCCCGCCTCGGCCGAACTCGCCGCGCTGAGCCCCACCGAACTGCGCGAGCGCACCGGCTGCACGGCCGCCGTGCGGGATGTCGGCTTCGACGTCCGCAAGGGGGAGGTCTTCGTCGTCATGGGCCTCTCCGGTTCCGGCAAGTCCACCCTGGTGCGCACGCTGACCCGGCTGATCGAGCCCACCTCGGGCTCCATCGCCATCGACGGCGAGGACGTGCTCTCGATGGACAAGGCCCGGCTGCGCGAACTGCGCCGGCACCGCGCCGCCATGGTCTTCCAGCACTTCGGTCTGCTGCCGCACCGCACCGTCCTCGACAACGTCGCCTACGGGCTGGAGATCCAGGGCGTGGGCAGGACCGAGCGGCGCGCCAGGGCCGCCGAGGTCGTCGCCAAGGTCGGCCTCGGCGGTCTGGAGGAGCGCCGCCCCGGCCAGCTCTCCGGCGGCCAGCAGCAGCGCGTCGGCCTCGCCCGGGCCCTCGCCGTCGACCCCGAGGTGCTGCTCTTCGACGAGCCGTTCAGCGCGCTCGACCCGCTGATCCGCCGCGACATGCAGGAGGAGGTGATCCGCCTGCACCGCGAGGAGGGCCGCACCATGGTCTTCATCACCCACGACCTGAACGAGGCGCTGCGCCTCGGCGACCGGATCGCCCTGATGCGGGACGGGCGCATCGTCCAGCTCGGCACCCCCGAGGAGATCGTCGGCTCACCCGCCGACGACTACGTACGGGACTTCGTCCGCGACGTGCCGCGCGAGCAGGTCATGACCGTCCGCACGGCCATGCGCCCCGCGGACGGCCGGGCCGAGGCCGAGCACGGCCCCGCGGTCGCCCCCGGCGCGACGGTCTCCGAGGCGATCGAGGCGGTCGCCCGCTCCGGCGCCCCGGTCCGGGTCGTCGAGGGCGGACGCTGCCTGGGCGTCGTCGACCACGCCGCGCTGCTCGCGGTCGTGGCGGGTGTCACCGCCCAGGAGGTCGCGGCATGAGACAGACCCGCACCACGGGGCGGCGCCCCGCGCGCGAACCGGCCCCCGGCACCGGCGGGTGGGGCCGATGAGCGCCACCGCCACCACCGTCTCCAAGCCCGGGACCGCCGCGGGCGAGACCCGGGCCCGGCACTCCGGCGGCGGACTGCGCGACGCCGTACGGCGCCGCCGCGGGCTGCTCACGGGCGGCGGGGCGCTCGCCGCCCTCCTCGTCCTCGGCGCCGTACTGCTCGGCGGCGGCACCTGGCCCGCCGGGCTGACCGCCGACATATCGGCGCCGCTCGACGCGGCCAACGAATGGGTCGTGGACAACCGCGACTCCCACCCGCTGTTCCTGTACTTCCTGCTCCACCTCTCCAATACCGCCACGGACGCCGTCGACGCCGTCTACCAGGGCCTTGACGCCCTCGGCTGGCTCGGTGTCGCGGCCGCCGCCGTGCTCGTCGCCTGGCGGGCCGCCGGCCTGGGCCGGCGCGGGCTGCGCGTCGCGCTCACCGCGCTCGGCGCGTTCGCCGTCTGCGGGCTGCTCGGGATGTGGGACGCCACGCTCCTCACCATCGCCCTGATGGTGGTGTCCGTCGCGGCCGCGGCAGTGCTCGGCACGCTGATCGGTCTCGCCGCGGGCCTCTCGGACCGGGTGGACCGGGCGCTGCGCCCGGTGCTCGACACCATGCAGGTGATGCCGGCCTTCGCCTACCTCCTGCCGTTCGTGCTGGTCTTCGGCACCGGGACCCCGGCCGCGCTGTTCTGCACCGTCATCTACGCCGCCCCGCCGATGGCCCGGCTCACCGCGCTCGGGCTGCGCGGCGCGGACCCGGCGGCGCTGGAGGCCGCGGTGTCGCTCGGCGCGAACGGCCGGCAGCGCCTGTGGACCGCGCGGCTCCCGCTCGCCCGCAGGCAGATGCTCCTCGGACTCAACCAGACGATCATGTTGGCGCTGTCCATGGTGGTCATCGCCGCGCTCGTCGGCGCCGGCGGTCTCGGCGAGGAGGTGTACTCCGCGCTGGCGACCACGGACGTCGGCAAGGCGTTCGCCGCCGGCCTGCCGATCGTGCTCATCGCGGTCTGGCTGGACCGTACGACGGCGGCCGCGGGCGACGCCATCGGCACGTCCGCCCCCGCCGGGGGCTGGCTGCACGGCGGCCGGGCCTGGGCGCTGGTGGCGGCCGCGGTCGCCGCGGCGGCAGCCGTGCGCACCGCCGGCTGGCCCGAGGCCTGGACGTACGACATCTCCGCACCGGTCAACCGGGCGCAGGAGTGGATCACCGCGAACCTGACCTTCACCGAGGTCTGGGCGCGCGAGTTCACCCTGTGGCTCCTCAACCCGCTGCGCGACGCGCTGCTCTGGCTGCCCTGGTGGTCCGTCCTGCTGCTGGTCGCCGCCGCGGCCCGGCTCGTCGGCAACTGGCTCTCCGCGGTCACCGCGACCGCGGCGATGGCCGCGATCGGCGTGCTCGGCGTGTGGACCAAGTCCCTGAACACGCTCTCCCAGGTGCTCGCCGCGCTGGTGGTCACCCTGGTGCTCGGCTTCCTCGCGGGTGTGCTGTGCGCACGCGCCGGGCGCCTCGAACGATGGGTGCGGCCGCTGCTGGACGCCATGCAGACGATGCCGCAGTTCGTGTACCTCATCCCGGTCGTCGCGCTGTTCGGCGCAACCCGTACCTCGGCGATCGTCGCGGCCGTCGTCTACGCGCTGCCCGCCGTCGTCCGCATCACCACCCAGGGCCTGCGCGAGGTCGACCCGGCGGCCGTGGAGGCGTCCCGCTCGCTCGGCGCCTCCACGCGCCAGCAGCTCTTCGGCGTCCAGCTGCCGCTGGCCCGTCCCGCACTGCAACTCGCCGTCAACCAGGGCGTGGTACTGGTCCTCGCCGTGGTCGTGGTCGGCGGGCTCGTCGGCGGCGGCGCGCTCGGCTACGACGTGATCAAGGGGCTGTCCCGGGGCGAGATGGGCCTCGGCATGACCGCCGGAATCGCGATCGTCTGCCTCGGGCTCGTCCTGGACCGCGTCACCCAGCGGACCTCCCGCACCGCCCGCTGAACCCGACCCCTTCCGCACCGCCCGCCGACCCACCGCTTCCGCACCGCCCGCCGACCCAATCCCTTCCGCCCCACCCGACAGGAGCACCATGCGCACCGCCAGAACCCTCCGTACCGCCGTCGCCGTTGCCGGAGCCCTCGGCGTCCTCTCCCTCACCGCCTGCGGAGCCGCCGACACCGGCAAGAGCAGCGCCGCCGGCGGCGACAAGACCGTCAAGCTGACCGTGCCGTCCTGGGTCGGCGCCCAGGCGAACGTCGCCGTGGCCGAGCGGATCCTCGAGGAGGAGCTCGGCTACCAGGTCAAGACCCAGCAGATGGGCGAGGTCCTCGCCTGGGACGCGCTGTCCAAGGGCGACATCGACGCGATCCTCGAGGACTGGGGCCACCCCAAGGAGGAGGAGCAGTACGTCGAGACCAAGAAGACCGTCGTCAAGGGCGGCGACCTCGGCGTCACCGGCCACATCGGCTGGTTCGTCCCGAAGTACTTCGCGGACGAGCACCCCGATGTGACGGACTGGAAGAACCTCAACAAGTACGCCGAGGAGTTCCGGACCGCGGAGAGCGGCCAGAAGGGCGAACTGCTGGAGGGCTCGCCCGACTACGTCACCCACGACGACGCCATCATCAGCAACCTGAAGCTGAACCTGAAGACCAAGTACGCGGGCTCCGAGGCCGCGCAGATCACGGCCATCAAGAAGTACGCGAAGGCGGAGAAGCCCTTCCTGACGTACTGGTGGACCCCGCAGTGGCTGAACGCCGAGGTCGACATGGTCGAGGTCAAGCTGCCGGAGTACAAGGAGGGCTGCGACGCCGACCCGGAGAAGGTCGCGTGCGCCTACCCGAACACACCGCTCCAGAAGTTCCTCAACGCCGACTTCGCGAAGGACGGCGGCGAGGCCGCCGAGTTCCTGAAGAACTTCAACTGGACGACCGAGCAGCAGAACGAGGTCGCGCTGATGATCGCCGGCGAGAAGATGTCGCCGGAGGCCGCGGCGGAGAAGTGGGTGAAGGAGAACGAGGCGACCTGGAAGGCCTGGCTCCCCAAGAAGTGACGCGGTACGGCGGGGCCCCCGCGCCCGGAGGCCGGGCCGGGTGCGGGGGCCGCCCCTGACCGTCAGGGCAGGCGCAGCGCACCGGGGCTCGCTCCGGGCCGGGCCGCGGCGTCGCCGGGCCGTGTTCCCCGGCCGGCGGGTCGTGCTCCCCGGCCGGCGGCCGTGCGGCCGCCGCGCACCCGCGGAGCGCGGCGAACCGCGTGGGAGGACGCCGCTTCCGCGGAAGGCGCTTACCGCCGGGCGCTCGGCGCTCGGCGCTCGATCCGACCGGTGCTCGGCACTCCGGCCGGCCCGGTGCTGAGCGCCTGGACCGGCCTGGTGCTGAGCGCCCGGACCGGCCCGGTGCTCAGCGCTTGAACTGGCCGGGCGTGTAGTGGCCCGGCACCATCCGCGTCGTCACGGCGAAGCGGTTCCAGGCGTTGATGACGGTGATCGCCGCGATCAGCTGCGCCAGCTCCGCCTCCTCGAAGTGCTTCGCGGCCCTCTCGTACACCTCGTCCGGGACGAAACCGTCCGTCAGCACCGTGACGGCTTCGGTCAGTTCGACGGCCGCGATCTCCCTGGCCGTGTAGAAGTGCCGCGACTCCTGCCAGGCGCTCAGCTGGATGATCCTGTCCACCGACTCGCCCGCGGCGAGGGCGTCCTTGGTGTGCATGTCGAGGCAGTAGGCGCAGTGGTTCAGCTGCGACGCGCGGATCTTCACCAGCTCCAGCAGCGTGGGGTCGATCCCCTTCCGGGCGGCCGCGTCCAGCCTGACCATGGCCTTGAACACCTCGGGAGCGTGCTCGGCCCACTGCATGCGCGGGTTGTGCTCGTGGTTGCTGACGTCGTTCCTGGTCTCGGTCATACCGTCGATCGTACGTGGTGCAAGGCACCTCGCTACGGTCCATTTCCATGGCGAAAGAGCGGGCCGCTCTCCCGTCCGGTACCGGCGCCGACCTCCACGTCGACCTCCGCTTCGACCTCAACGTCGACCTCCGCTTCGAGCCGCGCGGAACCGGACTGCGCAGCGGGCTGACGGACGCGCTGCGGGACGCCGGCGGTACGCAGTCCGGGCAACGGGTGCCGCCGCACTGGCACTTGGGCCACCTGAGTGCGTCGCCAGGGGCAAGGTCCGCCCCCTCCGACTCCATCTCGCTCTTCTGCACCACGAGAACGCCCTGACTGCCGAAAGCACCGGTCAGGAGGGAAGGAAACCGTCGTGCTTCGCCGCGCTTCACGGCCACCGGGGCACCTCCGGAAGATCAACCCCCATGGTGGCCGGTACGAGGGTCTGACGACGCCGTTGCCGCCGCGCTTCTTCCCGTCGCTCGTGAGCGATCAGATACGGGCGGACGAGCCCCACGTCCTCACCCCTCAGCGGGGCCACACGGGGCTTTCCGGCGTCCGGGGCGTCCGGGGCGGTCGGGGCCGGCCGTAGGGCTTACGCCGCCCGGTGACGCCCCTCAGCAGGCCGTAAGTCCCGAAGTGTTGGACCTGTTCCCGTCGGCGCGCTCCAGGGACCGGGCCCGGAGCGGGTGGCGTACCTCGGTACGGCGAGCAAGTCGCCGGCTCCCGGCCCGCGGCCGGCGTGGATGGCCGTCCCGGAGGCGCTGGTGGGTGAAGTGGTGTCCGCCAAGGGGGAGTCGGACCGGGGCTCGGGCGTGCTGGACCAGCTGACCCTGGCCGAGTTCATCTCCTCCGGCGCCTACGACCGGCATGTGCGGGCCATGCGGCTGCGCTACCGGCGCCGGCGCGACCAACTCGTCGAGGCGCCGGCGGAGCGCGCCCCGGGGTCCGGGTGAGCGGCATCGCGGCCGGGATGCATGCGGTGCTGGAACTCCCGCCGGGCACCGAGCGCGCGGTCGTCCAGGCCGCGGCCTGGCAGGGCCCGGCCGTCGAGGGCCTCGGCCGTCTCCACCACCCCTCCGCACCCCCGGGCCCCGACGCCCTCGTCGTCGGCTACGGAACCCCCGCGGACAGCGCGCGGTCGGGGGCGCTGGACGCCCTGTGCCGGGTGCTTCCCTGATCCCTGATCCCTGATCCCTGATCCCCGGTCCCTGATCCCCGGTCCCTGATCCCCGGTCCCTGATCCCCGGTCCCTGATCTCTGCCCCTGATGTCTGCCCCCTGCTCCCAACCCGCCCACAGGACGACCCCGCGACGACCCGGCACGACCCCGCCACGACCCCGGACGGGGACGGTTCCCGGCCCGGCTTACGGACGGCCCGCGATGGCATCTAGTCTGTCCGGCGGCCGGTCGACGGCCGGAACTGCTCGAACGCCCAGGGGGAGGCCCGGAGGATGGCACGTGGCAGGTTGAGGTCGAGCACCGTGGTGCTCGGCGGTATGGGCGTGCTCGCGGCGACGATCACCTCGTGCGGTTCGGAACCCGACCGGCGTTGTGTCGATCCGATCAGCCGTGACGTGCTGCCGAGCTACGAATGCGACGACGGCAAGGGCACCGGAAGCGGTACCTACTACTACGGCGGCAGCAAGTCGGGCGGCAAGGTCTCCGGTGGCAGCTTCGACAAGGCCGCGGTGGAGCGGGGCGGTTTCGGCTGCTCCGGCTCCGGCGGCGGCTGAGCGGCCGGCGGTATGAAGCGGCACACCACCGAACCCCGCCCCGGCTGGCAGCGGATCGTCGAGGAGCAGGGTCTCGTCTACCCCCTCACCCGCTATCCGGACGGTTCGCTGCGGCCGTACTGGGACGAGAGCGCCTACTACGAGTTCTCACTGCCGGAGGTCGAGGCGCTGGAGGAGGTCGTCGAGGAACTGCACGCCATGTGTCTCGCCGCGGCGGCGCACATCGTGGAGCACGGCCGTTTCGCGGACCTCGGCATCACCGATCCCCGGCTCGCCCGACTCGTCGCCCAGTCCTGGCACCGGCGCGCCGAACTCCCCTCCCTGTACGGGCGCTTCGACCTGCGCTACGACGGTGCCGGACCGGCCAGGATGCTGGAGTACAACGCCGACACCCCCACGTCGCTGGTTGAGGCGGCCAGCCCCCAATGGTTCTGGATGGAGGACCGCTTCCCCGGCGCCGACCAGTGGAACTCGCTGCATGAGCGCCTGGTCGACGCCTGGCGGCGGCAGGCCCCGCTGCTGCCGCCCGGCCCGCTGCACTTCGCGCACTCCGACGGCGACGAACTGGGCGAGGACCTGATGACGGTCGCCTATCTGCGCGAGACCGCCCAGCAGGCGGGTCTGACCACCGAGGCGCTGTCCGTGGAGCGGATCGGCTGGGACCGGTTGTCGGGCCGTTTCGTGGACGAACAGCTCCGCTTCATCCGCAGCTGCTTCAAGCTGTATCCCTGGGAGTGGCTGACCACGGACCGCTTCGGCCCGTACGTCCTGGACACCCTGGACAACGGCGGCGGCACCGGCAGCACCTGCTGGATCGAACCCGTCTGGAAGATGCTGCTCTCCAACAAGGCGCTGCTCGCGGTGCTGTGGGAACTCTATCCGGGACACCCCAATCTGCTGCCGGCCTATCTCGACGGTCCGCGTGAACTCGCCGCTTCCACCGGCTGGGTCGCCAAACCGCTCCTCGGCCGGGAGGGCTCGGGCATCACGGTCCATCGGCCGGGGGCCTCCCCCGAGCCGCGTGACGAGCCCTGCTGCTACCAGCAACTGGCGCCGCTGCCCGACCTGTCGGCGACCCGGGGCGACGGCTCCGGGGGAGGGAACCGGGTGGTGCTCGGCGCCTGGGTCGTCGGGAACGAGGCGGCCGGGCTCGGCATCCGCGAGTCCTCGGGACTGGTCACGGACGAGTACGCCCGCTTCCTGCCGCACGTGATCCTCTGACGGTCCGGCTGACGGCCCGGCTGACGGCCCGGCTGGCGGCCCGACCTGCCGGGTGCGACCGCGGCGGTGGCCCGGCCCGGCAGCGGCGCGCCCGGGGGCTGCGACGGCGTCACCCGGGCCCGTACCGGAACCCCGCCTCGGCCCTGCGCCGGCTCCGGCCACGCCCCGCCTCGGCCCCGCGCCGGCTTCGGCCGCCCCCGCCCCCCGTACCCACACCGCCACGGACCGGACCACCCCTTTCTGCGGTCCGCACCCGGGTCAGGCCGGGCGCCCTCCGGGACCCCGCTCCCACCACCCGCTCACGCGCCCGCCAGCACCTCGCGCAACCGGTCGAGCCCCCAGTCCAGGTCCTCCTTGCCGATCACGAGCGGCGGGGCGATCCGGATCGTCGAGCCGTGGGTGTCCTTGACCAGGACACCGCGGTCCATGAGCTTCTCGGAGATCTCCCGGCCGGTGCCGTGCGAGGGCGCGATGTCGACACCGGCCCACAGCCCCCGCCCGCGCACCGCGTCCACCGCGCCGCCGCCCACCAGCAGCCCGAGTTCATGGTGCAGATGGTCGCCCAGTTCGCTCGCCCGCTGCTGGAGTTCGCCGGTGCGCAGCATCGCGACGACCTCCAGCGCCACCGCGCAGGCCAGCGGGTTGCCGCCGAACGTCGAACCGTGCTCGCCCGGCCGGTAGACCCCGAGGACCTCGGAGGAGGACACCACGGCGGACACCGGGACGACACCGCCGCCGAGGGCCTTGCCGAGGACGTACATGTCCGGGACGACGCCCTCGTGCTCACAGGCGAAGGTGCGTCCGGTGCGGCCCAGGCCGGACTGGATCTCGTCGGCGATGAACAGCACGTTCCGTTCGCGGGTCAGCTCCCGCACCCCGGCGAGATAGCCGGCCGGCGGCACCAGCACCCCGGCCTCGCCCTGGATCGGCTCCAGCAGCACCGCCACCGTGTTCGCGCTGCACGCGGCCTGGAGCGCGGTGAGATCGCCGTACGGCACGATCTCGAAGCCCGGTGTGTACGGACCGAAGTCGGCGCGGGCCTCCTGGTCCGTGGAGAAGCTGACGATCGTCGTCGTCCGGCCGTGGAAGTTGTTCGCCGCGACGACGATCTTGGCCTGGCCGGGCGGGACGCCCTTGACCTGGTAGCCCCACTTGCGGGCGGTCTTCACCGCGGTCTCCACCGCTTCCGCCCCGGTGTTCATCGGCAGCACCATCTCCATGCCGCACAGCTCGGCGAGCTGGGTGCAGAAGTCGGCGAAGCGGTCGTGGTGGAACGCCCGCGAGGTCAGCGTCACCCGCTCCAGCTGGGCTTTCGCGGCGTCGATCAGGCGCCGGTTGCCATGGCCGAAGTTGAGCGCCGAGTATCCGGCGAGCATGTCGAGGAAGCGCCGGCCCTCGACGTCGGTCATCCAGGCGCCGTCCGCCGTCGCCACGACGACGGGCAGCGGGTGGTAGTTGTGGGCGCTGTGCGCCTCCGTGGAGGCGATGGCTCTCTCCGTTGCGGACACGGGGTCTCCGTTCGTACTGCGGCATGGCTCCGCTGCGGCGGGGCCGCCCGGTCGGACCGGGGCCGGGGTGCGTGGCCCCTTTCTATCGTCGCTCGCCCACCGGCCGGAGAAACATCGGGATTCCGGTGGGGTTCGCCGTTCCCCGGCCCTTCGCGCACCCCGCCGGCATCGCCGTCGCCCCGCACGGGGCGGCCCCGCCGGGCGCGCGAGGACGGCGGGGCTGGACCGGTGACTTCAACGACGGGTACAACGGCCCCGGCGGGCGCGCGAGGACGGCGGGCACTTCATCCCCGTCCGTCGGCCGGCGCCCACGGCCCGGCCGCGCCCGCGAGGACGGTGGGCGCACTGTGTTTCTCGTCTCATCGGTTCGGCTCGGTTCGGCTCGGTTCGGCCTCGCTCGGCTTCGCTGGGCTCGGCTTCGCTCGGCTCGGCTTCGCCGCGCGGCGCGAGCGCCCGGCCCGGCGACGGCGGGTCCGCCCCGGCCGCCCCGGCCGCCGTGGACCGGCCGGGGCGTCAACCACGACAAGAGCCACCGCCCCCGGCGGCAGGACCGGCCCGAGGACTTCCTGGAGACCGGGGCCGCCTACGCCATGGACGCCCGGGCCTTCCGCGTCCAAGGGCACCGCTTCTTCGGGCGAACCGCGCTCGTCGAGACCGACCCCGCCCGGGTCCTGGAGATCGACGATCCACACGACCTCACCCGTGCCCGTGCCCTGGCGCCGCTGCTCGACACGGTGGACGTCCCCACCCGCGCGGACGTGGACGCCGTCGTCCTCGACCGTCCAGCTCGTAGGTGTGAACCGCGGGGAGGCCGTTTCCGTCCTCGATGCGCCAGAGATGACGGATGCCCGCGACGGCGGGTCCGCCCCGGCCGCCCCGGCCGCCGTGGACCGGCCGCGCCTTTCCGGGACCGGAGCCCGGCGGGCGGTACGCACCGGAGCGGGCGCACCGCCCCGCACCTCCGTGCCGGAGCCGACTGCGCAGGCCAACGCCGCCCTCGGTGCCCCCGCGGTCCGCGCGCCCACCCGCTCCGCACACGGCCAGGCCCCGTCGGGGCGCACCCGAGCGACCACCTCGGCCCCGGCGGCGGCGGCCGGGGTGCCGCCCCTTCCGGGTCCCCCTCCCGTCCGCCCGCACCACCCGTGCACCGCGCGTCGGCCATCGGTTCCCGACCTGTCGGCGGCACCTGCGAGAATGCTGGACATGGTCTCTGAACGTCCTCGTGTGCTCTCGGGAATCCAGCCCACCTCCGGCTCGTTCCACCTCGGCAACTATCTCGGCGCGGTCCGCCAGTGGGTCGCGCTGCAGGAGACCCACGACGCGTTCTACATGGTGGTCGACCTGCACGCGATCACGATCCCGCAGGATCCGGCCGAGCTGCGCGCCAACACCCGCCTCGCCGCCGCACAACTGCTCGCCGCGGGTCTCGCCCCGGAGCGCTGCACGCTGTTCGTCCAGAGCCATGTCCCCGAGCACGCCCAGCTGGGCTGGGTGATGAACTGCCTCACCGGCTTCGGCGAGGCCTCGCGCATGACGCAGTTCAAGGACAAGTCCGCCAGGCAGGGCGCGGACCGGGCCACCGTCGGCCTGTTCACGTACCCGGTCCTCCAGGTCGCCGACATCCTGCTGTACCAGGCCGACCAGGTCCCGGTCGGTGAGGACCAGCGGCAGCACATCGAACTCACCCGCGATCTCGCCGAGCGCTTCAACACCCGCTTCGGCCCGACGTTCACGCTCCCCGCGCCGTACATCCTGAAGGAGACGGGGAAGATCTACGACCTTCAGGACCCGCAGATCAAGATGAGCAAGTCGGCGTCCACCCCCAAGGGCCTGGTCAATCTGCTCGACGAGCCGAAGGTGACCGCGAAGAAGGTCAGGAGCGCCGTCACCGACACCGACACGGTCATCCGCTTCGACCCGGTGGAGAAGCCCGGCGTCAGCAATCTGCTCACGATCCAGTCCACCCTCACCGGGACGAGCGTCGCGGAACTGGAGCAGAGGTACGAGGGCAAGGGGTACGGCGCGCTCAAGTCCGACCTCGCGGAGGCCATGGTCGACTTCGTCACCCCGTTCCGGTCCCGCACCCAGGAGCTGCTGGACGACCCGGAGACGCTCGACTCCCTGCTCGCCAAGGGCGCGGAGAAGGCCCGCGCGGTCGCCGCGGAGACCCTCGCCGAGACGTACGACAGGGTGGGGTTCCTGCCCGCCAAGCACTGAGACCGGGGGATCCCGCCGGGCACCGGCGCGAAAAGGACCCTGGCGGGACCACAGCCGCAGGCGCCACACTGGCGCCTGCGCAGACCGCGAGAAGCCGGAGGAGGAGAACGACGTGGGGACCGTAACGCTGGGCGTTTCGATCGCGGTCCCGGAGCCCTTCGGCGGCCTGCTCCAGGAGCGGCGCGCGGGCTTCGGGGATCCCGCCGCGCACGGCATCCCCACGCATGTGACGCTGCTCCCGCCCACGGAGGCCGACGCGTCGGTCCTGGCCGAGGTCGAGGCGCATCTGGCGGAGGTCGCGGCCGCGGGCCGGCCGTTCCCCATGAGGCTGTCCGGCACCGGCACGTTCCGCCCGCTGTCGCCCGTGGTGTTCGTCAGGGTGGTCGAGGGCGTGGAGGCCTGCACCCGGCTCCAGCAGCAGGTACGGGACGAGTCGGGGCCGCTCGTGCGCGAGCTGCAGTGGCCGTACCACCCGCATGTGACCGTGGCGCACGGTATCGCGGAGGACGCGATGGACCGGGCGTACGAGGAACTGGCCGGCTACGAGGCCGCCTGGACGTGCTCCTCCTTCGCGCTCTACGAGCAGGGCGCGGACGGAGTGTGGCGCAAGCTGCGCGAGTACGCCTTCGGCGGTGCCGCCGCGGGTGTCCCACCGCAGAGCGCACCGCTGGACGAGCCGGCCGCCACACACCACTGACCCCGCGGCGGCCTGTCCGCGTCCGCGGTCTCCGCGCTCGACCGCGTCGGGGGCCGACGCGCGCCACGGGCCCGGGGTTGGGCGCGCGTGGCTCGTGCGCCCCGGGGCGGCGCGGGCGTGGCTCGCGGGGGCCCGGGGTTGGGCGGGCGTGGTTCGTACGGCCCCGGTGCGGGGCGCCTCAGGCCCGGGTCGTCCCCGTCGCCGGCACGCTTCGGGAGGCACGGCGGGGGAGAGCCCCGGGGGCGGCCCCCTGACACCAGGGAGAGACCGTACGGTCCCGGGCCGCCCGGTCGCGGCGAGACCGCATCGGTCCGCGAGGTCCCGGTGGACGCCGGCCGCTCAGACCGGGAGGCGGCGGAACAGCGGGCGGGGGACGTGCCGCAGCGCCGACATCACCACCCGCAGCACCCCCGGAACCCACACGGTCTCGGAGCGCCGCCGCAGCCCCCTCTCGATCGCCCGCGCCACCTGGTCGGGCGTCGTCGCCAGCGGTGCCTCCGCCATCCCCGCCGTCATCCTCGACCGCACGAAGCCCGGTCTGACGACCATCACGTGCACCCCCGTGCCGTGCAGGGCGTCACCGAGTCCCTGGGCGAAGGCGTCGAGCCCGGCCTTGCTCGAACCGTAGATGAAGTTGGCCCGCCGGGCCCGCTCGCCCGCCACCGACGACAGCACGACGAGTGAGCCGTGCCCCTGTGCCTGCAGCGCACCGGCGCAGATCAGCCCGGAGGACACCGCACCGGTGTAGTTGGTCTGGGCGACGCGGACCGCGGCGAGCGGCCTGGCCTCGTCGTGCGCCTGGTCGCCCAGCACACCGAAGGCGAGCAGCACCATGTCGATGTCCCCCTCCGCGAACACCTTGCCGAGGAGTTCCTCGTGCCCGGACGGGTCCAGGGCGTCGAAGGGCACGGTGCGCACGTCGGCACCGAGTTCGCGCAGTCCGTCGGCGGCTGAGTCCAGCGAGGGGGAGGGGCGGCCGGCGAGCCAGACCGTGCGGGCGCGGCGGGCCACCAGCCTACGGGCCGTGGCCAGGCCGATCTCGGACGTGCCGCCGAGGACGAGCAGGGTCTGGGGAGTGCCGAATGCGTCCTTCATGGTGCGTGCTCCTTCATGGTGCGTGCTCCTTCGTCCCGCGGGTGGGGCCGGCGGAGGGTCACAGGGACAGCCGGCGGGCCAGGTCGGACACGAACACCCCGCGCGGGTCGATCCGTGCGCGCAGTGCCCGGAACCGGTCGAGGCCGGGGTACATCACGGTCAGCAACTCCGGCCGCAGCCGGGAGTCCTTGGCCAGGTAGACCCGCCCGCCGGCGTCGGCCACCACCTGGTCGAGCCCGTCCAGGAACGCATCGAGGCCCGGAAGCCCGGCCGGTACGTCGAGGGCGAGCGTCCAGCCGGGCATCGGGAACGACAGCCAGCCCGGGTCGCCCTCGCCGAACCTCTTCAGCACGGCGAGGAAGGACGGGCACCCCCGCCCGGCGACGCGCCGCACGACCTCGCGCAGCGCCTCCTCCCGCCCGTGGCCGACCACGAACTGGTACTGGACGAAGCCCCCCCGGCCGTACACGCGGTTCCAGTGGGGGACGCCGTCGAGCGGGTGGAAGAAGGCCGGGATGCCCTGCATCCGCCCCCGGCGGGCGCGCGGGGCCCGGCGGTACCAGAGTTCGTTGAAGACGGACACCGACGTGCGGCCGAGCAGGCCTCCGGGGACGGGCCCGGGCGGTGCGGGGAGCCGGCGGGGGCGGAACTCCAGCGGCCGGCGCCGTGCGCGCGCAGGGAGCGCGTCGAGCGGGGCGTGGTCCCCGCGGGTGAGCACCGCGCGGCCCGTGGCCGCCCCGCGTGCGAGCAGGTCGATCCACGCGACCGAGTAGCGGTAGCGGTCGTCGCCGGTGGTCAGACGGGCCATCAGGTCGTCCAGATCGGTGGTGCGTTCGGTGTCCACCGACATCAGCGACGTCTGGACCGGGTGCAGCCGGAGCGTGGTGGAGAGGACGACGCCGGTCAGTCCCATACCGCCGGCCGTCGCGTCGAACAGCTCGGTGCCGGGGAGTACCGTGCGCACCTCGCCGTCGGCGGTCAGCAGCTCCAGCGACAGGACGTGGCGGGAGAAGGAGCCCGACACATGGTGGTTCTTGCCGTGGATGTCGGCGCAGACGGCACCGCCCACCGTGACGTAGCGGGTCCCCGGCGTGACCGGCACGAACCAGCCCAGCGGCAGCAGCACCTCCATCAGCCGGTGAAGGCTGACCCCGGCGTCGCAGACCACTACGCCGCCCTCGGCGTCGATGGTGCGGATGCGGTCCAGCCCGGTCATGTCGAGGACCGCCCCGCCGGCGTTCTGCGCCGCGTCGCCGTAGGCCCGGCCCAGTCCGCGGGCGATCGCACCCCGGCTGCCGCAGTGGTGGACGGCCGCCACGGCCTCGTCGTGGGTGCGGGGGCGCATCAGCAGCGCGGCGGAGGGCGCGGTGCGCCCCCAGCCGGTCACCGGCACCGGCAGGTAGCCGTCCCGGCCGGCGGTCGGAGCGGGCGTCACGGGCGTCACGGGCGCGGGCGGCGCGGTGTGTTCGGTGGGGGTGGCGGGGGCGCGCTCGGCAGACATGCGCGCGACGGTATCGCCCTCTATGGGGGATATTCGATCAATGTCCCTGACTCGCCGAAACGGGTGATTAAACGAGTGTCACAAAATATGACCGCACATTTCGGCCCCGCGTTGAGAAGAGTCGCTTCCGTCCCATCGAAAGGGGCGGCAGATGCGCGACGCCGACAGGACACCCGGGCCGAACCGGCCGAACCGACGTGATCGGCCGAACCGGCTGAACCGGCCCGACCCGTCGGACCCGTCGGACCCGTCAGAGCCACTCCACCCGCTCGCTCCGCACGCTCCGCTCGCTCCGCACGGCGGGCACGGCGGGCAGCGCCGGTGGGAGCGGTCCGGCTGGACCGCCGCCGAGCGGCGGCTGCTGGCCGTGTTGCGCGGCTGCGGTGACGACCCCCGGGTCGCCGCCGCAGCCCGCACGCTCTCGCACGGCGGCGAGCACGCCGCCGTCTGGCTCGCGGCCGGCCTGGTCTGCTCGGTGGCGGACCGCGAGCGGCGGGTCGGCTGGCTGCGCGGCACCGCGCTGGTGGCGGCCGCCCATCTGACCAGCGTGGGGGTCAAGCAGCTGGTCCGACGCCCCCGGCCCCTGCTGTCCGTCGGCGAACCGCTCGTCCGCACCGCGGGACGGCACTCCTTCCCCAGCTCGCACGCCGCCTCGGCCGCTGCCGCGGCCGTGACCTTCGGGGTGCTGCGCCCGGCGGGCCGCGCGGTGGTCCGGCCGCTCGCGGCCGCCATGTGCGTCTCCCGCCTGGTGGCCGGGGTCCACTACCCCACCGATGTGGCGGCGGGGGCGCTGCTCGGCGGACTGCTGGCCCGCGGCGGAGCGGCGTGGCTGTCCGGCGGCGTGCGTCCGAGCGGCGCGGGGCGGGCGGGCGCAGATCTGCCCGGTCGCGTACGTACGCCCGGCCGAGTCCGTACGCCCGGTCGCGTACGTACGCCCGGCCGTGTCCGTACGCCGGGCCGTGTCCGTACGCCGGGCCGTGTCCGTACGCCCGGTGCGGGCCGGTCCGGTCGGGGGCGCCGTGTCTGAGCGCAGCACCGCGCTGCTGGAGCAGCCGGGAGAGCCCGGGCGGCCACCCACGTCCGGCGGGGGCGCCCGGGTACGCCGGCGGCTGAGCCTGCCGATCGGCCTGGCCAGGACCGCAAGACCCCGCCAGTGGATCAAGAACGTGCTGGTCGGGGCGGCTCCCGCCGCGGCCGGCGAGCTGGTGTCCCGGCATACCGCCGTCCAACTCGCGCTCGTCTTCGTCCTGTTCACCGCGGCCGCGTCCGCCGTGTACCTGATCAACGACGCGCTGGACGTGGAAGCCGACCGCGCACACCCCCTGAAGCGCCTGCGCCCGGTAGCCCGCGGGGACGTGCCGGTGCCCGTCGCGTACACCGCCGGGGCGCTGCTCGCCGCGCTGTCGACCGCCTCCGCCGCCGTCCTGTGCAACGCCATGACGGCCGTGCTGCTGACGGCGTACGTGGTGATGCAGCTCGCCTACTGCGTCCGGCTCAAGCACGTCCTCGTGGTCGATCTCGCCATCGTCACCACGGGGTTCCTGATGCGCGCCGTGGTCGGCGGGGTGGCGCTGTCCATTCCGCTCTCCCGCTGGTTCCTGATCACCACCGGCTTCGGAGCGCTGTTCATGGTGGCCGCGAAACGCTACTCCGAGGCCGTCCAGACGGAGGGCTCCGGCGGTGCGACCCGGGCCCTGCTCAGCTCGTACTCGAGCGGCTACCTCCGCTTCGTGTGGCAGCTCGCGGCCGGTGCCGCGGTCCTCGGCTACTGCCTCTGGGCGCTGGAAGGCGGCGGGCCCGCCGACGGTTCGCTACTGCCCTGGCGCCAGCTCTCGATGATCGCCTTCACCCTGGCCGTCCTGCGGTACGCGGTGTTCGCCGACCGGGGCGCCGCGGGCGCCCCCGAGGACGTCGTCCTGCGCGACCGACCGCTCGCCGTCATCGGACTGGCCTGGTTGGCCATCTACGCGATGGCGGTCGCGGACCTCTGACCGGGCCGCCGTACCGCGCCCTCTGCCCGTCCGGCCTGCCGTATCGCACCCCTGCCCGTCCGGCCAGCCGTATCGCACCCCCTGCCCGTCCGGCCCGCCCGGCGATCCGGGGACTCGTGCAACCTTCCCCGGATCAAGCGCGCCGACCGGGGAAGGCGTACCCCATGGACTGGCTGACCCGGCTTCCCGTCATCGGACCGCATGTGCGGCGCCTGATGCGGACGCACGCATGGCGTTCGTACGAAACCCTCGAGGAGGCGCGCTGGACCCGGCTGGCCGCGGCGATCACGTTCATCAGCTTCCTCGCGCTGTTCCCGCTGATCACCGTCGCCGCCGCGATCGGCGCGGCGCTGCTCAGCCAGGAGCAGCTGCGGGCGCTTCAGGACAAGCTCACCGAGCAGGTGCCGGGCATCTCCGACCAGCTCGACCTCGGAGCGCTGGTGGACAACGCCGGCACCGTCGGTCTGATCGCCGGTGCGCTGCTGCTGCTCGCCGGTATCGGCTGGGTCGGCTCGCTTCGGGAGTGCCTGCGGGTCGTCTGGGGTCTCGACGACAAGGAGCAGGGCAACCCGGTCGCCCGCAAGGGCAAGGACGCCGTGGTCCTGCTCGGCCTGGGGGGCGTGGGGCTCGCCTCGGCCACCGCGTCGGCGCTCGGCTCCAGCGCCGTCGGCTGGACCGCTGACCGGGTCGGCATCGGCGGCGGCGGGGCCGGCGGGGTACTGCTCCAGACCGCCGCCGTCGCCGTCGCCGTCGTCGCCGGCTTCCTGATGCTGCTGTACGTGCTGACACTGCTGCCCGGCGTCCATCCGCCGCGCCGGCGGCTGATCGTGGCCGCGCTGATCGGGGCCGTCGGCTTCGAGATGCTGAAGCTGCTGCTCAGCGGCTATATCTCCGGTGTGGCGGCGAACTCGATGTACGGCGCGTTCGGGGTACCCGTCGCCCTGCTGCTGTGGATCAACTTCACGGCCAGGCTGCTGCTGTACTGCGCGGCGTGGACGGCGACGGGCAGCGGCTCGGACGCGGAGCGGCCCGTCAGCGACGCGGCCGGCGACGGGCCGGATCGGGCAGCGGCCACCGCCGGTTGACCAGGAACCCGGCCACCGCGAGCAGCACCAGCACGACGATGGCCACCGAGACCGCCACGCCCGCGCCGGTGGTCCCGCCCCGGCTCGCGGCGGACGCCTCGTCCGGGCCGTACGGCTCCTTCCCGCTCTGCCCGCCACCCGGAGCCGACTCGTCCGCATCACCCCTCGCACCGCCGTCGGAGTCGCCCGATGAGCCCGTGTCCGCCGACCTGGGGGGCACCAGCTCGCCGACCGGCTCCACCTTCCCGGCCGCCGCGAAGCCCCAGTCGAGCAGGCGCGCGGTCTCCTTGTAGACCGCGTGGCCCTCCTTCGACGACGGGTTCATCACGGTGACCAGCAGCACCTTGCCGTCGCGCTCGGCCACCCCGGTGAAGGTGGAGCCGGCCATCGTGGTGGTGCCGTTCTTCACCCCCGCCATGCCCTGGTAGGGGGCGACGCCGAAGTCGCCGGTGAGCAGCCGGTTGGTGTTCTGGATCTGGAACGACTCGCGCTTCTTGCCGGGCTTCTGCTCACCGGGGAACTGCGCGCGGGCGGTCGCGCAGTACTCCCGGAAGTCCTTCTTCTGCAGACCGCTCCGGGCGATCAGCGTCAGGTCGTACGCGCTCGACACCTGGCCCTGCTCGTCGTACCCGTCCGGCGTGACGACCCGGGTGTCGAGGGCCTGCAACTCCTCCGCGTGCTCCTGCATCTCCCGCACGGTCCGCGGGATGCCGCCGTTCATCGCGGACAGCACGTGGACCGCGTCGTTCCCCGAGCGGAGGAACACGCCGAGCCAGAGGTCGTGGACGGAGTAGGTCTGGTCCTCCTTGATGCCGACGAGGCTGCTGCCCACGCCGACACCGCCGAGTTCGCCGCGGGTGACCGTGTGCTGCTGCTCCCTGGGCAGCTTGGGCAGCACCGTGTCCGCGAAGAGCATCTTCAGCGTGGAGGCGGGAGGCAGCCGCCAGTGCGCGTTGTGCGCGGCCAGCACCTCGCCGCTCTCGGCGTCCGCGACGATCCAGGAACGGCCCGTGACGTCCTTGGGGAGGACGGGGGCGCCCGCCGCCAGCCTGACCTGGGTGCCGGGCCTGCCGAGCTGGGCGCCGCCGACGGTGGACATCACCGCCGGGGGCTTGGGGGCCTTCTCGTCCGTCGTGCCGGCCTCGGCCGCGGCGGCCGCGGGTGCGGCGGTGAGCGCGGGCAGCAACGCGACGGCGACCGCCCATGCGGTTCTCCTCGAAGCAGACACGGACGAGAACGTACAGGGACCCGGCGGGGGGTCCGACACCGGGCGGGTGACCCGCCGCGAGCTCCGCCGGTACAGCCCAGCCCGGTCCGCGACGGGTCCGCGCGCCCCGGAACCGCCCGCCGCGGGCCTGTTCGCCGCGGTCCTGCCCGGCTCGGAACCGTGCGCCCCGGACCTGCCCGCCCCGGACCCGGTTGGTGTGGAGCCGGTGGGTGTGGAGCCGGTGGGTGCGGAGCCCGTTGGCGTGGAGCCGGTGGGCGTGGACCCGGCGGACGCGGACGCCGCGTGCGGTGCCACCGGACCCCGTCGCCGCGAGGAAGGGGACTGCGGCGATACTGATTCCATGAAGCTCAGTCGCCCCGTCTCCTGGTTCCTGCTCGCGTTCGGGGTGTGGAGCTGGGTCATCTGGGTCACTTTCGTGAGGAACCTGTGGCAGGACGCCAGCGGGCTCGCCTTCGACGACGCCGGTGACCCGACCGCGTACTTCTGGGTCCATCTGCTGCTCGCCGTCACGTCCTTGCTCCTGGGGACGGCGATCGGCGCGATCGGGTTCCGTGGCGTACGCGCCCTGCGCCGCGACCGTGGATAAGGGGAACGCTGCCGTGCTGGTCGTCCTGCTTGTGATCGCTGCCGTCCTCACCCTGCTGGTGGCGGTGCACTGGTACGTATGGCGGCGCCTGGTCCGCGACACCACGGCGGGGCCCGGTGCGGCACGCCGCGCGGGCACTGCCGCCGTGATCGTGCTGCCGCTGCTCACCGTCGGCGCGTTCACCGTCGGCCGGGCCGACGCACCCTTCTGGCTCAAGCAGACCTTCGCATGGCCGGGCTACTTCTGGCTGGCCATGCTGCTCTACCTGACGCTCGCCCTGTTCGCGGGCGAGGCGGTACGCCCCCTCCTGCGCCGCGCCCTGGACCGCCGGGCGGCGCGCCGCCCGGCGGCTCCCGGGGAGCCCCTCGCCGCCGGTGCGGAGGCGGACGCGCCTCCGGCGGACGCGCTTGCGGCGGACGGAGCAGCCGCCGGGGCGGTTCCGCCCACCCACGGCCGGCCGCCCGCCCCGTCGGGTGGCGGCGCACCGTCCGGGGACGCCGTCGCGGTCTCCCCGGCCGGCTCCCCGACGTCCGCTCAGACGTCGCAGACGTCCGCACAGGGGGCCGTGGAGGCGTCCGCGCAGGGGGCCGTGAAGGGGGCCGTGGAGGCGTCCGCGCCCGGCTCCGGTCAGGAAGCCGCGACGACCGCGGTCGCCACGCCGGCCGTGGAGAGCCCCGGCGCCGCCGGGCGCGCCGCCGGGCCGGCCCCCGCGACGGCCGAGGTCCCCGCGGCGGCCGAGGCCCCCGGCGCACCGGTGACGGCGGACGTCTCGCCTGCGGACGGGCGCCCGGCGGGCGGTGTGACGCGCAGGCTGTTCGTCGCGCGGGTCGTCGGAGGGGCGGCCGCTGCCGCCGCCGCGGGGACGGTTGGCTACGGGACGTACGGCGTCCTCCGCGGACCGAGCGTCAAGCGGGTCACCGTGCCGCTGGCGAGGCTCCCGCGCGCCGCGCACGGCTACCGGATCGCGGTCGTCAGCGACATCCACATCGGGCCGGTCCTGGGCCGCGCCCACACGCAGCGGATCGTCGACGCGATCAACGCCACGCAGCCCGACCTCGTCGCCGTCGTCGGCGACCTCGTGGACGGCAGCGTGGCGGACCTCGGCAGCGCCGCCGAACCCCTCGCCCGGCTCCGTGCGCGCGACGGCTCGTTCTTCGTCACGGGCAACCACGAGTACTTCTCCGGCGCCGACGCCTGGGTCGACCATGTGCGCGAACTCGGTCTGACCCCGCTGCGCAACGACCGTGTGGAGATCGGCGGTTTCGACCTCGCCGGGGTCGACGACGTGGCGGGCGAGCGGGAGGGCCAGGGGCCGGACTTCGCACGGGCGCTCGGCGACCGGGACCGCGCCCGCGCCGCCGTGCTCCTCGCCCACCAGCCGGTCGTCATCCACGAGGCGGTACGCCACGGAGTGGACCTCCAGTTGTCCGGTCACACCCACGGCGGTCAGCTCTGGCCCGCCAACTACCTGGCGGCCATGGCCAATCCGACCCTCGCCGGCCTGGAGCGGTACGGCGACACCCAGCTCTACGTCTCGCGCGGCGCCGGGGCCTGGGGCCCGCCGGTGCGGGTAGGTGCCCCGTCCGACATCACCGTGGTGGAACTCGCCTCCCGCGACACCTGACGGCTGCCGGGAGCCGAGGGGAAGCGACTCCGGTCGCGCACCTCGGGTGACGGGCTGACCGCCGCACGAACAGGGCCGGGCGGGAAGGGCATTCGGGCGATGCCCTCGATCCGGGGCATGCGTCCACGGGAGCCCGGCCCGGTACGACGCCCTCGCACCACCCCGGTGGCCCGGCCGGTCGAGCGGTCCGACCACCCCGGCGGCCCGACCACCCCGGCGGCCCGACCACCTGGGCGGTGCGACCACCTGGGCGGTGCGGCCGGTCGTGCGGTGCGGCCACCTGGGCGGTGCGGCCGGTCGTGCGGTGCGGCCACCTGGGCGGTGCGGCCGGTCGAGCGGTACGGCCACCCGGGTGGTGCGGCCACCCGTGCGGTGCGGCCACCCGTGCGGATTCATGCCGTGGTGCCGCGCTCCCGGCGTTCGCGGCCGCCGGCGCCCGGGCCGGCGCCCGTGTCGCCTCCGTAGCCGCCTCCGTAGCCGCCCCTGCCACCCGGCGGGGCCGAGGAGCTGCGGTCCGCCGCCCGCCCGGGCTTGCCCGAGGCGGCCATCCCCGCGGCCGTCGGCATGAAGTCCCTGAGCAGCTCGTGGGTCTCCTGCACGAGGGGGCGCAGGACACGGAACCGGGAGAGCGAGATCGCCCGGGCGGTGACCGGCGCGAGCCGCTCCACGAGGCGGCGGCTGTTGGCGCAGCCCTCGGAGCGGTCGTACACCCAGAACAGCACGAGCCCCATCTGCTGGAGCCAGAGCAGCCGCGGCAGCGCGTCGGCGAGTTCGGGGTCGACCTTGACGGCGGCCCCGGACAGCACCCGCCGGTGGACGTCGACGGCCGCCTCCCGCGGCCCCTCCGACTCGGGTGAGAAGGGGCTGAGCGGGCTGTCCGGGTCGGCCGCGTTCTTGAAGAACTGGGACGCGAACTCGTGGTACGGCTCGGCGATGTCCAGCCAGCCGAGCAGGACCCCGCGGATGCGCCTCGCGAGGTCCTTCTCGCCGCCGTCCAGGACCTCCGCGACGGCCGCCTGGTGCTGTTCGGCGATCCGGTCGTAGAAGCCCTGGACGAGGTGTTCCTTGGAGGAGAAGTAGTAGTAGGCGTTGCCCACGGAGACCCCGGCCTCCTGGGCGATGGCCCGCATCGTCGTCCTGTCGTAGCCGCGTTCCTGGAAGAGCCGGAGTGCGGTCTCGAGGATGAGGGTGCGGGTCTGCTCGCTCTTCGCGGGCTTCGCGGCGCGGCCCTGCTTCTCGTCCGTCGCGTCGTTCACGGTGAGCGAGCCTAGCCGGGCGGTGCCGGTACCTCGCACCGCCCTTCGCAGGGGGCGGCCGTGAACTCGCGGTACTTCGCCGCGGCGAGGACCGCCACCCTGGCGAACGGCTGCCCGGCGGGGGTGCTCAGCCAGTGCGCCCTGGGCCGGTGCTCGGCCAGCGCCCAGAGGCAGACGATCCACGCGGCGGCGGACCGGTACACCTGGCCCCGGTCGCCGATCACGGTGATCTCCCGCAGGGTGCTCCCGTGGTCGAGGTCCGGGAAGCGGCGCCTGGCCTCCGCGGAGGCCGCCGGGACGAGGTCGAGCGGGACGAGCTGACGCTGTCGCAGCAGCCAGTGGCGCAGATGGACGCAGAGCGGGCACTGCGCGTCGTAGAGCACCGTCAGCCGCTGCACGGGGACCCCCACGGTGTTCACGCGCCTGTGGCGGGCGCTGTCCAGGGCCCCTGGCCGGCCGGCCCCGTCCAGCCCTGCGGCGGGACCGGCGGGGTCTGCTCGCGCTCCATCACTCCGCGCCGGCGGATCCGGTTGAGCACGTAGACGTTGGCGAGGTGCATCACACCGAGGACGAGCAGGACGACCCCGAGCTTCACCGAGAGGGCCTCGAACAGGCGTCGGGCGTCGGCCACGGCGTCGTCCTGGCCGAGGTGGAGGGCGACGAAACCGAGGTTGACGAGGTAGAAGCCCACCACCAGCAGGTGGTTGACGGCGTCCGCGAGTTTCTCGTTCCCGTGCAGGACGTCGGCGAGGAAGATCCGTCCGTTTCTGCTGAGCGTACGGGCCACCCAGACGGTGAGGGCGACGCTGATCAGCAGGTAGACGACGTACGCGACAACAGTGAGGTCCATGCCCCACCCTCCCTTGAACGTGTTCAAAAGGCGTGTCCACGACTGTAGCGGCCCTCTTGAACACGTTCAAGTCGGCAGGGGCGGTGGGATGCCGGCGGGCGGAGTGGGCTCGGGGTGCATAGGCCCGGCCGGATGACACCCGCCTACGACGCGGCGGGGGACGGCCCGGCGGTGGCGCTCCCGCGTTCCCCGGTCTGCGACCGCCGGATGTGGGACGGACAGCGGGACGCGCTGACCGAAGCCGGATACCGCGTCGTGCGACCCGGCTTCAGGGGCCTCGGCGGGCTTCGGCGGGCCTGGGCGGGCTTTGGGCGACACCCCGGCCCAGGCCGTGCGCCCCTACCGCGACGCGGACGGCGTCCCCGCTCTTCCGGACAC
Organism: Streptomyces spongiicola; assembly: GCF_003122365.1. Lineage (NCBI taxonomy): Bacteria > Bacillati > Actinomycetota > Actinomycetes > Kitasatosporales > Streptomycetaceae > Streptomyces > Streptomyces spongiicola. The sequence continues at coordinate 4,870,042 of NZ_CP029254.1, forward strand.
CCTGGGGATCGGGCGGGCGGCCCTCGCCGGGGCCTCGTTCGGGGGCGGCGTCGCCGTCGAGACCACCGCGCGGTGCCCGGAGTGGGTGTCGGCGCTCGCGCTGCTCCGCGCCGGGCTGCCGGGCCGTGAACCGGGCCCGGATCCGCCGGCCTTCGACGGGGAGGAGGACGAACTCGTGCGCGCGGGCGGCCTCGACGCTACGGTCGAGCTGAACGGGAGGACCTGGCTGGGCCCGGAAGCCGGTGGGGCCGTATGCCTCTGCGCGGCCGTACAACGGCGGGTACGGGCCGTGCGGCGGTACGCCTTCGAGGGCCGGCTCGCCGCGGACGCCGAGGCGGAGCGGGCCCGTGCGGCGGGACAGGCAGGTGCGGCGGAGCGCGCCCGTGCGGCGGGACAGGTCGGTGCGGCGGAGCAGGTCGGTGCGGGGCCCGGGGACGGCCTCGGCCGTCGACCCGGCCGCGATCGGCGCACCCGCCCCCGTGGTGTCGGGCGGTCAGGACCTCGGGGACTTCCGGGCCGTGTCGGGGCGCGTCGCCGAACTGGTCCCGGCGGCCCGCTCCGTGGTGCTTCCGCGGGCCGGGCACCCGCCCTCACCGGAGTGGCCGGCCGAAGTGGCGGACCTGCTCGTCGGCTTCCTCCGGGATCCGGCTCCCGCCCCGGGGAAGGCGCCGAGGGAGCCCGTAGGCCCCGGGCGGGCCGGGCTGGCCCGGGCGTTCCCGGCGGGACGCGGGCCGGACGCGCCCCGGTCGGCGGGTTCCCGCACAGGGAGCCGTGAGCCGTGCGCCCCGTGCGGCCGGCGGCTCGCGGTCTCGATGTCGCCCGGTGGGCAACCGCCGACCGTGCGCCCCGTGCGGCCGGCGGCACGCGGCGGACGGACCGCCCGTCGGGACGTGGTGCCCCGGAGCCCCGGACCGGCCCGCCGGTCCGGACAGCCGTCCGGACCGGGCGAACCGGTGGCTCAGACCAGGTGGACCGGAAGCTCAGACCGGGCGAACCGGCGGTTCAGACGAGCTGGACCGGAAGCTCAGACCGGGCGAACCGGTGGCTCAGACGAGCTGGACCGGAAGCTCAGACCGGGCGAACCGGTGGCTCAGACGAGCTGGACCGGAAGCTCAGACCAGGTGGACCGGAAGTTCGTACAGGTCGTTCTGGGTGACGACGGGCTTGTTGCGCAGCTCCTTGGGGTGCACGGCCAGCCTCAGTTCGGGGAATCGCGCGTAGAGCGCGGGCAGCGCCACCCCCGCCTCAAGCCGGGACAGCGCGGCGCCGGGGCAGACATGCGGGCCGTGGCCGAAGGCGATGTGCCGGTTGGGCGAGCGGGTGATGTCGAAGACCCCGGCCGTGGGGCCGTGCGCCTGCTCGTCGCGGCCGATCGCCGCGTAGGAGACGATCAGGGCGTCCCCCGCGGGGATCACCCGGTCGCCGACCGGCACGTCCTCGGTGGCGAACCGGATCAGGACGTGCGAGGTGGGGGTGGACCAGCGGAGCGTCTCCTCGACCACCGCGTCCCAGCCCACCTCGCCGGAGCGGACGAGCGCGAGCTGCTCGGGGTGGGTGGAGAGGTTGACCACGGCGTTCACGATCAGCGAGATGGTGGTCTCGTGACCGGCGGCGATCATCAGCTGGAGGGTGTTGACGATCTCCTCGTCGGTCAGCCGGTCGCCGTCCTCCGAGGCCTGGATCAGGGCGCTGGTGAGGTCGTCGCCGGGTTCGGCGCGGCGGGCTTCGACGATCCGGCTCATCATCCCGCCCAGCTCGCTGAGGGTGGCGACCACCTCTTCCGGAGGCGTCTGGGTGGAGAAGAAGCGGTCGAAGAGCACCTTGAGCCGGGGGTGGTCCTCGCGGGCGATGCCCATCAGTTCGCTGACGACGTTCATCGGCAGCGGATAGGCGAACTCGGCCTTCAGGTCGACGACGTCACCGGGGCCGTGGGAGGCCAGCCCGTCGAGCAGCTCCTCCGTCATTTCGCCGACGCGGTCGCGCAGCAGCTCCACCCGGCGGGGGGTGAGGGCCTGGGCCACCAGGGTCCGCAGCCGCCGGTGGTCCGCTCCGTCCACGGTGAGCATGGAGCGGCCCGGGTTGGCCAGGCCGATCAGCGGCCAGTCCGCGGGTATCTCGCCGCGCCGCCACGCCCCCCAGACCTCGATGTCCTTGACCAGCCGGGGGTCGGTGAGGAGGCGGCGCGCCTCGGCGTGGTGCGTGACCGCCCAGACGGGGACCCCGCCGGGGAGTTCCACCCCGGCGAGCGGCCCTGCGGCACGCAGCAGGGCGCTCTCCGCCTCCAGGTCGGTGACGAAGGGGTCGAGGGCGATGCGTTCGGCGCTGCTCTGGGTCATCTTCCGGCGTCTCCAAGTACGGGGGTGGGGGTGAATCGCACGGGCAGTGAGGTCAGGCCGCGCAGCCACGGGGACGGCCGACGGGTGAGGGATTCGGCGGGGACGGCGAGATCGAGGTCGGGCAGTCGGTCGAGCACCACTTCGATCCCGGTCCTCGCGATCACCTCCGCGACCTCCTGGGCGGCGAACGGGCAGCGGTGCTCGCCGTGGCCGAAGGAGAAGAAGGCGTTGTTGCCGCCCGTGAACGCCGCGCCGTCGACGCGGACCTGGGGGTCGGAGTTGGCCGCGGCGAGGCCGAGCAGCAGCAGGTCACCGGACCTGATGTGCCGTCCGCCGAGCACGGTGTCGCGGGCGGCCCAGCGGCCGGCCACGTTCTGGGTGGGGGTGTCCTCCCACAGGACCTCGTTCATCGCCTCGGCGACGCTGTGCCGGCCGCCGAACAGGGACGCGGCGAAACGGCCGTCGGTGAGCATCAGCCGCAGCGAGTTGCCGATCCAGTCGGCGGTCGGCTGGTGGCCCGCGGCCATCATCACCATCAGGTCCTGCATGATCTCTTCGTCGGTGAAGCCGGAGTCGTCCTCCAGCATCCGGGAGATCACGTCGTCGCCGGGCTCGGCGTGCTTCTCGGCCAGCAGGCGCTGCATCGACCCCGCCAGATGGCTCTGTCCGGCCAGCGCGCCCTCCCTGCCGTTGATCATGTCGTTGAGGGCGGTGACCAGGCCCGGCCCCTCCTCGTCGGGGAAGCCGTACAGCCGTGCCAGCACCCGCAGCGGCAGCAGCATCGCGTAGTCGCCGATGACCTCGGCCGATCCCTTGTCGCAGAAGGAGTCGACCAGTTCGTCCGCGAAGCGCTCGGCGTGGCGGATGAGTTCGGTCGCCTCGACCCCCTCCAGGGCGTTGCCGATCATCGCCGCGCGCTGCCGGTGGCGCTCGCCGACGGTGTAGAGGATGGACGGCTGCTTGCGGCCGATCATGGGCAGCAGGGGCCAGTTCTCGGGGACGGCGTCCCACTGGTTCCACAGGTCGGAGTCACGGCTGAAGAGCGCCGGGTCGCCGGTCACCTGGTGCAGCTCGCGGTAGCCCAGCACCAGCCATGCGGGTATGTCGCCGTCGAGGAGCACGGGGACCACTGAACCGTGGTCCCGCCGCATCTCCCGGTACAGCTGGGCGGGTTCGGTCTGGAAACGGGGGCCCGACAGGGGGACGGCCGTATGTCCGTCGGGGCTGGTCAAGGGGCGCTCTCCTGGGTGGCGTACAGGGACTGGACATGCTGGGCGAGAGAGATGAGGACGTTCTTGCTGGAGCCCCGGGATCGGGCGTCGCAGCTGACCAGCGGCACCGCGGGGTCGAGGTCGAGTGCCTCGCGCACCTGCTCGTGGCTGTACGGCGTACCGCCGAAGTCGTTGCAGGCCACGATGAACGGGGTGCCGTGCGCCTCCAGTCGGTCGATCGCGTACCAGGAGTCCGCGATCCGGCGGACGTCCACCAGGACCACCGCGCCGAGCGTGCCCGAGAAGAGCCGGTCCCACAGGAACCAGAAGCGCTCCTGGCCGGGCGCGCCGAAGAGGTAGAGGACGTTGTGCTCGTCCAGGGAGATGCGGCCGAAGTCGAACGCGACGGTCGTGGAGGTCTTGGCGCTGACCTCGGTCGTGTCGTCGACGGACTCCCCGGCGAGGGTCATCGTCTCCTCGGTGTTGAGGGGACGGATCTCGCTCACGGAACGGACCATCGTGGTCTTGCCGACGCCGAAACCCCCGACGATCACGATCTTGATGCCGTTGTCGGAGGTGGCGTGCAGTGCGGGGCGTGCTGACGGCTGGTCGACGGCCGGCCGGTCAGAGGTTGCGGAGGCCAACGAGCACCTGCTCCAGGAGGTCGGGGGCGGGAAGGCGGTGAGTCGGGTCGGCCGGGCGGGGGTGCCGGGCACTGACGTGCCCGACGTCCAGCAGGTCCGACAGCAGCACCCGGACGATGCTCACCGGGAGGCGCAGCTCGGCGGCGATCTCCACCACGGCCGTGGGGCGCTCGCACATCCGCAGGATCACGGCGTGCTCGGACTGCATCCCGGGCGCCGGCGCGCGGTCCGCGACGATCAGCGTCACCAGGTCGAGCGAGTCCGACCCTGCGCTGCTGCGGCCCCCGGTGAGTGTGTACAGCCGCTCCGGTGAATCGTCTCTGCCGGGACGGCTCATGACCCGCCGGCCGCACGCGGGGCGGCGCGCAGGTAAACGCCGATCTGCTCCACCAGTTCGCTGACGTTGTGCCCGATGAGTCCGGCGTCGGCGTCCTCGGCGGCCACCACCGCGAGATGCGCGCCCTCGCCCGCCTCCACGATGAACAGGATCCCCCCGTAGAACTCCGTCATGGCCGAGCGCACCCCGCCGGAGCCGTCACCGAACTCGATCGACGCGCCGTGGGACAGCGACTGGATGCCGGCGGCTATCGCGGCGAGCTGGTCGGCCTGGTCCACCGACAGCTCCGGGGTGCGGCAGAGCTTCAGGCCGTCCCTGGAGAGGACGAGCGCGTGCCGGGTGCCGGGTGTCCGCTCCAGCAGGTTGCCCAGCAGCCAGTCCAGGCTCTCGTCGGTGGTCGCGGTGGGGTTGTGGGCGGTAGTGGTCATCGGGGGGTGTCGCCTTCCGGGTGCGAGGACGTGGCCGGGGCCCGGCCGGGAAGCGTGGTGGGGGCGATGTCGTCAGGGTCCGGGGGTGCCGTGGTGTCGTCGCCGGGAGCAGTCCGTACGGCCTGCCGGAAACTGCTGAACCTGGCGATGCCGGACTTCACGTCGCGGGGTGGGGAGGTCTCGGGGTCCGGAGGCGCGGGCCGGGTGCTCTCGGCCGCCGCCAGGGTCTGCCCGCGGCGGCGGCGGGGGAGCCGGCCGGGGTCCGCGGCCGCGGGCTCCGGCGCACCCGCGGGCGCGGGCTGCGGCCGGACCGGGGGCGCGGGCCGCCGGTCGTCGGAGGAGCGCGCCTGCGCGGGGACGGCCGCGCCGGGCAGGGCACGGCGCTGTGCGGGGACCGTGACCGGGAGGGCGCCGGGGGTGGAGCGGGGCGCCCGGGAGGCGACCGAGGGGGCGCCGGGGGCGGCGCCGACCCGGCCGTCGCGCCCGGCGGGCCGGCTGAGCAGTTCGTGCGGGATGAGCACCAGCACACCCGTGCCGCCGCGTGCGGAGGGACGGAAGGAGACCGTCAGCCCGTGCTTGCGGGCGAGGCGCCCCACCACCGCGAGGCCGAGCCGGGTGCCGGACAGACCCCCGAGGTCGGTCACGTCCCCGCTCACGGCGTGCATGGCGCGGCGCAGTTGGACCTCGCCCATCACCAGGCCGCTGTCTTCCACGGAGACGATGGCCCCGGCCGGCACCTCCTCCACGTACACATGGACCTCGGCGGTCGGGGGCGAGAAGTTCGCCGCGTTGTCGAGGAGTTCGGCGATCGTGTGGATCACGCCCTCGGCCGCGTGACCGGCCACGGCGACCTCGCTCACCGAGTGCACCCGCACCCGCTGGTAGCCGGCGATACGGCTCATCGCGCCTCGCAACACGGATTCCATTCCGATCGGCCTGGCCCAGCGGCGGCCCGATCGCGAGCCGGTCAGCACGGCGATGGAGTCGGCCAGACGGCCGGCCTGCGCGGCCCGGTGGTCGAGATGGAGGAGGTCGCCGAGGGCCCGCTCGTCGGTGTGGCGCTCCTCCATCTCGCGCAGGTCGGCGAGCATGCTGGTGATCAGAGCCTGCATGCGACCGGCGGACTTGGCGCAGGCGGAGAGCGCGGACGCGCGGTCGGCCACGGCGCGGCGGGACTGGGCGACGAGCCGTGCGTTCTCCTCCGCCAGCGTCTCGCGTTCGCGGGTGTGCTCCTCCAGCATGCGCTCGCGTTCGCGGGTGTGCTCATCCACCAGTTGCCTGCGCTCCCTGGTGTGGTCCTGCATCAACTGGCCCCGCTCCAGCACGTGTTCGGCGTTGATGCGGTCCCGTTCACGGATGTGCTCGGCGGTCAGCCGCTCACGCTCCGACCTGAGCTCCTCGGCGAGGCGCGCGTGCTCCCGGGTCAGTTCCTCGGTGCGCCAGGACAACTCGCCGGTCAGCCGCGACCGTTCCTTGGCCATCTCCGCGGACAGGGCCTCCCGGTCGCGGCGCAGCCCGTCGGCGTCCTGGGCGGTGGCCATCAGGCGGAGTTGGAGGATGCGCGAGGACTGGACCGCATGGGTCGCCAACGCGACCGCGCAGCACAGCAGCACCGCGCCGGCGCCCATGGCCCAACCGAGCGCGGAACGGGCCTCTTCCGGGGCGGCGGCGGTGGCGAAAACCACTGTCGCCGAGCTGACCAGGGCTGTTGCCAGGAGGGCAAACAGGGACGCCCTCAGGGGGCCTCGTTCGTCGTCCATGGCGGGAGGGGCAGGCGACGCCGTCATCAGTGTCCTTGGAGTGGCTCGCGGCACCGGGCTCACTGAGGCGTCGTCGAGCATGACCGTCACACCACGGCCATTAGGCGGCAACTATAAGTGATGAGGTGACAGTTATGGAAAGCCGATGACCGTCGAATTTTCTCCCTGTGCCAAACCTGTGAGAGAAGACGGAGGTTGGAGCGACTTTCGGCCACGGAATGCCGGCGGGGGCGGCGGGCCTCTCCCGAGGGTACCCCCAACTCAACGCATCTGAACGGCTGTTCGGTTGCCGGGGGGCTCCCGCGAGAGGTATGACGGGGAGCCGGGCACTCGCCGGCCGATCCGCGCGCTCGTCCTCCCTGCGCGCTCACCGTCCTCCCGGCGCGCCGACGCCTGCCCTGAGGGCGTTCGCCGTGGTGGAGGACCAGGGAACGCGGAGCCTGTTTCCGGGATGGCCGACGGCGGCGCCGCGACGAACGCACTGCTGTCCGGTCCGCGCGAAGGCCGCCTGCCGTCTGCCGCCTGCCGTCTGCCACCTGCCGCATGTCACCTCCCGTCTGCCGTCTGCCACCTCCCAGCTGCCGTCTGCCGTACGTCCGGTGCCTCTCGGCGCGTCCGGCTCCGGGGTGCCCGAGGCGGGGTGCCCGAGCCGGGGTGCCGGCACCACCCGGCCGCAGCGGTGTCCCTCTCGCGGGTGGCGGCGCCGTCGGCGTTCCGGGCCCGCCCTCGGAAGAGGCCGCGCCCTCAGAAGAAGTGGCGCAGGAGGCGGGACTTCAGGGTGGTGAAGGGCGGGTAGGCGAGTCGGAGGGGGTCGGCGAGCAGGGGCTTGTCGAAGACGGCCTTGGTGTGGCTGAAGGTGTCGATGGAGTACTCCCCGTGGTAGTGGCCGAGACCGCTTTCGCCGACGCCGCCGAAGGGGAGGCCGGGTACGGCGAGGTGGACGATGGGAGCCCCGAACGACAGGGCGCCCGAGGAGGTTTCCGAGGCGAGGCGGCGCTTGGACGCCGCGGAGGCGGTGAAGGCGTACAGGGCGAGGGGCTTGTCCCGGGCGGTGATGAAGTCGATCGCGGCGTCGAGGTCGGGGACGCGGATGATCGGCAGTACGGGGCCGAAGATCTCCTCGCTCATCAGGGGCCCGTCGGTGTCGACGTCGGTGAGGACGGTCGGGGCGAGGTAGCGGGTGGCGCGATCGTGGTCGCCGCCGGTGACGATCCGGCCGTCGCCGAGGAGGCCCGTCAGGCGGTCGAAGTGGCGCTCGTCGACGATGCGGCCGTAGTCGGCGCTCCCAGCCGGATCGGCGCCGTACATCTCGCGAATCGCGGTGGTCAGGTGCTGTTCGAGCGCGGTCGAGGTCTCGCCGACGGCGAGGACGTAGTCGGGGGCGACGCAGGTCTGACCGGCGTTCATGAACTTGCCCCAGGCGATGCGGCGGGCCGCGGTCGCGAGGTCGGCGCCCGGCTCCACGACGGCAGGGCTCTTACCGCCCAGTTCCAGGGTGACCGGGGTGAGGTGGCGCGCGGCGGCGGTCATGACGACGCGGCCGACCTTGCCGTTGCCGGTGTAGAAGACGTGGTCGAATCGCTGTTCCAGCAGGGCCGTCGTCTCCGGTACGGCTCCCTCGACCACGGTCACGGCCTGCGGGTCCAGCGTGCGGGGCAGCCAGTGGGCGAGCGCGGCCGACGTGGCCGGGGCCAGTTCGCTGGGCTTGACCACCGCGGTGTTGCCCGCGGCGATCGCGCCGACCAGCGGAGCGAGGGCGAGCTGAAGAGGGTAGTTCCACGGGGCGATGACCAGGACGGTGCCGAGCGGCTCGCGCACGGTGCGGGCGCGGGCCGGCCGCAGCCCGAGGGGCACCGAGGCGCGCCGCGGGCGCAACCAGCGGTCGAGATGGCGCAGGGTGTGGTCGATCTCGTTGATCGTCGACGCGATCTCGGTGGTGTACGCCTCGGTGGCGCTCTTGGCCAGGTCGGCATGGAGCGCGGCGGTGAAGACGTCCGTCTGCTCGACGAGCAGGCGTCGCAGGGCGCGCAGCTGGGTCTTTCGCCAGGCGGTGGACTTGGTGCGGCCGGTGGCGAAGGTGGCGTTCAGTCGGGCGACGAGGTCCGCCGCGCCGGTCGGGGTGAGGGTCTCGACGTGTGTGGGAGCGCTCATGCCGACGAGCATATATGAAACGGAATGTTTTCGTTTCGTTGTCCGGTATCATCGCGGCATGACCCGCACCACCCCTCCGGCCCCGCAGCCCGACGCAGCCCCGTCCGCTCGGCGGCGAGGACGCCCCCGCGACGCGGCGCGGGATCGGGCGCTGCTGGACGCGACGCTTGCCGTGCTGGTCGAGAGCGGCTTCGGCGGGCTGACCACGGCCGCCGTCGCCACCCGTGCGGGGGTCTCCACCGCCACCCTCTACCGGCGCTGGTCGTCCAAGGAGGAACTGGTGGTCGCGGCCGCGGCCACCTGCACCGAGCCCCACGAACCGCCGGCCACCGGCACCCTCGAAGGCGACCTGCGGGTGGTGCTCCGGGACAAGGCCGCCGCCATGACCGGCGAGGGCGGTCGGCTGATGCGGGCCCTGGTCGGCGAGGCCGCACACAACACGGCCCTCGCGCAGGCGCTGACGGCCGCCGTTCTCGAACCGGCGTACCGGAGGGTCGCCGACGTCGTGCGAAGCGCGGTCGAGCGGGGCGAGATCCCGCCCGTGGAGGACCTGGGCCTCCTCGGAGACGTGGTGCTCGGTCCCGTCATGAGCAGTTTCTTCTTCACCTCCCGGCTGCCGGAGCACATCGGCCCGGCCGCCGCGCGGGAGCGGGCGGACCGCCTTCTGCCCTTCGCCCTGAGCGCCGTCGGCGGCGGGCGGCCCCCGTCTCGCGACGCGTCCACCGGGTCGGCGGACGCCGACGCCGGGGGCGGCGGCGCCGAGTCGCTGCCACGGGAGCCGCTGCCGCCGCCGGGCGCGGCCCGGACCTGAAGAGTGAAGAGCGCCAAGCACGGCTCGCCCGGTCCGGTCCGTTCCGGTTCGATTCGGTCCGGTTCGGTTCGGCACGACCTGGCCCGGTCTCGCGCGGGTCGGCGAGGACCGGTGAGGTGTGCGCCCGTGGGGCGAGGACCGGTGGGGCGAGGACCGGTGGGGCGAGGACCGGTGGGGCGAGGGCCCGTGGGGTGAGGGCCCGTGGGGTGAGGGCCGGTGAGGCGTGCGCCCCTGGGGCGAGGACCGGTGGGGCGAGCGCCCGTGGGTGAGGGCCGGTGCGGCGAGTACCGGCGAGGAGAGGGCGCGGCCACCGGAGAGCGGTGGCCGGGGCGGGCCCCCTCGGGCGGAGGTCCGGGTCGCATGTGAGGTCCGGGCGCCGGGAGCGGCGGCGCGGTACCCCGGGCGGGGCGCCGGGGGAGCGGGCCGAACGGCTATGCGCTCAGCAGGCGCGCATGGGCGACCTGCCCCATGACCCAGTACAGGGTCTCCGGACCGGTCGCCGGGATCAGCGTGGTGTGGTGGCGGCCGCCGCCGGCGACGCCGACCTGGACGTAGCCGGTCGTCCGCCGCTCCTTCATGAGCAGGAAGAGCAGCCCGAGGAGGCAGAAGACGGAGAAGACCACCGCCAGCACGATGGCGTGCGTGGGGGTCTTCTCCTCGGTGCGGGACAGGTCCGTCACGTTCCACACCGCCCCCTTGAGGGGCAGCGTCCCGTTCGGGGTCATGACGGAGTCCTGGACGACGGTGATGTCGCCGATCATCAGCGGGGGTGAGCCCGGAAAGCCCGGAAAGCCCGGAGCACCCTGGGCGCCCAGTGGCGCGGGCGGTGCCGGGGCGAAGCCGTGACCGTACTCGGCCGCGTCCGGCGGGTACGCCGGGCCCCACCGGTAGTCGCGGCCGTCCTGGTAGTCGCGGCCGTCCTGGTAGTCGTGGCCGTCCTGGTAGGGGTTCGGCTTGTCCATCGGTCCCCGCTCTCGCATCACAGAAGCCGGCACGGCAGAAGCACGTGTGACGGAAACAGCGGCCAAGGGCCCGTTTCCGCACTGCGAGCGTACAGAAACGGGCCCTTGACGGGGCGTCTGACTCCGCGCTCAGAAGCGGCGGGTGATCAGCGCGCGCTTGACCTCCTGGATCGCCTTGGTGACCTCGATGCCGCGCGGGCAGGCGTCCGTGCAGTTGAACGTCGTGCGGCAGCGCCACACGCCGTCCTTCTCGTTGAGGATCTCCAGGCGCTGCTCGCCCGCCTCGTCACGCGAGTCGAAGATGAAGCGGTGCGCGTTGACGATCGCCGCGGGGCCGAAGTACTGCCCGTCGTTCCAGAACACCGGGCAGGACGACGTGCAGGCGGCGCACAGGATGCACTTGGTGGTGTCGTCGAACCGCTCGCGGTCCTCGGCCGACTGCAACCGCTCGCGCGTCGGCTCGTTGCCGGTGGTGACCAGGAACGGCATGACGTCCCGGTACGCCTGGAAGAACGGCTCCATGTCCACGATCAGGTCCTTGAGGACCGTCAGGCCCTTTATGGCCTCGATCGTGATGGGCTTGTCCGGGTTGATGTCCTTGATCAGCGTCTTGCAGGCGAGCCTGTTCTTGCCGTTGATCCGCATCGCGTCGGAGCCGCAGATGCCGTGGGCGCAGGAGCGCCGGAACGTCAGCGTGCCGTCGACATCCCACTTGATCTTGTGGAGGCCGTCGAGGACGCGCTCCTTGGGGTCGATCTCGATCCGGAAGTCCTCCCACACGGCCTCGGCGGAGACCTCGGGGTCGAAGCGGCGGATCCGGAAGGTGACCGTGATGTACGGGGAGGCGGGCTGCGCCTCGGCCTCGGCCTTGTCCAGTACGGGGGTAGCCATCAGTACTTACGCTCCATCGGCTGGTAGCGGGTCTGGACGACGGGCTTGTAGTCGAGACGCACGGTCTCGGTGCCGTCGGCGCCGACCTCGCGGTACGCCATGGTGTGGCGCATGAAGTTGACGTCGTCGCGGTTCGGGAAGTCCTCGCGGTAGTGGCCGCCGCGCGACTCCTTGCGGGCCAGCGCGGAGACGGCCATGACCTCCGCCAGGTCGAGCAGGTTGCCCAGCTCGACGGCCTCCAGCAGGTCCGTGTTGAACCGCTTGCCCTTGTCCTGGACGGACACGTTCTTGTAGCGCTCGCGCAGCTCGGTGATCTTCTCGACGGCCGTCTTGATGGTCTGCTCCGTACGGAAGACCATCACGTTGGCGTCCATCGTCTCCTGCAGCTCGCGGCGGAGTTCGGCGACCCGCTCGCCGCCGGTGGAGTGCCGCAGGCGCTCGATCTGCTCCTCGACGAGGGCGGCGGGGTTCTCCGGCAGGTCGACCCACTCGGCCTCCGCCGCGTAGTCGGCGGCGGCGATCCCGGCGCGCTTGCCGAAGACGTTGATGTCGAGGAGGGAGTTGGTGCCGAGGCGGTTGGCGCCGTGCACGGACACGCAGGCGACCTCGCCCGCGGCGTACAGGCCCGGCACGACGGTGGTGTTGTCCGCCAGGACCTCGCCCTCGACGTTGGTCGGGATGCCGCCCATCGCGTAGTGCGCGGTCGGCTGGATCGGGATCGGGTCCGTGTAGGGCTCGATGCCGAGGTAGGTGCGCGCGAACTCGGTGATGTCGGGGAGCTTGGCGTCCAGCTGCTCCGGCGGGAGGTGCGTCAGGTCCAGGAAGACATGGTCGCCCTCGGGGCCGCAGCCGCGGCCCTCGCGGATCTCGGTGTAGATCGAGCGGGAGACGACGTCGCGGGAGGCGAGGTCCTTCATGACGGGCGCGTACTTCTCCATGAAGCGCTCGCCGTCCTTGTTGCGGAGGATGCCGCCCTCGCCGCGGGCGCCCTCGGTGAGGAGGATGCCCATGCGCCAGATGCCCGTCGGGTGGAACTGGAAGAACTCCATGTCCTCCAGCGGCAGGCCGCGCCGGTAGCAGGCCGCCTGGCCGTCGCCGGTGAGGGTGTGCGCGTTGGAGGTGACCTTGAAGAACTTGCCGGTGCCGCCGGAGGCGTAGATCACGGACTTCGCCTGGAAGACGTGGATCTCGCCGGTGGCCAGCTCGTATGCGACCACTCCGGCCGACTGCCTGACCCCGTCGACCTCGGTGATCAGCTGGTCCAGGACGTAGAACTCGTTGAAGAACTCCACGCCCTCCTTGACGCAGTTCTGGTACAGCGTCTGGAGGATCATGTGACCGGTGCGGTCCGCCGCGTAGCAGGACCGGCGTACCGGGGCCTCGCCGTGGTTGCGGGAGTGGCCGCCGAAGCGCCGCTGGTCGATGGTGCCCTGCGGCGTCCGGTTGAACGGCAGGCCCATCTTCTCCAGGTCCAGGACCGCGTCGATGGCCTCCTTCGCCAGGATCTCGGCGGCGTCCTGGTCGACCAGGTAGTCACCGCCCTTGACCGTGTCGAAGGTGTGCCACTCCCAGTTGTCCTCCTCCACGTTCGCCAGCGCGGCGGCCATGCCGCCCTGCGCGGCGCCCGTGTGGGACCGGGTCGGGTAGAGCTTCGTCAGCACGGCGGTACGGCTGCGCTTCGTCGCCTCGATGGCGGCGCGCATGCCGGCGCCGCCGGCGCCGACGATGACGGTGTCGTACTTGTGAATCTTCATGGTGTGGAACCTCAGCCCCGTGCCTAGCGGATGTTCGGGTCGAAGGTGAAGATCACCAGCGTGCCCAGAAGGATGGTGAACACCGTGGCGGTGTACAGCAGGCCCTTGAGCCACAGGCGCGTGTTCGGCCGCTCGGCGTAGTCGTTGACGACGGTACGCAGGCCGTTGGCGCCGTGCAGCATCGCCAGCCACAGCATCAGCAGGTCCCAGGTCTGCCAGAACGGGGACGCCCAGCGGCCCGCGACGAACGCGAAGCCGATCTTGGAGACGCCGCCGTCCAGCACGAGCTGGATCACCAGGTGGCCGATGACCAGCACGACGAGCACCACGCCCGAGAGGCGCATGAAGAGCCACGCGGCCATCTCGAAGTTGCCGCGGGTCGACCGGGGGGTCCGGCCGGTCCGCTTGCGCGGGGGCTCGATGTACGGCGCGGGGTTGTCGGGACCGTAGGCGGCGCCCTCGACGGCGCCGATCGCGGAAGGGGTCTCAGCGGACATGTCTGGCGTCAGCTCCCGAACAGTTCACGTGCGGCGTGGCCGAGCACCGGGTAGACGGCGCCGGCCATCAGGACGACCCAGATGCCCATGACGGTCCAGAGCATCTGCTTCTGGTAGCGGGGGCCCTTGGACCAGAAGTCCACGGCGATGACGCGAAGGCCGTTCAGCGCGTGGAAGAGGATGGCGGCCACCAGGCCGTACTCCAGCAGCGCGACGATCGGCGTCTTGTACGTCGCGACGACCTCGTCGTACGCCTCGGGGGAGACGCGGACGAGGGCGGTGTCCAGCACGTGTACGAACAGGAAGAAGAAGATGAGGACGCCGGTGACTCGGTGAGCCACCCAGGACCACATACCTTCCCGGCCGCGGTACAGCGTTCCAGCCGGCACGGAAAAACCCTCCGGGAGCGGGGATTGGAGCCGGCCGCCAGCGTCCTTTCAAGGTGACAGCTCTGTCGGTCTGGCCCGGCCGGGTACGGTCCACCGGCCCTCGCCATCGTAGCGACGACTTGTCGGTTCCCTCGCCCGGGGTCCGCCGGTGTGATCAAACAGGCACGGACGGGCTACCGGGCCGACTGCCGGGCAGGCTCCCGGGTCGACTGCCGGGCAGGCTCCCGGCTCGACTAGCGGGCCGGCTGCCGCGGTGGGTGCCGGGGCGGCTGCGGGGGGCGGCCGGAGTCGGGCTCTCCGGGGCGGTCGGCCACCATGCCCGCCAGCCGGGCCCGGGCCAGCCGGCGCAGTTCCTCGGCCGCGACCGCCCGCTCCTCGTCGGGGTCGTTGGTGAGCCTCGCGCGGATCCCGGCCAGCACCCGGTCGGGCCGCTCGTCGGCGCGGACGCCGTCCAGGCAGATCACGAAGGCATGGCCGAAGCCGGCCTCGTAGGCGGCGTGGGCGGCCCGCAGGGCGGTGTGCGCGGCCGCCGGGGCGGCGGGGTGCAGCTCGGAGGACGACTCCGCGGCGAGTGCCTCGTCCAGGTCGGCGGAGGACAGGTCGTACCCGGCCTCGTCCGCGGCGGCGAGGAGGGCGGCGAGGTCGGGGTAGGGGCGGTGGGCGGCGAGCCGCAGGGCCCAGCGGCGGCTTCCGCAGCAGGACAGGAGGGCCGCGCTGGCGGCGGTGCGGGCGGCGGTGTTGAACCGCTCCAGTCCGGGCAGGGGTGCGCCGGCGGCCGGGCGCGGGCCGGGAGCGGACGCCGGGGACGCCGGGGACGCCGGGGAGGCCGGTCCGGCGGGGGCGGGGATCCGCACGACCGGGGGAAGCGTGGGTGGTCGCTGCGGGAGGCCGGTGTGCGGTTCGCGGGACAGCATGGACTCCGGGGCGACTGGGAAGCGTGGGGTCTTTGGGCCGCAACGCTATCGAGGCGCGCCGGAAGGTGTCCGAAGGATGCGCGAATTTCACCCGAACGGGAGAGTTTGAGTGCGTCCGGTGGACGACTGGGCTGGAATGGGCCGATGGGCCAGTGTTTGTCATACTTCTCCGGGAAGAGGAGGTTGGTTCTGTGATGTGGCTGTCCGGGCGAACGCGGCGAGCGGTCCCCGCCGTCGCGGCCGCCGTGGCCCTGTCGGCGGCCCTCTCCTGCTCGGCAGGCGGGTCCGGGGGAGCACAGGCCCGGGAGGCCGGCGGGGACCGGGCCGCCCCGGCCCCGTCGCCGGCGGCGTCCTCCCCGGAGTCGGCCCCCTCCCCGGAACCCTCCTACCCGCTGTCCGGCGAGCCCCGGACCATCCCCTCCGTCCGCGATCACGAGGCCGCCCGCGGACCGGGCTGGCGCCCCGCGGCGGGCAGCGCCGTCGTCGTCGCCAAGGGGAGCGAGGCACTCGCCGACGAGGGCAGGCTGCTGGCCGGGGAGCTGAAGACCGGCTTCCGCGGCAACGGGCCGGTGAACGCCGGCGACGTGGAGCTGTCGCTCGACCCGGCGGGCGGCGGCACGCCCGAGTCGTACACCCTCACCACGCGAGACGACCGCGTCCGGATCACCGGGCCGGACGAGGCGGGGGTGTTCTACGGCACCCGCACCCTGAAGCAGGCCGTGCGCGCCGGCGGTGCGATGCCCGAGGGCGTCGTCCGCGACCGTCCCGACCGGCCGCAGCGCGGCCTGAACGTCGACATCGCGCGCAAGCACTTCTCCGTCGGCTGGCTCGAGGCGCGGCTGCGCGAGATGGCCGACCTCAAGCTCAACATGCTCGGACTGCACTTCTCCGACGACCAGGGATTCCGGATCGCCTCCGACACCCACCCCGAGGTCGTCTCCCGGGACCACCTGAGCAAGGCCGAGGTGCGCCGGATCCTCGCCCTCGCCCGGAGCCTGCACATCACCGTCGTCCCCGAGATCGACTCCCCCGGGCACCTCGGCGCGGTCCTGCGGGCGCACCCCGGACTCCAGCTGCGCGACGCCCGGGGCGTGCCCCGGCAGGGCGCCATCGACATCTCCGACCCGGAGTCCGCCCGGATCGTCGACGACCTGCTGCGGGAGTACGCGCAGCTCTTCCCCGGCCGCTGGTTCCACGTCGGCGCCGACGAGTACCAGGCGCTGACCGTGCGCGACCCGCAGGCCTCCTACCCGCGGCTGGCCCGGGCGGCCGTGGCGAAGTACGGGCCGAACGCCACCGTGCGGGACCTGGCGACCGGCTGGCTCAACGACCGGGCCTCGGTGGTGCGCGCCGCGCAGAAGCAGCCCAAGGCGTGGAACGACGGCTTCTTCCGCGGCGGCGCGGTCTCCCCCGACAAGGCCATCGAGGTCGAGTACTGGACGGGCAGGGAGATCGGCGCCCGGCAGCCCGTCGAGTACCTCGCGGAGGGCCGCAAGGTCGTCAACCTCAACGACGAGTACCTCTACTACGTGCTCGGCGAGCCCAACGAGTTCACCTACCCGACGGGCCGGCGCATCTACGAGGAGTGGACCCCGCTGGTGCTGCGGGGCACGACCCCCGTCCCCGCGCGCTACTCGGACCAGATCCTCGGCGGCCGCCTCGCCGTCTGGGGCGACCGCGCCCAGGCGCAGACCGAGGACCAGGTGGCGGCGGGCATCCGCATGCCGCTGCGCGCGGTGGCCCAGAAGCTGTGGACCCCGGGGCCGCCCGCGCTCTCCTGGGCGGACTTCAGCGCGCTGGCGGACAGGCTCGGCTGAGGCCGGGGGCTGCCCCGTGGAACCCGGGGGAGCGGCGCCCGGCGCCGGGTGCGGTGCGTCCCACGGCGGAGGGCCGCCCTCACGGCGGGCGCCGCACGGGGGCGGTCCGTCACCACGGCGGGCGCCGCACGGAGGCGGTCCGGCAGCACGGCGCGGTGCCGCACGGAGGCGGTCCGTCACCAAGGCGCGGTGCCGTGGCCCTCGGCGCGCGCCCGCCGGGGGTTCCGGGGCGGCCCCGAGGGTCCGGGGGCGGCCGTTCTCGTAGGGTTGTCCGGTGCGCTGCCCCGGGGAGGGGCGCGCCTCCGGTCTTCGTGTCACCTGGGGAACGTCCTTGATGCCGCACACGCCCGTGCCCGGGCCCGTACCGCCGGTGCACGCACCCGGCCGCGCACTCCGCTCGCCCGTCGGGCTCTCGTACGCCGTCATCGCGCTGCTCGGCGTCGTGATCGTCGCCGATCTCCTGATGGTCGCGGCCTCGGTCGACATGCGGTCGTTCCTCAACGGCGCCGCCTCGGGCTCGGCCGGCTTCGACGAGGACGAGGCGAACCGCGCCGACTACGCGATGGCCGGATCTGGTGGGCTGTACGTCGCCGCGCTGCCGGCGGTGGCCACGCTCTTCATCATCTGGTTCCACCGGGTCCGGTGGAACGCCGAGGTCTTCGCGCCCGACACCCAGCGCAGGACCCCGGGCTGGGCGATCGGCGCGTGGTTCATCCCGATCGCCAACCTGTGGATCCCGCGGGGCATCGCCGCCGACGTGCTGCGGGCGAGCCGCACCGACCCCTACGGCGGCGCGCCGGTGGGCCGCGGTCTCCTCAACGCCTGGTGGGGCGCCTGGGTCTGGGCGGTGGTCTTCGACCGGTACGCGAGCAGGATGTACGACAGGGCCCAGGGCGCCGACGCGATCCACTACGCCGCGGGGCTGATGACGGCCGGCGCCGGGTTCGACCTGCTCGCCGCGGTGCTGGCCGTTCTCTTCGTGCGCAGGCTGACGGCCATGCAGCACGCCAAGGCCCTCGCGGTGCGGACCGTGCCGCCGGGATGACCCCCGGACGAGCGGGCGTCATCCGGGCGGTTTTCGGCCGCGGGGGTGACGTTTTCCGGCCACTCGGCGCTGTATGTGACGTACGCGAACGCACAGTCGGGGAGCGGGGAGGCGTCGATGGGCCTGGTGCAACTGATCGCGGAGGCCGACGGGCGGAGCCTGGCCGCGAGTGGTCTCGCGTGCCTGGACCGGTGCCGGCCCCTGCTCGACGAGGAACCCGACGTGCTCCGGCCCCTGTGGGCGGGCATCGCCGAGGGTGAGGAGAGCTGGGCGGGCCGGCTGGCCGCGGTGCGGACGGCACTGGAAGCGGCGCCCGCCGACGAGGCGTCGAGCGAGGACTGGGCCCCGGTGCGGAAGATGATCGCCGCCGCTCCGTCGGAGTGGGCCGCAGGCCCGCTCGGCGAGTGGGCGGCGGCGTGCTCCGGCCTCGCACTCGAACTGCACCGGGAACTCGACCCGGTGCGCGGCCCCCGCGGCCCGCTCGCCGCCGGCGAGGAGCGCCGGCAGGTCCAGATCCTCGAACTCCTCGCCGCCAACCCGGACGGTGCCGCGCTCCGCCGCGCCCTGGACCTCTCGACGGAGGGCCGTCGCGTGCTGCGCGCGGCCCTGTCCCGGCGGGCGAGGGGCGGGGCGGACCCTTCCTGACGGCTCAGCCCCTGACGGCTCTGCCCCTGCCGGCTCAGCCCCTCCTGCCGACTCTGCTCTTCCTGCCGGCTCAGCCCGGGCGGGTGCGGGGCCGGGGCCGGCCCGGCCGCTCCGGCTACCCGGCGGGCGGGGCCGCCCCGTTCCCGGGCACCGTGAGCCCCGGCGGCCCGCCGCTCGCGATCACCTCGTGCCCGTCGAGGAGATCCCCGTAGCCGTCGCCGTCCGGGTCCGCCACGGTCAGAGCCCCGGCGTCCGCGCCCACCGCGAGCGCGGGCGCCCCCGCAGTGCTCAGACCGGTCGCCGAACCGTGGTACGTCACGATCCCCCGCCCGGTGGACACCGCCAGGTCGTCGAACCCGTCGCCGTTCACGTCGCCCGAGGCGAGGGCGGATCCGCCGGCGCCCATCAGGACGGTCGGCGAGGCGGTCCCGCGCCCCCGCCCGGGACCGCTCAGCACGACGAGCGCGAGGGCCCCCTCCGGTGTGCGGAAGGCGACCGCCAGATCCCCGTCCCCGTCCCCGTCGAAGTCACCGCCGGCGGAGTCCTGTTCCACGGCGCCGTCCGGTACGACCGCCGCCGTTTCTGCCCCGGGGGCCGGCGGCCAGGGCGACCCGGAGGGCTCCGGCTCGCCGGCGCCGGACCCGTCGCCCGGTGCCGCGGCGGACCGGCGGACGGCGGGCAGGTCGGCGTAGAGATGGGCGCCGGGGCACTCGGTCCGGTACGCGTCGCGGTGCCCCGGCAGGCGCGGCAGGACGACGCGCTCCCCTCGCCGGAACTTGCCGTTGTCCGCGGACGCCGTGAGCGTCGTGGTCCCGTCGACGGCCAGGCCGTAGAGGCCGAGCTTCCAGGCGGCGAGTCTCGCCACGGCGTCGCGGGCCGCGGGCGTGGTGGCCGCGGTGCTGTAGTCGCCGATCACCGACACACTGCTCGTGTCGACGTTGAAGCCGTATGTGTGGGCCCCCTGGACCGGCCGGTCGATGCCGCCGGCCCGGCCCTCGAAGATCCTGCCGCACTTGTCGACCAGGAAGTGGTATCCGATGTCGTTCCACCCCTGGCCCTCCACGTGGTAGGTGAAGACGGCCCGCACGATCGCGGGCGAGTCGGCGCACTGGTAGGTGTTCGACCCGGCGGTGTGGTGGACGAACACCGCCTTGGTGGTGGAGTTGTACGTGGGCGGCCCGCCGACCTTGGACTCGTCCGCGCCCCAGCCGGCCCGCATGGTCATCGGCGGAGCGTCCGCCGGCGCCTCCGCACGGGCGGACGGCGGTGCCGTGACGCCGTCCTGGGGGTCCACGAGCTCGACGCGCAGCCCGCGGGGCAGCGCCGTCCCCTCCGCCCGCAGCTCCACCCCGTCCGAGGGCCCGGTCCACAGCGGGAGGCTGCCCGCCCGCAGTCCGGCGGAGGCCGCCCCGGGGCCGGCCTCGGACGTCCGTACGTCCACCTCGAGCGCGTGCCAGGGCGACCACAGGCCGGTACGGCTGTCCCGGGTGCGGACTTCGGCGGTGCCCGGGAGTTCCGCGTCCGGGTCGTCCCAGGTGATGCCGACCAGGCTGAACGGTTCGGTGGTGCGCGCCGGGAGTGTCCGCCGTGCCGGGTCGCTGCCGGGGACCGGCACGCTGTGGATCTCTCCGGCACCCGGCGACGGGGACGCGCGCCCGGTCACGGCCTCGGACCGGAACGGAAAAGGGGGGAGCGGTGAGTGGGGTGAGGAGGGGAACGGGGAGCCGGAAGCCGGGAGGGGCGCGGCGGCCGTGAGGCCGGTGAGACAGATGGCGGCGGTGCACACGGCGGTGAAGGCCATGGGGCGGCATCTCATGGGGCCGGAGCATAGGGAAGCAGCGGGCATATGGTGTGCAATGACGCTACGGCCGGGACGGTGACACCGGGAACGAACGGGTGACTGACGGGCTGTCCGAAAACACTCGCCCGAACTGCCGTTCCGTCGGCGTTGGTACCGTCCCGTCATGGCCGTTGATCAGGCGTCGGACCTTTCGGACGCATCAGAGGAAACGACGAGAACACCCGTTACCGCCGACGACGTGCAGCACGCCGTCCGGCTGGCGCTCACCACCCTGCGGGCCGGCCTCGGCGCCGACTGGGACACCAGGGCCGGCCAACTGGATTGGACCTGCTGGGAGACCGTCGAGCATCTCGCCGACGACCTCTTCGCCTACGCCGCACAGCTCGGGCCCGAGTCCCCTCCGCTGGACGGCGATGTTCCCTTCGACTGGAGGACGCGTCGCACCGGCGGACCGGCGAACATCACCTTCGCCGACCGGGCCGCCGGGCCCCGGGGGCTGCTCCTGATGCTCGACGCCTGCGGAGGCGTGCTCACGTCGATGGTGCGCACGGCCCCCGCGGAGGCCCGTGCCTACCACACCTTCGGGACGTCCGATGCCGAGGGCTTCGCCGCCATGGGTGTGGTCGAGACACTCGTCCACACCCATGACGTGGCCCAGGGCCTCGGCCTCCCCTGGTCCCCGCCGGCCGGCCTGTGCGGCCGTGCCCTCGTCCGTCTCTTCCCCCACGCCCCGGCGGACACGGACCGCTGGCAGACGCTCCTCTGGGCCACGGGCCGCGGCGAACTGCCGGGCCGGGGGCGCCTGGAGTCCTGGCGGTGGTACTCGGCCGTCGCCCGCTGATGTCCGGCCCGCGCCCGACCGCGGACGTCGCGCGGATCGCCCCGGTGGTCCACCGTGTGCCGGACCGTGTGCCGGACCGTGTGCCGGGGTCGGGGTCGGGGTCGGGGCCGGGGCCGGGGCCGTCCCGGATCCGCCCGACCCGCATCCTGCCGGACCCCCGGGAACCGGCCGTCGCGCCCCTGGCCGACCGCGTGCAGGCGGCCGGCGGCAACCGTCAGCGGAGGGAGGCGACCGTCAGCGGAGGGGGCGGGTGTCCGACGGGGGTGCGCGGTGCCGGCGCGGCGGACGGCCGGAGGTGGGGACCGGCGAGACCGCCGGGGTGTGCCGAGCCCGCGCTCACACGAGACGACCGGGGCCGCCACCCCCCACAGGAGAGGCCCCGGTCGTCGTCCGCGAGGGCTGCGAAGCGGCCCTGTACTCCTCTCAGCGCCACGGGTGCGCTTTCTGTCACACCGAGCCTCCACAGCACAATGTTGCAAGTTGTACTAGACGTGGACGCGGCCCCCGTGGAGGACGTAGCGTGGCGCTGCGCGCTGGGCCGTGCGGCGGTGATGACCAGCCGCGATAACGAACGGGTAGTGGGAGTGCTGGGGGACGACGCGGAGCTGACCGCCGCGGTGCGCGCGGCGCAGGACGGACACGAGGACGCCTTCCGGGCCGTGTACCGCGCCGTTCACCCGCGGCTGCTCGGGTACATCAGGACGCTGGTCGGCGAGGCGGAGGCCGAGGACGTGGCGTCCGAGGCCTGGCTCCAGATCGCCCGGGACCTCGACCGGTTCAACGGCGACGCCGACCGCTTCCGCGGCTGGGCGGCACGTATCGCGCGCAACCGCGCCCTCGACCACATCCGGATGCGCGGCAGGCGCCCGGCGGTCGGCGGGGACGAGACCGAACTGACCGGGAGGGCCGCCGAGTCCGACACCGCCGGCGAGGCCATGGAGGCCCTGGCGACCGGCCGTGCCATGGCCCTGATCGCCCAGCTCCCCCAGGACCAGGCGGAGGCCGTCGTACTGCGAGTGGTCGTGGGCCTCGACGCGAAGAGCGCGGCGAAGACCCTGGGCAAGCGGCCCGGCGCGGTGCGCACCGCGGCCCACCGGGGTCTGAAGCGCCTCGCGGAACTCCTGGGAGTGGAGCAGGAAGGGGCGCATGAGGCCCCGGCGGGGGACGAGACGGGGCTCGGCGCGGTACCCTCCCCGCGCACTGCTCGCCCCGGCGCGGCCCGCTCCACCGGTGTGACGCATTCGCGTCTGCGGACGCAGAAGGACATGTGATGGCCGACGAGCGTGACAACTGGCTCGACCAGGAGGCCGCGGAGCGGTTGCTCCGAGGTGAACCGGTCGAACCCGTCGGCGTCGACGCGCGTCACCAGGCCCTTCTGCTGGCAGGGCTGCTCGACGAGGCGGCCGCGCGCGGCCCGGTGACCGAGCCGCTGAGAGGTGAGGACGCCGCGCTCGCCGCGTTCCGCAAGGCGCGTGACGGCGGCGCGGCGGAGCTGCTGCCGACGGTGCGGCTGACGCCGGAGGCCGGCCCCGTCCCCTGGGCCCGTTCGGTGCACTGGGGGCTGGCGGCCTCGCTGGCCGGACTCGCGGTCGGCGGCGTGGCCGTCGCCGCGGGGACCGGGGTGCTGCCGACCCCGTTCGGAGCCCCTCAGCCGGCGCCCGCCTCCTCCGTCCCGGGTGCCGTCACCCCCGGGCCGGTCACCTCCGAGTCCCCGGCCGACCGGCTGCGCAGCCCCGACGCGCCGTCCCCCGCGGGCACCTCCTCCTCGCCGAGTGCTCCGGCGGTTCCCGGCGCCACCCGAACCCCGGGCGCGGACAGGTCGGGAGCCGGTCAGGGCGACGCGTCCGCGGCGCCGCGGGACCGCCGCACGGAGGACACCGGTAGCGGGGACTGGTACGGCAAGACGGTCCAGGCCTGCCGCGACTACCGCGACGGCACGCTGGACGAGGAGCGCAAGCACACACTGGAGGCCGCGGCGCAGGGCGTGGACCGGGTGAAGCGGTTCTGCGACCGGATGCTGACCGCGAACATCGACGGCGACGGCGACCGTGACGGCGACGGCGACCGTGATGCTGACGGCGACGAGGGCGGCGGTCAGAACGGCGGTCAGGGCGGCGGCGACAGCCAGGACGACGATGACGATGACGACGACGACGATGACGACGACGACGGCGGCGGCTTCGATTCGGGTGGCTTCCCGCGCTCCCCGTTCCTGCCCCCCGCCTCCGTACGCCCCGCTCCCGCCGGGCGGCCGCTCGTGCCGCCGGCGGATGTGTGGCGCGTCTCCGGGTTCGAGGTTCCGGCAGTGTCCCTCGCTGCCCTCTAGAGTCGCGTCAGGCGACGTTCGCCCCGTCGCGACGCCCGGCACGGCGACTCGCCGCGTCGCCGAACCAACCGGGTAGACCCACTACGAGGTCGATCCGGAGTCTTGTGATCCACCGCACCGGACGCCGCACCCCGACGGGCGAACCCCGCCTGACGCGGCACTGGTTCCCGGGAGCCCTCCGCGGCCGGCCGCGGTTGGCCCCACCGACTTGACCTGCGGTTCTCCCCGTCCCGGAAAGTTTTCCGGCCAGGTGTGACGTTTTTCGGCTGAGTGGCGCAGTAGTAAGTGAGCCGACTGGTCATCGGCGATGCCTGAGCCGGGGTTCCCCCCGTACCCACGGCTCAGAGCACACAGGCGCGGGCGGGACACGTTCCCCCGGTCCCGCCCGCGCCCTCACTCCCCACTCCCCACTCCCCACTCCCCACTCCCAATTTCTCACTCCCCACTTCTCACCTCGTCCGCCCGGGCCGGCCGCTCCGCCCCGTGCGGCGGCCCCGCCCCGCCGTGCCCTTCTGCGGGAGCGCGCCGCCTCACCAGTGGACGACGACCTTGTCGCCGACCTTCACCTGGCCGAACACCGAAGCGATCTTCTTCCTGTCCCGGACGTTGACACAGCCGTGCGAGGCGCCGCTGTAGCCGCGGGCGGCGAAGTCCGGTGAGTAGTGCACCGCCTGGCCACCGCTGAAGAACATCGCGTACGGCATGGGTGTGTGGTAGAGCGTCGACTCCCAGTCCTCTGCCTTCCAGCCCACGCTGAACGTTCCCTCACGGGTGGGCGTGTTCTCCGAGCCGAAGCGCACGTCCATCGCCGCCACCACCGTGCCGTCGATCATCCATGCGAGTGTCCTGCTCTCCTTGCTGATGCAGAGCACGCGCCCCTTCAGGCACCGGGGGTCGGGTTCGTCGAGTTCCTGGGTCGTGGCGGGCCGCAGTTCGTCGCCGGTCGGCGTGCGGGTCACCGCGAGCAGCCGCCGCCAGGTGGTCCCGTCGACCGACCCGGTCTCCGCGAGCCCCCGCTTCCGCTGGAAACCGCTGACCGCCTCGGCCGTCATCGAGCCGTAGAACGCGGTCGGACTGCGGTGGAAGTGGCCGATCTGGCGCAGCCGCGCCTGTAGTTCGCGGACCTGCTCGCTCTCGCTGCCCTCCGTCATCCGCACCTCGGGCTCCGCCGTCCGCAGCTCGGGCTCCGCCGTCCGGGCGTCCGGCGTCCCGGGGGAGGGGGCGGGGGGCTTGGCGTCGTCGGCCGCGGCGGTCGCAGGGGTGGGGGTGGGGGTGGCGACGGTGGCGACCGGGGCCCGCGAGGGTTCGCCCGGGACGGCCGGGACGGCCGGGGGCTCGTCGCTCCCCCCACCGGTCCCCCGACCGGTGCACCCGGCGGCCAGGGTCAGGGCCAGGGACGCGAGGACCAGGAGCGGTCTGCGGAGAACGGACGTACGGTGCATAGGTGTGCCCCCCCAAGGATCGTGTGTGAACGGGGATGCTTCGCAGCCCCGCCTGGTTGCGGCCGAAGGAGCATGCTGTGAGCAAGGTCTCAGTCGAGGGCACGCCGTTGCTCGCGGACCCGCCGGTGCGGGCCGCCGCGAGGGTTGCGTACCAGCGAGTATTCGTACCGGGAGGCACACCGCATGGCGCGCGAGTCGGAGTCGGGTCTGCCCATCGAGCCGGTCTGGGGACCGGACGACCTCGAAGGGTGGGATCCCGGCGAGAAGCTGGGTGAGCCCGGTTCGTACCCCTTCACCCGGGGTGTCCATCCGACCATGTACACGGGCCGCCTGTGGACCATGCGACAGTACGCGGGCTTCGGCACGGCCGCCGAGTCCAACGCCCGCTACAAGCAGCTCATCGAACACGGCACGACCGGCCTGTCCGTCGCCTTCGACCTGCCGACGCAGATGGGGCACGACTCCGACGCGCCGATCGCGCACGGCGAGGTCGGCAAGGTGGGCGTGGCCGTCGACTCGATCGACGACATGAGGACGCTGCTGGACGGCATCCCGCTGGACCGGGTCTCCACGTCCATGACGATCAACGCGCCCGCCGCTCTGCTGCTCCTCCTCTACCAACTGGTCGGCGAGGAGCAGGGGGTGCCGGCGGACCGGCTGACCGGCACCGTCCAGAACGACGTGCTCAAGGAGTACATCGCCCGGGGCACCTACATCTTCCCGCCCAGGCCCTCGCTGCGGCTGGTCGCCGACCTCTTCGGCTACTGCAGGACCGAGATCCCCCGGTGGAACACGATCTCGATCTCCGGCTACCACATGGCCGAGGCCGGGGCGACGCCCGTGCAGGAGGTGGCCTTCACCCTCGCGGACGGCATCGAGTACGTCCGTACGGCCCTGGCGGCCGGACTGGACGTGGACGACTTCGCGCCCCGGCTGTCGTTCTTCTTCGTCGCCCGCACGGCCCTCCTGGAGGAGGTCGCGAAGTTCCGCGCCGCGCGCCGCATCTGGGCCCGGGTGATGCGCGACGAGTTCGGCGCGCGGAACCCGAAGTCGCTCATGCTGCGCTTCCACACCCAGACCGCCGGGGTGCAGCTCACCGCCCAGCAGCCCGAGGTGAACCTGGTGCGGGTCGCCGTGCAGGGCCTGGCGGCCGTCCTCGGCGGCACCCAGTCGCTGCACACCAACTCCTTCGACGAGGCGATCGCGCTGCCGACCGCCAAGTCGGCCCGGCTGGCCCTGCGCACCCAGCAGGTCCTCGCGTACGAGACCGACGTCGCCGCCACCGTCGACCCGTTCGCCGGGTCGTACGCGGTCGAGAGCATGACGGACGCCATGGAGGCGGCGGTACTGGAACTGATGGGCAGGGTGGCGGACCTCGGCGGCGCGGTGAACGCCATCGAACGCGGCTTCCAGAAGGGCGAGATCGAGCGCAGCGCCTACCGCGTCACCCGGGAGACGGACGGCGGCGAACGCGTCGTCGTCGGCGTCAACCGCTTCACCCTCGACGAGGAGGAGCCGTACGAGCCGCTGCGCGTCGACCCGGCGATCGAGGCACGGCAGGCCGAACGGCTGGCGGAGCTGAGGGCCGGGCGCGACCGGGCCGCCGTCGACGCGGCCCTCGGCGGTCTGCGGGACGCCGCGTCCGGGACGGGCAACGTGCTGTACCCGATGAAGGAGGCGCTGCGGGCGCGTGCCACGGTCGGCGAGGTGTGCGGCGCCCTGCGCGAGGTGTGGGGCACCTACGTCCCGAGCGAGGTGTTCTGATCACCTTTCCGCGTTCTGATCGGCTTTCCACCATCCGGAACGCAGAGGTGGGGAGTCGTACCCGTGTGCGACACTCCGCCTCATGCTGGGTGTCACCGATCTGCCGACGTATCTCGCGGGACTTGTCCTGATCATCCTCCTCCCGGGGCCGAACTCGCTCTATGTGCTCTCGGTCGCCGCCCGCCGGGGTGTGCGCACGGCATACCAGGCCGCCGCGGGTGTGTGGTGCGGCGACACCGTGCTGATGGTGCTGTCGGCGGCGGGCGTCGCCTCGCTGCTCCAGGCCAACGCCGTGCTGTTCTCGGCGGTGAAGTTCGCGGGCGCGGGCTATCTGACCTGGCTCGCCATCGGCATGCTGCGCGCCGCCTGGTCGATGTGGCGCTCGCGCCGGGAGCTGGCGGAACCCCTGGACGGGCAGGCGGCGGACGCGTCCGCGGCGGGTGAGCGGCCGTTCCGCAGGGCCCTGGTGATCAGCCTGGTCAACCCGAAGGCCATCCTCTTCTTCATCGCCTTCTTCGTGCAGTTCGTGGACCCCGGCTACGCCTATCCGGCGGTGTCCTTCGCCGTGCTCGGCGCTCTCGCCCAGCTGGCGAGCTTCCTCTACCTCACCCTGCTGATCTTCACCGGCACCCATCTGGCCGCCGCCTTCCGCCGCCGCCGGAGGCTGTCGGCCGGTGCGACGTCGGCGGCGGGCGCGCTGTTCCTCGGCTTCGCCGTGAAGCTCTCGCTCAGCAGCGCCTGACCCGGCGGACGGACGCGCCCGCCGGGGGTGGTCCGCTGCCTGCGGGCGAGTCCGCCCGCCGTGAGGCGAAGGCGGTTGCCGTGAGGCGAGTCCGCCCGCCGTGAGGTGAAGGCGGCTGCCGCGCAGGCAAAGCGGCTGCCGTGAGGCGAAGGCCGCCGACGTCCACCCGTTGGGTATCCAGCCGTGCCGTCGGCCAGGCCACCCGCTCGGCGTCCAACCCGCGCCGCCGTCCACCTGTCGGGCGCCCTCCCCTCGGCCTTCAACGGACCGTCGACGCCTCGTGAGCCGAACCGGGCGGTCGCATACCCGCAGCGCCCTCTCCGGGCAGTTCGCACCAGACGGTCTTGGTACCGGGCCCCTCGTCCACGCCCCAGCGCACGGCCACGGCATCGAGCAGGGCGAGGCCGCGGCCGGTCTCGTCGTCGGCGGCAGCGGCCCGGCATCGGACGGGCGAGGCGCGCGGGGCCGGGTGGTTGACCTCCAGCCGCGTACGACCGCCCACGGCGGCGCGGGTTACGCGGATCGTGACCGGCACCCCGTCCCCGAGATGCCGGATGACGTTCGTGAGCAGCTCGCTCACACACAGCTGGAGGTCGGCGCAGGGCACGCCGCCGAGGTACTCGCGCACGGTGCGGCGCACGCCGGGTACGGCCTCCGGCGTCGCGAGGAGATCCAGAGTCAGCCGTCGCATCGGGCAGCCCCCTTGCGGAGGGCCGCGACCAGCGCTCGGGCGGTGGTCAGGTTGCAGTTGCCCAGCGAGATGAGGGGCCGGCCGGGGCCACGGGCCGCGAAGCTCGGCAGGTCGATGCCGAGAGACGGCAGCGTGATGCCGTGGGCGGCGAGGGCGGCGCGGAGCTGTTCGGTGCACTCGTCCGCGTCCGTCGCGTCGTACATGGGGGGCATGCCTTCCTGTGCGCTCTGTGACGAATCACTCACACACTGGCGTGGCGGGCCTACCGTGAAAGAGGTTCGGGTTCCCGGCCGTGAACGGCGTGCATACCACCGGCAGGTGGGAAAGAACGGTGAACGATGGCGCGACGCAAGCACATCGACGGCTCGGAGGGTGTCCCCACCTTCTACGGCAAGGAATTGCGTTGGCAGCGGGAGCAGGCCGGGCTCACCCTCCAGCAGCTGGTCGAGGGCAGCTTCTACGGCCCCAGCCACCTGAGCGAGATCGAGCGCGGCGAGCGGCGGATGCCGGCGGAGCTGGCGGAACACGCGGACCGGGTGCTCAAGACGGACGGCTTCTTCAAGCGGCGGTGCGAGGACGTGAGGAAGGCCAGACGGCGGGGGCACGCGCAGTACTTCGAGCGCGTGCTGGAGGCGGAGAAGCACGCGGAGACGATCGAGGAGTGGAGCCCGACGCTGATTCCGGGCCTGCTGCAGACGGAGGCGTACGCGCGGGCGGTGGTGCGCGCGACGCACCCGCTGGCGCCAGACGAGGAAGTGGAGGAGAGGGTCAACGCCCGCATGCCGAGGGCTCATCTCTTCGAGACCGACCACAAGATCCCGATGTACTGGGTGGTTGTGTCCGAGGCACTGCTCCGTCAGCCGATCCTCTCGCCCGAGGAGATGGCCGAACAGCTGAATCGTGTCGCGGCGTTGGCGCGCCGTCACCGGATCGTTCCACAGATCCTTCCGTGGAACCGCGGCCCGCATCCCTTCATGCTCGGCACTGCCATGATCATGACCTTTCCGGACGCACCGCCCTTGGTTTACACCGAGGCGCTGCACACCGGCGACACCATCGACGATCCGGCCCTCGTGAAGGAGTACCGCCGGTCGTACGATCTGCTCAGGGCCGCCGCACTACCGCCCGAGGCGTCCCTCGCCCTGATCGAGGAAGCGGCTGATGACTACCGAAACGGCAAGCATCCGGATTGACTTGAGCACTGTCGCGTGGCGCAAGAGCAGCTACAGCAACGGCAGCGGAGGCAACTGTGTCGAGGTCGCGGAAGGGTTCCTCGGCGCCGCCCGCTGGCGCAAGAGCAGCTACAGCAACGGCAGCGGAGGCAACTGCCTCGAGGTCGCGGAGGGCTTCCTCGGCGCCGCCCGCTGGCGCAAGAGCAGCCACAGCAACGGCAGCGGAGGCGATTGCGTCGAGGTCACCGACGGCCTCGCCGGCGTCGTCCCCGTCCGTGACTCCAAGCTGCCCGACGGCCCCGTCCTCGTGGTCCCGGCCCGCGCCTGGGCGTCATTCGTCAGGACCCTCAAGGAGGCGGTCGAGTAGGCCATGTGGAGAGTGCGGTGTGCTGTCACATGATGCGGCACCCGGGTCGAGCCGGCTGTTCGCTGTGCCGCCTGGATGATGAGGCGATTGACCCCGAGGGTGGGGTTTCTGCGCGCGGATGTGGAGCGGCCGGGCCGGTCGGCGGTGGAGGCGACGACTTCGGCGGGTGCCTCCTCGGGGTTGTCCAGGAGCCTTCCCCGGAACTGCACGGTGCCGACCTGAATACCGTAGCCGGGCTGCGCTCTCGCACCCCGGCGCCCCATCGCCCGCCGCCGCGCGGCGCGGTCCAGCAGTAAGGAACCGGCCATCTGCCCGCCGTCCGGTGCGGCGCTGAACATGCCGCAGCCGGGGCGCTGTTCGTCACTCGGGAACGCCGCCGGACCCCGCCCTTCTGTGCTCTGCGTCCTGTGGTGCCGGACGGCGCTCACCATGAATCGTGTGATCGGGCACCACGCTCTCGGGGGCCGCCGGGTAGGCGTGGAGGCCCCGAGTTGGTCGGTGGGGGCGCGTGTGCGCGCGATCAGCGCCCGGAGAGGGGGAGTTGCTGCCATTCTGGTCGTGGATGTGGCGGCTTGGATCGTGGGGGAAGTATGCGGCGAGGTCTTCGGTGGGTGGTGGCGGGACTGGTCACGGCCGTGGCGTTCACGGTGCCTACGTGGCTGGGCGGGGCGGTGTTCCTGCCGTCGGCGGTGACGGATGACGCGATCCGCTGGTCGCTGTCCTCGGCGCTCGGGGTGGTGCTGGCCACGCTGGCCGGAGCATGGGGCCAGGGCTTCGCCACCCGTACGCCTCGTCCGGACGACGCGTCAGCCCCGTCGCCCGATGGTCCGGTCACGGCGTCCGGCCCGCGCAGTGTCGCCGTCAAGGGCGATCCGACGGGCCCCATCTCCACGGGTGACACCGTGGTACGCGCCGCCCCGGACGGCTCTGCGGGCCGCCCGGAACCCGACTCCCCGAACACCCCCGCACCCGCCCCCGCCCCCGCCCCTGCACCGGAACCCGCACCGGAACCCGCACCGGAACCGGCTCCGGGATCGTCTCAGCCCCGGCCCGAACCGGGGGGTCGGCCGGGTTCGGTGACGGCGTCCGGGGAGCGGTCGATCGCCGTCGACGGCAACCCGCGGGGCGGCATCTCCACCGGCGACCACCTCGGGCAGGACCCCGCGTGAAGTGGTCCTTCAGGAAGCGGACCGCGAAACCACGAGCGCATCAGCCCGACGGTGTCCCCAGCGTGGTCGAGGCGTCCGGAACCCGGTCCGTCGCGATTGACACCGGCGGCGGGGCCCTTCTGGGCAGCGTGCTCACCGGGGACAGTGCCACCGCGATCCAGTTACCGCCCGAAGCGTTCGTGCCCCCGGCCCATGTCCCGGCCCCACCGGGGTTGGACAACCTCCCGGCGCGCCCGGCGCTGTTCGTGGGACGGGCCCGCGAGTTGGAGCGTCTGGACGCCGCGCTCGCCTCGCAGGGTCAGGCGGTGGTCCAGGCGGTGCACGGGCTCGGCGGGATCGGCAAGAGCGCCCTGGCCGCGCACTGGGCCGCCACCCGCCCCCACGGCCACACACCCCTCCGTTGGATCACCGCCGACAGCGCCGCCGCCGTCCAGCAGGGCCTGGCCGACCTCGCCACCGCCCTGCAACCCGCCCTCGCCCGCGCCCTGACCGCCCAGGAACTCGCCGAACGCGCCGCGCAGTGGCTGGCCACCCACACCGGCTGGCTGATCGTCCTGGACAACGTCAACGACCCCGCCGACATCGCCGCCCTGACCGCCCGCGCCCGAGGCGGACGCTTCCTGATCACCAGCCGCCTCGCCACCGCCTGGACCCACGCCACCACCGTGGTGCGCCTCGACATCCTCACACCCGCAGAGTCCCTGGCCCTGTTCACCCGCATCACCACAGCCCAGCACCCCGGACGCGACCTCGACGGCGCCACCGAACTGTGCGAGGAACTCGGCCATCTCCCCCTGGCCATCGAACAAGCCGCCGCCTACCTGGCCCAGAACCCGCTCACCACCCCCCGCACCTACCTCCACTTCCTCGCCCGGCATCCCGCGGACATGTACCGCCACACCGCCGCCACCACCCCCACCGAACACACCATCGCCCGCACCTGGAACATCACCCTCCACCGCATCACCACCCTCCAACCCCACGCCGCCCACCTGCTACGCACCCTCGCCTGGTACGCCCCCGATCACATCCCCACCACCCTGACCGGACCCGCCGACCCGCCCACCCGCGACGCGGCACTCGGCCTGCTGGCCGCCTACAGCATGATCACCCCCGATGCCCCGACCGGCACCGTCGCCGTCCACCGCCTCGTCCAGGCCCTCACCCGCACCCCCGACCCCCACGACCCCCACCGCACCCCCGAACTCGTCGACCAGGCCCGCCAACAAGCCACCACCAACCTCCACACCGCCCTCCCCGACACCTGGAGCACCCCCGCCACCTGGCCCACCTGGCGCACCCTCCTCCCCCACATCGACGCCTTCACCGAGCACACCACCCTCGACACCGACACCACAACCACCGCCTACATCCTCAACAAAACCGGACTCTTCCTCGACAACCAGGGCCAGCCCGGCCGCACCATCACATACCTCCAACGCGCCCACGTCGACTACCTGCGGGTGCTGGGCGAGGACCACCCCGACACCCTGACCTCCCGTAACAACCTCGCCTACGCCTACCGGTCGGTGGGGGATCTGGGGCGGGCGATCCCGTTGTTCGAGCGGACCCTCACCGACCGCACCCGGGTGCTGGGCGAGGACCACCCCGACACCCTGACCTCCCGTAACAACCTCGCCTACGCCTACCGGTCGGTGGGGGATCTGGGGCGGGCGATCCCGTTGTTCGAGCGGACCCTCACCGACCGCACCCGGGTGCTGGGCGAGGACCACCCCTCCACCCTGACCTCCCGTAACAACCTCGCCGGCGCCTACGAGTCGGTGGGGGATCTGGGGCGGGCGATCCCGTTGTTCGAGCGGACCCTCACCGACCGCACCCGGGTGCTGGGCGAGGACCACCCCTCCACCCTGGCCTCCCGCAACAACCTCGCCTACGCCTACGAGTCGGTGGGGGATCTGGGGCGGGCGATCCCGCTGTTCGAGCAGACCCTCACCGACCGCACCCGGGTGCTGGGCGAGGACCACCCCGACACCCTGACCTCCCGCAACAACCTCGCCGGCGCCTACGAGTCGGCGGGGGACCTGGGGCGGGCCATCCCCCTGTACGAACAGACCCTCACCGACGCCGAGCGGGTGCTGGGGCAAGAGCATCCGATCACGGTGACGGTCCGAGGCAATCTCACTGCAGCCATCGCCGAGCGCGAAGGCCGCGCCAAGCCGTCGTGATCACGGCGTCACAACCATGGATGTGACACAGGAGCAGAGCCGTCGGCGCGTGATCACGTTCCCGCAGGTCGCCCTGTGTCGCCCCACCGGGGCGGGCGAAGCGGGGCGCCAGGCTTCGTTACCAGCGCGCTCGCTCCCGCCGGGGAAGCCCCGTCAACCGAGCGCGGCGCGCTTGATGCGGCGGACTCGGCGGGCCACGCGGCGGATCGCGGCGTGCCGGGGGACCGGGAGACCGCCGGGGAGGCCCAGGACCGTCAGGCGGCGGCGCTTGAAGTAGCGGGCGTTGCCGTCCGTGAGACGGGCCGTCAGATACGCCTCCGCCGCAGGGCGCAGATCCGCCCGGATCTGCGGCTGCATGGCGAAGCCGACCGCCCGGACCAGCCCCGACAGTTCCCCGTCGGCGGGGCACGGGGCGCCGGGGCGGCCGCTCTCCAGGTCCGGGATCAGCGCGTCGACCAGTGTCACCGGAACCCGGTTGCTGTTCTGGTACGGCTTCAGCCGGTCGAGCAGCGGCGCCGTCCCGACCCGCGCGACCGGGATGCCGTAGAAGGTGCTCGCGGTCATCAGTGCCGTGGAGAAGCACCCCACCACCAGCGCGGGCCTGAGCTGCCGGTACAGCACCTCCGCCAGCACCGGCCGGTCCACCAGGGTCAGTTCGGCGCCCAGCTTCTCCGCCTCGCGCTCCAGTGCCCGCGACCACGCCGAGGGCGCCACCGGGTGCGGTTTGAAGACCAGCCGGCGATGGCCGTGGGCGACCGCGCCCCGGACCATCCGCAGATGCAGGGCCTCCTCCTCCTCGGCGGTGAGGATTCCCAGGGACGCGAGGTACTGCCCGAGCAGTAGCGCGGGCTGCTCGCCGGGACGGTCGGCGGAACCGTCGGAGGCGCGGTCGGAGGCGCGGTCGGAGGCGCCGGCCGTGGCGCCCGCTGCATCGAGTCCGGCGAGTCCGGCGAGTTCGGCGAGTTCGGCGAGTTCGGTGGGGTCGGTGGGGTCGGCGAGTTCGGCGGCCACCTTGGTGAACGCCTCGGTCGGTACCGTTTCCGGCCGGGCCCCGAATTCCTCCAGCAGCAGCGGCGTCAGCCCCGGCACCAGATCGAGGTGCAGCAGCCTGCGCACCCGCTCGCCCACCAGCGGGTCGATCTTGTTGCGGGTCGGGCCGTAGCTCATCAGCCCGTCCGCGTACACGTCGAGACGGGCGTCCGGGAACAACTGGGCCACCGCGAGCGCCGGATTGACCTGGATGGATTCCAGGGCCAGCTCGATCCGGTCGTCGCCCAGGTCCCACAGCATCCGCAGATACCGCTCCCACATCGGTGCATCAACCGGGCGGGGCGACCAGCCGCCCGGATGGAAGGGGGCGATCGCCTCGTTCCACGACAGCACTCCGTCGAAGCGGCCGCGCAGCCGCTCGAAGCCCGGCATCCGGTCGACCGGGGTCGCCGTCTCCGGGGTCGCCGCGTTGTTGCTCACCAGCAGTAGCCGCCGGTCCGCCGGGGCGAAGCAGCCGCTGTCGAGCGCGGCCGCCAGTGTCGCCGCGCCGTACAGGGTGGAGGCGAAGAAGATCTGCGTGGTCCGTGCGGTGTTCGTGCCCGGGGCGGTGGCTGTGCGCGGCGCGGTGTTCGTACCAGGGCCGGTGTTCGTGCCAGGGCCGGTGTTCGTGTGCGGGGCGGCGCTCGTGTCCGGGGCGGTGCCCGTGCCCCGGACCGTGTTGGTGTCCGTACGCATCAGGCCGCTCCCGCCATGGCGGAGGCGGAGACCGCCGGTGCGCCGGCCGGGCGCCTGCGCAGTCTGCGCAGCCGGGAGGAGCGTTCTCGGTCCATGCCGTCGAGTGCCTTCCCGAGAATGTCCTGCGGCATTCTGCGCAGGGCGTCCGCGCTCATTGCACGCAGTTTCCGGGCCACGGCCGGTTCGAATCTCTCGATCGATCCCAGGTGATGGGAGATGACGGCGCAGTAGGTCCGGACGGCCTTCGGCAGCAGCCGCTCGGATTCCGGGTCGTTCGCGGTCTCCTCGATTACCTGGTCGAATGCCCTGATGAAATCGAGCTGCCGTACGTCGCCGATCTGCGTCAGCGACGAGGCGACCCCCCGGCGGTAGAAGACCCCCAGCAGGCCGACCGCGGCGAAGGACTCCGCCTCGCGGTGCAGCCGCCATATCCAGGGCCGGTCCTCGGCGGTGCGCAGCCCGTCCGTGAAGTGCAGCAGTCCCCGGTCCAGCAGCTCGCGCCGGTAGATCCCGGCCCAGGCCATCGGGTAGTCGACGGAGGTGGACCGGTCGGCGGGCAGGATCGCGTCACGCGGCCGGAGCACCTCGTTCCGGCGGCCGACGGGCACCCGGAAGACCTTGCGTTCCCGGCCGGTGCACTGCACATGGTCGGTGCGGAGGAAGTCGGTGCCGAGTTCCTCGGCCGCCGCGAGCAGCCGCGCGTAGTAGCCCGGAGCCAGCCAGTCGTCGCCGTCGAGGAAGGCGATGTAGTCGCCGCGGGCGGCGTCCAGGCCGGTGTTGCGGGCCGTGGCCAGCCCGCCGTTCCGCTCGTGTCTGATGAGCACCGCCCCCGGTACCTCGCGTTCCGCACGCTCCAGGACCTCCGGCGTCCCGTCCGTCGAGCAGTCGTCGACGAGCAGGAACTCGAAGTCCTCGCGGGCGTTCGCCCGGAGGCTTCCCAGAGTGTCGGGCGCAAATGCCTGGACGTTGTAGAAGGGCACGATGACCGAGAGCTTGACCACCCGCCGGACCTTAGGCGCGGGCCCCGTCATCCGTTCTGACCGCCGAAAGGACGGCGGGTGAACAAGGTGCGGCAAAACCGTTAACCCGGACGCCTCCCGTGCCTTTCCCGGGCGCTTTCGCCTTCCGTCGACGCGCTGTTAACCATCTGTTGCTGCCGAGTTGGGCCGCCGAGCCGAATGCCTTTCTAACGTCCTCGGCGTGCCGTCACGTACCAGTCAGCCGCCGCGCGTCGCCGTGCTCGCCGACTCCGATACCCGGTGGAAGTGGGGCGCGCTCACCGCGCGCCGCATCGCCGCCGCGGACCGCCCCGACCGCCCCGATCACCCCGGTCGCCTCGGCCACCCCGACCGCCCCGACCGCCTCGGCCACCCCGACCGCCCCGACCGCCCCGGCCAACCCGTCGAACCGGCCGGGTTCCTGCTGCGGGGGAGGGCGACGCCCACCGCGCGGCAGCTCACCGAGGTCGGCGTCGGGACGGACTCCGTGCGCGAGGTCACCGGCGCCCGGTTCCTCCGCGCGATCCGCGAAGAGGGGTACGACGTCGTCGTCCTCGCCCTCGTCGGCGGCGCCGTGCAGGCCATGCTCCACGGCATCGCGGCCCTGCGGCTGCCCCGCCGGCCCGTGCTGGTCACCGGCTACGTCGGCGTCGTGTACGAGAAGCTCGCCGACGGGCTGCTGCTGCGGCACGGCGCGGACGTCGTGCTCGCCAACTCCCGCCACGACGCGGACCGGTTCCGCGCCGTGTACGAGGGTGTCGGTGCCGACGCCTCGGCGGTGACCGAGGCCGCGCTGCCGTTCCTCGGCGGTTCCCCGTACGAGCGGCGGGAGGGCCGGGACACGGTCGTCTTCGCCGTCCAGCCGTCCGTTCCGGAGAGCCGGGCCGACCGGATGTACCTGCTCGGCAGGCTCGCCGGGCACGCCAGGCTCCACCCGTCCCGCGAGGTGCTGCTCAAGCTCCGCTCCCGGCCCGGGGAGCACACCACGCACCTGGAGGAGCTGCCGTACCAGCGGCTCGCCGAGCGGCTCCCCGGCGGGCTGCCGCCGAACCTCGGCCTGGTGTACGGGCACATGGGCGAGGTCCTGGACCGGACCGACCTGCTGGTCACCGTCTCCTCGACCGCCGCGCTCGAAGCGCTCCACCGGCGCGTCCCCACCGCGATCCTCACCGACCTCGGTGTCCGCGAGGCGCTGGGCAACCACCACTTCCTCGGCTCCGGCCTGCTCACCTCCTGGGACCGGCTCGACGCCGGGCACCGGCCCGAACCGGACGGGGAGTGGCTGGCCAGGCAGGGCGTCGCCGCCGACGGGACGTACGAGAAGGCCTTCGACGCGGCCCGTGAACGCGTCGCCGGGCTGCTGCGGCAGCCGGAACTCCCGCCCGTCGCCCCCTACTACACCCCCGCGACCGCGCCCGGCTATCTGCCGGGGATCCTCGCCCGCCACCGCCTCGCCGCGGACGGCGGCCCGCTGCCCGGAACCGCACCGGCCGACGAGCCCACGGGGGTGCGCCGGGTCCTGCGCGAAACGGTGCGCCGCGCGGCACGCGGCGCCTACCGCCACGGTGTGCAGCGCGTGGCGCCCGCCATCCGCCGGATGGGCGAGCTGTGACCGATCCGAAGGACCGAAGGAGTCCCACCCCATGACCACCGTCCTCGCCGTGATCCCCGCGAGGGGCGGCTCCAAGGGCCTGCCCGGCAAGAACCTCGCCGCGGTCGGCGGCGTCCCGCTCGTCGCGCGGGCCGTACGGGCCTGCGTCGGATCGGCCCTGGTCACCGATGTCGTGGTGTCCACCGACGACCCGGCGATCGCGGACGCGGCGCGGGCGGCCGGGGCGGCCCTCGGCGCGGCCGGCCGGGTGCACTGGGTCGACCGTCCGGCGGACATCGCGGACGACACCGCGACCAGCGAGTCCGCGGTGCTCCACGCCATGGACGCCTACGAGGCGGCGCACGGCCGCACCGTCGACGTCGTCCTCCTCGTCCAGTGCACCAGCCCCTTCCTGACCTGCGACGACATCGACGGGGTCGCCTCGGCGGTGGCCAAGGAGGGGGCCGACACCGCGGTCACGGTCGCCCCGTTCCACGCCTTCGTGTGGCGCCGCGGGCCGGCGGCGGGCACTCCCGCGTCCACCACCGCCCCCGCGTCCACCACCGTCCCCGCGTCCACCACCGTCCCCGCGTCCGCCACCGTCCCCGCGTCCGCGGGCGGTGGATCGGCGGGCGCCACCCTCGCTCCCACCGCCGTTCCCCCCGGCACCGCCGTTCCCCCCGGCACCGCCGGGGACGGCGGCCGGGGCGTCAACCACGACAAGAGCCACCGCCCCCGGCGGCAGGACCGGCCCGAGGACTTCCTGGAGACCGGGGCCGCCTACGCCATGGACGCCCGGGCCTTCCGCGTCCAAGGGCACCGCTTCTTCGGGCGAACCGCGCTCGTCGAGACCGACCCCGCCCGGGTCCTGGAGATCGACGATCCACACGACCTCACCCGTGCCCGTGCCCTGGCGCCGCTGCTCGACACGGTGGACGTCCCCACCCGCGCGGACGTGGACGCCGTCGTCCTCGACTTCGACGGCACCCAGACCGACGACCGCGTCCTCGTCGACTCCGACGGCCGCGAACTCGTCGCCGTGCACCGGGGTGACGGCCTCGGCGTCGCAGCCCTGCGCCGCGCCGGGCTGAAGCTGCTGATCCTCTCCACCGAGCAGAACCCCGTCGTCGCGGCCCGCGCCCGCAAGCTCAACCTCCCCGTCCTGCACGGCGTCGACCGCAAGGACGCCGCCCTGAAGCGGTGGTGCGAGGAGAGCGGGGTCGCGCCCGAACGGGTCCTCTACGCCGGCAACGACGTCAACGACCTGCCCTGCTTCGGGCTGGTCGGCTGGCCCGTCGCCGTCGCGAGCGCACACGACTCCGTGCGTGCCGCCGCGCGTGCCGTCACCACCACCCCCGGTGGCGCCGGCGCCGTCCGGGAGATCGCCACCTGGCTTCTCGGTCCCACCCTCGCCACCCCCACCCAGTAAGCCGAACCGTGAGGAACCCCCTGATGAACTCCCGTCTGCGCACCCTCGGCAGCAGGACCGCCGGCCCCGGCCGGCCCGTCTACGTCACCGGTGAGATCGGCATCAACCACAACGGCGACCTGGACAACGCCCTCGCGCTGATCGACGCCGCCGCCGACGCGGGCTGCGACGCGGTCAAGTTCCAGAAGCGCACCCCGGAGATCTGCACCCCCCGCGACCAGTGGGACATCGAGCGGGACACGCCCTGGGGCCGGATGACGTACATCGACTACCGCCACCGTGTGGAGTTCGGCGAGGACGAGTACCGGGCCATAGAC
Organism: Streptomyces spongiicola; assembly: GCF_003122365.1. NCBI lineage: Bacteria > Bacillati > Actinomycetota > Actinomycetes > Kitasatosporales > Streptomycetaceae > Streptomyces > Streptomyces spongiicola. The sequence continues at coordinate 4,909,195 of NZ_CP029254.1, forward strand.
GCGCACTGCCGCGAGCGCGGCATCGACTGGTTCGCCTCCCCGTGGGACACCGAGGCCGTCGCCTTCCTGGAGAAGTTCGACGTCCCCGCCCACAAGGTGGCCTCGGCCTCCCTCACGGACGACGAACTGCTGCGCGAACTGCGCGCCACCGGCAGGACGGTCGTCCTCTCCACCGGCATGTCGACGCCGAAGCAGATCCGGCACGCCGTGGAGGTCCTCGGCAGCGAGAACATCCTCCTCTGCCACGCCACCTCGACGTACCCGGCCAGGGCGGAGGAACTGAACCTCCGGGTCATCAACACCCTGATGCGGGAGTACCCGAACATCCCGATCGGCTACTCCGGGCACGAGACCGGGTTGCAGACCACTCTCGCGGCCGTCGCGCTGGGCGCCGCGTTCGTCGAGCGCCACATCACCCTCGACCGCGCCATGTGGGGCTCGGACCAGGCGGCCTCCGTCGAGCCCGGGGGGCTTCAGCGCATGGTTCGCGACATCCGCACCATCGAGGCCGCCCTCGGCGACGGCGTGAAGAAGGTCTACGACTCCGAACTCGCCCCGATGAAGAAGCTCCGCCGAGTCCCCGGCGTCGTCGCCCAGTCCCAGTCCCAGTCCCAGTCCCAGTCCCAGCCCCAGTCCGATTCCGATTCCGATTCTGGTGCTGGTGCTGGTGCTGGTGCTGGTGCTGGTGCCGGAGCCGGGGCCGGAGCCGAGTCCGGTGCCGGTGCCGAGTCCGAGTCCGAGTCCGGTGCCGAGGCCAGCGAGCGGGCCGAGCCGGTCGCGGTCTGACGGCATGGACCTCGCCTTCGTCGAGAGCCCGGTCCAGCTGCTGAACGTCCTGGAGTGGGCACACGCGCCCGCCCCGGCCGCGGCGCCCGCCCAGCCGGGGCCGGACGCGGCCCGGGGCGCGGTGGTCCGAGGCGGCGACCTGACGGTCGTCGTGCTCTCGCCCACCGACCCCATGTCCCGCGGGCAGCTCCGCCGGATGGCCGAGCTGGCCCGCGACGAGGGGATCGCGGTGCGCTGGCAGGAGGCCCGGGGCGGCGTGCACGCGGTGGTGCGGACCGTGCGCGCGCTTGGCCCCCTGCTGCGGCGGGCCGAGCGCATCGTCATCGGCGACCCGTTCTCCCGCTATGTGCAGCTTCTGCTCACCCTGGTGGGAACCCGGCGGCTGACCGTGGTCGACGACGGCACGGCGACCATGGAGTTCGTGGCGCAGCTGGCCCGTGGCGAACGGCTGGTGCGCTGGCACCGGCGGGGCCGCCGCGGCCCGCGCGAGCTGCTGCTCGCGCCGGTCTCGGCGGCCGCCCGGCGCCGGCTCGACCCGTGCGGCGGCCGCGAGGTCGAGCTGTTCACGGCGATGCCCGTGGAGGAGGAGGCGCCGGAGGGCGTCACCGTCGCCCCGAACCGCTTCCGGTGGACCCGCTCGCGGTTCGGCCCGCCGCTGCTCACCCGGGGTGCGGACCTGGTGGGGACGTCGCTGGTGGAGACCGGAGTGGTCGGTCCCGGGCCCTATCTTGAGGCCGTCGCCATGCTGGCCCGGACCCATGGTGCCCACCGCTACTTCGCCCATCGCCGGGAGGGCGCCGACAAGCTGCACCGGCTGGCGGCGGCCACCGGTCTGGAGATCGTCCGGCCCGATCTCCCGCTGGAGCTGATCGCCCGGCGCGGGCCGGTCGCACGCACGGTGCTGAGCTTCCCCTCCACCGTCGTGCACACGCTGCCGCTCGCGCTGGCGGGCACCGGTGTGACGGTGGCGGTCTGCGACATCGCCCCGGAGTGGCTCAGGGACACGGCGTCCCCCCGGGCCCGGGGCTTCCTCGCAGGGGTCACCGGAACGGCGCGGCACGTGCACCGGCTCTCGGCGCCCGCCTGACCCGCGGCCGGGAACGGTGGCGGAGGGCCTGCGGGTACGGGTGGGCCCGCCTCTCGGGGGCCGGCCCGCCACGGAGGGACATGCCGGGGGAGCGTTCGCCCCACGGCTGAGCGCACCGGCGGGCGCCCGCCGGAGCTGGGGAGAGCCGTGGAGCCGCGCGAAGAGACGAAGAGCCGCGCGGAAGACACGCGGAAGACAGGTGGGCAGCCGTGGAGCCGTGCGAAGACACGAAGAGCCACGCGCAACCACGCGCAACCGTGCGGAGCCGTGCGCAACCACGCGCAACCGTGGGGAGCCGTGCGCAACCACGCGTAACCACGCGCAACCGTGGGGAGCCGTGCGGAAGGAGGCGTACCGCGGGGAGCCGTACGTTCCCGCCGCCCGGCCCGGGGTCACCCGTACGGTCGACCCGGACGCGACAGGAGGCCGGAGAGTCCATATCGTGGTCAGAAGCGGGTGAGCTTACCCACACCGAACGTCGCCCAAGCTTCGTCAGACGCATTTTCTTCCCCCTGTAGGGCTGAACTTTTGTTGATCTCGAGTTAGTTGGGCCTGGAAGGGGCCTACTCTTCAACGGGTGAACCAGTTGATGTCCCGCGAGCCCGACGCCGGCCTCCCCGGCGAGTCCGAGCTGCCCGGCGGCCACGTTCTGCCCGGCACGCTGCCCGACGCCCTGCGCACCGAACTCATCGCCTTCCGCCGGGACTTGCACATGCACCCGGAACTCGGGAACCAGGAGTTCCGCACGACTGCCGCGATCAGGACGCGGCTGGAGGCCGCCGGCCTCCACCCGCAGGTGCTCTCGACCGGCACGGGACTCGTGTGCGACGTGGGTGCCGACCGGGTGCGGCCCATGCTCGCGCTGCGCGCGGACATCGACGGGCTGCCGATCCCGGACACCAAGGCGGGGGTGCCGTACCGCTCGACCGTGCCGGACCGGGCCCACGCCTGCGGCCACGACGTTCACACCACGGTGGTGCTCGGCGCCGGGCTGGTGCTCGCCGACCTCGACCGGCAGGGGCTGCTGCCCCACCCGGTGCGGTTGATCTTCCAGCCGGCGGAGGAGGTGCTGCCGGGCGGCGCGGCCGACGCGATCGAGTCCGGGGTGCTGGACGGAGTGGGCCGGATCATCGCGGTGCACTGCGACCCGCGGGTCGACGCCGGCCGGATCGGACTGCGCGCCGGTCCCATCACCTCGGCGTGCGACCGGCTGGAGATCACCCTCGACGGCCCCGGCGGCCACACCGCCCGCCCGCATCTGACCACGGACCTGGTCACGGCCGCCGCCAAGATCGTCACCGAGGTCCCCGCGCTGTTGGCCCGCCGGGTCGACACCCGTTCCGGACTCGCTCTGACCTGGGGCCGCATCGAGTCCGGGCACGCCTGCAACGTGATCCCGCAGCACGCGGAACTCGCGGGTACCGTCCGCTGCCTGGACCTGCCGGCCTGGCGGGAGGCCCCGGACCTGGTGCACGCGGCGGTCGACGAGATCGCGACCCTGCACCGGGCGAAGTCCCAGATCAACTACATCCGCGGGGTGCCGCCCGTGGTCAACGACCCCGTGGTCGCCGAGCTGCTGCACGACGCGCATGCCGCGCGGCGCGGATCGCAGGCGATCGAGGACACCGAGCAGAGCCTCGGCGGTGAGGACTTCTCCTGGTACCTGGAACACGTCCCGGGCGCCATGGCGCGCCTGGGCGTCCGTGCCCCTGGGTCGGGCACCCGCCTCGACCTGCACCGGGGCGACTTCGATGTGGACGAGGAGGCCATCCGTGTCGGCGTCGAACTCTTCACCGCGGCGGCGCTGCTCGACGACCACCGATCGTAACCGGACAGTTCACCTTGTGTTCGCCGAACGCGACGATCCGATAACGGCTGTCGAACACGTCTTTACCTGACATCTACGCGCGTTACGATCGCCGCAAAACCAGCGCCGGAAGTGGCGCTTTCGGTCAGGTTTATAAGGAGCCTCTCAGTGCGCCGGATCACCAGGATCGCCACCGTGGGCATAGCGTCCGCGGCTCTCGCGCTGTCCGCCACCGCGTGTGGCGGCAAGACCTCGTCCGAGACCGGCTCGGACGGTGGTACCAAGGCCGCCATCGCCTACGACATCGGCGGTCGCGGCGACCAGTCGTTCAACGACGCCGCCTACACGGGCCTCGCCAAGGCCGAGAAGGAACTCGGCGTCAAGGGCACCGAGGCCGAGCCCAGCGAGGGCGAGGCGGACCCGGACAAGGTCCAGCGCCTCACGTCGCTGGCCCGCGCCGGCAACAACCCGGTGATCGGCGTCGGCTTCGCCTACGCTCCGGCCATCGCCGAGGTCGCTCCGAAGTTCCCGGACACCACCTTCGGTCTCATCGACGACACCTCCAAGACCGGCAAGAACATCGCCAACCTGGTCTTCAACGAGGAGCAGGGCTCGTACCTGGCCGGTGTCGCCGCCGCCAAGGTGACGAAGTCCGACACCGTCGGCTTCATCGGCGGCGTCGAGACCCCGCTGATCAAGAAGTTCGAGGCGGGCTACGTCCAGGGTGTCAAGGACACCAACAAGGACGTCAACGTCAAGGTCCAGTACCTGACCCAGCCGCCGGACTTCGGCGGCTTCTCGAAGCCGGACCTCGGCAAGGCCGCCGCGCAGGGCCAGCTCGACGCCGGCGCCGACGTGATCTACGCCGCCGCCGGTCTCGCGGGCTCCGGCTCGATCGAGGCGGCTGCCAAGGCCAAGAAGTGGGCCATCGGCGTCGACTCGGACCAGTACAACCAGCAGGGCCTGGCCGCGTACAAGGACTTCATCCTCACCTCGGTGACCAAGGACATCTCGGACGCCGTCTTCAACCTGATCAAGTCGGTCAAGGACGGCAAGCCGCAGTCCGGTGAGATCCGCTACGGCCTGGACAAGGACGGCGTGGGCCTGGCCACCTCCAACCCGGCCTTCACCAAGATGACGGACGTCGTCGCCGCGGTCGACAAGGCCAAGGCCGACATCATCGCCGGCAAGATCGACGTCAAGTCCGCTCCGTAGCCGAGCGGTCCGATCCGATGGTCCCCGGGTCCGGAAGGGCGGTGCGAGCCGCCCTTCCGGACCCCGGGCCGGGTTCTGGCCGTCGGTTTTCGCTATTCGATATCGCTACGCGCGTAGAGCCCCTGTGGGCGCGGTAACTTCGCCCCACTCCCTGCCCGCGACACCCTTGTGGCGTCCGCCCTGCCCACTGCTTCTCGCTCCTTCCCCGCCAAGGAGAGTGCGTCATCAACGCGTCCAGTCCGTCAACGCCGCCGGCTGTAGAACTGCGCGGCATCACCAAGCGCTTCCCCGGCGTCGTCGCCAACCACGACATCGACATCACCATCGGCAAGGGCACGGTCCACGCTCTCGTCGGTGAGAACGGTGCCGGCAAGTCGACCCTGATGAAGATCCTCTACGGCATGCAGAAGCCGGACGAGGGGACGATCACGATCGACGGCGGGCAGGTCGGCTTCCACAGCCCGGCCGACGCCATCGCGGCCGGCATCGGCATGGTCCACCAGCATTTCATGCTGGCGGACAACCTCACCGTGCTGGAGAACGTCGTGCTCGGCGGCGAGAAGCTGTACGGGATCGGGGCGAAGGCCCGCGACAGGATCAGGGAGATCTCCGACGCGTACGGGCTGAACATCCGCCCCGACGTCCTCGTCGAGCAGCTCGGTGTCGCCGACCGCCAGCGCGTCGAGATCCTCAAGGTGCTCTACCGCGGCGCCCGCACCCTGATCCTCGACGAGCCGACCGCGGTGCTGGTGCCCCAGGAGGTCGACGCGCTCTTCGACAACCTCCGCGAGCTCAAGGCCGAGGGCCTGACCGTCATCTTCATCTCCCACAAGCTGGGCGAGGTGCTCTCGGTGGCCGACGAGATCACCGTCATCCGCCGCGGCACCACCGTCGGCACCGCCGACCCGCGCGGCACCACCCCGAAGCAGCTCGCCGAGCTGATGGTGGGCAGCGAGCTGCCCTCGCCGGAGACCCGCGAGTCGACCGTGACCGACGTTCCGATGCTGGACGTCGACGGGCTGCGGCTGACCGCGACCGACCCCGACGGCGTCGTCCGGGAGGTCCTCGACGGCATCACCCTCACCATCCACAAGGGCGAGGTCATGGGCATCGCCGGTGTCGAGGGCAACGGCCAGACCGAGCTCATCGAGGCGCTGATGGGCATGCGCGACCCCGACGGCGGCGTCATCACCCTCGACGGGACGGACATCTCCCGTGTGCCGACCCGCAAGCGCCGCGAGGACGGCATCGGCTACATCCCCGAGGACCGCCACCGCCACGGACTGCTGCTCGAGTCGCCGCTCTGGGAGAACCGCATCCTCGGCCACGTCACCGAGCGGCCCAACAGCGTCAAGGGCCTGCTCGACCTCAAGGCGGCCCGCAAGGACACCGAGCGGATCGTCCGCGAGTACGACGTCCGCACCCCCGGCATCGAGGTCACGGCCGCGTCCCTGTCCGGCGGCAACCAGCAGAAGCTGATCGTCGGCCGCGAGATGAGCCACAACCCCAAGCTGCTGATCGCCGCCCACCCCACCCGGGGCGTGGACGTCGGCGCGCAGGCGCAGATCTGGGACCAGATCCGCGAGGCGCGGCGGGAGGGCCTGGCGGTGCTGCTGATCTCCGCCGACCTGGACGAGCTGATCGGGCTCTCCGACACCCTGCGGGTGATGTACCGCGGCCGGCTGGTCGCGGACGCCGACCCCGCCACGATCACCCCCGAGGAGCTGGGTTCGGCCATGACCGGCGCTGCCACCGGGCACCTCGAGCACAACGAGAACGGTGAGGGCCGATGAAGAAGTTCGACAAGGACCGGCTGCTCCTCGGCCTCGCCGGCCCGGGCCTCGCCCTGGTCGTGGCGTTCCTGCTCACCTCGGTGGTGCTGCTCGTCTCGGACCGCGACCCGATCGAGCCGTACCGCCTGATGTTCCAGACGGCCGAGTTCACGGACGTCCAGGTCAACATCGTCAACCAGGCCGGCACGTACTACCTCGCCGCGCTCGCCGTGGCCGTCGGCTTCCGGATGAACCTGTTCAACATCGGTGTGGACGGCCAGTACCGCCTCGCCGTGATGCTCGCCGCCGTCGTCGGCGCGTCCGTCGAACTGCCCGGCCCCCTGCACATCCTGCTGATCGTGATCGTCGCCATGCTGGTCGGGGCGCTCTGGGCCGGTATCGCCGGAATCCTCAAGACCACCCGCGGGGTCAGCGAGGTCGTCTCCACGATCATGCTCAACGCGATCGCCACCAGCCTGATCGCCTGGATGATCCTCCCCGCCAACCTCGGCGAGCAGCTGCCCGGCTCGAACGACCTGACCACCGGCGAGATCGCCGAGTCCGGCTGGTTCCCCGGCCTGTCGATGGAGGGCGGCACCATCTACGGCTTCACCCTCGTCGCCTTCGCCCTCGGCATCGTCTACTGGTTCACGCTCAACCGCACCCGCTTCGGCTTCGACCTGCGCGCCACCGGCGCCAGCGAGTCCGCGGCGCAGGCGAGCGGTGTCGACTCCAAGAAGATGATCCTCACCGCCATGCTGATCTCGGGCGCGGTGGCCGGTCTCGTCGGCATGCCGCTGCTGCTGGGCCAGACCCACACGTACAGCCTGAGCTTCCCGGCCGGCGTCGGCTTCACCGGCATCACCATCGCCCTGCTGGGCCGCAACAACCCGATCGGCATCTTCTTCGCCGCGCTCCTCATCTCCTTCATCGAGAAGACCTCGGCCGACCTGGACCAGTTCGGCTACGAGAAGGAGATCGCGACGATCATGCAGGGGCTCATCGTGATCTCCGTCGTCGTGTCCTACGAACTCGTCCGCCAGTACGGGCTCCGCCGCCAGCAGCAGAAGGTCGGCGAGGAACTCGCCGCCCAGGCCCGCAGGAACAGGGAAGAGGTCGCGCTGTGAGCGACGCGCGCGCGGCCGCCGGGCCGCAGACGACGACGAAGGCCGCGGCCCTGCGCCGCGGGAGCGGAGAACGGGTCACCGCCCAGGCGTCAGCGCCGGGGGAGAACGAAATGAGGACGGCATGAGCGAGTCCACGAGCACGGTCTCGACGACGAGCACCGCGCCCCGGAAGGGCGGTGGACGCCCCACGCTGTCGCTGCCCGTCATCCTGCTGGCCGTCGCGGCCGGTCTCGCGCTGTTCTCACTGGTCCGAGTGATCAGCGGAGCCAACGACCTGACCTCGGTCGGCCAGGTCTCCGGAGCCCTGCAACTGGCCGTGCCGATCGGCCTCGCCGGTCTCGGCGGCCTGTGGGCCGAACGGGCCGGTGTGATCAACATCGGCCTCGAAGGCATGATGATCATGGGCACCTGGTTCGGCGCCTGGGCCGGGTTCCAGTGGGGCCCCTGGTCCGGTGTCCTGATGGGCGTCGTCGGCGGCGCGCTCGGCGGCCTGCTGCACGCGATCATGACGGTGACGTTCAACGTGAACCACATCGTCTCGGGTGTGGCCATCAACATCCTCGCCGTCGGCGTCACCCGCTACCTGTCGAACTTCACCTTCGCCGAGGAGCCCGGCGGCTCCTCGAAGCAGTCCCCGCGCATCGACGAGATCCCCGAGATCACCATCCCCGGGCTCTCGGAGGCCCTGGCGGACCTCCAGGCCAGACACTGGTTCTTCGTATCCGACCTGGCGGGCGTGCTCGGCGGCCTGGTCACCGACCTGTCCCTGCTGACGGTGATCGCACTGCTGCTGGTGCCCGCCACCTGGTTGATCCTGTGGCGCACCGGCTTCGGCCTGCGGCTGCGGTCCTGCGGTGAGAACCCCGTCGCCGCCGAGACCCTCGGCGTCAACGTCTACAAGTACAAGTACATCGCGGTGATCGCCTCCGGCGGGCTCGCCGGACTCGGCGGCGCCTTCCTCGTGATCGTCTCCACCGGCATCTACCAGGAGGGCCAGACCGGCGGCCGCGGCTACATCGGTCTCGCCGCGATGATCTTCGGCAACTGGATGCCGGGAGGAATGGCACTCGGAGCCGGACTGTTCGGCTTCACCGACAGCCTCAAGCTGCGCGGCGGCGCCGAGAACGTCCACGCCATGCTTCTGCTGCTGGCGATCCTGCTGGTGCTGGCCTTCGCCTGGCAGCTGTACAAGAAGAAGTACTGGCAGGGCGCGATCTCCCTCGCCGTCGCCGGCATGCTCTTCACCTGGTACGGACTCACCGACGCGCTGCCCAGCCAGTTCGTGGACGCCGCTCCCTATGTCACCACCCTGCTGGTCCTCGCGCTCTCGGCACAGCGCCTCAGGCCGCCGAAGGCCGACGGTCAGCCGTACCGGAAGGGGCAGGGCAAGTGACGCCCGGCCCCGCCCCGGCCGCCGAGGCCGGAGCCGCCGACTGGGCGGCCCTGCGCGAGGCCGCACGGGACGCGATGTCCCACGCGTACGTCCCCTACTCGGGCTACCCGGTCGGTGCGGCCGCCCTCGTCGACGACGGCCGCACCGTCAGCGGCTGCAACGTCGAGAACGCCTCGTACGGCCTGTCGCTGTGCGCCGAGTGCGGACTCGTGTCGCAGTTGCAGGCCTCGGGCGGCGGCCGGCTCACCCACTTCACCTGTGTGGACGGCAACGGCGACGTGCTGATGCCGTGCGGCCGCTGCCGCCAGCTCCTGTACGAGTTCGGCGGGCCCGCCCTGCTGCTGGACACCGAGGCGGGCATCCTGCCCCTCTCCGAGATGCTGCCCCTGGCCTTCGGCCCGCAGAAGCTGGGCCCCGGCGGGCCCGGCCCGGACCGGCCGGGGTCGCAGGAACCGGGCCCGGAGAAATCCGGCCCGGAGGGATCCGGCCCGGAAGGGCTCCGCTAGCGCCCGGAGGGCACCGGGCCCCGCGGGCCATGACCCGGCGGCCCCTCCGCCGCTCCGGCGGAGGGGCCGCGCCATCTTTCGCACCACCTCGTTCGCACCCGGAAGGACCCCACAGCACATGGACGCCATCTCCGTCATCCGCACCAAGCGCGACCGAGGCGAACTCTCCCCCGAGCAGATCGACTGGGTCATCGACGCGTACACCCGCGGCGAGGTCGCCGACGAGCAGATGTCGGCCCTGGCGATGGCGATCCTGCTCAACGGCATGAACCGCACCGAGATCGCCCGCTGGACCGCCGCCATGATCGCCTCCGGCGAGCGCATGGACTTCTCGTCGCTGTCCCGCCCGACCGCCGACAAGCACTCCACCGGCGGCGTGGGCGACAAGATCACGCTTCCGCTGGCACCGCTGGTCGCCGCCTGCGGCGCCGCCGTGCCGCAGCTGTCCGGCCGCGGCCTCGGCCACACCGGCGGCACCCTCGACAAGCTGGAGTCCATCCCCGGCTGGCGGGCGCTGCTGTCCAACGAGGAGATGCTGCGGGTCCTCGACACCACCGGTGCGGTCATCTGCGCCGCGGGCGACGGGCTCGCCCCCGCCGACAAGAAGCTCTACGCGCTGCGCGACGTCACCGGCACGGTCGAGGCGATCCCGCTGATCGCCTCCTCGATCATGTCCAAGAAGATCGCCGAGGGCACCGGCTCGCTCGTGCTGGACGTGAAGGTGGGCTCCGGTGCCTTCATGAAGAACGTCCGGGACGCCCGGGAACTGGCCTCCACCATGGTCGGCCTCGGCACGGACCACGGCGTGAGGACCGTGGCGCTGCTCACCGACATGTCCACCCCGCTCGGCCTCACCGCCGGCAACGCCCTGGAGGTCCGCGAGTCCGTCGAGGTGCTGGCGGGCGGCGGCCCCGCCGACGTCGTCGAGCTGACCCTCGCGCTGGCCCGCGAGATGCTCGACGCGGCCGGCGTCGGGGACGCCGACCCGGCGAAGGCCCTGGCCGACGGTTCGGCGATGGACGTATGGCGCCGCATGGTCGCCGCGCAGGGCGGAGACCCGGACGCCGCGCTCCCGGTCGCCCGCGAGCAGCATGTGGTCACGGCAACGGCCTCGGGCGTGCTGACCCGCCTCGACGCCTACCGGGTCGGCGTCGCGGCCTGGCGCCTGGGCGCCGGCCGGGCCCGCAAGGAGGACCCCGTGCAGGCGGGCGCCGGCGTCGAACTGCACGCCAAGCCCGGCGACGAGGTCACCGCGGGCGCCCCGCTGATGACCCTGCACACGGACACCCCCGAGAAGTTCGACTACGCCCTGCGGTCCCTGGAGGGCTCCTTCGACATCGCCGCACCGGGCACCGCCCACGAGGCGACCCCGGTGGTGCTGGAGCGCATCGCCTGATCCGGGCTTGCGCGTCACCCGTCCCCGACGCGTTCCGGGGCGGTGACGTCCTCCCGGTCGCCGACCCGTTCCCGGTCGGCGACTTCCTCCGGGTGAACGGGACCGGCGGTGGCCGCCGGTCCCGTTCGGCATGCTGCTGGACTCGGTGACGCACCGGCAGAGGAGACCGCCATGAGCGCACTCAGCGTCGACCCACCGGCCCCTCACGGCCGGGAGTGGGACGACCTCGTCCGACTCCGGGAGGAGACGGACGCGCCCGAGGGCTGCAAGGCGGAGATCGTCGAGGGGATCGCCACCGTGTCACCCACGCCTGCGAACAGCCACAACAGCGTCGCCCAGCGGGTCCAGCGGCAGCCGTACACGGTGATTCCCGAGGACTGGGGCGTCTACCAGACCCTGGCCGTGGCCATTCCCTCTCGGCTGGGCATGTTCGTTCCGGACCTGGTCGTGGCGCCCGAGGCGGCTCTCGGCGAACCCGGCCACCACATCCCCGCCGCGGCCGCCCTGCTCGTCGTCGAGACCACCTCGAAGTCCAGCGCCGACCACGACCGGATCGAGAAGCTGCACGGCTGCGCGACGGCCGGAGTGCCCTTGTATCCGCTGCTCGACAGCCGGCACTCGGGGCGGCCCACAGCGACCCTGTACGGACATCCCGGGAACGCCACGTACCGCGTACTCGACACGGTGGAGTACGGAGAAGGGCTGCACATCTCCGCCCCCTTCGACCTCACGATCGACACCGGCGCCTTCCCCGCCGGCTGACAGCGCGCGCGGACTTCCCTGCCCGCCCCTGCCCGCCTCGCGCGGGTTGTGACCGCGCCGCTCCGATGAGTTGCCGCGGCGGGCGCGGTCTCCTCTCCTATGGACAGCATCGAGCAGCCCGTCGTTCTGGAACTCAGCGGCCGGATCACCCCGGCCGATGTGCCGTTGCTGTGCGCCCGGCTGTGGAGACACACCGCCGCCGGAGGTGCCGGCGGGGAGATCGTGTGCGACGCGGGCCGGCTGGCCGTCGCCGATCTGACGGCCGTGCACGCCGTGGCCCGGCTGCGGCTGACCGCGCGGAGACTGGGCCGGGAGCTGCGGCTGGTGAACGCCGGTCCCGAACTGCTCGCCCTGCTCGACCTCACCGGGCTGGGCGGCGACGACCCGGGCCGGGCGGCTCCGGTCAGCCCCCGGTGCTGAGCCGCTGTGCACTCAGCCCCCGGCGCTGAGCCGCTCCGGCACTCGGCCCCCGGCGCTGAGCCGCTCCGGCAGCCCGAACAGCGGGAACCACCGCTCGGTGTCGAGGAAGAAGTCCATCGCGCCGATCCGGCCGCCGGTGACCTCCAGGACGATCAGCGCCCACGGCGTGTAGCCCTCGCAGTCCCGGCCGCGGTGGTACTGCGCGAAGGCCGGCGAACCGTTGGCCACCGTCGGGAGCAGCTTCGAGCCGCGGCACACCTCCCCGGGACCGAGCATCCAGCCCGTGATGTCGTCGTGGCCGCGCAGCCACAGGTCGTACGGGGGCATGGACATCGTGGCGTCCTCGTGGAGCAGCGCCGTCAGCGCCCGCATGTCGTACCCCTGGAAGGCGGCGACATAGCGCTCCAGCAACTGCTGCTGCTCCTCGTCGAGCGGGTCCGCCGCATCGGAGTCCGAGGGGTCGTAGTCGGCGAGGGAGGCGCGGGCCCGCTGGAGCGCGCTGTTGACCGAGGCGGTGGACGTGCCCAGGAGTTCGGCCACTTCGGCGGCCTTCCACGCCAGCACCTCCCGCAGGATCAGCACCGCGCGCTGCCTCGCGGGCAGGTGCTGGAGCGCCGCGACGAACGCCAGCCTGATCGACTCGCGCTCCACCGCCGTGTCGGCCGGGTCGGCCACGGACGGCAGCACCCGCCCGTCCGGCACCGGCTCCAGCCAGGTGATCTCCGGACGGGCGGTGAGCCGGGCCCGCGCCACCGGGGTGGCCTCGGTCAGGTCCATCGGACGGGCCCGGCGGTTGCCCGCCTGAAGCATGTCCAGGCACACGTTGGTGGCGATGCGGTACAGCCAGGACCGCAGCGAGGACCTGCCCTCGAACTTCCCGAGGTTCTTCCAGGCCCGCACCATGGTGTCCTGGACCGCGTCCTCCGCCTCGAAGGCGGAGCCGAGCATGCGGTAGCAGTATCCGGTCAGCTCCCTCCGGTGGCCCTCCAGCCTGGATTCGAGGTCCCGTGCCGTCGCCTGATCATCCATGGGTCTGTCCTGTCGCCGTCCGCTCCAGCCCTCGGGACGCTACAGGGCGGCACTGACAGAGGGCCTCAGGTGCCGGGCTTGCGACCGTAGACGTGCACGTCGTCCCCGTTCCTGAGCAGGTTCCAGTACGCCTTGGCGTCCGCCGGCCGCATATTGACGCACCCTCCGGAGCCGGGCGGGTTGTACATGCTCTTGGTGACCGAGTGGAACGCCTGCCCGCCGTCGAAGAACTGCGAGTGCGGCATCCACACCTTGTAGATCGTCGACCAGTGGTTGGCGCTGCGGTAGTAGATCCGCTTCGCGCCGGTCCGGGTCTCCGCGCCGTCCCGCCCGGTCCGCACCGGGACCGGCCCGTACGTCAGCTTCGCCCCGTCCTGGATCCAGCTCAGCTGCCTGGTCAGGTCGACGCAGGCGATGCGCCCCTTGGTGGTCGGGCAGACGCCGGCCTTGTTCGGGGTCGTGCCCGCGGCCCGCTGGGCGAGGATGGTGCTCATCGTGCGCCAGGTGACCGGACCCGCGTAGCCGACGGTCGGGGTGATCCCGTGCCACCGCTGGAAGGTCTGGATCGCCTTGCAGTCCGACGGCGACTGCCGCCCGTCGACCTTCAGGCCCATGAACTTCTCGACCTCCTTCTGGTAGGGCCCGGTCGACGTCGTGCACGACGCCGCCTGGGCCGGCGCGGCGCCGAGCGCCAGGCTCAGCGGCACCACCAGCCCGGCGGCGCCGAGGGCGACGCCACCCCGTCTCCGTATGGTCCCCCACTGCCCTGTGCGTCCCACGGTCACCAACTCCCCTGCACGCCCGGTGCGGTTGCCTTGAACCTTGGACGCGTACGGGCGAGCCGTGGTTGTAGGGAGGAGGGCACGGATTCGGCAGAACCGCCGGGGCCGGGCCGGGGGTCGGGGCGAGGGCCGGGGCGGGATGCGGTGGGGCCGGGGTGGGGCCGGGGTGGGGCCGGGGTGGGACTCCGCCACCGCCGTCACAGCAGCCTCAGTGGCCCACCGCCGCCGCGGAGAGCACGGGACGGCGTTCCCGCACCCGCGCCGCGTACGAGCCGTACAGCGTGATCGACACGACCCCGAGCACCGCCAGCAGCCCCAGCAGGACCGTGCCCGCCCAGCCCCCGGAGTGGAAGGCGACGGCGCCCAGCGTGCCGCCCGCGCTGCTGCCCAGGTAGTACGCGGACTGGTAGAGGGCAGAAGCCTGCGCGCGGCCCGTCGCCGCGGTACGGCTGACCGAGGAGGAGGCCACCGCGTGCCCCGCGAAGAAGCCCGCCGTGATCAGCACCAGGCCCGCCAGCACCGCGGTCAGCGAGTCGGCGAGCGACAGCAGCAGACCCGCCGCCGTCGTGCCGACCGCCAGGTACAGCGCACCGCGCCGGCCCAGCCTCCCCACCAGGCGGCCCGCCGCGGCCGACGACACCGTACCGACCAGATAGACCAGGAAGACGGAGCCGACGACCCCCTGGGACAGCCCGAACGGGTCGGCCGCGAGGCGGTAGCCGATCACGGTGTACACCGCGCCGAAGACCGTCATGAACAGCGCGCCGATCCCGTACAGCCGCATCAGCAGCGGGTCCGACAGATGACCGCGGACGGTGCGCGCCAGCGCGCCCGGGTCCAGCGGGCCGGGTGCGAAGTGCCGCGCCTTCGGCAGCAGCAGCCGGAACGCCACGGTGCAGACCACCGCCATCAGCCCGACCGCGGCGAGGGCCGCCCGCCAGCCCCACAGCTGCGCGACCCAGCCCGTCACGATCCGGCCGCTCATCCCGCCGACGCTGCTGCCCGCGACGAACAGCCCGATCGCCCCGATCAGCGCCTTCGGGCGCACCTCCTCCGCCAGGTACGCCATCGCCGAGGCGGGGATGCCCGCCAGCGCCGCGCCCTGCACCGCGCGCAGGGCCACCAGCCACTCCGGGCCGGGCGCGAACGGGACCAGCAGCCCGAGGGCCGTCGCCACCACCAGGGACACCGTCATCAGCCGCACCCGGCCGAACCGCTCGGACAGCGCGCTGAGCGGCAGTACGCACAGGGCGAGCGCCCCGGTGGCCGCGGAGACGGTCCAACTGGCCGTGCTCGCGGTCACGCCGAACTCGGCGGACACGGCGGGCAGCAGGGCCTGGGTGGAGTAGAGGAGGGCGAAGGCGGCGACACCGGCGGCGAAGAGCGCGAGGTTCATCCTCCGGTAGCCGGGGCGCCCGGGGGCGAGCCGGGGCGGGGCGGGTTCGGGGGACGGCGAGGAGAGGGCACCCACGGTGGCGGGCGCCCCGGTACTGGCGGAAGGCATACCCCGAAGGTAGGCACGGTCTTCTGATGCGTCCAATGCATAGAACGGCTTTAATCGTTCCCATGGTGCATGACCGCAGTCCACGGCCCCGCCTGTCACCGAGCAGTTACGAAGAAGACATGCGTCTGCTGCTCGCGCCGCGACTCGCGTACTTCGCCGGGGTCGCCCGCCACGAGCATGTGACCAGGGCCGCACAGGAACTCGGCGTGCCCCAGTCGACGCTCTCGCGCGCCATGGTCCGTCTCGAACAGGACCTGGGCGTGGTGCTGTTCGCCCGCAAGGGCCGCACCGTGTCGCTGACACCCGCCGGCCGCGACTTCCTCGCCTCGGTGGAGCGGGCACTCGGCGAGGTCGAGCGGGCGGCGGAGTCGGTACGCGCGGACGCCGACCCGTCCGGGGGCAAGGTCGCCTTCGGATTCCTGCACACCATGGGCTCCGAGACCGTGCCCGAGCTGATCCGGGCGTTCCGCGTCGACCACCCCCGGGTCCGCTTCACGCTGGTCCAGAACTACGGCGAGGCCATGATCGAACGGCTCCGGGCCGGCGAACTCGACCTCTGCCTCACCTCACCGGTCCCCGACGCGCCCGACCTGGTCGCCCGGCGCCTCGACGAGCAGCGGCTGCGGCTCGTCGTGCCGGACGACCACCGGCTCGCCACCCGCAGGCGCATCCGGCTGGCCGAGGCCGCGGACGAGACGTTCGTGACCCTCGAACCCGGCTACGGGCTGCGCCGCATCACCGACGCGCTCTGCGCCGAAGCGGGCTTCTCACCGCGCGTCGCCTTCGAGGGCGAGGAGGCGGAGACACTCCGCGGCCTCGTCGCCGCCGGCCTCGGCGTCGCCCTGCTGCCGCCGCCGGCGGTGCCGCGCCCCGGGGTGGTCGAACTGACCGTGACGGCACCGCGGGCGATCCGGGAGGTGGGGGTGGCGTGGCTCGACGGGCACCCGGACACCCCGCCGGTGGCGGCGTTCAAGAAGTTCCTGCTGTCGCGCCGGGGGAAGCTGCTCCCGGACTGAAGCTGCTCCCGGACCGAAGCCGTCGGGGGAAGCTGCTCCCGGACCGAGCCGCGCGAGCCGGGACTGCCCGCCCGGCGGGGACGAGGGCGCTCCTGCCCGCGGGCTCCCATGACCGTACGCCTGACCGGCTCGGCTCGGCTCGCGCCCGCAGCCGGGCCGTACGCCGGGGGCTGCGCCAGTACGCCCGGCCGGGCTTGTGCCCGCCCGGCTCGGCGTCCGCACGCTCAGCCCGTGCGCCCGGCTGGATTTGCGCACGCCCGGCTCGGCGTCCGCACGCCGGCGTGCGGGAGGGCTTTCCGTACCGCCGCCGCAACTCCGGGCACGCACCGGTTCTCCGGAGCCCCCGCGCCGTCAGTGCCCCCCGCGCCGTCGGTGTCGTCAGTGCCCCTCGTGAGGCCAGCACCGTCAGCACCATCAGTGCAGTCAGCACCGCCGGCACCGCCGGCACCGTCAGTGCCGTCAGTGCCGCAACGCCCGCCCGAAGCCCGCCGCCAGGGGCATGCGGAGGCCCAGCGGCGGGGGAGCGGCGAGCGCGTCCGCGACGGGACGGGCGTAGGCGCGCGAGAACAGCGAGCCGAGGACGAAGTCCGCTGCCAGCGCCTGTACTTCGGCCTGGTACTGCCGCAGCGCGTGCCCGTCCGAGTGGACCTCGAACCGGCAGGTGTCGCGGTTGGTCTTCTTCGCCCGTTCCGCCAGCCGGTACGACAGTTCCGGAGCGCTCCTGGCGTCGTCGGTGCCGTGCACGATCAGCACCCGGCGGCCCACGAGCTGCTTCACCGGTTCGGGGTCCGCCGCCGTGTCGCCCTCCGGCAGCCAAGGGGCGAGTGCCAGCACCGAGTTGACGGCGTTGTGGCCGGCCGCGTACAGCGCGGCGCGGCCTCCCATGCCCTGGCCGGCCAGGCACACGGGGACGTCGCCGTAGCGCCGTACCGCCTCGTCCACCGCCCGGGACGCGTCCCCGGCGAGCCGGGCCTCCGCGCCGTTCCAGCCGCGACCGCGGTAGCGCACCACATGCGCGGCGAGACCGTCCGCGCGGCCGGCCCGGGCGAGTGAGCGCGCCAGCGGCAGCGCGAAGGCGCGGGAGAGTGCGGAGGGGCCGCGTGCCGACCGGGGATCGCCGTCCGGAAGTACCAGCACCACTGCGGTGACGACCCCGTCCGCCGACTCCCCGAACGTCCGGACCGCGCGGCCCAGCCCGGCCCGCGCATCGCCGTCGCCTTCCCGTTCCTCCCGCACCGCGCTTCCCTCGAACCGTGCGCGGACCGACCCCGCCGCGCCCGCCATACGCCCCCACCACCGGGGCAGTGCCTGGTGTGCCATCCCAGAACAGTCTCAGAAGGGCAGGTGTACGCCACCCGTCCGCACGGTCACCGTTGCGTATCGACAGTCGATTCGTGCAGATGCCTTCTACGCGCGTAGGTAATAGAGTGCGGAGATGACGAGCCAGAAACCCCACGCGTCCTCCGGGGGAAGCGCCCCCGGGCACCAGGGGCCGACCGCGGAGCAGATCCGCCGCGCCCCCAAGGTTCTTCTGCACGACCACCTCGACGGCGGGCTGCGCCCCGGGACGGTCATCGACCTCGCCCGAGCGGTCGGCTACGACAGACTGCCCGAGACCGAGCCGGACAAACTCGGCGTCTGGTTCCACGAGGCCGCCGACTCCGGCTCGCTGGAACGCTATCTGGAGACGTTCGCGCACACCTGTGCCGTCATGCAGACCCGGGAGGCCCTCGAACGCGTCGCCGTCGAGTGCGCCGAGGACCTGGCCGAGGACGGCGTCGTCTACGCCGAGGTGCGCTACGCGCCGGAGCAGCACCTCGAAGCGGGGCTGACCCTGGAAGAGGTCGTCGAGGCCGTCAACGAGGGATTCCGTGAGGGCGAGCGCCGCGCCCGGGCCAACGGCCACCGCATCCGGGTCGGCGCCCTGCTGACCGCCATGCGGCACGCCGCCCGTGCCCTGGAGATCGCCGAGGTCGCCAACCGCTACCGCGACGAGGGCGTCGTGGGCTTCGACATCGCGGGTGCCGAGGCCGGCTACCCGCCCACCCGCCACCTGGACGCCTTCGAGTACCTCAAGCGGGAGAACAACCACTTCACGATCCACGCCGGGGAGGGGTTCGGGCTGCCGTCCATCTGGCAGGCCCTGCAGTGGTGCGGCGCCGACCGGCTCGGTCACGGCGTCCGCATCATCGACGACATCGAGGTCGCCGCCGACGGCGGTGTGAAGCTGGGGCGGCTGGCCGCGTACGTCCGGGACAAGCGGATCCCGCTGGAGCTGTGCCCGACGTCCAATCTCCAGACCGGTGCGGCGCCCTCGTACGAGGAGCACCCCATCGGGCTGCTGCGCCGGCTGCACTTCCGGGCCACCGTCAACACGGACAACCGGCTGATGAGCAACACGAGCATGAGTCGTGAATTCGAGCTGCTGACCGAGACGTTCGGCTACACGCTCGACGACATGCAGTGGTTCACCGTCAATGCGATGAAGTCGGCGTTCATTCCTTTTGATGAGCGACTCGCGATGATCAATGATGTCATCAAGCCGGGATACGCTGAACTCAGGTCCGAGTGGCTCTTTCGGCAGACGGCCACGACCAGCGGTTCCGGCTCCGAACAGGGCTGAGTCGAGGAGACGGGAAAACGGCCGGGATTGTCAACCCCCCGGTCCTTTTCCTGTTCCCGGGTGTTTGCGGGTCCGGGGAAGTGCTGGCTAGCTTGCGAAGCCGTGTCATTCTCCTCTCCCCCCTCACCAAGGAAACCCACCTGATGAAGCAAGCTGCTGCCAAGACCCTCGGTGCCGCCGCCCTGGGCGCCGCCTTCGCCGCTGCCGCCGCCGGTTCCGCGTCGGCGACGACGGCCCTCCCCGACGTCGGCACACCGCTCGACGCCCTCTCCGCCGTCCAGCCGGCCGCGCTGCCCGCCGTCCAGGACCTCGCCGGGCGGAACCTCGCCGGGCAGTCCGGCCCCCGGCTCCTGCCCGCGCCCGCCCCGGCCGGCGGCCTGCTGGGCGGTCTGCCGGTCGGCGCGACGCCGCTGAACGGCCTCCCGCTGAACGGTCTTCCGCTGCCCATGTAACGCGGGTGAGCGCCCGTGCGGCGCGGGTGTGGTGCCCGTGTGGCGCGGGTGGCGCCTGTGCGGCGCGCGTGTGGCGGGCGGGCGCCGAGGGATCCGCCGGGCACCGGTCGGGCACCGGACGAGCCGAGCCCTGGATACACGGGGCGCGCACCCGGCAACGGGGTGCGCGCCCCGCTCCTGGCCGCGGCGGCCGTCACCAGGTGGTGGACGCGGGCTTCTCCGCCGGCAGCAGCAGCCACAGCGCCAGATAGAGCAGGAACTGCGGGCCGGGCAGCAGACAGGACACCAGGAAGATCACGCGCACGGTGGTCGCGGAGATGCCGAAGCGCCGTGCCAGCGCCGCGCACACTCCGCCGATCATCCTTCCCCCACTCCTCCGGAGCGGGCGGTGCCCCCAGTCACGGGGTCGGGTGAGTGCGGCCATGGTGGGCTCCTTCGCGAGTCCTTCGGGGAGCCGTTCCGTCGGGCTCCCGATGACTCCATCGTCTCCCGGAACAAGCGGAGCAAGCGTCGCTCTAGGGGGCGATCCCGACCCTGGGAATCGTCGGGGTGGGACCCTGGGGGACGTCGTCCCGGAGCACACGCCCCCGCCCTCCGCCGCGGCCCGCCGGACGGCGTCCGGAACCCCCGCGCCGCAGCCGGGCCCGCCCGGCGGGGACGACGAGGAGATGGGCCAGCGCCACCCCCGCGGTGTTGAGGAGCAGCGAGTCCACGTCGACGACCCGGCCCGGTACCGCGGTCTGGAGCAGTTCGATACCCAGGGACATCAGCGCCCCCGCCGCGACCGTACGCGCCAGCGAGGCCCACGGTGAGACGGCGATCCTGCCGCCCGCCATCGGAAGCAGTATCCCGAGGGGCGCCAGGAGCAGCAGCCCCTCGCCGATCCGGCGTGCCGCCTGGACGGGGCCCGCCGCGAGGTCCGCCTTGATGCCCGCCAGCGGCTCCAGATTCGCCGCCGTCACCCACGGCACGTCCAGTGGGCGGAGCGTCAGCCACGCCACGACGGCGAGATGTGCGA
The DNA here is from genome assembly GCF_003122365.1 of Streptomyces spongiicola. Classification (NCBI taxonomy): domain Bacteria; kingdom Bacillati; phylum Actinomycetota; class Actinomycetes; order Kitasatosporales; family Streptomycetaceae; genus Streptomyces; species Streptomyces spongiicola. The sequence continues at coordinate 4,929,890 of NZ_CP029254.1, forward strand.
AGAGGAGGACGCCTCCCGCCACGCGGAAGCGGATGGCGGCACTGCCGCCCGAACCTTGACGCTGCACGCCCCCCAAGACGCGATGGCCGGTGGGATCGGTTCCGCACGGACGCACCCGTGTTGTGAGCCCCGCCGAAGCCGCCCCGGCCGTCCTGCTCGGCGGTTCACCCGCACGGGACGTCCCCGGCGGCCCTGCTCGGCAGTCCTGCTCGCCGGTCCTGCTCGGCAGTCCTCGCCGGGAGCGCTGCTCAGGAGGCCGGGGCAGGGGCCGGCAGGGCGGTGGTCGGCAGGGCGCTGTCGGGCCGCTGCCTGACCGAGTCCGTACAGCGGTAGCCGCGCGGTGCGTCGTCGCCCGGTCCGGCCAGGACCACCGTGCCGCTCTCGGCCGCCGCCGGGCTTTCCGCCAGCGTGCACACGACCTGCGCCAGTGCCGCCGCGGCCAGGTCCTCGGGCCGGCGGCTCAGTCGCAGCGTGCCCGCCGGATCGCCGTCGCGCGGTGCGGAGACGGTCAGCGCCCCCCGTACGAGGCTCGCGAACCCGGCTTCCCGCTCGGTCGCCGAAGGCTGCTCCAGCAGCTCGCCCAGGAGGATCCCGGCGGTGCGCACCCGGTCGCCGGTCCGTCCCTCGGAGACCGTGACGGTGCGCTCCACCGCCTTGAGCGCCGAAGCGCACACCAGGTACACGCGCACCGGCATCTGCTGCGGTGCCGGGGCGGTGGTCTCCTTGCCGGCGAGCGTGCACGGCACCCGGGAGGGCGCCGGGCCCGCGTCGACCGGCACCGCGGTCGTCCTGATGCCGCAGCCGGCGGCGGCAGCGAGGGCGACCGCGGCCGCCAGGGCCGCGGCCGCCCGGCGTGCCCTGGGCCGGGGGGCGCCGCGACCCGGCCCGGCGGGTCCGGAGTCCGCCGTCGCGTCCGCCGCGGGGGGTCGCTGCTGCCCGCGTCCTCGGATCACCGCGCGTCGCCCGCCTCTCCCTGACCTGTGTCGTGCGCTGAGTCGGACTCCGGGCCGGACCCTGTGTCGCGGCCTGGGCCGGACCCTGTGTCGTGCCCTGGGCCGGACCCTGGGCCGGACCCTGTGTCGCGGCCTGGGCCGGACCCTGTGTCGCGGCCTGAGCCGGACCCTGTGTCGTGCCCTGGGCCGGACCCTGTGTCGTGCCCTGGGCCGGACCCCGGGCCGGACCCTGTGTCGCGGCCTGGGCCGGACCCTGTGTCGTGCGCTGAGCCGGACCCCGGGCCGGACCCTGCGTCGTGCCCTGAGCCGGACCCCGGGCCGGACCCTGCGTCGTGCCCTGAGCCGGACCCTGCGTCGTGGCCTGTGTCGTGCGCTGAGCCGGACCCTGTGTCGTGCGCTGAGTCGGACCCCGATCCGGCCCGCCCGTGGTCCTCGGGGGTGATGCCGGAGGCGTCGCGGGGCAGCCGCAGTACGAAGACCGCACCGCCGTCGCCGTCCGCCGAGTTGGCCGCGGTGATGCCGCCACCGTGGATCAGGGCGTTCTCCATCGCGATGGAGAGCCCCAGTCCACTGCCCTCGGACCGCGGCCGCGAGGCGCTGGCCTTGTAGAACCGGTCGAAGACGTGCGGCAGGACCTCCTCCGGGATGCCCGGCCCGTGGTCCCGCACCTCGATGAGCAGTTCCTCGCCCTCCGTGCGCACCGCCACCCGCACCGGCGACCCGCCGTGCTTCAGCGCGTTGCCGATCAGATTGGCGAGTATGACGTCGAGGCGGCGCGGGTCGAGGCGGGCCATGATGCCGCGCTCCGCGTCCAGTTCGACGGCGTCCAGCCAGGCCCGGGCGTCGATGCAGGCGGTGACCTGGTCGGCGACGTCGACGTCGTCGAGGACCAGCCGGGCCGTGCCCGCGTCGAAGCGGGTCACCTCCATCAGGTTCTCCACCAGGTCGTTCAGCCGCCGTGTCTCGCTCACCACCAGCTCCACCGCCGGGGCGATCATCGGGTCGAGGGCGTCCTGCTCACCCTCCAGGATCTCCGTCACCGCGGTCAGCGCGGTGAGCGGGGTACGCAGTTCGTGCGACATGTCGGCGACGAAGCGGCGGCTGGACTCCTCCCGCGCGCTCATGTCCGCCATCTTCTTCTCCAGCGACTCCGCCGCCCTGTTGAAGGTCCGGGACAGCTCCGCCAGTTCGTCCGTGCCGGACACCTGGAGCCGGGTGTCCAGTTTGCCCTCGCCGAGCTGTCTGGCCGCCTGCCCGAGCCGCTGGACCGGCTTGAGCACGGTCGTCGCCGCGGCCTGTGCCAGCAGCGCCGAGCCGGCCAGGGCCAGGGCCGTGGCGATACCCAGCGACCAGGCCAGCGAGTTGAGGTCCTGCCGCTCCTGGTCGAGGGACTTGAGCAGATAGCCGGTGGGGCCGCCGCCGACGACCCGGGTACCGGCCACCAGATAGGGGGTGTCGCCGCGCTGGGTGCGCACCCAGAACAGGTGCGGTTGCTCGGCGACCGCCTTCCGGAGCTCCGCGGGCACGTCGCGGAGTGTGAAGACGTCCGGGTCGGAGGCGCCGACGACGGGCCTGCCGGCCGCCCGCTCGCCGAGCAGCAGCACGCTGTAGCCGGCGTCGCCGCCGGCCATCTGCTCGGCGGTCGTCCGGAGTTCCCCTTCCGTGGGCCGCGCCGGCAGCGACGCGGCACGGTTCTGCATCTGCTGCCGGAAGTCGCCGAGCGCCGCGTCCTGCGTACGGGTCAGCACGGCCTCGCGGTTCAGCCAGTACGCGATGCCGGAGGCGGACACGGCGGCGGTCAGGGCGACCAGGCCGAAGACGACGACGAGGCGCAGTCTGAGACTGGTCCAGCCGAGTCCCGCGAGTATGGCCCGCTTCGCGGCACCGCTCACTGGGGCGTGTCCAGCCGGTAGCCCACACCTCTGACCGTGCGGATCAGCGTCGGCGAGGACGGTACGTCCTCCACCTTCGCCCGCAGCCGCTGGACGCAGGCGTCCACCAGGCGGGAGTCGCCGAGGTAGTCGTGCTCCCAGACCAGGCGCAGCAGCTGCTGGCGCGACAGGGCCTGGCCGGGACGGCGGCTCAGCTCCAGCAGGAGACGCAGCTCGGTCGGCGTGAGTTGCAGATCCTCGCCGTTCTTGGTGACCGTCATGGCTGAGCGGTCGATCACCAGCGAGCCGAAGGTCGCCGAGTCCGTGGACTCGCGCTCACCGCGCCGCAGCACGGCTCGGATCCGGGCGTCGAGGACCCGCCCCTGCACCGGTTTGACGACGTAGTCGTCGGCGCCCGACTCCAGGCCGACGACGACGTCGATGTCGTCGCTGCGCGCGGTCAGCAGGATGATCGGCAACTGGTCCGTGCGCCTGATCCGCCGGCACACCTCGAAACCGTCGATGCCGGGCAGCATCACGTCCAGCACGATCAGGTCCGGCCGCTGCTCGCGCAGCAGCTTCAGGCCGTCCTCGCCCGTCGCCGCGGTGGCCACACGGTGGCCCTGGCGTGACAGCGAGAGTTCGAGGGCCGTGCGGATGGCGTCGTCGTCCTCGATCAGCAACAGGAAAGGCACGGCATTCATTCTGGCCCATGCGGCCCCGACAGTTCGACCGCCGGACCGCCGCGACCCGGCCGCCGGACCGCCGCCGCCCCTCCCACCGGCGAAGAGGGGCCTGTGACAGGTCTGTGACAGTCGGCGGACAGCGGTGTGAAGTCCCCCGGGCAGAGTCTTCACCACGAGATGGGAACGGACTCCAGCCGACGGGGGGCGCGAGATGAACTCACCGCACAGCACCGCTTCGAGCGCGGTTGTCACGCGTCTCCACGACGTCGTGCGGAACACCGAGAAGTCCGGCGCCGTGAACGTGCGGGGGTGCGCTCGCGGCGCCGGGCGTCAGCACAAGCCGTCAGCCGCGGAGCAGGGGCGTACGTCCTGGATGACGGTCGTTGACGCGAAGGCCGAGGGGGGCCACGGGGGAAGCGCGTACGGGGAGGGGCCGGGGGAGCGGAGCCGTCCGGAGGGGCGGGCGGACGCCGAAGCGGCGTTCACCGCCTACGTCCGGGAGCGCCGGGCCTCCCTGTACGCGGCGGCGTACCACCTGACCGGTGACCGCTACGAGGCGGAGGACCTGCTGCAGAGCGCGCTGTTCTCCACCTACCGGGCCTGGGACCGGATCAGCGACAAGGCGGCGCTCGGCGGCTACCTGCGCAGGACGATGACGAACCTGCACATCAGCGCGTGGCGCCGGCGCAAGATCGACGAGTACCCGACCGAGGAGCTCCCGGAGACGGTGGGCGACACGGACGCGATGCGCGGCACGGAACTGCGGGCGGTCCTGTGGCAGGCCCTGGCCCGGCTTCCCGAGTTGCAGCGCACGATGCTGGTGCTGCGCTACTACGAGGGGCGCACGGATCCGGAGATCGCGGACATCCTCGGCATCAGTGTCGGCACGGTGAAGTCGAGCATCTGGCGCTCCCTGCGCCGGATGCGCGAGGACGGGGCCCTCAGCTTCGGCCGTGACCAGGAGGAGTCCTTCGGCGAGCTGGTGGCCTGAGGGCCGGGTAGCTCCTGCGGGGCGAGCCTGTACGGGCGGGTGACCTCGGTCGGATAGCGGGGGCGCGGGGGACCCGCGCGGGCCACGGGGGAGTTGTTGCGGGGGCCCTCGGGAACGACGGGGCCCTCGGGAACGACGGGGTCCCCGGGAACGACGGGGGAGGGAAACGGGGGACCGCGGGGGAAGGCGGGGCGGGGCTGTACGGGACCGGGGGGTCCTGCACAGCCCCGCTTCGCGTGCCCGCGGCCGCGGCCGGAGCCGTGTGCCGCGGCCGCAGGCGCGTGCCGGACGGGTCAGCCGGGAGGGGCGCGGCGCCGGATGCCGTGGTCCCGCCGGGCCCTGGGCCCCAGCGAGCGGGCCGTCTCGGTCGGGCAGCCGGGTCCCCGGGCCGCTGTGAGCGGGCCGTCTCAGTCGGGCAGGAGGAGGTTGACGTCTCCGAACTCGCCCCACAGGTAGCGTTCGGCGCGCGCCTGCGCGTAACAGGCGGTGAGCAGCTCCGCTCCGGCCAAGACCTCCAGAAGCCTCAGATGGGACGCCTCGGCCTGGTGCAGCCCGGTGAGGAGACCGGAGACCGTCCGGATCGCCCGTCGCGGGCCGATGACGAGATCGGTCCAGCCGCGGGCCGCTCGCACGCCGCCTCGCGGGTCGGCGGCGGACTCGAGGGCACGGACGGCGGTCGTACCGACGGCGATGATCCTCCCGCCGGATGCACGCACATGGTTGATCAAGTGTGCCGTGGCCGGGGGAACCGCGAACAGCTCCGGGCCGGGCGGCCGGCTCGGGGCACCGGGGGTCGGCCGGGTGTGGAGTTCGATCGGTGCGATCACCACGCCCCGCGTCACCAGGGCGGTCACCAGCTGGTCGGTGAAGGGACGGGCCGCGCTGGGCAGCTCCGCGGACTGGTGGGTGGGCGCTCCCGACGCCACTTCCGCCGCCTCGGCGAAGACCGTCTGCTGCGCGGACGGCGGATGGCAGTCCCCGGCACCCTCGTGGAACGGGCGTCCCCGGAGCCGGAGACGCTCCGTCGCGGGCCCCGACGCCAGGAAACGTGCCAGCCACAACCGGTTCGATCCCGGCTCCAGCCTGTGGTCGAGCACCACCCGGACCCGGGCGTGGTCGTCAACGGCGACCACGGTCCCGGGCACACAGGTGCCGGCGGGCGTACCGCCCTCCGCGGAGGACAGCTCCACCACCCAGCGGCCGTCGTCCAACCGGGTGGAGAACCGCAGGGTCACCGGTTCCGATCCGGCCCGGCCGTCGACCTTGGGGGGTGCGGTCGCGGAGGTGTTCACCACCAGGACGTCCAGCGGGCGCAGCAGGCGGGGCAGTTCGGAGAAGTGATGGTGGGTCACCTCGCCCGACGCCTTCCTCCCCACCAGCAGCCTCACGTCGCCACGGTCGACACCGTGCTCCTCCGGCGGCACGTTCGCCTTCAGGTTCGCGGGTAGGGAGAAGTTCCCGCGGGAGAGGCCGGTGCTCCCGCGGGCCGGTGGCCTCCGCCCGCCGCGCTGCGTATCGGGAGCGGAGGCGGAGGTGCCGTCGGTGGGGCCGGTGCCGTTGGTGCCGTTGGTGCCGTCGGTGGGGCCGGCGGGGTCGGTGCTGTTAGTGCCGTCGGTGGGGCCGGTGGGGCCGGTGGGCAAGGAGGTTCCCGCCCCGGCGCCCCGGAGGATCTCGGCCGTGTCGTAGTGGCCGGACGGGGCGCCGTGCTCCAGCAGCTCCAGCAGGGCGGGGACCTGCGTGTGGTCGTCGGAGTCGACGGTCCAGACGCGCACGAGCGGTTCCTCGATCGCGATCTCGGCCGCCAGCCGGTCCAGCGCCGCCTTGACCGCGTCGTACCCGCCGTGGGGGCCGCCGGGCTCCGCGCCGGTGTGGGGGCTGACGGCCGCAACGACGCCTCGCGACTCCCGCAGGAGCGGCAGAGCCGTGCGGAGCAGACCGAGGGGTGCCAGTACGGTCACGTCCAGCAGGCGGCGGAACGCGTCGGGTGGCTGGTCGCACAGCGCGAGCGGCGGCCGAACTCCGGCGTTGCTCACCAGGAGGTCGAGCCCTCCGAGGCCGCGGGCGGCCTCGACGAGCGCCGTCTGGTGGCTCTCGTCGCGGACGTCTCCGGCCAGCGCGGTCACGGGAGTCCTCGCCGAGGCTCCGACGCCGTCCACGGCACCGGCGTCGGCGGTGTCCAGCACCAGCGACCAGCCCCGGCCGTGCAGCCGACGGGCCAGCTCGAGAGTCGGCGCGTCCAGGGAGCCCGCGATGACCGCAGTGCGCATGCCACTCTCCAGACTCTGCGCCCCGCTTCTCATCGTATGCCCCTCCCGGGCGGTTCGTGGGCGGTGCTCCGTCCACCGACGATCCTGGAAGGCCCGCGGCGGCCACGTGCCCGCGTCGCCGAACCGATTGCGCGGCGGCCCCTGGGGCGGGACGCGCCACCGGCCCCGCCGTGCGGTGGGCCGGCGTCCCTCCGGTCCCTGCGCCGTCGGTCCCTGTGCCGTGCCGGGCCGACCGCGTACCCCGCGGGCAGGTCGCCCGCTGCGGGTTCCGCGAGCCGCCGGACCCTCCGGTCACGGCAGGGGTGCCGCCCCGGGCCCCGGCCGCCCGCCGCCGCGTCGCCCCGCGTCGCACTCGGCGAGCGGCCCCGGGTAGGCGCAGCCCCGGGCCCCGGCCCCCGCCGCCCCGGCGGACGGCGGATCCCGCCGGGACGCCCCCGCTCCCCGGCTCTCCCGTTCCCCGGCTCTCCCGTTCTCCGTGTCGTCCGGGCGCCCGTGCCACAGGGGCACCGCGGCCAGCGCGCGACGCGGGCCTCGGTCTTGTCGAAGACGTCTACACCGTCTCCCCGGCGGGCACGCGGCAGTTGCCGAGCGTGGCGGTGGCGAGGCGGACGAGTGCCTCGTCCGCGGCACAGGGGTGGGCGCCGAGCGCCGCCTGGCGCGCGACGATGCCGCGCTCCGCGCGCATCAGCCGCCAGCCCCGCCGGAGCAGGAAGGGCACGGACTTGCGGCCTTCGCGCAGATCCCGCACCAGGCGGCGGCGGAAGGTCGTCGAGGGCCGTCCGCGCAGGCACAGGGCGTCCGCGAGGAGGCCCAGCTCCCGGCAGCGGTCCACGATGTCCGCGGCGAAGATGCCCTCCGCGACGAAGAGCGGGGTGCGGGAGATGTCGACGGTCTCGCGGCCGGTCCGGGAGCTGGTGGCGATGTCGTACACGGGGACCGTCGTCCGCCCCGTGCGGCACAGCTCGGCGACCGCGCGGACCGCGGCGTCGGCGTCCCAGGAGGCGGGGGAGTCCCAGTCGACGGCCGCGGTGCCGGCCATCAGCGGGAGGCTCGGGTCGTCGCCCTCCTTGTAGAAGTCGTCGAGGCGCAGCACCGGGAGGCCGGAACGCGCGGCGAGGGACGATTTTCCGGAACCGGAGGGCCCGGACAGCAGGACGACGCGCGTCGGCGGGGGTTGGGAACTCACGGGACACCAGTGTGAGGCATTGACCCGTGCGTGGGATCCCCCGGAGGTCCGGTTGGTATCGAGCGTCACATCGCAACTACGCTGCGTCGTCGAACGGTTACTTCTGGAGGCAGGATTCCCATGGCAGGCACGAAGTTGCTCAGGGCGGCCGGGCTGACCGTGACCGCGCTGGGCGCGGCGCTCGGCGCCGGGGCCGCACCGGCCCAGGCGGCGCCCGCGGACGGCCACGGCCCGGCGGCGGTGAACGCCCTCGCGGACACCGTCGGGTACGTCGGCGCACCCGTCGAGAGCATCCCGCTGAACCCGCTCGCGCACACCGGTGTGGACCCGCTCGACAACGGGGTCGGCACGCAGGTCGCCGACTTCCAGGCGCTGGACACCCGGTATGTCACCGGCTCGCTGGGCAGCCCACGGGAGATCCCGGTCGCCGGTCCGCTGCTCGGCGGGCTGATCCCGGGCTGATCCGGGGCTGGTCCGGGGCTGGTCCCCGGCTGGTTCCGGGTCGATCCGGGGCCGATCCCGGGCTGGTCCCCGGCTGGTTCCGATCCGGGGCCGATCCCGGGCTGGTCCCCGGCTGGTTCCGATCCGGGGCCGATCCCGGGCTGGTTCCGGGTCGATCCGGGGCCGGTCTCTCGGCGGGTTCCGGGTCGGTGGTGAGGATGCGCCGTGGCTTCGGCGGTGAGGACGAGCGGTCGCTGCGCCGCCGGGTCCGCACCATGGCCGACGGGGAGCGGCACGGCGGGCCCGCGGGGGCTCGCCCCCGCGGGCCCGCCGCCGTGCGGCGGGACGCGCGGCAGGTGCGCCGCGCGTCCCGCCGACGGGGACGCGTCAGTAGGCGGAGCCGGAAGCCCCCAGTGAACCCGTCGGGTGCCAGACCGTCTTGGTCTCCAGGAAGGCCGTCATCCGGTCCGTGCCGGGATCGGCCGTCCAGTCCTCCGCGCGGGGCCGCAGCACCCGCTTGAGGTTGTCCGCCGCGGCGACCTCCAACTCCCCGGCGAGCTGCGCCCCGGCCCCGGAGAGGTCGATCGCGTTGACGTCCTGGTGCGCGGCCAGCGGGGCGGCGATCTCCGCCGTGCGGCCGGACAGGATGTTGACCACCCCGCCGGGAAGGTCGGACGTGGCCAGCACCTCGCCCAGCGACAGCGCGGGCAGCGGCGCCCGCTCCGAGGCGACGGCCACGACCGTGTTTCCCGTCGCGATCGCGGGGGCGATCACCGAGACCAGCCCGAGGAGGGACGACTCCTGCGGTGCGAGCACGGCGACGACACCGGTCGGCTCGGGCGTCGACAGGTTGAAGTACGGGCCCGCTACCGGGTTCGCCCCGCCGGCGACCTGGCCGATCTTGTCCGTCCAGCCCGCGTACCACACCCAGCGGTCGATCGCGGCGTCCACGACCGCGCCCGCCTTGGACTTCGACAGTCCCTCGGCGGCGGCCACCTCGCGGACGAACTGCTCCCTGCGGCCCTCCAGCATCTCGGCGACGCGGTAGAGGACCTGGCCCCGGTTGTAGGCCGTGGCACCCGACCAGCCGCCGAACGCCTTGCGCGCGGCGACGACCGCGTCCCGGGCGTCCTTGCGGGAGGAGAGGGGCGCGTTGGCCAGCCACTCGCCCTCGCCGGAGCCCTCGCCGGCGACCCCGCTCTTGCCCTTGCCCGCCGCGCCGGCGGCTGATGTCGCCCTGGTCACCTCGTACACCCGGCCGCTCTCGCTGCGGGGGAACCTGCCCCCGACGTACAGCTTGTAGGTCTTGAAGACGGACAGACGCGTCGGCTCAGACATCGAGGTAGGCCTCCAGACCGTGGCGGCCGCCCTCGCGGCCGAAGCCCGACTCCTTGTATCCGCCGAACGGCGAGGTCGGGTCGAACTTGTTGAAGGTGTTGGCCCACACGACTCCGGCGCGGAGCCTGTTCGCCACCGCGAGGATGCGCGAGCCCTTCTCCGTCCAGATGCCCGCGGAAAGGCCGTACTGGCTGTTGTTGGCCTTGGCGACGGCCTCGTCCGGGGTCCGGAACGTCAGCACCGAAAGCACCGGGCCGAAGATCTCGTCCCGGGCGACGGTGTGGGCCTGGGTGACGTTGGTGAACAGCGTCGGGGCGAACCAGTAGCCGGCCGACGGCAGTTCGCACGGGGCCGTCCAGCGCTCGGCGCCCTCCGCCTCACCGGTCTCGGCGAGGGCCGTGATCCGGGCCAGCTGCTCGGCCGAGTTGATGGCGCCGATGTCGGTGTTCTTGTCCAGCGGGTCCCCGAGGCGCAGGGTCGACAGCCGCCGCTTGAGGGAGTCCAGCAGCTCGTCGTGTACCGACTCCTGGACGAGGAGGCGGGAGCCCGCGCAGCAGACCTGGCCCTGGTTGAAGAAGATGCCGCCGACGATGCCCTCGACGGCCTGGTCGAGGGGGGCGTCGTCGAAGACGATGTTGGCGCCCTTGCCGCCCAGTTCCAGCGTGAGCTTCTTGTCCGTGCCGGCGACCTCGCGGGCGATGGCCTTGCCCACCGCGGTGGAACCGGTGAAGGCCACCTTGTTCACGTCCGGGTGGGCGACGAGAGCCGCGCCCGCGTCGCCGTAGCCGGGGACGATGTTGACGACGCCCTTGGGCAGTCCGGCCCGGCGGCAGACGTCGGCGAAGAAGAGCGCGGACAGCGGGGTGGTCTCGGCGGGCTTGAGGACCACCGTGTTGCCGGTGGCGAGCGCCGGGGCGATCTTCCACGCCAGCATCAGCAGCGGGAAGTTCCAGGGGATGACCTGGCCCGCGACGCCGAGCGGCCGCGGCTCGGGCCCGTACCCCGCGTGGCCGAGCTTGTCCGCCCAGCCCGCGTAGTAGAAGAAGTGCGCCGCGACCAGCGGGAGGTCGGCGTCGCGGGTCTCCCTGATCGGCTTGCCGTTGTCCAGCGTCTCCAGGACGGCGAACTCGCGCGAGCGCTCCTGGATGATCCGGGCGATGCGGAAGAGGTACTTGGCGCGCTCGGAGCCCGGCAGCGCGGACCACTTCGCGAACGCCCTGCGCGCCGCCCCCACCGCGCGGTCGACGTCCTCGGCGCCCGCCCGGGCGACCTCGGACAGGACCTCCTCGGTGGAGGGCGAGACGGTCTTGAAGACCCTGCCGTCGGCGGCGTCGGTGAACTCGCCGTCGATGAAGAGCCCGTACGACGGGGCGATGTCGACGACCGACCGCGACTCGGGCGCGGGTGCGTACTCGAACGCCGAAAGCTTGTCCATGGTCATGGGTCTCAGTCCACCGTCACGTAGTCGGGGCCGGAGTAGCGGCCGGTCGCCAGCTTCTGGCGCTGCATCAGCAGGTCGTTGAGCAGGCTGGACGCACCGAACCGGAACCAGTGGTTGTCCAGCCAGTCCCGGCCCGCGGTCTCGTTGACGAGCACCAGGAACTTGACGGCGTCCTTGCTGGTGCGGATGCCGCCGGCCGGCTTCACCCCGACCTGCACGCCGGTCTGCGCCCGGAAGTCGCGGACGGCCTCCAGCATGAGCAGGGTGTTGGCCGGGGTCGCGTTGACGGCGACCTTGCCGGTCGACGTCTTGATGAAGTCCGCTCCGGCCATCATGCCGAGCCAGGAGGCGCGGCGGATGTTGTCGTACGTGGAGAGCTCGCCGGTCTCGAAGATGACCTTCAGCCGGGCCGGGCCCGAGGCCTCCTTCACGGCGCGGATCTCCTCGAAGACCTTCAGATAGCCGCCCGCGAGGAAGGCACCGCGGTCGATCACCATGTCGATCTCGTCGGCCCCGGCCTCGACGGCGTCGCGGGTGTCCGCGAGCTTGACGTCCAGCGCGGCGCGGCCGGCGGGGAAGGCGGTGGCGACGGAGGCGACCTTCACGTCCGTCCCGGCCAGCGCGGCCTTGGCGGTGGCCGCCATGTCGGGGTAGACGCAGACGGCGGCGGTCGTCGGCGTGGTGCGGTCGGTCGGATCGGGATGGACGGCCTTGGCGGCGAGCGCCCGGACCTTGCCCGGGGTGTCCGCGCCTTCGAGCGTCGTCAGGTCGATCATCGAGATGGCCAGGTCGATGGCGTAGGCCTTGGCCGTCGTCTTGATCGAGCGGGTGCCGAGAGACGCGGCGCGCGCTTCCAGGCCGACAGGATCGACCCCGGGCAGCCCGTGCAGGAAGCGGCGCAGTGCGCTGTCGGACGAGGTCACGTCAGCGAATGCGGGTGCAATGGTGGGCATGGTCACCAGACCAGCATATCTACGCGCGTAGCAACATGTACAGGGGGCACCGGGGACTCGTCACCGGCCGCACCGGCCCGCCCTGGCCCGGGCCCTGGCCCGCACCGGCCCGCGCCCCGACCCGCACCGGCCCGCGCCCCGACCCGTACCGGCCCGCCAGGGGCCCATGCGGCAGAATCGTGGGCATGGACAACCCCCAGCAGCCGACCGCCGAGCCGGTCCACGCCGACCGCGCCTACCGTTCGCTTTCCGGTATCGCCGCCGGTGTGCTGCTGCTCGCACTCACCGGCTGGATCGGCGGTGACGCACTCGTCCGCGGCGAGGGGCTGACCCCGTGGGTCGCGTTCGCGGGGCTCCTGGTGCTGGTGCCGCTGATCGTCGCCTTCACGCTGCGGCCCGCGGTCTTCGCCAACGACGACCGGCTCCGCGTCAGGAACCCCTTCCGCACCATCGTCCTGCCCTGGCAGACGGTCGCGGACGTGCGCGCCGGGTACTCCAGCGAGGTCCTCACCGAGGACGGTGCCACGTACCAGCTGTGGGCCGTGCCGGTGTCGCTGCGGCAGCGCAAGACGGCCGCCCGCAGGCAGTCGAGGGCCGCGGCCGGGCGCGATTCCGACCGCACCCGGCCGGGAGGCGCCCTGGCCGGCGGCGGCGCGCCGCACGTGGCGCCCGGTGACCGGACGATCGCCGAACTCAGGGAGCTCTCGGAGCAGGCCGGGCACCGGCCGACCGCCGGAGGAGAACGGCGGGTGCGCTGGGCGTACGAGATCGCCGGCCCGGTCGTGGTGGGATCGGTCGCCCTGCTGGTCCTGCTCGCCGTCGGCTGACACTCCGCTCGCCGGTACCTCGCCGGTACCTCGCCGGTACCTCGCCGGTACCTCGCCGGTACCTCGCCGGTACCTCGCCGGTACGGCTGCGGGCGGGGTCGTGCACCCGTCAGGGCGGCCCCTGCCACACCAGTAGCAGATGCCCGCCCAGCCAGGCCGAGGACAGCACCGCCCCGCCCAGGACCAGCAGCGCCGCCGCCCTGCGGGCCCGCGCCACCGCCAGCGCGACCGGCAGCAGCAGCGGGAAGGCGGGAAGCAGGAACCGGGCCCGGGGGAAGTAGACGCCACCGCTGCCGAGGACGACGAGCAGCAGCACACCGGTGAACACCACCAGCACCAGCGGCTGCCGGTCGGCCAGGCACAGCAGGAACAGCCCGGTGGCCAGCACCAGGACCACGGAGACGAGCACCATCAGCAGATGCGGGTCCGCGTCGTACGCCAGGTGCCGGGTCAGTTCCTCCAGCGTCGCCCTTCCGCCGTCCCACACGTTGGTCCACCGCTGCTGCACGGCGAAGTAGCCGTCCCAGCGCCCGAGGCGGAGCCCCACCCAGGCCACATAGCCGCACCATCCCAGCGGGGCCAGCAGCGCCCCCGCGAGCGCACGCCGGCCGCGGGTGCGGACGAACGCGGTCAGCCCGGCCACCGCCACCGCCGCTGCGATCGCGACGCCCGTCGGCCGGGTGAGCCCGGCGAGGGCCGCGAGCCAGCCCGCCCAGAGCCAGCGGCCGGTGAGTGCCGCGTACAGCGACCAGGCCGCCAGCGCCGTGAACAGCGACTCGGTGTAGCCCATCCACTGGACGACGGCCACCGGCATCGCGCCCCAGAGCACCGCCAGCACGGTTCCGGTCCGCCGTCCGTGCAGCCGGTCGCCGACGGCGAAGACGCCCCACGCCGCGGCGAGTGACGCCACCACGGCGATGGCCAGGGCCGCCGAGGCGGGGCTGCCCGGCGTCACCGCGGAGACGGCCCTCACCAGCAGCGGGTAGAGCGGGAAGAACGCCAGGTTGCTGGTGTTCGGCGCGGTGCCCAGCTCGTGATGGTAACCGCGGTCCGCGATGCCCAGGTACCACTGGCTGTCCCAGGAGGCGGCCAGCGCCGGCCAGAGGCTCTCGCCCTTGAGGTGCGCCCACCGCGCGAGCACCAGAAGCCCCGTCAGCCGCACCGCGAGATAGCCGAGCAGTGCCGGGGCAGCCCGGTCCAGGGCGCGGAGCAGCCTGCTCTGCCGACCGGGAGCGGCGCCGCCTCCCGAGCCGGGGCCGCGGCGGGAGGCGGGGACGGTGGCGTGGTGGGTCGCGGTCGGGGGCACGGGGACTGCTCCGGTGTTCGGCGGGCGCTGGGGCGTGTGGCGAAGGTCCCTCCTGGCCCGCGGCGCCCGGCACGTACTCCCCCGTCACCCGGGCACGGGAGGTGCCCACGCGCCGCTCTGCCGGAGTCGTCCGAGTACGTCCGGTGCGAGGATGATCCTCCGGACCCTCCGTCTCGCGATCGCACGCACCGGACGCCGCAGGCCCCGCCCTGCGGGCGGACGGAGCCACCTTCCCAACACGCCCTTACCGCCACCCTCGCCCGCCGGGTACGGAGGGGCAGGGGCCGGTAGGTCGGTTGCCGTAGGGAAATCACCCGCAGGAACACCCCGCCCGGGTACGGCTCCTGCCCGACCCGACCCGACCCGACCCGACCCGACCTGATCTGACCCGGCTCGGCCCGCCGCGTATGCTCCGCCGCCGCGTGCGGTGCCCCGCCCCCGCCCCGCGCCCGGCCCTCTTCGTGCCCGGGTTCCGCACCTGCCCGGGTTCCGCACCTGTTCCGCACCTGCCCGGCTCCCGCCCGCGCCGGTCGCAGGCCCGCGCCGCATCGGTCCGGGTCCGGGTTCGTGTGCGCGCCCGAGCCCGAGCCCGCGCCCGTGCCCGTGCCCGTGTGCGTGTCCGCGTCGGTACGACACGCGCGCCCGGTCCGCGCCCGGTCGGAACCCGCGTACGGTGCCCCGCTTCCGGACCCGAAGGGCCGTCAGATCCCGGCGGCCCGCGCCAGGTCCCGCTTGACGGCCGCGAGGACCTCGGCGGCACGGGCCCGCGCGGCCGGCAGCCCGCTCGGCCCGGCGACCGGCACCACGACCTCCAGGTAGCACTTGAGCTTGGGCTCGGTGCCGCTGGGGCGGACGATGACCCGGGCGTCGTACTCGCCCTCCAGGTAGTACCTCAGGCCGTCCGTGGGCGGCAGTGCCCCGGAGCCCTCCGAGAGGTCCTCCGCCGACGCCACGCGCAGACCGGCCAGGGCCGCGGGCGGCTTGTCCCGCAACCGTCGCATGGCCTCCGCGATGACGCCCGGATCCTCCACCCGTACCGACAGCTGGTCCGTGGCGTGCAGGCCGTGGGCGACGGCGAGGTCGTCCAGCAGGTCCGTGAGGGTGCGGCCCTCGGCCTTGAGTTCCGAGGCCAGTTCGGCGACCAGCAGTGCGGCGGTGATGCCGTCCTTGTCGCGTACGCCGTCCGGGTCGACGCAGTAGCCGAGGGCCTCCTCGTAGCCGTACCGCAGGCCCTCCGCCCGGGAGATCCACTTGAAGCCGGTCAGCGTCTCCTCGTAGCCGAGTCCCGCCGCCCGGGCGATCCGGCCGAGCAGCGACGAGGACACGATCGACGTGGCGAACGTGCCGCTCGCCCCCACCGCCGGGACGCCGTCCGACGTGCCGTCCGACGCGCTGTCGGAAGCCCCGTCGGAAGCCCCGTCCGAAGCGTGCGCCGACCCGCCCTTGCGGACGAGGTGCGCACCGAGCAGCACGCCGACCTCGTCGCCGCGGAGCATGCGCCAGCCGCCGTCCGCGGTCCCGTCGGGGACCGCCACCGCGCAGCGGTCGGCGTCGGGGTCGTTGGCGAGGACGATGTCCGGACCGGCCTCGCGCGCCTTCGCGAAGGCGAGGTCCATCGCGCCCGGCTCCTCCGGGTTGGGGAAGGCGACGGTGGGGAAGTCCGGGTCGGGCTCGGCCTGCTCGCCGACGAGTACGGGGGCGGGGAAGCCGGCCCGCTCCCAGGCCGCCAGCACCACGTCGGTGCCGACGCCGTGCAGGGCCGTGTGGACGACGCGGGCCGTCCGCGGCGAGTGCGGGCTGAGGACCGCGTCGGTGCGCTCCAGATAGGACCGCAGGACCTCGTCCCCGAGCGTCTCCCAGCCGTTCTCGGGACGCGGCAGGTCGTGGATGCTGCCGACCGCCTCGATCGCCGCGGCGATCGAGGCGTCGGCCGGGGGCACGATCTGCGCGCCGTCGCCGAGGTAGACCTTGTAGCCGTTGTCGCGCGGCGGGTTGTGGCTCGCGGTGACCTCGACACCGGCGACGGCGCCCAGGTGCCGGATCGCGAACGCGAGCACGGGTGTGGGCAGCGGGCGCGGCAGCAGCGCTGCGCGCAGCCCGGCGCCGGTCATCACGGCGGCGGTGTCACGGGCGAAGTCCGCCGACTTGTGGCGGGCGTCGTAGCCGATCACGACCAGACCGCCGGCGTGGCCCCGGGCCTTGAGGTACGCGGCCAGCCCGGCTGCCGCGCGGATCACGACGACGCGGTTCATCCGCATCGGCCCGGCCCCGAGCTCGCCGCGCAGACCGGCCGTGCCGAACTGCAGCGTCCCGGCGAACCGGGCGCCCAGCTCCGCCGTGTCCCCTGCGTCGATGATCCGGGCCAGCTCGTCCCGGGTCTCCGCGTCGGGGTCCTCGGCCAGCCAGGTCCGGGCCTGCGCGATCAGGTCCTGCGCCACGGTGATGTGCCTCTCTGAAGTCGTCGTGAGCGTGGGCGGCGCCGGCTGTGTCCCCTCCGGCGCCGGTGCCTGCGCCTGCCCGCCCGTCCCGGGCGGCGGCGGATTCCTCTGCGTCCCGGCCCGCCGCCGGGGCGCCGGGGGTGCGGGTCCGCGCCCGGCGCCGCTCCGGCTCCGAGGCGGGGACCCGTCAGATCCTGGCCAGTACCCGGGTCAGCAGCTCGCCCATCCGGGCCGCGGAGTCGCGTCCGGCCTGGAGCACCTCCTCGTGGTTGAGCGGCTCGCCCGAGAGCCCGGCCGCGAGGTTGGTGACCAGGGAGATCCCGAGCACCTCGGCACCGGCCTCACGGGCCGCGATCGCCTCGAGCACGGTGGACATGCCCACCAGGTCGCCGCCCATCACCCGGACCATGTTGATCTCGGCGGGGGTCTCGTAGTGCGGGCCTGGGAACTGGACGTAGACGCCCTCCTCGAGCGTCGGGTCCACCTCCTTGCACAGCGCCCGCAGCCTCGGCGAGTACAGGTCGGTCAGGTCCACGAAGTTGGCGCCGGCGATCGGGGACGCGGCGGTGAGGTTGATGTGGTCGCTGATCAGGACCGGCTGCCCGGGCCGCATGCCCTCGCGCAGACCGCCGCAGCCGTTGGTCAGGACGACGGTCTTGCAGCCGGAGGCCACCGCGGTGCGCACACCGTGCGCCACGGCGGCGACGCCCCGGCCCTCGTAGTAGTGCGTGCGGCCGAGGAAGACGAGTGCGCGCTTGTCGCCGATCCGGTACGAGCGGACCTTGCCGCCGTGGCCCTCGACCGCCGGGGGCGGGAAGCCGGGCAGCTCGGTGACCGGGAACTCGGCCTCGGGGGCGCCGAGGGCGTCGACCGCCGGCGCCCAGCCCGAGCCCATCACCAGGGCGACGTCATGGGTGTCGGCGCCGGTCAGCTCTCGCAGGCGCGCGGCCGCGGCGTCGGCGGCGGCATGGGGGTCCGGGGTAAGGGAAACGTTCACGGGAAAAGCCTAGCCTGAGAAACCCTACGCGCGTAGATGAGGATGTTCACGACTCCGCAACCCTTTCCTCGTGGAAACGCACAAGGAGTGTGCGGGGGCCCGCGCCGCGCCGTCCGCCGGTCGCGGCGGACCGGCTCCGCGCCCGGTCCGGACGCCCGGTCGCGGGGGCTCCCGGGGTCAGCAAGGACGCTTGCGCAGCTCCATCACATAGTCGTGCGGGGCGCCCGCCGACTCGGCCGCGTCGGCGATCTCGCCGAGGTAGCGGGCGGAGGGCAGGCCGCCCTCGTACCCGTTCAGTACGTACACCCAGGCCGGCTCCTCGCCGTCCAGCGTGTGCACCCGCAGGCGCATGCGCCGGTAGATGTCGAGCCCGACGCCCTCCCAGCGGTCCATCGAGTCCTCGTCGAGCGGGGCGATGTCGTACAGCGCGACGAACACCTGCGAGCGGGGGGCCTCCACGATCGTGGCCAGCGCCCCTTCCCAGCCCATCTGCTCGCCGCCGAAGGTCAGCCGCCAGCCGTTGAGCCAGCCCGTGCCGCGCAGCGGGGAGTGCGGTGCGCGGCGGGTCATCAGCCGCGCGTCGAGGTTGCCGGCGTACGCGGCGTAGAGCGACATGGGATCGAGGGTACGGGAGGGGAAGCCGTGGCCGCCCGCCCCGATGCCCCGGGGCGGGCGGCCGGGATACGTCGGCCCGGGGCGTGTCCGGGCGGGGGTGCGCGCGGGTGCGGGAGGGCGGGGACGGCCTGAGGTGGTCGGGGACGGCCGGGAACGGGCGAAGGCGGCCGGGAACGGCCGGAGGTGGTCGGGGACCGGCCGGGGGTCGTCGCCGTCGGGTCCGTGGGGGTCTTGGTCGGGGCGGGGTTGCGGGGAGGGGTTGCGGGGAGGGCGCTTCGGCGGGTGCGGGCGGTCGGGTGCGTCCGGGCGGGTGTGCGCGGACCGGCCGGGCAGCGAGGAGTACCTCGACTCGGAGAGGTGCGTCCGGGCGGGTGTGCGCGGACCCGGCGCGGCCGGGCGGGACCCGTCGCCGGGTCGCCCGCCGCGCTCCTCGCCCCGGAGAGCCCCCGGGGCGAGGCGGGCTCCGGCGTGCGGGAGAATGGGTGGGACGGACACCCGGCAGAGCGAGAGCGCGAGGCGTAACCCCAGTGACCCGGATCGTGATCATCGGTGGCGGACCCGGCGGATACGAGGCGGCTCTGGTGGCCGCCCAGCTCGGCGCGGAGGTGACCGTCGTCGACTGCGACGGCCTCGGCGGAGCGTCCGTCCTCACCGACTGCGTACCCTCCAAGACCCTGATCGCCACCGCCGAGGTGATGACCAACTTCGACTCCTCGCACGAGGAACTCGGCATCATCGTCGCGGACGACACCCCGCACATCGACCAGCCCGCCCGGATCGTGGGCGTCGACCTCGGCAAGGTCAACCGCCGGGTGAAGCGGCTCGCGCTCGCCCAGTCCCACGACATCACCGCCGCCGTGACCCGCGCGGGCGCGCGGGTCATGCGCGGCCGCGGCCGGCTGGAGGGCGGGCAGGCGCGCGACGGCTCCCGCAGGGTGGTCGTCACCGCCGCCGACGGCGGCGAGGAGACGCTCACCGCCGACGCCGTGCTGATCGCCACCGGCGGGCATCCGCGCGAGATCCCCGACGCGCAGCCCGACGGCGAGCGGATCCTCAACTGGACCCAGGTGTACGACCTGGACGAGCTGCCCGAAGAGCTGATCGTGGTCGGCTCGGGCGTGACGGGTGCCGAGTTCGCCGGTGCCTACCAGGCGCTCGGTTCCCGCGTCACGCTGGTCTCGTCCCGCGACCGGGTGCTGCCGGGCGAGGACCCGGACGCCGCCGCGGTCCTCGAGGACGTCTTCCGGCGCCGCGGCATGAACGTCATGGCCCGCTCCCGCGCCCAGTCCGCCAAGCGGGTCGGCGACCGGGTCGAGGTGACGCTGGCCGACGGCCGGGTGATCACCGGCACGCACTGCCTGATGGCCGTCGGCGCCATCCCCAACTCCGCCGGCATGGGCCTGGAGGAGGCCGGGGTCAGGCTCACCGAGTCCGGGCACGTCTGGACCGACAAGGTCTCGCGGACGACCGCGCCGGGGGTGTACGCGGCCGGCGACGTCACCGGTGTCTTCGCGCTGGCGTCGGTGGCGGCGATGCAGGGGCGTATCGCCGTGTACCACTTCCTCGGCGACGCGGTGACCCCGCTCAACCTCAAGACCGTGTCCTCGAACGTCTTCACCGACCCGGAGATCGCGACGGTCGGTTACACGCAGGCGGACGTGGACGGCGGAGTCATCGACGCCCGGGTCGTCAAGCTGCCGCTGCTGCGCAACCCGCGCGCCAAGATGCAGGGCATCAGGGACGGCTTCGTGAAGATCTTCTGCCGGCCCGGCACCGGCATCGTGGTCGGCGGAGTGGTCGTGGCCCCGCGGGCCTCGGAACTGATCCATCCCATCTCGATCGCGGTCGACAACAACCTGACGGTGGAACAGATCGCAAACGCCTTCACCGTGTACCCGTCGTTGTCGGGCTCGATCGCGGAAGTCGCCCGCCAGTTGCACACCCGGAAGGCGACGGGCGAGGCATAGCGCGGGATCCGCGGGACCAACCCCGGCAAGCCGGGACGATAGGGCATGGCGCCTATACCACTACCGGTACCCCGCTGTTGGCAACTTCTCGTATTCGGCGCAAAGTGCTGAAAAGCATCAACGGCTGGGGTTACTGTCAGTTCCGTGTTCGCTGCAGAACGTCGTCAATTGATCCTCGAAATGGTGCGCGCCAACGGAGCCGTATCGCTCCGTGAGCTCGCCCGTGTCGTCCAGACCTCCGAAGTGACCGTACGGCGGGACGTGCGGGCCCTGGAGGCAGAAGGACTGCTCGACCGCCGGCACGGCGGTGCGGTGTTGCCGGGCGGATTCACGCGAGAATCCGGCTTCCCGCAGAAATCCCATCTCGCGACCGCGGAGAAGACGGCCATCGCCGATCTCGCCGCGGGCCTGGTCGAAGAAGGCGAGGCCATCGTGGTCGGCGCCGGCACGACCACACAGGAGCTGGCCCGCCGGCTCGCCCGGGTCCCCGGGCTCACCGTGGTCACCAACTCGCTGCTCGTCGCGCAGGCCCTGGCGCACGCCAACCGGGTCGAGGTCGTGATGACCGGCGGCACACTGCGCGGGTCGAACTACGCGCTGGTCGGCAGCGGGGCGGAGCAGTCCCTCCAGGGGCTGCGGGTCTCCCGCGCCTTCCTGTCCGGCAGCGGCCTCACGGCCGAACGCGGGCTGTCCACCTCCAACATGCTGTCGGCGAGTGTGGACCGGGCATTGGTGCAGGCGGCCTCGGAGGTCGTGGTGCTGGCCGACCACACCAAGCTTGGCACCGACACGATGTTCCAGACCGTGCCGACCGACGTGATCACCCGCCTGGTCACGGACGAGCCGCCCCCGCACGACGAACGGGCGGCAACGGAGTTGCAGGCGCTCGCGGACCAGGGGGTCGAGGTCGCCGTGGCGGGCGCGGCGGTCGACGCGGCCCATCCGCGCCGTGAGGTCCCCCTCCCCGGCCAGCGCCGCACCGCCCACCCGACGACCCCACTCCGTCAGGCCGCGGCCCTCACCGCCGAACCCCCGGACCGGCGCGTGGCGGACCTGCGCCGCCGCTGAGGGCCGCGGCCGGGCGGACCGGATGCCCAGGGCCGGTCGCGGCTCCGCGCCCGGCGGTCGCGGGCCACGCCCCGCCCGGGCCCGGTGCACGGCCGCCGGGCGCGCGGGCAGGCGGGCAGGCGGGCAGGTCGGTCCCTGCGGGGCGGCGGCCGGACCGCGACGGCGAGCCGCGCGCGGGCACGGCCCGCAGGTGCCTCCGAGCGGGGACCGGCCTGCGGCCGCGCGCCGGGCCGTCCCCGCGGCCTCTGCCGCCCCTGTTGCTGGTGCCGCTCCTGTTGCCTCTGCCGACTCGGCCGTCTGCGCCGTCTGGGCCGTCTGGGCCGTCTGCGCTGTCTGCGCTGTCTGGGCGGCCCGCGGCTTTCGCGCCTTCCGCGGTTGTCCCGGTCCGTGGGGCCCCCGGTCCGCGTGCCTGCGGGTCGGTGCGTCTGCGTCTGCGGGTCTGTGTGCCTGCGGGGCTGTGTGCCTGCGGGGCTGTGTGTCTGCGTCTGCGGGTCTGTGTCCCTGCGGGGCTGTGTGTCTGCGGGGCCTTGGGTTCCGGGACTTCTGATGTTGTCGGGGGTGTCGGGGGTGTCGGGGGTGTCGGGGGTGTCGGGGGTGTCGGGGGTGCCGGGTGCACTGGGTGTATCGGAAGTGCCGGGGTTTCCCGAGGCGGGAGCGGAGCCCGCGGTCCGGAGCCGTTGGGGCGGGTTCGGCGGTCGCCGCCACGAGCCCCTGCCACCAGAAGGCGACGGGCGCCGCGAGTGCCGCGCCGGGTGCCGGCGCTCCGGCGGGCGGTACTCGGTTTCGGCGGCCGCGACCCCTCCCTCTGCCCCAGCCTCTGCCCCCTGCCCTCTGCCTCGGCCCCTGCCCCCTGCCTACGCGGCCCGCGCCTTTAGACCGCGCAGTGTCAGCGTCAGCAGACGGTCGGCGAGTTCCGGGTCGGCGGGGGCCTGCTCGGCGGCCAGCGCGATGGCGTTGGTGAGCTGGAGGAGGTCGGTGATGGACACGTCCTCCCGGACCGCGCCGGCCGCCTGGGCGCGGGAGAGCAGCCGGGAGCCCGCCTCGCGGAGCGGCACGCTGCACTGGGAGAGCGCGGAACCGCTGTCGTGCGAGGCCGACATGAGGGCCCGGGCCACCCCGCGGTATTCACCCGCATGAGTGATGAGGGCGCGTAGCCATTCCACGAGTGCGCCGCACGGCCGGTCCGCCGAGGCCAGTTCCGCGGACCGGGTGAGCAGTGACGCCAGCGCGTCCTGGAAGACCGCGTTCATCAGCGCGTGCCGGTTCGGGAAATGGCGGTACAACGTGCCGATTCCCACGCCCGCCCGCCTGGCGACGTCCTCCAGGGACGCGTCCGTGCCGTGCTCGGCGAACGCCCTGCGCGCCTCGGCCAGCAACCGCTCGTAGTTGCGGCGTGCGTCGGCCCGCATCGGCCGTACCGCGCCCGCCGCGTCGCCGGCCGCCGTACTCGTCGTCATGGCACCCAGCATGCCATCGGTGCGGGGGCGCGGGGCCCGCCCCGTCCGCGAGCGGCCGAGGGGCGAGGTCAGTCCTTGATCTCGCAGATCACCGCGCCGGACGTGATCGACGCGCCGACCTCGGCGCTGAGGCCCTTCACGGTGCCGGAGCGGTGCGCGTTGAGCGGCTGCTCCATCTTCATCGCTTCCAGGACGACGACGAGGTCGCCTTCGTCGACCCGCTGGCCCTCCTCGACGGCGATCTTGACGATGGTGCCCTGCATCGGCGAGGCGAGGGTGTCGCCGGAGGCGGCCGGGCCGGACTTCCTGGCGGCACGGCGCTTGGGGCGGGCACCGCCGGCCGCGGCGGTCCGGGCCAGCGTCATGCCCAGTGAGGACGGCAGTGAGACCTCGAGGCGCTTGCCGCCGACCTCGACGACGACGGTCTCGCGGCCCGGCTCGTCCTCGGCCTCGGTGTCGGCCGGGGCGGCGAAGGGCCTGATCTCGTTGGCGAACTCGGTCTCGATCCAGCGGGTGTGGACCGTGAACGGGGTGCCGTCCGCCGGGGCGAACGCCGGGTCGGTGACGACGGCGCGGTGGAACGGGATCGCGGTCGCCATGCCCTCGACCTGGAACTCGGCCAGGGCGCGGGCGGCTCGTTGCAGAGCCTGCTCACGGGTGGCGCCGGTGACGATCAGCTTGGCGAGCAGCGAGTCCCACGCGGGGCCGATCACACTGCCGGACTCCACGCCCGCGTCCAGCCGGACACCCGGCCCGGAGGGCGGGACGAATGAGGTGACCGTGCCGGGCGCGGGAAGGAAGTTGCGGCCCGGGTCCTCGCCGTTGATGCGGAACTCGAAGGAGTGGCCCCGCCGCGGCGGGTCGTCGTAGCCCAGCTTCTCCCCGTCCGCGATGCGGAACATCTCCCGCACCAGGTCGATGCCGGTGACCTCCTCGGTGACCGGGTGCTCGACCTGGAGCCGGGTGTTGACCTCGAGGAAGGAGATCGTGCCGTCGTTGCCGACGAGGAACTCCACGGTGCCCGCGCCGACGTAGCCGGCCTCCTTGAGGATGGCCTTGGACGCCCGGTACAACTCGGCGTTCTGCTCCTCGGAGAGGAACGGCGCGGGGGCCTCCTCCACCAGCTTCTGATGCCGGCGCTGGAGCGAGCAGTCACGGGTCGACACGACCACCACGTTGCCGTGCTGGTCGGCCAGGCACTGGGTCTCGACATGGCGCGGCCTGTCCAGGTACCGCTCGACGAAGCACTCGCCGCGGCCGAACGCCGCGACGGCCTCGCGCACCGCCGAGTCGTACAGCTCGGGGACCTCCTCCAGCGTGCGGGCGACCTTGAGACCGCGCCCGCCGCCGCCGAAGGCGGCCTTGATCGCGATCGGGAGGCCGTGCCCCTCGGCGAAGGCGACGACCTCGTCCGCGCCGGACACCGGGTCGGAGGTGCCGGCCACCAGCGGGGCGCCGGCGCGCTGGGCGATATGACGGGCCGCCACCTTGTCGCCCAGGTCGCGGATCGCGGCGGGCGGGGGGCCGATCCAGGTCAGGCCGGCGTCGATGACCGCCTGGGCGAAATCGGCGTTCTCGGAGAGGAAGCCGTATCCGGGGTGGATGGCGTCCGCGCCCGAGTCCGCTGCGGCCTGGAGGACCTTGCCCATGTCCAGGTAGCTGGCGGCCGGGGTGTCACCGCCCAGGGCGAACGCTTCGTCGGCCGCGCGGACGTGCAGAGCGTCACGGTCCGGGTCGGCGTAGACGGCTACGCTCGCGATCCCGGCGTCCCGGCATGCACGGGCAACGCGGACAGCGATCTCGCCTCGGTTGGCGATGAGCACCTTGCGCACGATGGCTCCCTCCTTGCTGTTGTCCGGGTGTAGACGTCCCGGTTTGCGGCTACGCCGCGGGCCGGTCCCCGTCCGGGCGCGCCGGCCGGAGCACTCGGCGGGTCACCGCGCCGAAGACTTCGCTGAAACACGCTGAGTTTAGGGACTGCCGACACGGCCTTTCGACCCGTTCCCGGTCGTGAGCTTCCCCACACGGAGGGTGATCCGGGGCGTGGCCGTGCGGTGTATTCCCTTGTCGCACCACGGTACGTCGGTTTTCTCCTGTGCAGAGTAGCCGTCACGTGTGGTCAAGGTCTCTGCCCCGGCGGCCAGCGGCTTCGCGCGTTTCTTTGTGGAGTCCCTACGAATGGCCGAATGGTTCTTTGCCTGTGCCCGGACCCTTGTCCGGGGGTTTACCCGTTAGTAGCGTTCGCCGTGTCGCTCGTAGTGCCGTTCGCCGTGTCGCTCGCAGTGTCGTTCGCAGTGTCGTTCGTACCGCTGGTAACTGAGAGCTGGGAAGCCCGAGGGGGGTGGGTGCCGTGGTGCGCAGAACGGTGGCCGTGGTCGCCGCGATCGTGCTCTGCCTGGAAGCCGTCGGCATCGTGGTGATCAACGGCATCATGGCCACCTTCGTGAACAACCAGAACATGTCCCTCGACGGCCTCGATCCCGATCTCATGGCCGCCGGCACCTGGGCGTTGGGCGGGGTGTCCGGGCTCTTCCTCGCCGTCTGCGGCGCCCTCTTCCTCGTCGCCGCGGCGCGCGACCGCGGCCCGGGCCGCTGGGGACGGGTGCTCCTGGTCGGCTGCGCGGTGGTGCATGGAGTGCTGGGCGCGCTGGTCGTGGGGCCGGTCGGCTGGCAGGCGTTCGCGTTCCTGATGTCGGTACTGGGGCTGGTCGTGTTCGCCCTGTTGCAGTACGGCGGGACGGAGCCGGCTGGAGGCGCGGAAGGCGCCCCGCCCGCCGGCGAGGCTCCTCCGACATCCCCGGACAAGGGGCCCGTCGTCGGCGACGGGCCGGCCAGGGCCTGACGAGACCGCCGTACGCGTCTCCGGCGGCGCGCGGTCACGTCCGCCGTCACGGCCGACATCACGTCCGCCGTTACGTCCGCCGTCACGGCCGCGGTCACGGCCGCGGTCACGGCCGCGGTCACGGCCGCGGTCACGGCCGCGGTCACGGCGCGGGCCGCGAGGCCGCCGCACGCGTCCCCGGCGGTGTCCGGAGGAGGGCGCGGGCCGCCCGGTTTCGGCGTACCGGCCGCATCACGCCCAGAGGTCGGTGATGCCGATCCCCAGGTCCGCCAGCAGCCGGCGCAGCAGCGGAAGGGACAGCCCGATCACATTGCCATGGCTGCCCTCGATCGAGTCGACGAACGGGGCGGACCTGCCGTCCAGGGTGAACGCGCCCGCCACGTGCAGCGGTTCGCCGCTCGCCACGTACGCGGCGATCTCGGCGTCCGTGGGGTCGCCGAAGCGCACGGTGGTGGACTCCGTGGCGGACGCCCGGCGGCCGGTCGCGGTGTCGACGACGCAGTGGCCCGTCAGCAGCGCGCCCGCACGGCCGCGCATGGACTTCCAACGGGCGGTCGCCTCCTCCTCGTCCGCCGGCTTGCCGAGGGCCTCGCCGTCGAGTTCGAGTACGGAGTCGCAGCCGATGACGAGCGCGCCGGCCGCCTCGGGGCGGGCGGCGACCGCGTCCGCCTTGGCCTCGGCGAGGACGAGGGCCAGCGTGCCGGGGTCGGGGGCGGTCAGCGCGTCCTCGTCCACACCGCTGACGACGACCTCGGGGGCGAGCCCGGCAGCGCGCAGCAGTCCCAGGCGGGCGGGTGAGGCGGAGGCGAGGACGACACGGCGGCGCTGATCGGTCATGCGGGCCATCGTAGGCGGCCGGGGCGGTGTCCCGGAGTCCGCTGCGGCAGCCCGCCCGTTCCGGGGGCGCCCCCACGGCACGGCGGCCGCACGGTCCCCGCACGCCCGCTCGCATGTACGGCCCTCCCCGCATGCCTGCTGGCATGTACGGCCCCGCGTCCGCCGCGACCGCTGCGACCTCGTATGCCCGCTCGCATGTACGGCCCTCCCCGCATGCCTGCTGGCATGTACGGCCCCGCGTCCGCCGCGTCCGCTGCGACCTCGTATGCCCGCTCGCATGTACGGCCCTCCCCGCATGCCTGCTGGCATGTACGGCCCCGCGTCCGCCGCGTCCGCCGCGACCTCGTACGCCCGCTCGCATGTACGGCCCTCCCCGCATGCCCGCTCGTATGCCCGCTCGTACGCCCGCGCGCATGTTCGTCAGCGCGGATGTCCCCCGCGCGCACAAGGCCCTCAGCGCGCGCCCCTGCGGCTCCGCCCGAACCGTCGCACCCGCGCTCCGCCCGCGGCGGCCGTCAGCGCAGCCCCACGGTGATCATCGCGACGACCATGGCGAGCGCCACCAGGACGCCCACACGGCGCATCATCGCCTGCGTCTCGCGCATCTCCTGCGGAGGTTCGTTCTCCGGGTCGGACCACAGCATGGTTCCGATCGTGGTGGCGGCAGGCACCGCGGCGCCTGAGTACGGATACTCAGGCGCCCCGGTGCCTTTGGACCAGTCACGGGCCGGCGGGGGCCGTCGTGCGCCCCCGCCCGCGTGCTCAGCCCGGCCAGTACGTGCGGGACCACGACCGCGGCCCGGGCCGCAGCGCCCGCGCCCGCGCGATACGGGCCGGGTCCGACCACTCCTCGGGCGGCAGCGGCGCGCCGGACACGGCGGAGGCCGTCGCCGCGGCGCGGGCCTGGACCACCGCCAGGGCGGCGGCCAGCTCCTCCGGGGTGGGGTTACCCCGTACGACCTTGATCATCGGTACTCCTCGGGGCCCTCGGGGTCTACAGGGGGATGTTGCCGTGCTTCTTCGGGGGCAGGTTCTCCCGCTTCGTCCGCAGCTGGCGCAGGCCCTTCACGATCTGGGCGCGGGTGTCGGACGGCATGATCACGGCGTCGATGTAGCCGCGCTCGGCCGCGATGTACGGGTTGAGGAGGGTGTCCTCGTACGCCGTGACCAGCTCGGCCCGCAGCTCCTCCCGGGCTTCGGCGTCCTCGGCGGCGGCGAGGGTGCGACGGTGCAGGATGTTCACCGCGCCCTGCGCGCCCATCACCGCGATCTGCGCGGTCGGCCAGGCCAGGTTCAGATCGGCGCCCAGGTGCTTGGAGCCCATGACGTCGTACGCGCCGCCGAAGGCCTTGCGCGTGATCACGGTGATGAGCGGGACGGTCGCCTCGGCATAGGCGTAGATCAGCTTGGCGCCGCGCCGGATGATGCCGCCGTACTCCTGGTCCACACCCGGCAGGAAGCCGGGAACGTCGACGAAGGTGATGACGGGGATGTTGAACGCGTCGCAGGTGCGGACGAAGCGCGCGGCCTTCTCGCTCGCGTCGATGTCGAGGCAGCCCGCGAACTGCATCGGCTGGTTGGCGACGATGCCGACCGGGAAGCCCTCCACCCGCCCGAAGCCGGTGACGATGTTCGGCGCGAACATCGCCTGGGTCTCCAGGAACTCGCCGTCGTCCAGCACGTGCTCGATGATCGTGTGCATGTCGTACGGCTGGTTGGCGCTGTCCGGCATCAGCGTGTCCAGCTCCCGGTCCTCGGCGGTGAGGTCCAGGGAGGCGTCCTCGGGGTAGGACGGCGGCTCGGACAGGTTGTTGGACGGCAGGTACGACAGCAGCGACTTGACGTACTCGATCGCGTCCTTCTCGTCGCCGGCCATGTGGTGGGCGACACCGGACGTGGCGTTGTGTGTGCGGGCACCGCCCAGCTCCTCGAAGCCCACGTCCTCGCCGGTGACCGTCTTGATGACGTCGGGGCCGGTGATGAACATGTGCGAGGTCCGGTCGACCATCACCGTGAAGTCGGTGATCGCGGGCGAGTACACCGCGCCGCCCGCGCAGGGTCCCACCACGAGGGAGATCTGCGGGATCACCCCGGACGCGTGGGTGTTGCGGCGGAAGATCTCGCCGTACATCCCCAGCGCGCTGACGCCCTCCTGGATGCGCGCGCCACCGGAGTCGTTGATCCCGACGACCGGGCAACCGGTCTTCAGCGCGAAGTCCATCACCTTGATGATCTTCTGGCCGAACACCTCGCCCAGCGCCCCGCCGAAGACCGTGAAGTCCTGCGAGAAGACGGCCACCGGCCGGCCGTCCACGGTGCCGTAGCCGGTGACCACGCCGTCGCCGTAGGGGCGGGTCCTCTCCAGGCCGAAGTTGGTGGAGCGGTGCCGCGCGAGTTCGTCCAGCTCGACGAACGACCCCTCGTCGAGGAGGAGTTCGATCCGCTCGCGGGCGGTCAGCTTGCCCTTGGCGTGCTGCTTCTCGACCGCGCGCTCGGAGCCCGCGTGCGTCGCCTCGTGGACACGGCGCTGGTAATCCGCGAGCTTGCCAGCGGTGGTGTGGATGTCGATCTCCTGGTGCTCTGCCGGCTCGGACATCGGGATGCGGCTCCCTGCCTGGTCACGGGGGTTGGCTACGTAAAGAGCGGTGGGCTACTGATTCGTAGCGTATCGGCGCGGATACCGTTCGGCAGTGCGGCGTTGGCCACACCCCGGAGCGCTTGCGCACACGGCTCGGCACGGCTCGGTCTCTCCGCGGTACGGTACGGCTTGGCTCGGTCTCTCGGCGGCTCGGCACGGCACGCCTCGGCTCCGTCTCCCCGCGGTTCGGTACGGCTCGGCTCGGTCTCTCGGCGGCTCGGCACGGCACGCCTCGGCTCCGTCTCCCCGCGGTACGGCTCGGCTCGGTCTCTCCGCGGTTCGCCTCGGCACGCCTCGGCTCGGTCTCCCCGCGGCTCGGCTCGGCTCGGTACGACACGGTCTCCCCGCGGTTCGCCTCGCGCGGACGGAAGGGGCCAAGCTGTGCGGTATGACGCCTCATGACACCCCCGGCGGTCCGCTCGGCGGTCGCGGAACCTCCGGCGGTCCGCTCGGCGGTCGCGGAAGCCCCGGCAGCGCCTCCGGCCCCTCCGCCGGTGGGCGCTGGTCCGATCTCGACCGCCCGCCGCTGAACGCGGCCGCCCTGCGCCGCGCACTGATCCGCCCCGGCGGGCTGTGGACCTCGCTCGACGTCGTCGAGCGCGTCGGCTCCACCAACTCCGACCTGGTGGACCGGGCCGCGGAACTCGGCGAGGGGGCCGTGCTCGTCGCCGAGGAGCAGACGTCCGGTCGCGGCCGCCTCGACCGCAGCTGGACCGCGCCCCCGCGCTCCGGACTCTTCCTCTCCGTCCTGCTGAAGCCCTGTGTGCCCGTCGCCCGCTGGGGGTGGCTGCCGCTGCTGACCGGCGTCGCCGCGGCGACGGGCCTGGCCCGGGCGGCCGGTGCCGACTTCGCCCTGAAGTGGCCGAACGACCTGATGGTGAAGGTCGGCGGGGAGGAGCGGAAGGCCGGCGGGATCCTCGCCGAGCGGGTGGGCGGCGATGGCGTCGTCATCGGTATCGGGGTCAACGTCACCCTGCGCGAGGACGAGCTCCCCGTACCGCAGGCGGGCTCCCTGGCCCTCGCGAACGCCGTCTCCACCGACCGCGACCCCCTGCTGCGGGCGCTGCTGCGCTCCCTGGAGGACTGGTACGGCGTCTGGCGGGCGGCGAACGGCGACGCCCGTGCCTCGCGGCTTCAGGAGACGTACGCGGCCGGCTGCTCGACCCTGGGCCTCACGGTACGCGCAGAGCTCCCCGGCGACCGGAGCCTGATCGGCGAGGCCGTCGCGATCGACGGCGACGGACGGCTGGTGGTGACCACCCCCGACGGAAGGGACCACCCCGTCGGGGCCGGGGACATCGTCCACCTGCGGCCGGACGGCCGGTGACCGGGGTGCGCCCGCCCGGTGTGCTCGGCCGGACACCCCGGAGCGGCCGCGCCACCGGGACGTGAGCCAGGGCACACCTGCCGTATCGTTGAGGCCGCGCCGGGCTTCCCGCGGCCGTACGCGGACCGGCAGGCACCACAGATCGGCAGGGCAGTGCGCAGGGAACGGGCAGGAGGCGGCCGGTGACCGTCGACGACAGCGCATCCGGCGCGGACGCTTCCGGCGGGGACTCCCCGGGCGGGGACTCCCCGGGCGGGAGCGTGCCGGGGACAGAACCCTCCGGCGGGGGCTCGTCCGCCCGGGCCGACTCCTCCGGGGGCGGCCCGGGCCGCAGGCAGACCTCCGACGTCCATCCGACGCCGCACCACGATGTGGACCACACCGCCGAGCCGACCAAGGACCCGCTGGCCATCCGGCTGGAACAGCTGATCCTCGGCGCGGACCGCCGCTACACCCCCTTCCAGGCGGCCCGCACCGCCGGGGTCTCGATGGATCTCGCGTCCCGCTTCTGGCGGGCCATGGGTTTCGCCGACATCGGCCAGGCCAAGGCCCTCACCGAGGCCGATGTGCTCGCGCTGCGCCGGCTGGCCGGTCTGGTCGAGGCCGGGCTGCTCAGCGAGCCGATGGCGGTCCAGGTGGCGCGGTCCACCGGCCAGACCACCGCGCGGCTCGCCGAGTGGCAGATCGACTCCTTCCTGGAGGGCCTCACCGAGCCGCCCGAGCCGGGCATGACCCGGACCGAGGTCACCTATCCCCTGGTCGAGCTGCTGCTGCCGGAGTTGGAGGAGTTCATCGTCTATGTGTGGCGCCGCCAGCTCGCCGCCGCCACCGGCCGGGTCGTGCAGGCCGCGGACGACGAGGAGATGGTCGACCGGCGGCTCGCCGTCGGCTTCGCCGACCTCGTCGGCTTCACCCGGTTGACCCGGCGCCTGGAGGAGGAGGAGCTGGGCGAGCTGGTCGAGGCGTTCGAGACCACCTGCGCCGACCTGGTCGCCGCGCACGGCGGACGGCTGATCAAGACGCTCGGTGACGAGGTGCTGTTCGCGGCGGACGACGCGGGGACGGCCGCGGAGATCGCGATGCGGCTGATCGAGACCCTGGCGAACGACGAGACGATGCCCGCGCTGCGGGTCGGCATCTCCTTCGGGACGGTCACGACCCGGATGGGAGACGTGTTCGGCACGACGGTGAACCTGGCGAGCCGGCTGACCTCGATAGCACCGAAGGACGCCGTCCTGGTGGACGGGGCGTTCGCCAAGGAGCTGTCGCGCACCGGCGACGCGCCCGTGTCGGAGGCCGAGGCCGCGGAGGCGGCGGCCGCGGCCGAGAAGGAGGGCGAGGAGCCCCCGTCGTACCGCTTCGCGCTTCAGCCCATGTGGCAGCGGCCGGTGCGCGGGCTCGGAGTGGTGGAGCCCTGGCTGCTGACGCGCCGCCCGGCCTAGGATTCCCGCCGGTGAACCGTCGTTAACCGGGAGGTCGTCGATCATGTCCGAGGTCAGGTCCCAGGTCAGGTCCCAGGTCAGCCCCGAGAGCGGGTCCGAGGGTGGGTCCGAGGGTGGGTCCGGAGTCGGGTCCGAGGGTGGGTCCGAAGGTGGGTCCGGAGTCGGGTCCGAGAACGGGTCCGAGGGTGGGTCCGAGAGGCCGGCCGAGCAGCGCTTCGGGGAGTTCGTCGCCGTACGCCGCCACGAGGCCGGGCACGTCGCCGAGCTGGTGCTCGACCGGCCCAAGGCCATGAACGCGGTCTCCACGGAGATGGCCCGCTCGATCGCCGCCGCCTGCGGCGCCCTGGCGGCGGACCGGTCCGTCAGGGTGACCGTGGTGACCTCGTCGAACGACCGGGCCTTCTGCGTCGGCGCGGACCTCAAGGAACGCAACTCCTTCACGGACGCGGAGCTGCTCCGGCAGCGGCCGACCGCCCGTGCCGCGTACACCGGGGTGCTGGAACTGCCGATGCCGACGATCGCGGCGGTGCACGGCTTCGCCCTGGGCGGCGGGTTCGAACTGGCGCTGTCCTGCGATCTGATCGTGGCCGACGCGACGGCCGTGGTCGGGCTGCCGGAGGTGTCCGTCGGAGTGATCCCCGGCGGCGGTGGCACACAGCTGCTGCCGCGGCGGGTGGGGGCCGCGCGGGCGGCCGAGCTGGTGTTCACGGCCCGTCGGGTGGAGGCGGCCGAGGCGCGGGAGTTGGGGCTGGTGGACGAACTGGCCGGCGACGCCCGTCCCGCCGCCCTCGCCCTGGCCGCCCGGATGGCCGCGAACTCCCCGGTCGGCCTGCGGGCCGCCAAGCGGGCGCTGCGGCTCGGCCAGGGCCTGGACCTGCGGGCGGGGCTCGAGGTCGAGGACGCCGCCTGGCGTTCGGTGGCGTTCTCCGGAGATCGGGCCGAGGGTGTCGCGGCCTTCAACGAGAAGCGGACGCCGGAGTGGCCCGGCGAGTGAAACGCCCGTAAAAATCCCTAAGCTGGGGTGATGGGTGAGGATGTCCGGTTGCGTGCCGTCGTCGCGCTCGCGCAGGCGATGGCGGCCGCACGCACACCGCGGGAGCTGTGGCGGGGCGCGGCGGTGGCCGCCTGCGACGCGCTGGGCGGGAGCTTCGCCGCACTGTCCGTCTGGGAGCGGGACCGGGGTCGGCTGAAGGTGCTGGTGAACGCCGGGGCCCGTGCACCGGACGAGGAGGAGTTCCCCGACGGCGAGACGTACCCGGTGCACCGCTTCCCCGAGATCACCGAGTTCCTTCACGAGCAGTGGGCCGGGGGCGGTGCCCCGCGCGCCTGGGTGGAGACGGCCGACGGCCCCGCGGAGGGCGGGCACGGCTACAGCCACCAGCGGGTCGACGCGCTGCGACGGCGCGGACGCGGCTGCTGCGTCGTCGCGCCGATCGTGCTGCACGGCCGGGCCTGGGGCGAACTGTACGTGGCCAGGGCCGCGGGCGAGCCCGTGTTCGGCCGGGACGACGCCGGTTTCGCGACCGTGCTGGCCCAGGTCGTGGCGGCCGGGATCGCCCAGCAGGAGCGGCTCGAGGAGGTCCGCAGGCTCGCGTTCACCGATCCGCTGACCGGGCTCGCCAACCGGCGGGCCGTCGACGTCCGCCTCGACGAGGTGCTGGAACGGCATCGGGCGGACGGCACGGTGGTGTCCCTGGTGGTGTGCGACCTCAACGGCCTCAAGCGGGTCAACGACACCCACGGCCATGCTGCGGGGGACCGGCTGCTCGAGCGCTTCGGCTCGGTGCTGTCGCTGTGCGGCGCGATGCTGCCGGGGGCACTGGCCGCCCGGCTCGGGGGAGACGAGTTCTGCCTGCTCACCGCGGGTCCGTCGGCCGACGACGTGGTCGGGGTCGCCGAGGAGCTCTGCGAGCGGGCGGGCGGGCTGAAACTGGGGGAGGGGGTGGCCTGCGGTGTCGCGTCGACGGGCGACCCGATCGGCGCGGTGCGCTCCGGCCGCAGGCTGTTCCGGCTCGCGGACGCCGCGCAGTACCGCGCGAAGGCCGCCCGGGCGACGGGGCCGGTGGTCGCGGGCCGGGACGACTCGGTCCTCCCGCTCGCCGACACGCCTCCGCCGTCACCGCAGGACCGCCGCCGCTTCCGCGACGCCCGCGGCTGAGCCGGCGGTGCCGTCTCGGCGCGGTGGGTGCGGGGGTGCCGCCTCGGCGCGATGGGTGCGGTCGGCGCCGCCGAAACGCCGAAACGCCGAAACGGCGGAGGGACGGAGGAGGCGGGGGAGTTCCTGTGCCACTCGCGGCTGAGGGGCGGCGGGGCTCCCGCGCCACTCGCGGCCCGAGCGGTGCCGCCGCCGGTCGGTGCCGCGCCCGAGCGGTGCCGCCGCTTCCGCGCGGCCGCGCTGCCGGACCGTC
This sequence comes from Streptomyces spongiicola, assembly GCF_003122365.1. NCBI lineage: Bacteria > Bacillati > Actinomycetota > Actinomycetes > Kitasatosporales > Streptomycetaceae > Streptomyces > Streptomyces spongiicola. Next base: position 4,964,186 of record NZ_CP029254.1, read on the forward strand.
CCCGTGCCGGGCCGTCCCCGTGCCGGGCCGTTCCCGTGCCGGGCCGTTCCCGTGCCGGGTCGTTCCCGTGCCGGGTCGTTCCCGTGTCGGGTCGTTCCCGTGCCGGGCCGTTCCCGTGCCGGGCCGTCCCTGTGCCGGGCCGGGACCGGCGCCGAGCCGCAGCCCGTGTCGGGTCGTTCCCGTGTCGGGTCGTTCCCGTGCCGGGCCGTCCCTGTGCCGGGCCGGGACCGGCGCCGAGCCGCAGCCCGTGTCGGGTCGTTCCCGTGTCGGGTCGTTCCCGTGCCGGACCGTTCCCCTGCCGGGCCGTCCCTGTGCCGGACCGTTCCCGTGCCGGGCCGAGACCGGCGCCGAGCCGCAGCCCGTGTCGGCGGTGTCTGCCGGCGTATGGCGTTGTCTGTCAGCGTCTGTCGGCGTCTGTCGGCGTCTGTCAGTGTCTGCCGATGTCTGTCGGCGTCTGCCGGTGCCCGCCCCGATCGCGGCCGGCCACCCCGTGACAGAGAGGGATTCAATCCGTAGGGTGCTGAATATGGATATGCACACTGTCGTGGTGGGGACGTCCGGGACCACCGCCGAAGACGTCATCGCCGTGGCTCGCGGCAACGCCCGGATCGAGCTCTCCGGTGACGCGCTCTCCGCGCTCGCCGCCGCGCGCGCGATCGTGGACGCCCTCGCCGCGAAGCCCGAGCCGGTGTACGGGGTCTCGACCGGGTTCGGCGCCCTGGCGACCCGGCACATCGGTCACGACCTGCGCACCCAGCTCCAGCGCAACATCGTCCGCTCGCACGCCGCCGGCATGGGCCCCCGGGTCGAGCGGGAGGTCGTCCGCGCCCTGATGTTCCTCCGGCTGAAGACGGTGGCGTCCGGGCACACCGGCGTACGCCCCGAGGTCGCGCAGACCATGGCGGACGTCCTCAACGCCGGGATCACACCCGTCGTGCACGAGTACGGCTCCCTCGGCTGCTCCGGCGACCTCGCGCCGCTGTCGCACTGCGCGCTGACGCTGATGGGGGAGGGCGACGCCGAAGGCCCCGACGGCACCCTCCGCCCCGCCGGCGAACTCCTCGCCGCCCACGGCATCAAGCCGGTCGAACTGCACGAGAAGGAGGGCCTCGCCCTCCTCAACGGCACCGACGGCATGCTCGGCATGCTGATCATGGCTCTCGACGACCTGCGCAGGCTCTACACCTCCGCCGACATCACCGCCGCCCTCACCCTGGAAGGGCTGCTCGGCACCGACACCGTGCTCGCGCCGGACCTGCACGCCATCCGCCCCCACCCGGGACAGGCCGCCTCCGCCGCCAACATGCGCGCCGTCCTGCACGGCTCCGAGCTGACCGGCCACTACCAGGAGGAGGAGGCTCCCCGGGTCCAGGACGCCTACTCGGTGCGCTGCGCGCCGCAGGTCGCCGGCGCCGGCCGGGACACCATCGCCCACGCCGCACTCGTCGCCGAACGCGAACTCGCCGCCGCCATCGACAATCCGGTGGTGCTGCCCGGAGGCACCGCCCCGGACGGGGGCTCCCGGGGAGGCCGGGTCGAGTCCAACGGCAACTTCCACGGCGCGCCCGTCGCATACGTGCTCGACTTCCTCGCCATCGCCGCCGCCGACCTCGGCTCCATCGCCGAACGCCGCACCGACCGGCTGCTGGACAAGAACCGCTCCCACGGCCTGCCGCCCTTCCTCGCCGACGATCCGGGCGTGGACTCCGGCCTGATGATCGCCCAGTACACGCAGGCGGCGCTCGTCAGCGAGATGAAGCGGCTCGCCGTACCGGCCTCCGCCGACTCCATCCCCTCCTCCGCCATGCAGGAGGACCATGTCTCCATGGGCTGGTCGGCCGCGCGCAAACTGCGCACCGCCGTCGACAACCTGACCCGGGTCATCGCGGTCGAGCTCTACGCGGCGGCCCGCGCGATCGGGCTGCGCCGGGGGCTCACCCCGGCACCCGCCTCCCAGGCGGTCATGGCGGCCCTGCGCGCGGCTGGTGTGGACGGCCCCGGGCCGGATCGTTTCCTCGCCCCGGACCTGGCGGCCGCCGAGGCGTTCGTCCGGGACGGGCGGCTGATCGAGGCCGTGCAGCCGGTGACCGGTCCGCTGGCGTAGCGCGGAACACGCCGCAGGCGCCCCAGACCGCCAGACCGCCCGACCGCCCGTTCGGAAGTTCGGAAGTTCGGAAGTTCGGACGTTCGGACGTTCGGACGTGCTGCGTGCCACGCCGCCCGACCCCGCCCCACCCCCCACCGCAAGGCGGGGACGGGACGGGGTCGGGCAGGTGCGCGAACCTGCCGCACCAACGACAGCCGGAATCGAGGGACCGTTCCCAAGCCGAAGCCCGCACGCTCTGGTGGTGTGGCGGACCTTCCGGCCCGGAGTACCCGGAGTACCCGGAGTACCCGGAACACCGAGGCCTGACTACGGTCTCGGCAACGGCCGCTCAGTGCGTACGCGGGTGCCGAGGGCCCCTTCGGCGGCCCGTCCGAGGGGCCCGGTGCCGCGGGCCGGACCGTCCCCTGGGCTCAGCGTCGAGGCGAACCGGTATCCCTGGGCCATGTCGTGCGCGGGACGGGCGGCCGCCGTGCGCACGGTGGCCGGCCCCGGAGCGCCGGGTGGCGGCCGGTGCCGGACCCGCGAGGCGCCGGGCACCGCCCCGAAGCGGGGCGCGGCAGCCGGCCCGTCGGCTCCGGCCGGCCCTGGCCCTGGACCCGGCCCCGGCGCCTGCGCCTGCGCCGGCCCCGGGTCCGGCAGACTGACCTCCACCTGCCCGGCGCCGGCCCTGCGGCGCTGCCCGGCCCAGTCCTCCACCTGGCTGCGGCAGGCGAGGTCGAGGTGGGTCGCACCGCTGAGGTCCACATGGACGCGGGGTTCGGCGGCCACCGACTCCAGCGCGTCGATCAGGCGGGGCAGCCGCAGGAAGGTCGCGTTGCCGCTCAGTGTCAGGCGGGTGACGCCGTCCGCCGAGGTGATCCGGGCCGTCATCCGGGACATGCGCACGGCTGCCAGGACGATGGCGACGGCCAGGCCCGCGAGCACGCCCTCCAGGAGGTTGGAGACGACGATCGCCACGGTGGTGATCACCATGACGACCCCCTCGCCGCGGTCGGTCCGCCACATCCGCGGGAAGGCCCCCGGGTCGAAGAGCTTCCAGCCGGCGTGGACGAGTATCCCCGCGAGCACCGCCACGGGGACGAGGCCCAGCAGCCCGGGGAGCAGCAGCCCGAAGGCCAGCAGCCAGCCGCCGTGCACCACTCGGGAGACCTTGGTCCGCGCACCGGCCTGTACGTTGGCCGAACTCCGGGCGATCACCGCGGTGATGGGCAGTGCGCCCAGCAGCCCGCACAGGGAGTTGCCGACGCCCTGCGAGACCAGTTCGGCGTTGTACCGGGTTCGGGGCCCGTTGTGCATCCGGTCGACGGCCGCCGCGCTGAACAGGGTCTCCGCCGAGGCGATGACGGCGAAGGTGACGACCGTGGTGAGCACCCCGATGTCGAGGAGCCCGGCGAAGTCCCCCGGATCCGGCACCGCGACCGCGTCGCGCAGGTCGCCGAAGGAGACGCGCTGGACGTCGAACCCGGGGAAGGTCGCCACGACCGTGCCGATCACCACCACGGCCAGCGGGGCGGGCACCTTGCCGACCGGGCCGGGGACCTTCCGCCACGCGAAGCACAGGGCGACCGACAGCACCCCGAGCAGGAGCGCGGCGCTGCGGTGCGGCTCGGCGAGCGTGCGGCCGAGGAGGTCGGGGAGGCCCGCAAGGTTCCCCAGGGCCGATCCGGTCTGCGAGGAGTCCGCGAGGGCGTAGGTCTGACTCAGTATCAGCGGAAGGCCGATTCCGGCGAGCATGCCCTGGACGACGGCGAGCGAGATGGACTGGAAGGCACGTCCCATCCGCAGTGCCCCGAGCAGCACCTGGAGCAGGCCCGTGGCCAGGACGACCGGCCCCAGCAGGCCGATCCCGTGCTCGCCGACGAACTCCAGTACGAGGGCCGCGAGTCCGGCCGCCGGACCACTGACCTGGATGCTGCTGCCGGGGAGGAATCCGACGACCAGTCCGCCGACGATCCCGGAGACGATGCCCAGGGCCACGGGCACGCCGGAGGCCACCGCGATTCCGATGCACAGGGGCACGGCGACCAGGAAGACCACGAGCGAGGCGAGGAGGTCCGTACCGAGCGAGGACATGCCGCCGCCGGCCGGTGCGGAGGGCCGCGGTGCCCGGTACGCGTGGCGCGGCGGCTGTTTCCGTGAGAGGGGGAGCGTTGACACGATGGTCCTTTCGCGCGCACCGCTGGCCGGTGCGCGCCGGGAAGGGCGTGGGGGGCGCGGTTTCAGCAGCGGCGAGGGTCGCCGAACACCGCGGTGATCTCCTTCACCTCGCCGGTGTCGACGCGGTAGTACCAGGCGTGCAGTCCGAGGCGGCCCGCGGCGACCGCGCGCTCGATCTGCGGGTAGCCCCGCAGCGCCTCGACCTGGGCCGCGACATGGCACTGGACGTGGGCCTCCAGTTCGGCGTCGTCCGGTGCGGCGCCGCGCAGCGACGACAGCGCGGGGCGGGAGGGTTCGAGCCAGGTCGCGACGCTGGGCAGCGTGCTCAGGTCGTCGCCGCGGGCCAGCGCGGCCACCGCGCCGCAGTGCGAGTGGCCGCAGACGATGACGTCGCGCACCCGCAGCACGTCGATCGCGTACTCGATGGTGGCGGCCTCCGCGCACCTCGCCTCGGCCGTGTACGGGGGGACGACATGTCCGGCGGTGCGCAACTCGAAGAGTTCGCCCGGATGCGCGTCGGTGATGAGGCACGGCACCACGCGGGAGTCGGAACAGGTGATGAACAGCGCGGCGGGGGCCTGGCCGGCGGCGAGACTGCGGTAGTAGCCCCGGTCGCGGACGATCCGCTGCCGGAAGGACCGGGCGCGTTCGAGCAGGTCGTTCACTGGTGGTTCTCCTGTGCGGCGGGCGTCCCGGGCGGACGCCGTTCGCGAGAAGCCTGCAAGGGCGGTATGAGCCGGGTGTGAGCCGGCGATGAGAGAGGCCTCACCGACGGCCCGGACGCCGCCCGGGTGGAGCGCGAGGGGCGGCGCCGGGCCGGACCGAGCCTCCGTCGCGGCGGGGTCAGCCCGCGCAGATGCGCCTCCGCGCTCGTGGGAGCCCGTGCATGTGCGCTTCCGTGCTCGGGTGCTTCCGTGCTCGGGCGCCCGCGAGGACCGTTCGGGTGCGAACCGCTCGTGTACGGCCCGTTCGTGTACGGCCCGTTCGGGTACGGACCGTTCGAGTACGGACCGTTCGAGTACGGCCCGAACTCAGCGCGTGCCGCTCGCCCTCGCTGCCGGCGGCGGCGGTGGCACGCAGGCACGCAGCCGGTAGCCGACGCCGCGTACGGTCTCCAGCCGTTCGGCGCCCAGCTTGCGGCGCAGGTAACGCACGTACACGTCGACGATGTTCGAGCCCGGGTCGTAGTCGAACCCCCACACCCGGGACAGCAGTTGCTCGCGGGTCAGCACATGGTCGGGATTGCGCAGGAACACCTCGGCCAGGCCGAACTCCCGGGAGGACAGTTCCACGGCACGGCCGTCCACATGGGCCCGGCGGGTACGCAGATCGAGGGCGAGGTCCCCGGCCCGCAGCAGGGACGCCTCGGGGGCGCTCTCCCTGCGCAGCCTCAACCGCACCCGCGCCAGCAGTTCCTCGAACACGAAGGGCTTGGACATGTAGTCGTCGGCGCCGCCCTCCAGCCCCGCGACCACGTCGGACACGCTGTCGCGGGCGGTCAGGATGATCACCGGGAGCGCCACCCTGCTCTCCCGGAGCTTGCGCAGCACGGTGAAGCCGTCGCAGGACGGCAGGCCCAGGTCCAGGATCACCAGGTCGCAGGCGCCCGACCGCGCGTGCTCGTAGGCGTCGAGACCGTCAGCGACGACCGTGGTCACGAAGCCGTTGCAGCGCAGGCCTTTTTCGACGAACGAGGCGATCCTTGGCTCGTCCTCCGCGATGAGTATCCGGTTCATGGTCACCTTCCACGTACGGGGTCCGCAGGGGCAGGTCCATGACGAAGCGCGCGCCCCCGGTCCGCACGTCCTCGACCCTCGCCGTGCCTCCGTGCGCCTGGGCGATCTCGAGGACGATCGCCAGTCCGAGCCCGATACCGGCGCGGGTGGCGTCACGGGCACCCGAGCGGACCGCCTGGGCGAAGCGGTCGAAGATCCGTTCCCGGTCGTGGGGACCCACTCCGGGGCCGGTGTCGCGCACCCAGAGCAGCACCCGGTCACCGCGTACGAGGGAGCCCATCTCGATCAGGTCGCCGTTCTCGGTGTGGCCCACGGCGTTGGAGGCGAGCTGCATCAGCGCCTGAGTCACACGCTGGCCGTCGAGCAGCACCGTGGCCTCGGACACATGGGCGACCATCCAGTTCCGCTGCCCCAGGGCGCGGGCCTTGGCCACGGCGTCCACCACGAGATCGGTGAGATGGGTGCTCCCCACGGTGAGGAAGTCGGGCCTCTCCGCCTTGGCCAGTAGCAACAGGTCTCGCACGATCCGGCCCATCCGGTCGAGTTCGTCCACGACGAGGGCCCTCGTGGCCCCCTGCTCGGCCGCTCCGCCGTCCATCAGCTCCAGGTGGCCGCGGATCACGGTGATCGGCGTGCGGAGTTCGTGCGCGACCTCGTCGAGGAAGCGGCGCTGAGCGGTGAAGGCGTTCTCCAGCCGGTCCAGCATGCGATTGAACGTGTGTGCCAGCGCGGCCACGTCGTCGGAACCCGACACCTCCAGGCGCCGTCGCAGATCGTCCTCGCCGATGCGTTCCGCGGTCCTCCGCACCAGCCGGATCGGGGCCAGGACCCGGCCGGCGACGAGCCAGCTGGCCAGACCTGCCAGCACCAGGGCCGCGGCCCCGGCGCCGAGCAGCATCCGGGCCACACGGTGCTCCTGGTGCTGCTGGCGGTCCCTGAACTCCAGCACCACGAGGCGCACATCGCGGGGGTCACCCGACACACGCACGGGAATCACCCCGTACCGCACCCTTCCGACCGGCGAGTCGACCCAGCCGATCGCGGTACCGGGGACTGCGGCGAGCCGGGCCACCAGGGCGGGATCCTTGTCGAGCCTGGTCGGCGGGTCGGCCGGGCTGCGCCGGTCCGCCCGGCCGTCGACGATGCTGAACAGCGTGGCGTCACGGCGCGGCAGGTTGACGGACATGTACGCGGTGAGCAGCGCGGCGCCGTCGGAGTACGGCCGCCCCGTGCCCGGCTCCCGGGCGGCCCCGGCGAACCTCCTCAGCTCGTCGGCCTCCTGCCGCAACTGCTCGTCCACCTGGGCGTCCAGCTGCCGCTGCCACACGGTCGTGATACCCACGGCCGGTACGGCCAGGGCGGTGGTGACGAGGAGCATCATCCAGCCGACGATGCGCGATCGTGCGCTGGGCGCATAGCGGATCCACTCCCGGATCCTCCCCACCGTCACCGCCCTCGCCGTCCCCGCTGTCGCCGCCGCCCCTGCCGGCCTCTCTCCTCCCGCGGCCCTCGCCGTCGCCGTCCTCGTCCCCTCCCTCGCCGTCGCCGTCGTCCCCCCTGTCTCCGTCCTCGTCGTCTTCGTCGTCCCCGTCGTCTTCGTCGTCCGGGTCGGCCACCGCGCCGCGACCGTCCCCCCAGCCGCCGCCCGACCCGTCCTCAGGCACGCCCGAGTCGTCACTGCGCGGAGGAACCGGCGGCGGCACGGCCCGACCGCCGGGGACCCGGGCGGACGGGCCGGAACGGGGCGGTGAGTGCGAGGGCCGGGGCGCGGAAGCCGTAGGAGCCTGCGACGGGGACGAGGACGGGGACGGGGACGGCCGGACCACCGACGGCGCGGACGGTCCGCCGACAGCGCCGTCGGTGCCGTGGGCCGGGACGAACACCTCCGGCCCCAGGGACGGAGCCCCCTCCGCACCCGTCCACACCCGACCGACCGTCATACCGGCAACTACGCAGAAGCACACGGCGACGTTCAGCGCACCGATTCTTCGTATACCCATTCGGCCAGTCTGGTGCGCCCGTCCCCGGGGCGACCCGAAGAGGAGAAGACTCTCATCCGGACGGTCGGCGGGCCGCCGGGAGACCGGGGCCGGGCCCCGCGGTCCGGCTCAGACCGGCCGGCTGCCGCTCCTGCGGGACGCATGGCTCACGAACCCGGCACCGACCACGAGGAACAGCGTGCCTCCGACCAGATACGGCGTCGTGTCCACGCTGCCCGTGTCGGCCAGCGCCAGGCCCTGCTCTTCGCCCCGCGGTTCCCCGGCGCCCGTCGGCGCACCGTCCGCGGCCGGGACGTCCCCCGCCACACCGGAGGGGGACACGGCCGGGGAACCGCCCGCCGCACCCGCGTCGCGTGCGCCGTCTTCCCTGCCTCGGCCGCCTTCCCCGCCTCCGGCGTCTTCCCCGCCTCCGCCGCCTCCGCCGCTTTCGCTGCCTTGGCCGCCTTCCCCGCCTTCGGCGCTCTCGCCGTCCTCGGCACTCTCCTCGTCTTCGGCAGTCTCGGCGCGTTCGCCGTCTTCGACGCCGGAAGCGGAAGCTCCGGACCGGGATTGATCCGGCTGTCCGTACTCACCGTCCGCCGTCGCGTTCGCCGAGGGCACGAACCACAGCGCGCAGAGCAGGGAACCGGCGGCTGCGGCGGTCAGCAGCGGTCGGAGGGCGACGGACACGGGAAAACGATCCCCCTTGTGGCAGCGGTGAGTTGACCGCGTGAGGCGATACTCCGGCGATGCTAATGAACACAGCGGGTCGCAGGAAAGTCGGGAGGCCCCGCACTCTAGTCTCCGTCGTATGACCCCTTCTGAGACATCACGCTATGTGCGGCTACACGTCGAATTGGTGCTGGAGGTGGCCGAACCGGAAGAGCTGACCGGGGCGGCCCTCGACCGTGTCGAGACCGACGAACTCATGCCCGAGGAGGAGCGTGCGCACGCCTCGTCGTCGGTGCGCGACGACGCCGCGGAGGCCCTCGCGTATCTCGTCGACCCCTTCGACCTGATCGGCGACGTTCCCGGCGTGGAACTCGCCCAGGCCTCGTGGAGCTGCGAGCAGGTCGACTACGACCCCGATGCCGGCGACTGGGATATCGACGAGGAAGATGGGGAGACGGACGAGGACGGTCGGGGCGACGGGACGGAACCCGCACGCCACCCGTGAGGTGACGGGACGTGACGCAACTGGACCTGACGAGCCTGATGAACCTGACGGTCCGGATGAACCAGGTGAACCGGATGAATCGGGTGGACCGGACGAACCGGACGAACCGGACGGATCGGATGGGTCGTATGCATCAGGCGGATCAGGCGGATCAGATGGATCAGACGGACCAGATGGACCAGACGGACGGACCAGACGGATGGGCCACGCGGTTCAGCCGGGCCAGGCGGGCATCGGGCGCCGAGGGTGGCGAAACCGGGCCCGCTCCCCGTACGGCCCGCGGGGCGGCGGTGAAGGGCCGCCGGGGCGGGAACGCAGGGTGCAACCGCAACCGACGCGCCCCCGGCTGCGTCGATGAGTGGTGTTGCCCACAAAAACCGCCGGGAGTGGAACCAGGCCGGGCGGTTTGGGTCTTCTTGACAGAGATCGCAGGTCAATCGGTGACGATGGAGAAGCGTGTGATGACGGACAGCAAGCGGCGCGGACGACTGGCCGTGTCCGCCCTGCTCGGTGGAGTACTGGTACTCACGGGCTGCAGCAGCGCCGATGCCGACGGCTCTGCCGCCGAGAGCTCCACGAAGTCGCAGGAGCAGGTGGACGAGGCGGCAGCCAAGGAAACCTCGGACGCCCGAATAGTCATCTCGCCCAAGAACGGCGCGGCCAACGCCGGCATCAACAACGACGCGAAGGTCACCGTCAGCGAGGGCAAGCTCACCAAGGTGACCATGACCACCGCCGACGGCGGCGCCGTGGAGGGCACGCTCGCCGGCGACGGCAGGAGCTGGAAGCCGAACGGCCAGCTGGAGCGCGCGACCGTCTACAAGATCTCGGCCACCGCCGAGGACGCGAAGGGCCGCGAGGCGCACGAGAACTCCTCGTTCACCACGGTCTCGCCCGACAACAGCTTCATCGGCAACTTCACCCCCGAGGACGGTTCCACCGTCGGCGTCGGCATGCCCGTCTCGATCAACTTCAACAAGGCGATCACGGACCGCAAGGCCGTGCAGTCCGGCATCACCGTCTCCTCCAGCAGCGGCCAGGAGGTCGTCGGCCACTGGTTCAACTCCCAGCGGCTCGACTTCCGCCCGGACGACTACTGGAAGGAGGGCTCCACCGTCACGCTGAAGCTGGAGCTGGACGGCGTCGAGGGCGCCGACGGAGTCTTCGGCGTGCAGCAGAAGACGGTGTCCTTCACCATCGGCCGCAACCAGGTCTCCACCGTCGACGCCGCCGCGAAGACCATGACGGTCACCCAGGACGGCAAGACGGTCAAGACCATCCCGATATCCGCCGGCTCGCCCGAGAACCCGACCTACAACGGTCAGATGGTCATCTCGGAGAAGTTCAAGGAGACCCGGATGAACGGGGCGACCGTGGGCTTCACGGACGACGACGGCAAGGGCGAGTACGACATCAAGGACGTCCCGCACGCCATGCGGCTGTCCACCTCCGGCACGTTCATCCACGGCAACTACTGGGGCGCCGACTCGATCTTCGGCAGTGCCAACACCAGTCACGGCTGCGTGGGCCTGAACGACGTCAAGGGCGCCGACGACCCGAAGCAGCCCGGTGCCTGGTTCTACGACAACTCGATCATCGGTGACGTCGTCGTCGTCAAGAACTCCAAGGACAAGACGATCCAGCCCGACAACGGCCTCAACGGCTGGAACATGAGCTGGGCGGACTGGAAGGCCGGCTCGGCGGTCTGAGCCCGCCCGGAGGTCTGAGCCCGCCCGGCGGGGAATGCCGGCTTCCGAGCCCGCCCGGCTGCCGACCGGCGCCCCGCTGACCCCGGCGCCCCGCTGACCACCGGCGCCCGGGCCCCGAACACACCGGCGGCGTCGACGTGACCCGGTCCCTCAGGACCGGGTCACGTCTGCGTCCCGTGCTCGGCGGCCGCCGGGTACGCCTCCTCGTCGACGCCCCACTTCGCCAGCAGCCCCAGTGACTCCTCGGACGCCGAGCCCGGCTCCGCGTGATAGGTCACCAGGGACAGATCGTGGTCGTCGGGGACCCTCAGCGTCTCGTAGGACAGCGTCATCCCGCCCACCAGCCGGTGATGCAGCCGCTTCGTCCCGTGCCCCTTCTCCTGCACCGTGTGAGCCGCCCACAGGGTGCGGAAGTCGTCGCTCTTCACCGACAGCTCGCCCACCAGCGAGGAGAGGTCGCGATCGTCCGGGTAGCAGCCCGCGCACAGCCGCAGCGCGCTCACCACCTCGACCGCCTTGCACTCCCAGTCCACGTACAGATCGCGCGTGCCCGGGTCGAGGAACACCATCCGTGCGAAGTTCCGCCGCTCGGGCGGCCGGGCCGCGAAGTCCCCGAACAGGGCGGACGCCATCCGGTTCCAGCCCAGGACCTCCATCCGGCGCCCGAGGTACAGGGCCGGTACCGCGTCCATCGCGTCGATCAGCACCTGGAGCTGAGGCCGCAGCGTATGGCCCGGTCGCGAGGACCTTTTCTTCTTCTTCTGGTTCGGCTTCGCCAGATGTGTCAGATGGTCGCGCTCGGTGTCCGAGAGCCGCAGGGCCCGCGCGATCGAGTCGAGCACCTCGAAGGACACGTTCTGCCCGTGGCCCTGCTCGAGCCGGGTGTAGTACGCCACGGACACCCCGGCCAGCTGCGCCAGCTCCTCCCGGCGCAGCCCGGGCACCCGGCGGTGGCGGCCGAAGTCGGGCAGGCCGACGTCCGCCGGCTTCAGCCGGGCCCGGCGCGAGCGCAGGAATTCACTGAGTTCGGCACGCTGGTCCATACGTCAAGTATTCAGGCTCCGGACGGCGGCAGGCGTGCCGAGCCTGACCCTGCCAGTGGTAGGCACGGCGGACGTACGAAGAACAGAGGGCTGGGTGATCCCGGGGAGAGGCGTCAGCCTCGATCCATGAGCACACAAGCGACCACTGTTCCCGCCTACGCGGCACCCGCCGCGAAGGCCCCGCTGGAGCGCACCGCCATCCCGCGGAGGGCGGTCGGTGAGCACGACGTCCTGATCGAGATCAAGTACGCCGGCGTCTGCCATTCGGACATCCACCAGGCCCGCGACGGCTGGGGCGAGGGCATCTTCCCGATGGTCCCCGGCCACGAGATCGCCGGCGTCGTCACCGAGACGGGCCCCGGGGTCACCGGGTTCGCCGTCGGGGACCGCGTCGGCGTCGGCTGCATGGTGGACTCCTGCCGGGTCTGCGACAACTGCCGGGCCGGGCTTCAGCAGCACTGCGCCAACGGCAGCGTCATGACGTACAACGCCCTCGACAGGAGCGGGGAGCCCACGTACGGCGGCTACTCCACGCACATCGTCGTGGACGAGGCGTTCACCGTGCGGATCCCCGACGGGCTCTCCCTCGACGTGGCCGCACCGCTGCTGTGCGCCGGGATCACGGTCTACTCCCCGCTGCGCCACTGGAACGCGGGGCCCGGCGTGAAGGTCGCCGTCGTCGGGCTCGGCGGCCTCGGCCACATGGCCGTCAAGATCGCCAACGCGCTGGGGGCGGAGGTGACCGTGCTGTCCCAGTCGCTGCGCAAGAAGGACGACGGGCTGGCGCTCGGCGCCCGGCACTACTACGCCACCAGCGACGACGCCACCTTCGAGGCCCTCGCCGGCACCTTCGACCTGATCATCAGCACCGTCTCGGCGCCGCTGCCCCTCGACAGGTTCCTGGGCCTGCTGAGGACGGACGGCACGATGGTGAACGTCGGCGCCCCCGAGGAGCCCGTCTCGCTGAACCTCTTCTCCCTGATCGGGGGCCGCAAGGCCCTCGCCGGCTCCACGATCGGCGGCATCCCGGAGACCCAGGAGATGCTCGACTTCTGCGCCGAGCACGGCCTGGGGGCCGAGATCGAGGTGATCCGCGCGGACCAGGTCAACGAGGCGTACGAGCGGGTGCTGCGCAGTGATGTGCGCTACCGGTTCGTGATCGACACCGCCACGATCTGACCGCCGTCGCCCTGAGGGGCCGTGCCGCCGGAGGACCGGCCGCACGGCCCCGAGTGCTGCGGGTACCGCGGTCCCGAGCCCTGCGGGTACCGCGGTTCCGAGCCCTGCGGGTACCGAGTGCTGCGGGTACCGCGGTTCCGAGCGCCGCGGGTATCGAGCGCCGCGGGTACCGCGGCCGGGCGGACCTGCGGGGCCCGGCACACGCACCGGCCCGTACGCCCCCGGCCGCCGCTCCGGCTCACCCGCGCGGCCCACCGCCCGGCATGGTACGAATCGGACAGTGGTCTCACGGGGCACGGCGAGTGGAGCACGCGTGATCCGGGTAATGGTGGTCGACGACGAAGCCCTGATCCGCACGGGCTTCCAGCACATCCTCGACGCGGCCGACGACATCGAGGTGGTGGCCGCGGTGCCCGGCGCCGAAGCCGTCCGGACCGCCGAGGAGACCCGCCCCGACGTCGTGCTGCTGGACATCCGGATGCCGGACGTCGACGGGATCACCGTCCTCGGCGGCCTGCGCCGCCTGCCGCACCCTCCCGTCGTCGCCATGCTCACGACGTTCGACATGGACGAGTACGTGGCCACCGCCCTGCGGGCCGGCGCCGCCGGCTTCCTGCTCAAGGACACCGACCCCGAGGCCCTGCCGTTCCTCGTGCGGACCCTCGCCGACGGGGGTTCCGTCCTGTCCTCCAAGGTCACCAGGACCGTCGTCGACGGCTACCTCGACGCGGGCCCCGAGGAGACCGCCGTACGCGGAATCGCCCGGCTGACCGACCGTGAGCGCGCCGTGCTCGTGCTGATCGGCGAGGGACTGTCCAACGCCGACATCGCCGCCCGTATGCACCTGGGCACCGGCACGGTGAAGGACCACGTCAGCGCCATCCTCACCAAACTCGAAGTGGCGGGCCGCGTCCAGGCCGCCCTGCTCGCCGAGCGGGCCGGCCTGCTCAGGCAGCCCAGGGACCAGGAGGCGCCATGACCTCCCGTCGAGTACCGCCCCCGCTGACAGACGCCGTGCTGGTCGTCGTGGCGCTGCTCGACGTCTGGGTCAACGTCACCCCGGCCGAGCCGTTCCGCATGGGCTTCGCCCTGGCAGCCGCGTTCGCGCTGGCGCTGCGCCGCCGGGTGCCGCTGCTCGTCTTCCTGATCACGCTGCCCGCCGTCGCCCTGAGCGACGCGATCTTCGCCGGACTGGCCGCCCTCTACACCCTGGCCTCGCTGTCCCGCCGCCGGACCCTGCTCGTGCTCTGCGCGCTGGCCTTCACGCTCTGCGACATGACCTCGCTGCCGTCCCCGGAGTTCGACCTGACGAAGACCGCCACCCTCATCACCCTCGGCTACACCGCCGCCACGGCGGCCGCCCCCGTGTTCCTCGGCCAGCTCGTCCAGACCCGGCGCGACCTGTCGCTGCGGCTGGCGGAGATCTCCGAGGCCCGGGACCACGAGCGGCTGCTGACCACCCAGACCGTCCTCGCCAAGGAACGGGCCCAGCTCGCCCGCGAGATGCACGACGTGGTCTCCCACCAGGTCAGCCTGATCGCCGTACGGGCCGGAGCGCTCCAGGTCGGCACCGGAGACCCGGAGGTCAGGGACGCCGCGAGCACGATCCGCAGGCTGAGCGTGCAGACCCTGGACGAACTGCGCCACATGGTCAGCGTGCTGCGGGCCTCCGGCGGGCGGCTCGCCGAACTGACCCCCCAGCCGTCCCTGGCGGACCTTCAGCGGCTCGTCGACGGCAGCGGTATCGAGGCCGAACTGCACACGGACCTGCCGTCCCCCGGAAACCCGCCGCACCCCCTCGCGGAACCGGGCGGGAACGGCACCGGCCCCGGTCCGGCCGACGGCACGCGGGACCCGGACGGGCTCCCGCCGACCGTCCAGCGCGCCATCTACCGCACCGTCCAGGAGGCCCTGACCAACGTCCGCAAGCACGCCCCGGGCGCCACCGCCACGGTCCGGGTGCGGCGCGACGGCGGCGCGGTCCGCGTCACGGTCACCAACACCGCCCCCACCCGGCCCGCCCTGCCCCTTCCCAGCGCCCATTACGGTCTGGTCGGCCTGCGCCAGCGTGCCGAACTCCTGGGCGGCACGTTCGACTCCGGCCCGACCGCGGACGGCGGCTACGAACTGCGGCTGGAACTCCCGGCACAGGACCGCCGCTGAGCGGGTCCGCTTGCGGGGGACACACCTGTTCGGCGGAGTGCGGCCGCCGCACCGGGCCGCGGTGCGCCGGCCGCACCGCGGCCGGCGACCGAGGAGCAGGCCGTCGCGCGCCCCGCGCCCCGCGCCCCGCGCGCGCCGTTCGGACGGCTGCCCTTCGCCCCCTGCGTGTACGAGCGGCGCTTCGCGGCGCAGAGGCTAGGTTCGGTGGCGGGACAACGCCCGAGACGTGGCGGGACAACGCCCGAAATGAGGTCGGCTTGTGGTGGTACTGCTCCAGGGGCACGCCTGGGTGGCCGGAGTCGTCGTCGTACTGGGAACCTCCGCCGCGGGCCTGGGGCTGCTGTTCCTCGTCCGCCGTGCCTCCGCCAGGAAGCCGTACGAACCGCACAACGCCGTGCTCGCGGGTTGCCTGGGGTTCGTCGGGACGATCTACGCGATCACCTCTGTCTTCACCATGTTCCACGAGCTGGGCGGCTACGACCGGCTTCGTCAGGACCTGCGGAAGGAGGCCTTCGTCGTCGCGTCGATCGCGATGGACAGCTCGGTCATGGGAGGCGCCGCACAGCGGGGCATCGAGGAGGCGGTCCGGTCCTACAACGAGACGGTGCTCGCCGAGTGGCCGCGCACGGCCCGCGGCGAGTTCAGTACGAGGGTCGAGACGGCGCGGAAGCAGTTGATGGGCGAACTGGCGGAGTTGCGGCCTCGGACGGAGGCGCAACGGACCTACGTCAGCGAGTCACTCAAGGCGGTCCAAGAGGCCACGGCGGGGCAGGAGTACCAGCTGTTCGTCGCCCGGAGCGGTCTGCTGGAAGCCGTCGTGTGGTGCGCCCTCCTCGTCTCGGCCGCCGCGGCACTCCTCTTCTGCTGTCTCTTCCGCCTCCGGGAATGGCGGTTGCAGGCCCTCCTGGTGGCGGTGATCGGCCTCGTCGTGGGAAGCAACCTGTTTCTCGTCCTGGACCTGAGCTATCCCATGGCCGGTCTCCTCTCGGTCAGTCCCGACGGGTACGCCGAGGTGATGCATCTCTTCCTCAGGCGGTGAGGGACCCGAGAGCGCCGGCAACCGCCCACGGACCCGGCCGCCCCTGCCGGGCCCTGCGCCCCGCACGACGGTCGCGGGACGTGCTGCGGGACACGGCGAGCGCGAGCCGCTCCGCCGACCGCTCCGTATGGTGACCGCAGTCGGGGGCCATGAGCATGTGATGTCTGCTGAAGGCGGCCCGGACACCGGTCGGATCGCAGCCGCGATCGTAAGACGGCCACGGCTCGGTGCTCCTGGCCGGTCGGGTCACTCGTCGGCTGTCGGCGCCGACGCGACGCCGACCGGGCAGGAGACCCCCGTGCCGCCGATGCCGCAGTAGCCCGCCGGATTCTTGTCGAGGTACTGCTGGTGGTATCCCTCGGCCGGGTAGAAGGGCCGGCCCTCCGCGGGCAGGATCTCCGTCGTGATCGTGCCGTGGCCCGCGCCCGTCAGCACCTTCTGGTAGGCGTCGCGCGAGGCCTCCGCGGCGCCGGCCTGGGCCGGGGTGCGGGTGTAGAGCGCCGAGCGGTACTGCGTGCCCACGTCGTTGCCCTGGCGGAAGCCCTGGGTCGGGTCGTGGGCCTCCCAGAAGACCTTCAGCAGCTGTGCGTAGGAGACGACGGACGGGTCGTACACCACGCGCACGGCCTCGGTGTGACCGGTCAGGCCCGAGCAGACCTCTTCGTACGTCGGGTTGGGGGTGTGGCCGCCCTGGTAGCCGACGAGCGTGGTCCACACGCCCTCGGTCTGCCAGAACTTGCGCTCGGCGCCCCAGAAGCAGCCCAGTCCGAAGTCGGCGACCTCAAGGCCCTCGGGGTAGGGGCCCAGGAGGGGGTTGCCGAGGACGGTGTGCCGGGCGGGGACGTCGAACTCGGGGGTTTCGCGACCGCGCAGGGCCTGGGCGGGGGTGGGCAGCTCAGGGACGCGGCGGTTCAGGAACATGCGAATCTCCTCCGGGAGTGGTTGCACACACCACAACGCGCACCGGGCCCGCGGGATTCCCCCCTCGGGCCCGGTACGGCAGTGTCGCGCGGCTGCCGGCCCTCCCTCGGGCCCGGTGCGGCAGCGTCGCGCGGCGGCCGGTCCCCGCGCCGTCAGTGCGGCAGCGTCGCGGGGCTGCCGCCGTTCGCCTCGTAGCCGGCGACCGCGAGCGCCCGGAAGACCGCGTACTCCCCGGCCGGGTCGCCGCCGTGGGTCCAGGGCAGGGCGCCGACATGGCCGTCGACCCGGACGAGCTGGTGCATGGCCTCGGCCCAGCGCTCGGACCTGACCAGGAAGAAGATCAGCAGATGGCGGACGTGTGGGAGGACGGGGTGGTCCTCGGGCGCGTGGTGCGCGGCGTGCAGCGCGCCCTCCACGGCCCTGCCGACGACCGCGCTCTGGTAGAAGCCGGACACCAGGTTGACCTCGGGCAGGTGCTCGAAGACGGCGAACAACGGCAGCGCGGAGAGCAGCGAGCCCCTGGGCGCGCGGGCCGCCGAGGTGGTGGCGAAGTGGTCGGCCTCCTCGCGGGAGCCGTGCCACTTCTCGCACCAGTAGTGCAGGGCGGCCAGGTGGGCGCCCATGTGCGCGGGGGCACGGTCGATCACCTTCGCCCAGAGCCGGTCGAACTGCTCCGGGGAGTAGCCGAGCCCGCGGGCCACGGCCAGTTCCACGATGTAGGGGACGGGGTCCCCCGGTGCCAGCAGGGCGGCCTCCCCGCAGACCGAGCGGGCCTCCTCCAGGATGATCCGGAAGTCGTCGCTGCCGACCCCACCGGACGCCCGCCAGGCCTGCTGCACCAGGAACTCCGCCTGGACGGCGGCGCCGCCCGCGTCCTTCGGAGACTCCGAACGCCAGGACCGCAGCCATGATCCCCCTGACCCGGGCTGCTGCTGGAGTTCCAGGGCGGCGGCGCCCGCGAACGCCTGCACCCGCTGCCAGCGCCGCTCGCTCTCCTTCCCGGTGCCCGCGAGCAGCTGGGACGCCGCCCGCCAGTCCTGGGTGCGCTGCACCAGGTCGAGTACGTCGAGGAGGTCCTGGTCGGGCCCGGGCAGCCGCAGGTCGAGTTCCTCCTGGCGGACGAATCCGTAGGTCGCGGGGTCGGCGGCGTCGGGCGAGCCGGGCATGACCTGCCGTACGGCGTGGCGGCGGCGCATCACGAACGGGCCGATCGCCGCGGCCAGCAGCCCCAGCGCGATCAGGAACCAGAGAATCTCCATGGGGCCATTGTCCCGGACGGCGACGCGGTGCGAACGAGCCGGGGAGCGGGGTGGGAACGAGTGGGGGAGCGGGGCGGTGCGAACGAGCCGGGGAGCGGGCGGGCCCCCGGGTGCGGGCAGGGCGGCGGGAACGAGCCGGGCAGGGTGCCGGGAACCGGTCGGGCAGGGCCGAGGGCCCGATGGGGGACTACCCTCGAGTCGCATGACTGACCAGCACGGTTTTGAGACCCTCGCCATCCACGCGGGCAACACCGCCGACCCGCTGACCGGCGCGGTCGTCCCGCCCATCTACCAGGTGTCCACCTACAAGCAGGACGGTGTGGGCGGACTGCGCGGCGGTTACGAGTACAGCCGCAGCGCCAACCCGACCCGGACGGCGCTGGAGGAGAACCTCGCCGCGCTGGAGGGCGGCCGGCGCGGCCTCGCCTTCGCCTCCGGACTCGCCGCCGAGGACTGCCTGCTGCGCGCGCTCCTTGCGCCGGGGGACCATGTGGTGATCCCGAACGACGCCTACGGCGGAACGTTCCGGCTGTTCGCCAAGGTGGTGCAGCGCTGGGGCGTGGAGTACTCGGTGGCGGACACCTCCGACGCCGCCTCGGTGCGCGCCGCCCTCACCGACCGTACGAAGGTGATCTGGGTCGAGACCCCGTCCAACCCGCTGCTCGGCATCACCGACATCGCCGCCGTCGCGGACGTCGCCCGTACGGCCGGGGCGAAGCTCGTCGTGGACAACACCTTCGCCAGCCCCTACCTCCAGCAGCCGCTCGCGCTCGGCGCGGACGTGGTCGTCCACTCGCTCACCAAGTACATGGGCGGGCACTCGGACGTCGTCGGCGGGGCGCTGGTCGCGGCCGACGCCGGTCTCGGCGAGGAACTGGCCTACCACCAGAACGCGATGGGCGCGGTGGCCGGGCCGTTCGACTCGTGGATCGTGCTGCGCGGCATCAAGACGCTCGCGGTCCGGATGGACCGCCACTGCGAGAACGCGGCCCGGGTCGCCGAGATGCTCGGCGGTCACCCGAAGGTGGCGCGTGTGCTGTACCCGGGGCTGGAGGAGCACCCCGGGCACGAGATCGCCGCCAAGCAGATGAAGGGCTTCGGCGGGATGGTCTCGTTCCAGGTCCACGGCGGCGAGGAGGCGGCCGTGGAGGTCTGCGACCGTGCCAGGCTGTTCACCCTCGGCGAGTCCCTGGGCGGTGTCGAGTCCCTGATCGAGCACCCGGGCCGGATGACGCACGCCAGTGTCGCCGGCTCCGCGCTGGAGGTCCCGGCGGACCTGGTACGGCTGTCGGTGGGCATCGAGTCGGCGGACGACCTGCTGGCCGACCTGCACCAGGCGCTCGGCGGTTGAGCGGCCGGGCCGTGTGTCCGGGCGGCGGGTCCGGATGGCGGGTCCGGGCCGTGTGTCCGGGCGGCGGGTCCGGGCTCCGGCCTCCCGCGCGTCCGGGCGCCCGGTCCTCCTCGTGGCGGGGGTGAACGGCCGGGCACGCGTGCCCGGCCGGCCGGGTGGGCGGCCCGGTTGCCCCGCCGGGATCGGCTCGGGTGGCCTGTCCGGCTTGAGCGGACGGTCGGCTCGGGTGGGCGGCCCGGTCCGAGCGGACGGTCGGCTCGGGTGGTCTGTCCGGCGCTTCCGCCCGGTCCGCTTCCGCCGCCCGGTCCACCCGGGTGGGCGGCCTCCTGCGTGATGCGGTGTGCGGGCGGGCGTCGCTGACCGTGTGTCAGGCGCCGGCCTTCTCCTCCTCGAGGATTCCGCGTATCTGCTCACGGAGTTCGGGCGACTCCGGGTGGCCGTGGACGGAGACGGCGTGGTCGGTCGCGGCCCGCAGGACTTCGTCCTCCTCGCCCGAGATGGTGAGGGTGCAGCCGGTCTCGCTCGGGAACTTGCGGCAGTCGGCAACTTTTCTGGTCATGGCGACCTCCTGGTGCTGAGGCGTTGCGCCGCTGGTTCCAGGATAGGTCCGGCCGCTCCGGCCGCTCCGGTCGCTCCGGTCGCTCGGGTCGTTCCGGTCGTCGGGTCGTTCCGGTCGCCGCGACCGCCGCGGTCGTCCGGCCGCCCCGCTCGCACGGCCGGTCCGGCCTCCACCGGCGCCCACCGGCGCCCACCGGCCTTCACCAGCCGTCGATCTCCGGGGTGGTCGCCGAGGGTGGTGCGACCCACGGCTCGACGGCCGCCGCCCACAGCGCGAAGCCGATCGCCGCCGCCAGCAGCAGCGCGCAGCCCAGGTGGTGGAGCGTGCGGCGACGGCGGCGCAGCCGGGCCCCGCGGCGGGCCGCGCGGACGTGCAGGTCGGCCGGTACCGGCGGGTGCGGGAGGTCCAGCATGCGCCGGACCTCCTCCTCCTTGCGTCCCGGGCGGTTCATCGGGTGTCCGCCCGGTCGCCGGTCCAGCGCGGTGCGCGCAGCCGGGGCGGCCGGGTGCTGCGCAACAGGGAGACCGCTCGGGTGCCGAGCGCACGGACCCGCTCCGGTGGAAGCCCCAGCAGTGCGGCCGTCTGCTCCTCGGGCACCCCCTCGTACAGCGTCAGCACCAGGACGAGGCGTTCCTGCGGACCGAGCCGGGCCAGCACCCCGTACTCCGCGCCCGTGTCCCAGGTGCGGGCGCGCCGGTGCGGGTGCCAGGCGCCGCGTGCGAAGCGGGCGACCAGCTCCTGGCGGGTGCGGTCGTAGGGGTCCTCGTCCCGCAGCCGGTCCCACTGCGCGTACAGCCGGGCCAGCGCGCCGACCAGCAGCCGCTGCGCCCGCGGGCACCGGGCGGAGGGTTCCGCGGTCAGCAGGGTCGCGACGTGCAGCAGCCGGCCACCGGCCCCCGCGACGAACGCCTCGAACTCGCGGGCGCGGCGACCGGTGAGCGTGGACTGCCGGCTCTCGCGCACGTCCTCATACCAGGGCAGGCGGGGGTCCCGGTCAAGAGGCCGGGGGCGCCTCCGCCGCTTCCGGGGGCGGTCCGGCCTGCCGAGCGGAGAGCGCCGAGTTGAAACGGGTGAGCAGGGTGCAGAACGACTCCCGCTCCTCCGGCGTCCAGTCGTCCGTCACCCAGGCCATCAGCGCGCGCCTGGAGGATCGGACCTCCTCCAGGCGGGCCTGGCCGCGGGGGGACAGCTGGAGCACGACGGCGCGGCCGTCCTCCGGGTGGGACGTGCGCTTCACCAGGCCGGTGTCGACGAGCGGCGCGACCTGGCGGGTGACGGTGGAGGAGTCGATGCCCATGCCGGCCGCGAGGGCCTTCACCCCCATCGGGCCTTCCTGGTCGAGCCGGTTGAGCAGCAGATAGGCGGCTCGGTCCATCGAGTTGCGGACCTGGCCGACGCCGCCCAGTCTCGTCTGCTCGGCTCTGCGCGCGAAGACGGCAACCTGGTGCTGGAGGGCATCGAGGAGGCCGGCGTCAAGATCAGTCGTCATGTCCTGAGATGTGGGCATGGCTGCGGGGCTCTCTCGTGCGGCGGTCGTTTGGTGGGGGACAGAGTACGCGGAGGCGGGCTGGTGCGTACCGGCCCTTCGGAAACCGGTGGGAGCCGGTTCCCCGGGGCTGGCCCGGGACCGCCCGGGGGCCGCTGAGCTGCGAGACTGCTGTCATGAGCTTCCGTACCACTGGCCCCTTTCACCCCGTCATCCTCGATGATGTGCGAGGGGCGCAGAAGATGCTCTCCGGGGTCGCGCGGCTGACGCCGATGGAGGGCAGCCGCCACCTGTCGGGACTGGTGGGTTCCCCGGTGCACCTGAAGTGCGAGAACCTCCAGCGGACGGGCTCGTTCAAGCTGCGCGGCGCCTATGTGCGGATCTCCGGGCTGCGGCCCGAGGAGCGGGCCGCCGGCGTCGTCGCCGCCTCGGCGGGCAACCACGCGCAGGGCGTCGCGCTCGCCTCCTCGCTGCTCGGTGTGCGCTCCACGGTCTTCATGCCGAAGGGGGCCCCGCTGCCGAAGGTCGCCGCGACCCGTGACTACGGCGCCGATGTGAGGCTCCATGGGCATGTCGTCGACGAGACCCTGGCCGCGGCGCAGGAGTACGCGCACCGGACGGGCGCCGTCTTCATCCACCCCTTCGACCACCCGGACATCATCGCCGGGCAGGGCACGGTGGGGCTGGAGATCCTCGAGCAGTGCCCGGAGGTGCGGACGATCGTCGTCGGGCTGGGCGGCGGCGGTCTCGCCGCGGGGATCGCGGTCGCGGTCAAGGCGCTGCGGCCCGACGTGAGGCTGATCGGGGTCCAGGCGGAGGGGTCGGCCGCGTACCCGCCGTCGCTCGCGGCGGGGCGGCCGGTGTCGATCGAGTCCCCGGCCACGATGGCCGACGGCATCAGGGTGGGCCGGCCCGGGGACGTCCCGTACGCGCTGGTCGAGGAGTTGGTCGACGAGGTGCGCACGGTCCCCGAGGACGCGCTGTCCTCGGCGCTGCTGCTGTGTCTGGAACGGGCCAAGCTGGTGGTCGAACCGGCGGGGGCGAGCCCTGTGGCGGCGCTGCTGAGCGACCCGCAGGCATACGGGGGGCCGGTCGTGGCGGTGCTGTCGGGCGGCAATGTGGACCCGCTGCTGATGCAGCGCGTGCTGCGGCACGGTATGGCCGCCGGGGGCCGCTACCTGTCCCTGCGGCTCCGCCTTCCGGACCGGCCCGGCGCGCTGGCGACCCTGCTGGGCGTGCTGTCGGTGGCGGACGCGAACGTGCTGGACGTCGGGCATGTGCGGACCGACCCCGGGCTCGGACTGACGGAGGTCGAGGTGGAGCTCCACCTCGAGACGAAGGGCCCGGAGCACTGTGCGGAGGTCTCCTCGGCGCTCCGCGAGGCGGGCTACCGGGTCACCGGCTGACCGAGGGGCGGGCGTGTGGGTCACCTGCTGATCGAGGAGCGGGCTACCGGGCCATCGGTTGACCGAGGGGTGGGCCTGTGGGTCACCTGCTGATCGAGGGGCGGGCTACCGGGCCATCGGTTGACCGAGGGGTGGGCCTGTGGGTCACCTGCTGATCGAGGGGCGGGCCCGTGGGTCACCTGCTGATCGAGGAGCGGGCTTGCGGGTCGCCGGCTGACCGAGGGGCGGGCCCACGGCTCGCGTGCCGGGCAGGGCACTCGTGCCCCGGGGGTGCGGGCGGTCCCCCGGCGCACCCGGGGAGGCTGGCGAATCGCGATGTATCGCGTTACAGTGCGTCCCGGTCGTAAATTCACCTGCGTCGGCGATCGTTGAAACCTAGGCTTGCGCAGCGATCGTCTGAATCAGGCAGGCGACAGCAACCACCTCCACCACGTGACTGGGAGTACCCACATGCCAGGCGCCATTTACGCCGAGGGTCTGGTCAAGACCTTCGGCGAGGTACGGGCTCTGGACGGAGTTGATCTCGACGTTCCCGAGGGCACCGTCCTCGGCCTCCTCGGCCCGAACGGCGCGGGCAAGACCACCGCCGTGCGCGTCCTGACCACCCTGCTCCGCCCCGACAGCGGCAGGGCCGTCGTGGCGGGCATCGACGTCCTCCAGCGCCCCAACGACGTCCGGCGTTCCATCGGGCTCTCCGGCCAGTTCGCGGCGGTCGACGAGTACCTCACCGGCCGCGAGAACCTGCAGATGGTCGGCCGGCTCTACCAGATGAACGCGAAGGCGGCGAAGGCCAGGGCGGGCGAGCTGCTGGAGCGGTTCAACCTCGCCGACGCCGCCGACCGGCCGGCCAAGACCTACTCCGGCGGTATGCGCCGCCGTCTCGACCTCGCCGCCGCGCTGGTCGTCTCCCCGCCCGTGATGTTCATGGACGAGCCCACGACGGGTCTCGACCCGCGCAACCGCCAGGCCCTGTGGGAGGTCATCAAGGAACTCGTCGGCGGCGGTACGACCCTGCTGCTGACCACCCAGTACCTGGAGGAGGCGGACCATCTCGCCGACGACATCTGCGTCGTCGACCACGGCAGGGTCATCGCCCGGGGCACCGCGGACCAGCTCAAGGCCCGCACCGGCGGGGAGCGCGTCGAGGTCGTCGTCCACCGGCCCGAGGAGATCGCCCCGGCCCGAGGCGTCCTCCGGCGCTTCGGCGCGGAGGGGGAGGACGCGGGCGACATCGCGGTCGACGAGCACACCCGCAGGCTCACGGTTCCGGTGACCGGCGGGGCCAAGCTGCTCGCCGAGGTGATCCGTGAGCTGGACGCCGTCGGCATCGAGATCGACGACATCGGCCTGCGCCGCCCGACCCTCGACGACGTCTTCATCTCCCTGACCGGCCGCCATGCCGAACAGGACGCCGAGGAAGGCGCGGATGAGGGCGGCGAGGTGCCGACCGCCCGGCAGGACAGGGGCCGCAAGGCCGGAAAGGAGGCCGTGAAGTGACCACCGTCCAGGAATCGGCGGAGCGCGTGGCGGCGCCCCGCCCGCACGGCGGCATCGCGCAGTCGGTGAACGACTCGCTCGTCGTCGCCAAGCGCAATCTGATCCGGATGACCCGGATTCCGGAGATGATCATCTTCGGGATGATCCAGCCGATCATGTTCGTGGTGCTGTTCAGCTACGTCTTCGGCGGATCCATGCAGATCGGCGGGTCGACTTCCCCGTCCGTCTACCGGGAGTTCCTGATGGCGGGCATCTTCGCCCAGACCGTCACGTTCGCGACCGCGGGAGCCGGGGCGGGCATCGCCGACGACATGCACAAGGGCCTGATCGACCGCTTCCGGTCGCTGCCCATGACGCGCGGCGCGGTCCTCACCGGCCGTACCCTCGCCGACCTGGTGCAGACCGCGCTCACGGTCGTGGTCCTCGCCGTCGTCGCCCTGCTGGTCGGCTGGCGGGTCCACGAGGGTGTCCTGAAGGCGCTGGCGGCCTTCGCCCTGCTGCTGCTGCTCGGTTACGCCTTCTCGTGGATCGGCGCGCTGATCGGCCTGTCGGTCCGCACGCCCGAGGCGGCCACGTCCGGCGGGCTGATCTGGCTCTTCCCGGTGACGTTCATCTCGAACGCGTTCGTCGACTCCAGCAAGATGGTGCCGTGGCTCCAGACCCTCGCGGAGTGGAACCCGTTCAGCGCCACCGTCCAGGCCTGCCGCGAACTCTTCGGCAACCCGGGGGTCTCGACGTCCGACGCCTGGCCCATGCAGCACCCGGTACTCGCGTCGGTGATCTACTCCATCCTGATCATCGCGGTCTTCCGCACCCTCGCGGTGCGCAAGTACCGCTCGGCGGTCTGACACCGCCACGTCCCTCGTGCCGTGCCGCCCCGCGGACGCCGGAAGGCCCCGGCAGCGTCGATCGCTGCCGGGGCCTTCCGGCGCACGGGGCCGGGGTGCGGTGTGTCAGCCCCGGTAGGGCTTGGCCTCGAGGACCCTCACCATGGCCGTCCTGCCGTTCGGGAGCTCGTACTCGGCGTCCTGGCCGACCTTCTTGCCGTTCACGCCCGCGCCGAGCGGGGACTGCGGCGAGTACGTCGAGATGTCGCCCGACGCGTACTCGCGGGAAGCGAGCAGGAAGGTCTCGGTGTCGCTCTCGTCACCGCCGAAGGCGACGGTCACCACCATGCCGGGGGCCACCGTGCCGTTGTCCGCCGGGGCCTCGCCGACCTTGGCCTTCTCCAGGAGCTGGGTCAGCTGGCGCACCCGGAGCTCCTGCTTGCCCTGCTCCTCCTTGGCCGCGTGGTACCCGCCGTTCTCCCGCAGGTCGCCCTCCTCACGGGCCGCCTCGATCTTCTTCGCGATCTCGACGCGCGCGGGACCAGACAGGTGCTCCAGCTCGGCCTTGAGCTGGTTGTACGCCTCCTGGGTGAGCCAGGTGACGTTCTCGCTGGTCTGGGTCACAGGTGCTCCTCGTAGGTACTGGGATACAAAGCATCGCCCTACCCAGAAGGATGTACCTCCAGGAGTGGGCGAAACCACGAGCCTAACAATTGGCGGCGGAGAGGGGGAGGACCGAAAGCCCCCGAATTGCGTGAGCGCAGGTCAGGGCAGGCCAGGGCAGGGCGGGGCGGTTCGGTGCGGTTCGGGCGAAGCGGGCCGGTGCGGCTCGGTGAGGCTCGGTGAGGATCGGTGCGGCTCGGTGTGGATCGGTGCCGTTCGGGCCGGTGCGGGGCAGGCCGGTGCCGGTCGGTGCCGGTCGGCGCGGGTAGGCACCGGCGGGGCCGGGAGGCGTCAGCCGTTCGGCCCGGGGTCCGCCGTGCAGCCCAGGAGTTCGGCACTCGTCGCCCTGGCCGTCGTGCGCACCGTGACCACCTGGTCCACCCGCGTCTCGGGCATGTCGAAGCGGACGTCGCGCCGACCGACCTCGGAGCCGTCCTCGGCGCGTGAGCGCAGGGTGCAGTAGCCCTGGGCGTCGCCGTCCTTCCGGACCTCGAGGTGCACCTGTACGCGGTCCTGACCGCTGATGTCGAACTTGATGATCTCGGCGCTGATCCGCTGGCCGCTGACGTGGTCGTAGCCGAACCAGGCGATCATGGCGACGAAGCCGGCGCCGAGCACCGCGCCGATGATCCTGAGCCTGCGGTCGGCGCGCTCGTCCGCCGAGCGCCCGTAACGGCCCTCGGGGAGCCCCTCGCGCACCGCGCCCATGATCGTCCTCACCTTTCCGAAAGACTCCGGAATTTTCGCCCCCCGGTTTCCGTCACTATAGAAGCCGTCCGATGCGACACATCACCGAGGATCGAGTCTTGACTGAGCAGCTGCGACTGATGGCCGTCCACGCCCACCCCGACGACGAGTCGAGCAAGGGCGCGGCCACGATGGCCAAGTACGTGTCCGAGGGGGTGGACGTGCTGGTCGTGACCTGCACGGGAGGAGAGCGCGGCTCTGTCCTCAACCCCAGGCTCCAGGGTGACCGGTACATCCGGGAGAACATTCACGAGGTACGCCGCAAGGAGATGGACGAGGCCCGCGAGATCCTGGGCGTGCGGCAGGAGTGGCTCGGCTTCGTCGACTCCGGCCTGCCGGAGGGCGACCCGCTGCCCCCGCTTCCCGAGGGCTGCTTCGCGCTGGAGGACGTCGACAAGGCGGCGGGCGAACTGGTGCGGAGGATCCGCTCCTTCCGCCCGCACGTCGTCACCACGTACGACGAGAACGGCGGTTACCCGCACCCCGACCACATCATGACCCACAAGATCACGATGGTGGCCTTCGAGGGCGCGGCGGACACCGAGAAGTACCCGGAGTCCGCGTACGGCCAGGCCTGGCAGACCCGGAAGCTCTACTACAACCAGGGCTTCAACCGTCCGCGCACCGTCGCCCTCCACGAGGCGCTGCTGGCACGCGGTCTGGAGTCCCCGTACGGCGAGTGGCTGGAGCGCTGGAAGGAGTTCCAGCGTGCCGAGCGGACCCTCACCACGTACGTGCCGTGCGGCGACTTCTTCGAGACCCGTGACCGGGCGCTGATCGCCCACGCCACCCAGATCGATCCGGACGGCGGCTGGTTCCGCGTCCCGATGGAGATCCAGCGGGAGGTATGGCCGACCGAGGAGTACGAGCTGGTCAAGTCCCTCGTCGACACCTCCCTGCCCGAGGACGACCTGTTCGCCGGAGTCCGCGAGAGCGCCTGAACCGGCCCTCCCCCCGCTGCCGCCCCTCCCCCTCCCGGCCCTCCCTCCCCCGGCCCCGGGTGGGCCGGGGGAGGACGGCTCGTACGCCCGGGTATGGTCGGTACATCCACCCAAGGAGCGACCGATGAGCAGCACAGGCCTGGCGATGACGCACCTCGTCCCTCTCGCCAAGGAGCTCGACGAGAACAAGGTGACGCCCGGCGTCCTCGGATTCATCGTCTTCGCGGTGATGGCGGCCGGCGTCTGGCTGCTGATGAAGTCGATGAACCGCCATATGAACCGGGTGAACTTCGAGCAGGCCCCGGCGCCGAAGGCGCCCGCGGGCACCGCGTCCCCGTCGGCCGGTGCCGAGCCGGCGAAGGGCGAGTAGAACCCGTCCCCGGAAACGGTTCCGCAAGCGGCCCCGGTGCCCCGAAGCCGGGGCCGGGGCCGGGGCAGATCAGGGGCAGGGGCAGGGGCAGGGGCAGCCGGCGGCGCGGACGGCGTGGACGATGCCGGTTGGCGCCGGTTGGCGCCGATGAGCGCCGATGGGCGCCGGGGTGCGCCCGGGCCGGCCCGGACGGGATTCAGTCCACGGGTACGCCCATCACCTCCCTGGCGTGCCGGCCGGGCACCATGCCCAGCGGCCACGCCTGCCAGCCGTCCTCAAGACGCACTCCGCGCTCCAGGACCAGGCCGAACGCCTCCACGCAGCCCTCCAGGCGGGCGTCGCGGGCCGGGTGGGACCCGGCCCGCAGAGCCGCCAGCTCCTCCTGTGCGACCGCGGTGCCCACCTCCACCCCGCCCGCCGACGCGTACGGCAGCAGTGTGCAGCGCAGGAAGGCGGCCCAGTCCGCGCCCCGGCGGTCGCCGTACGAGGCGAACAGCGCCGCGGCCTCGTCGCAGAGCGCCAGCGCCTGCGCGGAGCGGCCGTTGCCGGCGTCGACCACGGCCAGCTCCAGGCAGGTCCACGCCTCCCCGTGGGCCACGCCGATGCGCTGGAAGTCCGAGCGGGCGTCGACCAGGAGCTGGCGGGCGAACCCGGAGTTGCGCAGGTTGCCGGTCTGCGCGGCGCGCTGGTCGCGGGTGGCGCGCCCGGAGTGGTGGCGGGCGCAGGCCAGCCCGTACACATCCCGCATCCGGGAGAACATCGTCCGGGCGCGTTCCAACTCGCGCACCGCCCGGTCGCGTTCGCCCCCCTCCTCCAGCGCCTGCCCCAGGTAGTACAGGGTCCACGCCTCACCGCGCGCGTCCTCGTTCTCGCGGTGCCGGGCGAGGGCCCCGTTCAGCTGCTCGACCGCCGGCGACGGGTCGCCGGCCACCAGCCTGGCCCGGGCCAGCTGGGTCAGCGCCCACGCCTCCCCCCGCTCGTCCTGGGTGCGCCCGTACAGGTCGAGCGCCAGCCGCAGGGAGGACTCCGCCTCGGGCACCCTGCCCAGGCGCAGATGCACCTGCCCGAACTGGAAGTGGGACCAGGCCTCGCCGTGCAGCGACTCGCTCTCCCTGTGCAGCCGTACGGCGGTGGTGAGCAGCGCCAGGGCCTCGGCGATGTTCGCCCGGTCCCGCTCCACCGCCGCCAGCGCGTGCAGGGTCCACGCCCGGTCGGCGGCCAGTTCCCCGGACGACTGCAGCTCGATCGCCTCGCGCAGCCTCGCCGACGCCTCGGTCAGATTGCCCTGGTGGTGCAGGGTGATGCCGAGGGAGCACAGGGCCCGGGCCGCACCCGCGTCGTGCTGTGCCTCGCGGTACAGGTCCACCACGGAGGTCAGGGTGGTGCGCGCCTTGTCCAGCTCGCCGAGCTGCCGGGCGGCGATACCGGTGCGCCACTGCACAGAGCGGACCAGCAGGCCCTGGTCGACGGCCTGCGTCAGTTCGCTGATCTCCCCGAGCCGGTAGAGGTCGCCGCGCAGCAGGCAGTAGTCGCACAGGGCGCCGAGGAGGTTCAGTACGGCCCGCTGGTCCACGCCCTCGGCGTGCCGGAGTGCCGCCGTGATGAAGCTCGACTCGTCGTCCAGCCAGCGCAGCGCCGCGTCCAGCGAGGTGAAGCCGTGGCCGGCGGAGGTCCGGGCGAACATGTCGGCACGGGTCGAGGTCTTCCCGTCGACCAGCCGGATCACCGTGTCGGCGAGCTCCGCGTACCCGATGATCAACCGCTCCTGGGCGGCCGTGCGCTCGGCCTGCTCCTCCTCGTCCAGCAGCCGCGCCTGGGCGAAGGCGCGCACGGCGTCGTGCAGCCGGTAGCGCTCCCCGCCTCCTTCCCCCGCGGCCCGCGGACGCGGCGGGGCTCCCGGCGGAGCGGCGGAACCGCCGCGCACACGGTCCAGCAACCCGGCGCGGGCCAGCTCCGACAGCTGCCGCTGCGCCTCGGACTCGTCCGTGCCCAGCAGCGCCGACGCGGCGGCGGCACCCAGGGAAGCCCGGCCCGCGAGGGCGAGCCTGCGCAGCAGCCGGCGGCCCTGGTCCGGCAGATCCGTGTAGCGCAGCCAGAGCGCCCGCTCCACCGGGCTCACCGGGCCGTGGGAGGCGAGTCCGGCGGCCAGTGACTGCGGGGTGCGGGCGCCCAGGGAAGAGCCCGCGATCCGCAGTGCCAGCGGCAGCCCGCCGGACAGGTCGCGGATCGCGTCCATCGCCCGGGAGTCGTGCGGGCCCGCGGGGGGCTCCCCGGCGGACGCCGCGAGCAGTTCCCCGGCGCCCGCCGCGTCCAGGGCCTTCACCGGCAGCCGGTACACCCACGCGGGGACGTCCGCCGGGAGCTCCAGCGGCTCGCGGGCCGTGACCAGCACCAGGCTGTCCGAGCGTTCCGGAACGAGGGCCCGCACCTGCCGGGGGTCGCTCGCGTCGTCCAGTACGACGGTGACGGGCAGCCCGGTCAGATACCGGTGGTACAGCTCGCCGAGGCGGCGCAGCTGCTGCTCGGGCGACGACCGCTCCCGGAACAGCAGCTGCTCCCGGGGCGCGCCGAGCCGGTTCAGCAGATGCAGCAGCGCTTCCCGCGTCGAGAGCGGCTGCTCGTCGGACCCGCCGCGCAGGTCCACCAGGCACGCGCCCCGGAACTGGTCCCTCAGCTCGTGGGCCGCCCGCAGCGCGAGGGTCGTGCGGCCGGACCCGGGCTCGCCGTGCAGCACCACGACCGTCGGCCTGGTCTCCGTCGACGCCCGCGCGGCGTGCACCCACTGCGCGATCTGCGCCATCGCCTCCCGGCGCCCGGCGAACGGCCCCCCGGGCCGCGGAAGATGGGTGAACGACTGCTCCAGCACACTGCGCCTGCGCGCGGCCTGGCTGCGGTCCACCGCGCGCAGCGGCGGGCCCGCCGCCTTCCTCGGCGGGCGGGCGGTGGCGGCCGCCAGAATCCGCTGCTGGTCCAGGAAGGGGCGGACACCCCGGACCTCGAGTGCCGTCAGCCACTGCAGCCTCAACTGCTCGGGGCCACCCGGCTGTCCGAGCGCACCGGCCCTGCGATGGGCCGCCGGCCAGTGGGCGGCCGTCACCCTGGCGACGGTCGCCGCCGCTCCCGCCACCGCGACCACGGCCCCGGCGCCGAGCGCCGTGCCCGTCGCCGTGCCCAGGGCCATGTCGGCGCCGACGGCGGCGGCCGCCGCGACCGCGGTGACCAGCAGGGGGGTCGACACCGCCTGCCGGCTGAACCGCTCGGTCAGGGACGAGCGCCCGGCCTCCGCCTCCTCCAGCGCGCCGAGGTACGCCGTGTACTCCTCGCCGGCGCTCGCCGCCATCGCGTCCAGTGCCTCGCGGCCGCGTGCGAGCATGGCCGCCGGATCCGTTCTGCCGCCCGAGCGGCGCGCCTCCTCCTCGACGGCCCGTACCAACAGCCGCTCGGCTTCCGCCCGGTGGCCGTCCCGCATGTGGTCCCCCTCCGACAGCTTCCGCGTCCCTTTCCGGTGCCAGTGTCCTGCGGGACGCGCGCCCGCGCGAGGGAGTCCGCCGATCAAGCCCCTTCCGGGGTGGTCCCGCCGTGTACTCCGGAACTCACCCTTCAAGGGATATCACCCTATTGGCGGGCGTTTGTCCTGACGGGGCCCGGGCAGCCGCTCGATGACGGACTCGGCGGCCACGAAGGGAGGGCCCCCTGGCAGACATCCAAGTCCCTTGTCCCGACTGCGAGGAGGAGGACGCCACGAGCAGAAGAAGCCTCAGTTGAGTGGCGGCTCCGGGTGGTTCCGGCGAAGTCCCGCTGCGCTGCTTCCCGCCGACCGCCACCCGGAAGCCGCCGCGGCCGCCGGACGGCAGCCGAGCCCGCCGTCGCGCCGGGCCGCCGACACCCGGCCCGGCGGGAGCGGGGAGGGACGCGGGTCTCTCCCCGCTTCGCCGTGTCGCGGCCCGGACACCGTCGCCGGCGCCCGCCGGGCGGCACCGTGTGCCGTGCGGGGAGTGCCGACCCCGGACCGCCGCGATCTCCGGATCACCCTGCAGCAGTCCCGTGACGGGCATGAAGCGGGGGCGGCTCCCCACGCGGCTCGTTCCCGGCGAGAACATGCAGGTCGGCACCTGGTTT
The DNA here is from genome assembly GCF_003122365.1 of Streptomyces spongiicola. NCBI lineage: Bacteria > Bacillati > Actinomycetota > Actinomycetes > Kitasatosporales > Streptomycetaceae > Streptomyces > Streptomyces spongiicola. The sequence goes on from NZ_CP029254.1 coordinate 4,996,621, forward strand.
GAAGCTCTGCATCCTCTCTTCGGACCGCCTACGACGGCTCCGGGCCGAGCCGCGGGTCGATGCCCAGAGGCCCCCGGTTGCGGACATGTCTTCGCCCACAGGACGTCGGAGCCGCCGAGGGCGCGGGCGATTCCTCGTCGCTCACAGGGTCCCGAGGTCGACCGTGACAGGGAACGGCGCGGTGGCCTTCACGGTGCCGGTGAACACCTCGCCGTCCCGGTAGGCCCTGTTGGCCGGGTCGAGGACGTAGGTGTACACGATCGGGACACCGGTGGCTGCCTGCTCGACCCGCCAGTAGAAGGCGATGCCGGCCTTGGCGTACTGGTCAACCTTCACGATCCGGTCGGTGGTCTCTGACCCCGGGGAGACGACCTCGACGACCAGGAGCACGTGCTCGGGGCGGGTGGGCGTGAGGTCGACGGTATCCGACCGGTACACGATGACGTCCGGACGGCGGTTGGTGAGCGGCACGTCCTGCAGGCGGACGTCGAAGTACGTGTCGGCGTTCCAGTCCGGGCCTGCGGCTGCGTCCAGGGCGTTGGCCAGGATCCGCGCCAGCCGGTTGTGCCGCTTGGAGGCGCTCGGGCTCACAACGACCATCCCGTCCACGATCTCGATGCCGGCGCACTGCTCCTCGGACCAGGAGTCGTACTGCTCCGCGCTGATCTGCGAGTGCATCCACGCGGGCGCCACCATCTCGGCGGTCATGGAGTACCTCCTTCGAGGATGCGATGCTGCTCGACTCAGCGTACTGCCCGCTTCCAGTCGGGCACCGGCTTCGGGTCAGGGCGGAACTTCCAGTGTCCGCAGGGCGACCTGGATGGAAAAGGGGCGATCCGCCTTCACCACGTGAGGGCGTATGAGTGCGAAAACGGCCGAGTGGGGCGGGGGCTTGCGGGCTGAACCGGCAGGGCCGTGTCGGCATGAGAGCCTGGGCCGTATGAACCGGTTGGCTGGTGTGACCTCGCCGTATCTGCTTCAGCATGCCGACAACCCGGTGGACTGGTGGCCCTGGCAGCCGGAGGCGTTCGACGAGGCGAGGCGGCGCGACGTACCCGTGCTGCTGTCGGTCGGCTACTCGGCGTGCCACTGGTGCCACGTCATGGCGCACGAGTCCTTCGAGGACGACGGCACCGCCGCGTACATGAACGAGCACTTCGTGTCCGTCAAGGTGGACCGCGAGGAGCGGCCCGACGTGGACGCGGTCTACATGGAGGCCGTGCAGGCCGCCACCGGGCAGGGCGGCTGGCCCATGACCGTGTTCATGACGCCGGACGGGGAGCCGTTCTACTTCGGGACCTACTTCCCGCCGGAGCCCCGCCCCGGGACGCCGTCCTTCCGGCAGGTACTCGAAGGCGTCCACGGCGCGTGGACGAGCCGGCGCGACGAAGTGGGCGAAGTCGCCGCGAAGATCACCAGGGACCTTGCCGGGCGCGAGCTGAGGACCGGGGACGCCGGGTTGCCCACCGACGAGACCCAGGCCATGGCGCTCCTCCGGCTGACCCGGGACATCGACCCCGCGACCGGCTGGTTCAGGGGGGACACCAGGTTCCCGCCGTCGATGGTGATCGAGTTCCTGTTGCGCCACCATGCGCGGGCCGGCTCCGTGGCGGCGCTGGAGATGGCGGAGGGGCTGTGCGGCGCGATGGCCCGTTCGAGCCTGTACGACCAGGTGGGCGGGGGGTTCCACCGCTACGTACTCACGCCGGCGCCCGGTGCGCCCCTGGTGCCCCACTTCGAGAAGATGCTCTACGACAACGCCCTGCTCTGCCGGGTGTACGCCCATCTGTGGCGGCTCACCGGCAGCGCCCCGGCCCGCCGGGTCGCCCTGGAGACCGCCGACTTCATGGTGCGGGAGCTGAGGACCCCGGAGGGCGGCTTCGCCTCCGCGCTCGACGCCGACAGCGCGCTGCCCGACGGTTCCGGGAAGCACGCCGAGGGCGCGTACTACGTCTGGACGCCGGGCGGGCTGAGGGAGGTGCTGGGCGAGGAGGACGCCGAGTTCGCCATGCGGTACTTCGGTGTGACCGAGGAGGGCACGTTCGAGCACGGCTCCTCCGTGCTCCGGCTGCCGGGGGACGCGGAGGACGCGGGGGACGCCGGGGACGCCGGGGACGCGAGGGATGCCCGGGACACGGGGGATGCCGGGGACGCGGGGGACGCCGGGGATGCGAGGGATGCCGGGGACGCGGGGGACGCCGGGGACGCCGGGAGGGTCGCGTCGGTGCGCGGGCGCCTGCTGGCCGCGCGGGAGGAGCGCCCGCGCCCGGGCCGCGACGACAAGATCGTCGCCGCGTGGAACGGTCTGGCGATCGCCGCCCTGGCCGAGGTGGGCGGGTACTTCGACCGGCCGGACCTGGTCGAGCGGGCCACCGAGGCGGCCGACCTGCTCGTCCGGCTCCACATGGACGACGCCGCCCGGCTGGCCCGTACCTCCAGGGACGGCCGCGCCGGTGCCAACGCCGGAGTGCTGGAGGACTACGCCGACGCCGCCGAGGGCTTCCTCGCCCTGGCCTCCGTCACCGGCGAGGGCGCGTGGCTGGATTTCGCCGGTCTTCTGTTGGATGGCGTCCTGGAGCGGTTCACCGGTTCCGAGGGGCAGTTGTACGACACGGCCCAGGACGCCGAGCGCCTGATCCGGCGGCCGCAGGACCCCACGGACAACGCGGCCCCCGCCGGCTGGACGGCCGCCGCGGGGGCGCTGCTCTCGTATGCCGCGCACACCGGATCCCGGGCGCACCGCACCGCGGCGGAGCGGGCGCTTGGCGTGGTGCGGGCCCTCGGCCCGCGTGCCCCACGGTTCATGGGCTGGGGGCTCGCCGTCGCCGAGGCGCTGCTCGACGGGCCGCGGGAGGTGGCGGTCGTCGGGACGCCCGGGGAGGCCGGGATGCGGAAGCTGCACCGGGCCGCGCTGCTGGGGGCCGCGCCGGGCGCGGTGGTCGCCGCCGGGGGACCGGACAGCGGCGAGTTCCCGCTGCTGGCGGACCGCCCGCTCGTCGACGGGAAGCCGGCGGCCTATGTCTGCCGGCACTTCGTCTGCGCCGCCCCCGTCACCGAAGTGGACGCGCTGCGTGAGGAGTTGACTCCCGGGGCGTGACCGCCGTCGGGCGGTTTTCGGCGACCTGCCCGAAACGCGCCATTCATCGAAAGAGGCGTACGTCGGTCACACAATCCTCCTATTCTCTTCAGCGCTGACACGGCAGCTGTGCGTGCGGCGGATCCGTACGGCGGTTCCGCCTGCCCGCGCAGGGGGGTTCCAGGGGGGAGCAGCGCGGTGGGCGAGGGGGCCCGCCGCGGCGGTCGCCCCTGTCGTTGGGGGGCACATTGCTCATGTCCTTGCTCATCGGCGCCATCTCCTTGGCGCTCTTCTGGATGGCGGCGTTCACGCTCTGGTGGCAGATGCACGCCTGGCGCACGCCGGAGACGCTCGCGTCGACCCGCTTCGAGAGCCCGGCGGGCGGGGAGCGGCTGTCGTTCTCCCTGCTGCTTCCCGCCCGGCATGAACAGCTGGTGCTCGAGCACACGATCGACAGGCTGCTGGAGTCCGGCCACCGGGACTTCGAGATCATCGTCATCGTCGGGCACGACGACCCGGAGACCGCGGACGTCGCCGCCCGGGCCGCGTCCCGCGACCCCGGCCGGGTGCGGGTCGTCGTCGACACCCATGAGACCAAGAACAAGCCGAAGGCGCTCAACACGGCCCTCCCGCACTGCCGCGGGGACGTCGTCGGCGTCTTCGACGCCGAGGACCAGGTCCACCCGGAACTCCTGGCCCATGTCGACCACGCCTTCACCGCCACCGGCGCCGACGTCGTCCAGGGCGGCGTCCAGCTGATCAACTTCCACTCCTCCTGGTACGCGCTGCGCAACTGCCTGGAGTACTTCTTCTGGTTCCGCTCGCGTCTCCACCTGCACGCCGCCAAGGGCTTCATCCCGCTCGGCGGCAACACCGTCTTCGTCCGCACCGACGTGCTGCGCGAGGCCGGCGGCTGGGACCAGGACTGCCTGGCCGAGGACTGCGATCTCGGGGTGCGCCTGTCGAGCCGGGGCCGCAGGGTCGTCGTCGCCTACGACGCCGACATGGTCACCCGCGAGGAGACCCCCGGCACGCTGATGTCGCTGCTGAAGCAGCGCACCCGCTGGAACCAGGGCTTCCTTCAGGTGTACCGGAAGCGGGACTGGCGGCAACTGCCCACGCTCGGGCAGCGGATGCTCGCCCGCTACACGCTGATGACCCCGTTCATGCAGGCCTTCACCGGCGTGGTCATCCCCGTCAACGCCGCCGCCGCGCTGCTGCTCGACGTGCCCGTCGGTGTCGCCTTCCTCAGCTTCCTTCCGCTGGTCACGGCCGTGATGACCTTCGTCTTCGAGATCGTCGGTCTGCACGACTTCGGAACCCAGTACGGGCTGCGGGTCCGCTTTCCGCACTATCTCAAGCTCATCGCCGGCGGCCCCCTCTACCAGGTGCTCCTCGCGGGCGCGGCCGTCCGGGCCGTCTGGCGCGAGCAGCGCGGCCGCAACGAGTGGGAGCTGACCAGCCATGTCGGCGCGCACCTCACCCGAGAGGACGTCCCCGCGTGACCTCCACCCTCACGGCGGCGCCGGTGCCGGCGGCCGCCCGCTCCGCCGACCCCCGAAACGGGCCGGCCGTCCGGCCCGCCGTCCGCTTCCGGTCCTCCCGGCCCGATCTGCTGCTCTGCGGCGCGCTGCTGACCGCCATCCTGGTCGTGCAGGGCTGGAACATCGGGCACTTCCCCACCCTCAGCGACGACGAGGGCACCTATCTCGCCCAGGCCTGGGCCGTCCAGCAGGGCCAGGGCCTCGCCCACTACACCTACTGGTACGACCATCCCCCGCTCGGCTGGATCCAGCTCGCCGGGCTGACCTGGATCCCCTCCCTCATCGCGCCCGACGCGATGACGGTCGCCACGATGCGCGCGGCGATGCTGCTGGTCAGCGCGGCGAGCGCGGTGCTCCTCTACGTCCTGGCGCGCCGGCTGTGGCTGCCCCGCTGGGCCGCCGGGCTGGCCATGGCCCTCTTCGGGCTGTCACCGCTGTCCGTGGTCCTGCAGCGGGAGATCTTCCTCGACAACCTCGCCGTGATGTGGATCCTGCTGGCCTTCTGCCTCGCGGCCTCGCCCAGGCGCCACCTCTGGCACCACTTCGGGGCCGGGATCGCCGCCGCCACCGCGGTGCTCACCAAGGAGACCATGCTGGTCGTCCTGCCCGCACTGCTGGTGACGATGTGGCGCTTCAGCCACCGGGACACCCGCAAGTTCGCGGTCACCGGCGCCGTCGCCGCCTGCGCGCTGATCGGCTTCTCGTACCCGCTGTTCGCGCTCCTCAAGGGCGAACTGCTGCCCGGCGAGGGGCATGTGTCGCTGTGGGAGGGCGTCGCGTACCAGATGAGCCGGCCCGGCTCCGGGTTCGTCCTCGGCGAGGGGACCGGCTCGAACGGTGTGCTGCGGTCCTGGCTCTACTACGACCGGGTGCTGCCGGTCGGAGGTCTCGCCGCCGCCGCTCTGCTGCTGCTGACACCGCGCTGGTCGGTGACCGCGCGGGCGCTCGCCGGGCCCGCGCTCGCGGTGGCCGTCCTGGCGGTCGTGGCCCTGCGCCCGTCGGGCTACCTCCCGGCGATGTACGTCATCCAGGCGCTGCCGTTCCTGGCGCTGGTGCTGGCCGGCGTCGCCGCGAGCGCCGGGCACGCGGTGCTGCGCAGGTGGCGGCGCCCCGGCGAGGCGCGGCCGCTCGTCCTCGCCAGGCGGGCCGCGGCCGTCGCGCTCGCGCTCGCCGCGGCCGGGTACGTCGGACCCCGCTGGTACGACGGCGACCGCACCGCGATGACGGCCGACGCCAACGTCCCGTACCGGGCCGCCGCGGCGTGGCTGAGCACCGAGGTGCCCGAGCCCTCCCGCACCCGGGTGCTCGTCGACGACGCCCTCTGGCTCGACCTGGTGCACGCCGGGTACCGGCCGGGGCTCGGGGCCATCTGGTTCTACAAGGCCGACCTGGACCCGGCGGTGGCGAAGACCATGCCGCGCGGCTGGCGGGACCTCCACTACGTGGTCGCCTCACCGACGGTCCGCCGCGACGCCCGCGACCTGCCCACCGTGCGGGACGCGCTGGAGAACTCCGCGCCGGTCGCCGTGTTCGGGGCGGGCGAGGACCGCATCGAGATCCGCGAAATCGGGGGAGCCGACCACACATGACGAGCCATCACACACCCTCGGCGGACGGGCTGGGGTACAGCCCCGGAGCGCTGGAGGACACGCTCGGCGAGACCGCGGGCCTCGCCGAACCGGCGGCCGTCACCGTCGTGATCCCCACCTTCAACGAGTCCGCGAACATCCGCGAACTGCTGCACCGGCTCACCGACTCGGTGCCGGCGCGCCTCCCCTGCGAGGTGGTGTTCGTCGACGACTCCTTCGACGACACCCCGGCCGTGATCGCCGAGGCCGCGCAGGACTGCCCGTTCCCCGTCACCGTCATCCACCGGGACGTGCCCGACGGCGGGCTCGGCGGCGCGGTGGTGGAGGGCATCAAGGCCGCCGGGTCCGGCTGGATCGTGGTCATGGACGCCGATCTCCAGCATCCGCCGTCCCTGATCCCCGAACTCGTCGCCACCGGCGAGAAGGAGTCCGCCGACCTCGTCGTCGCCAGCCGCTATCTGCCCGGTGGAAGCCGCGCGGGGCTCGCGGGCGGCTACCGGGTGGCCGTCTCCCGGGGGGCGACCTGGCTCGCCAAGGGGCTCTTCCCCCGCGCCCTGCGCGGCATCAGCGACCCCATGAGCGGCTTCTTCGCCATCCGCCGGTCGGCGGTGGCCGCGGAGGCGCTGAAGCCGCTCGGCTACAAGATCCTGCTGGAGCTGGCCGTACGCTGCCGCCCGGGAGAGGCCGCGGAGGTGCCGTTCGCCTTCCAGGACCGGTTCGCCGGCGAGTCGAAGTCGACGGCCAGGGAGGGGCTGCGCTTCCTGCGCCACCTGGCCGGGCTGCGGAGCGCCTCCCCGTTCGCGCGGATGGCCGCCTTCGGGCTCATCGGGCTCACCGGCTTCGTCCCCAACCTGCTGGCGCTGCACGCGCTGGTGACCGCCGGGCTGCACTACCTGCCCGCCGAGATCATCGCCAACCAGGCCGGCGTGCTGTGGAACTTCGCCCTCATCGAACTGCTGCTGTTCCGCGACCGGCGCCACCACCGGCACTGGGCGGACCGGGTGGGCCGCTTCGCGCTGCTCGCCAACGCCGACCTGGTACTGAGAATCCCGCTGATCGCCCTGCTCGTCGGGCAGTTCCGACTGGCCGTGCTGCCCGCCACCACGCTCGCGCTGCTGACGACGTTCGTGCTGCGTTTCGCCGGGACCGAGGCGCTCGTCTACCTGCCGCGCAGAGGCGGTACGGCAAGGAGCCGTACCGCGAGGAGCCGTACGGCAAGGAGCCGTACCGGTACCGCGAGGAGCACCAGTTGAGACCACCCGGGCGTACCCGCAGACCCATCCACCCCACCCGACTCATCCACATCAGCCGACTCATCCGGCCCGCCCGACGCACCCGACCCACCCGACCCACCCGACGTACCCACTCCACCCTTCAGTCCCGTAGGACGACCGCCCTGCTCGCCGTCGCCGCCATGACCACGGGACTGCTGCTCGCCGCCCAGCAGCCGGCCGCGGCGGGACCCAACCTCGTCAAGAACCCCGGCTTCGAGACCCCCGGCAGCGGCGACATGCCGTTCTGCTGGGCGAAGTCGGGCTGGGGCGACAACGACTTCACCTTCACCACCACCACGGACGCGCACACCGGCTCCGCCGCGATGCGGGTGGAACTCACCCGCCGGCTGGACGGCGACCGCAAGGCGCTCATCACGGAGTCCGCCGCCTGCGCCCCGCACGTCGTCCCGGAGCGGCAGTACGACCTGTCCTTCTGGTACAAGTCGACGACCCCCGACACCGCCCTCACCCTCTTCCGCCACGACACCAACTCGGGCTGGCAGTACTGGACCGACCTGCGCACCCTCCCCGTGGAGGGCGACTGGACCCGCAGCGAGGTCCGCACCCCGGTCATCCCACCCGACACGGACCAGATCACCTGGGGCGTCTCCGTCTTCGGCACCGGCAGCGTCACCACCGACGACTACGCGATGGAGGAGGTCGCCCCGCCGCCGCCGGAGCCGGAGTGCACGGCCACCGCGGAGGAGTGCGCCAAGGGCCGCTGGGACGTGCTGCCCACCAGGAACCCGGTGCGCTCGGTGCACTCGGTGGTGCTCCACGGCGGTACCCCCACCCGGGCCGGGGGCTCCGGCGGAGGCAAGGTGCTGCTGATCGCCGGTTCCGGGAACGACCCGGCGATGTTCGAGGCGGGGACGTTCACCACCGCCTTGTACGACCCGGTGACCGGGACCTACAAGGACATCCCGACGCCCGCGGACATGTTCTGCGCCGGACACGTCCAACTGTCCGACGGCCGGGTGCTGGTGATGAGCGGCAACAAGGGCTACCCGTCGGCCGACGGCTCGATCGGCTACCAGGGCCTGAAGGACTCGTACATCTTCGACCCGGTCACCGAGACGTACACGAGGACCAACGACATGAACGGGGGCCACTGGTACCCGTCGGCGACGATCCTCGGCAACGGCGACGTCATCTCCTTCGGCGGGCTGAAGGAGGACTCGACGGGCAATGTGACGGCGGAGAAGTTCTCGGCCGCCGAGAACCGGTGGCTGCCGCTCCACCAGGTCAACCAGACCTGGTCGTTCTGGGGCCTGTACCCGTCGATGATCCTGATGCAGGACGGCCGCCTCTTCTACTCGGGCAGCCATGTCTTCGGCAACGGCACCCCCGGCACCGGCGCCTCGATCTACGACTACGACGCCAACACCGTCACCGACGTGCCGGGTCTGCGGAACAAGGACCAGCGCGACGAGAGCGCCAGCGTGCTGCTGCCCCCGGCGCAGGACCAGCGGGTCCTGACCATCGGCGGCGGCAACAACGAGACCAACCCGGCGGCCAACCGGACCACCGACATCATCGACCTGAAGCAGCCCGACCCGCGGTACACGGCGGGTCCGCCGCTGCCGCAGGGCCTCGTCGACCAGGGCCAGGGCAAGCGCCCGCAGACCGGTGACGAGGGCAAGATGTACGTCTCGGCGGTGCTGCTGCCCGACGGCAAGGTGCTGGAGACCGGCGGCGGGCTGCACGACCGGGCCGACCCGGTGTACGAGGCGTCCTTCTTCGACCCGGTGACCGACACCTACGAGGAGGGCCTCGCGGCCGACCCGATCCCGCGCACCTACCACTCGTCGGCGTTCCTGCTGCCGGACGGCCGGGTCATGGCCGTGGGCGACAACCCCGGCAACGGCACCTACAACCACAACGTGTCCGTCTACACCCCGCCGTACCTGCTCAAGGGCCCCCGCCCGCGGATCACCTCGGTGGCCGAGGGCGAGTGGCGGTACGGCGACACCCAGCGGATCACGGTGGACCGGCCGATCGTCCGGGCGGAGCTGATCCGCCCGGCCGCGGTCACCCACTCCTCGGACCCGAACCAGCGGTTCGTGGACCTTCCGATGAGCGTGGTGGACGACACGACGATCGACCTCAACGTCACCGGCAACCCCAACCTCGCCCCGCCCGGCTGGTACATGCTCTTCGGAGTGGACGCGGCCGGAATCCCGTCGGTGGCCGAGTGGGTGCACCTGGGGGACCCGTCCGCCGCGGCGGGGGCCGGGCACGGCGCCGCGTCCGGGCATGACGCCCCGTCCGGGCACGGTGCCCCGTCCGCGCATGACGCCCCGTCCGCCCATATCCACGACTTCGCCGGGGATCTCGGCAGGTCCCCGAAGAAGAACGGCGAGAAGCGGTCCTCGGCTCCGGTCAGCCCGAAGATCGCGGGCTGCGACCGCAACTACGGCACGGCCGGCGTCTGCGTGCCGCTGGCCTTCCCGGCTCCGGTGAAGGCCACCACCGGGTCCCGCTGCGACTGGCTCGCCGCGCACGGATACGGCCGGCTGAAGGTCAACGGCAAGCACGACCCGCTCCGGTTGGACCCGGACCGGGACGGCCGCGCCTGCGGGAAGGGCGACCTGAGGAGGCAGCGGGGCCGGTAGCCCCGCGCACCGGGCCCTGCCGGAGCCGTCGCCGTCGGAGCCGTCGGCCCCGCCCCGTCCGGACCCGTTCCGGCCCGTCCGAGCCGTCGAGCCCGGTCGGCTCGCCGGGGGTCCGACGGGTGGGTCAGACGGGTCCGGCAGAGTCGGACGGGGCGGGGGCCGGTGGGCAGGACGGCGCGCTCCGGCGCCGACCGACCGGCGCCGACCGACCGGCGCCGACCGGCGGCCCCGTGCCGCGTGTCCCGTGCCGCGTGTCCGGTGCCGCGTGTCCGGTGGCTCGCTGTCCCGTGCCGCCTGTCCGGTGGCTCGGCGGTTCCACCAGCCGGGCAGGGGCCCGCCCCGGGCCCCTGCCCTCCGGAGCGCCTTCGTCCCCGGGTGCGTCGGCCGGTAAGGCCCGCCGGCCTTACCGGCCGACGCACCCGGGGCGGCCGGTCCGCGTCAGGGTGCCCGCGGGCCGCCCCTTCCCCGCGCCTCAGGAGTGCTGGTAGGCGACCAGGGAGATCCCCACGTAGTGGACGACGAAGGCGGCCAGGGTGAGGGAGTGGAAGACCTCGTGGAAGCCGAACCAGCGCGGCGACGGGTTCGGCCGCTTCATCCCGTAGATCACGCCCCCGGCGCTGTACAGGAGCCCCCCGACGATCACCAGCACCAGGACGGCGATGCCGCCCGTGCGCAGGAAGTCGGGCAGGAAGAACACCGCGGCCCAGCCCATCGCGATGTAGCAGGGCGTGTACAGCCACCGGGGCGCGCCCACCCAGAACACCCGGAAGGCGATTCCGGCGACCGCTGCCGCCCATACCGCCCACAACAGCACTCGTCCGGTGGAGTCCGGCAGGAGCAGCAGGGTCAGCGGGGTATACGTACCGGCGATGATCAGGAAGATGTTGGCGTGATCCAGCCGGCGGAGTACGGCCGTCGCGCGGGGGCCCCAGGTGCCCCGGTGGTAGAGCGCGCTCACACCGAAGAGCAGACAGGCGGTGAGCACGTATATGCCGCAGGCGATCCTGCCGCGGGTCGAGTCCGCGAGGGCGGTCAGCACGATCCCCGCGACCAGCACGGCGGGGAACATCCCCGCGTGCAGCCAGCCCCGCAACCGCGGCTTCACCGGAGGTGGATCGATCTCGGTCTCATCGGTCGCGTCGGGCCGCGCTGCAGTCATGGCGGCATGCTATCCACGGGCCCGCAGGGGGCCGACCCCGAGTGGCAATGCTCACGTGAGGGGTCCTCTGGACAGATGGGCGCCGGGCGCGGATGATCAGATGAGTGCGGTCGGCACCGGATGAGCGGCTACGAAGCGTCCGGGTCGCAGCCCCCACGGGGCGACAACCTCAAACCCCTCATTTAGGAGCAATCGTGGCGCGCGACATCGCGGCTCCCGGCAACGCCCCCACCAACCACCGGGAACTGATCGCCTGGGTCGACGAGATCGCGGAACTGACGCAGCCGGACCGGGTGGTCTGGTGCGACGGTTCCGAGGCCGAGTACGACCGCCTGGCCGAGGAACTGGTCGCCAAGGGCACGTTCCGCAGGCTGGACCCGATCAAGCGCCCCAACTCCTACTACGCCGCCTCCGACCCCACGGACGTGGCGCGCGTCGAGGACCGCACCTTCATCTGCTCCGAGAAGGAGGAGGACGCCGGCCCGACGAACCACTGGAAGGCCCCCGCGGAGATGCGGGAGGTCTTCTCCGGCGAGAAGGGAGTCTTCCGCGGTTCGATGAAGGGCCGGACGATGTACGTCGTCCCCTTCTGCATGGGCCCCCTCGGCTCGCCGCTCTCCGCCCTGGGCGTCGAGATCACCGACTCCGCCTACGTCGCCGTCGCCATGCGCACCATGACCCGGATGGGCCAGGCCGTCCTGGACGAACTCGGCTCCGACGGCTTCTTCGTGAAGGCCGTGCACACCCTCGGCGCACCGCTGGAGCCGGGCCAGGAGGACGTTCCGTGGCCGTGCAACTCCACCAAGTACATCTCGCACTTCCCCGAGTCCCGTGAGATCTGGTCCTACGGCTCCGGCTACGGCGGCAACGCCCTCCTGGGCAAGAAGTGCTACGCCCTGCGCATCGCCTCCGTGATGGCACGCGACGAGGGCTGGCTCGCCGAGCACATGCTCATCCTCAAGCTGACCCCGCCGCAGGGCGAGCCGAAGTACGTGGCCGCGGCCTTCCCCTCGGCCTGCGGCAAGACCAACCTGGCCATGCTGGAGCCCACGATCTCCGGCTGGACGGTGGAGACCATCGGCGACGACATCGCCTGGATGCGGTTCGGCGAGGACGGCCGCCTTCACGCGATCAACCCCGAGGCCGGCTTCTTCGGCGTCGCACCCGGCACCGGCGAACACACCAACGCCAACGCCATGAAGACCCTGTGGGGCAACGCGGTCTTCACCAACGTCGCCCTCACCGACGACGGCGACATCTGGTGGGAGGGCATGACGGAGGACACTCCGGCCCATCTGACCGACTGGAAGGGCAACGACTGGACGCCGGAGTCCGGCACCCCGGCCGCCCACCCGAACGCCCGCTTCACCGTCCCGGCCGCGCAGTGCCCGATCATCGCGCCGGAGTGGGAGGACCCGAAGGGCGTGCCGATCTCGGCGATCCTCTTCGGCGGGCGCCGCGCCTCCGCCGTCCCGCTGGTGACGGAGTCCTTCGACTGGCAGCACGGCGTCTTCCTGGGCGCGAACGTCGCCTCCGAGAAGACCGCGGCCGCCGAGGGCAGGGTCGGCGAGCTGCGCCGCGACCCGTTCGCGATGCTGCCCTTCTGCGGCTACAACATGGGCGACTACATGGCCCACTGGATCAAGGTCGGCAAGGACGCCGACCAGTCCGCGCTCCCGAAGATCTACTACGTGAACTGGTTCCGCAAGAACGACGCCGGCGAGTTCGTGTGGCCGGGCTTCGGCGAGAACAGCCGCGTGCTGAAGTGGATCGTGGAGCGTCTGGAGGGCCGGGCCGAGGGCGTCGAGACGCCGATCGGCATCCTCCCCACCCGGAAGTCCCTGGACACCGACGGCCTGGAGCTGTCCGACGAGGACCTGGACTTCCTGCTCAAGGTCGACGCGGACGTCTGGCGCGAGGAGGCCGCGCTGGTCCCGGAGCACCTCAACACCTTCGGTGACCACACCCCGAAGGAGCTGTGGGACGAGTACCGCGCACTGGTCGCCCGACTGGGCTGAACCCCCACTCGGAGCCGGGGCCGGGGCCCGCACCGTACAACGGCGTACGGAGCGGGCCCCGGCCCTTTCCGGCGATGGCGTCCCGCCGGGTGTCCGCCGGGTGGTGCAGCCGATCGGGGCACCGGCGGCGGTGCGAGGCGGCCGGCTTCCTGCCCGGGACGGGCGAGTGGCGCCCGGTCCGCGCGTCTCCTGGCACGCGGACCGGGGCCGTCAGGGGGCGCCGACCAGCCGCGCGTCTCGCAGGGCGGCGGTGTGCGCGTCGATCCGCTCGGCGGACAGGATCGCGACGGCGGTGTCGGCGCGGGAGGCGGCCACCACCAGGGCGCGCCCGGCCAGTGCCAGGGCGCGGCGGTGGAGGGCGGCCGGGTCGGCGCCGCTGAGCCCGGCGTGGCGGGCGGGCGGGGCGCCGCGCAGCCGGGCGACCTGCCCGGCGATGCGTTCCGCCTCGGCGTCGAGTCCGAGTTCGTCGGTGACGGCGAGCAGCGCGGCGAGGTGCCCGGCGAGCTGGATGTCCAGCTCCTCCTCGCGGCTGCGGTGGGGGAAGTCGCACTCGCCGGCCATCGAGTGCACCGACTTGGAGCGGATCGGTTCGTACATGGGACGGCCTCCTGCAATAGCTCTGGAGCCATCCTAGCTTAGATCGCGTCTAAAGTTGAGTGCTGTCCGGAAGGTGGGGTGGCCGGCCGGTCCGTGCGAACTCCGTACCCCCGCCGCATCAGGGCTGGCTGTAGCCGTCCAGGAAGCTGCCGATCCGGGTGACCGCCTCCGACAGGTCCGTCACGTTCGGCAGGGTGACGATCCGGAAGTGGTCCGGCTCGTGCCAGTTGAAGCCCGTCCCGTGGACGACCATGATCTTCTCGGTGCGCAGCAGGTCCAGCACCATCTGCCGGTCGTCCTTGATCTTGTAGACCCCCGGGTCGAGCCGCGGGAACAGGTAGAGCGCGCCCTTGGGCTTCACGCAGGTCACGCCCGGGATCTGCGTCAGCAGGTCGTATGCCGCGTCGCGCTGCTCCAGCAGCCGTCCGCCCGGAAGGACCAAATCCTCGATCGACTGCCGCCCCTGGAGCGCGGCGGCCACCGCGTGCTGCGCCGGCATGTTTGCGCACAGCCGCATGTTCGCCAGGATCGTCAGGCCCTCGATGTACGAGGTCGCGTGGGCCTTGGGCCCGCAGACCGCGAGCCAGCCGCTGCGGTAGCCCGCGACCCGGTAGTTCTTCGACATGCCGTTGAAGGTGAGGACCAGCAGGTCCGGCGCGATCGCGGCGGTCGGGGTGTGGGTGGCCCCGTCGAAGAGGATCTTGTCGTAGATCTCGTCCGAGCACACCACCAGCCCGTGCCGGCGGGCGACGTCCGTGAGCTGCCGCAGCATCTCGTCGTCGTAGACGGCGCCGGTGGGGTTGTTCGGATTGATGATCACGATCGCCTTGGTGCGGTCGGTGATCTTCCGCTCGATGTCGGCGACGTCCGGCATCCAGTCGGACCCCTCGTCGCAGCGGTAGTGCACGGCGGTCCCGCCGGAGAGTGACACGGCGGCCGTCCAGAGCGGGTAGTCCGGCGCCGGGACCAGCACCTCGTCACCGTCGTCGAGCAGCGCCTGCATGGACATCTGGATCAGCTCGGAGACCCCGTTGCCGAGATAGACGTCGTCGACGGAGAGCGCGACGCCCTTGGTCTCGTAGTGGCTCATGATCGCCCGGCGTGCGCTCAGCAGGCCCTTCGCGTCGCCGTAGCCGTGGGCGTCGCCCACGTTCCGCAGCACGTCCTCGAGGATCGCCGGGGGGCACTCGAAGCCGAAGGCGGCCGGGTTCCCGGTGTTCAGCTTGAGGATGCGGTGACCGGCGGCCTCCAGCCGCATCGCCTCCTCGAGCACCGGACCGCGGATCTCGTAACAGACGTTGGCGAGCTTGGTCGACTGGATCACCTGCATGACGCGAGCTTACGGGCCCGTGGCGGGCCGCGCTCCGTGTTTTGGGCCACCCCGGTCGTGTGCCGGTTCCGGTTCCGGTGCCGGTGCCGGTGCCGGTTCCGGTGGTGCCCGTACCCGTACCCGTGTCCGTGTCCGTGGCGGGGGCGGTGCCCGTGCCGTGCCGGGGCGAGCAGCCGGGGGTGGTCCCGGCTTCGCGTCGAATAGCTCATGTGTTCGGTTTCTGGGTACTGTGGAGGCATGCCAGTCCACCTCCAGGGTTCGCTCTTCGACCAGAGCGACGAGATACGGCTCGGCCCGCTGACCGGTGTCCGCCGTACGGTGCTCGGGCAGGGCGCCTGGCTCGACGTGCTGCCGGGCTGGCTCGGCGGCGCCGACGCGTTGTTCCGGGAGCTGGCGGAGGGGGTCCCCTGGCGGGCGGAGCGGCGCCGGATGTACGAGCGCGAGGTCGACGTGCCCCGGCTGCTCGCCCACTACCGCGAGGGCGAGGCACTGCCGCACCCCGTTCTCGCCGAGGCCCGCGACACGCTGACCGCGCACTACGCCGCCGAACTCGGCGAGCCCTTCGCGACGGCCGGGCTCTGTTACTACCGCGACGGCCACGACAGCGTCGCCTGGCACGGCGACCGCATCGGCCGGGGAGCCCGCGAGGACACGATGGTCGCCATCCTCTCCGTCGGCACCCCGCGCGACCTCGCGCTCCGGCCCGTGAACGGCCGCGGCGCCACGGTACGGAAGGCCCTCGGCCACGGCGATCTCGTCGTCATGGGCGGATCCTGCCAGCGGACGTGGGAGCACGCCGTCCCCAAGACCGGCCGGGCGGTGGGAGCCAGGGTCAGCGTCCAGTTCCGGCCGCGCGGGGTGAACTGAGGGGCCGCCCGTCCGGTGCGCGGCCCCGGGCGGCTGCCCGGCGGCGTGCCGCCGCGATCCCCGACGACCCGGTCCGGTACGAGGAGCACCAGGGGCCGGGTCCGGTACGAGGAGCACCAGGGGCCGGGTCCGGTACGAGGAGCACCAGGGGCCGGCCGCTCGTGTCGAGCGGCCGGCCCCTGCCGTGACTCCTCCCGCGCGGTCCGCGCCGCAGCCGGGATCAGGTCAGTTTCAGACGGGTGTGCCCACGACGTGAGCGAACCCGGGTGCGCACGCGGAGGCGATGGTCGACTCGGTGAGCGGCACTCCCGGTGTGACGTCGCACCGGGCCTGGTAGATGTGCCCGCTGCCGGCCAGCAGGGTGATGAGGAACTCGCGCGTGGCCGAGCCGGCGTCGCCGTCGGCGGCGGTGACGTCGAGGTCCTCGGTGCACTCCGGGGCCCCCGGGACGTACCGGAGGGGGATCCAGACGCCGGGGTTGGCGCTGTCGTAGAGGTAGGCGTTGCCCTTGCGGTCGGTCGTGGCCTTCACCTCCCTGTCCGGCACTCCTGTTGCCGAGTCGCCCACGACGGCGGCGCTGACGTCGCGCTCCGCGATCCGGCACCGCTTGCCGTTGTCGTCCCCGAGCGCGAGGCCGCTCACCTCATGGGCGATGGTCATGGCGTCGGGCATGGCCTCGGGCATGGTGTCCGCGGCCGCGGACGGGGCCATCACCGCGCCGGCGAGCACGGCCCCCGTGACTGCCGCAAGGCCCTTGGTGGCCCAAGCGAGCTTCTTCATGCTTGCGTTCCCTTTCGACGAGTGCGAGGTCCGTCGAATGCCGGGAGGGTGTGGAGCCCTGCCGCCTCCGCCGCCGCGTGCCCCGGGCGGAGCTTGCCGATGCGCCCGTGGACGGCGGCCGAGTCCGGCGTTACGCCCTTCCCCTCATCAGTGCGTGGCGGACCTTCCCGCACTCGAATATCCACGCGGGCGGGAACGCGCCCGTGTGCCGCGCCGGGCCGTCACCCGGCCGGGCGCCGTCGTGCGCCGAACGGTCCACGGCGCGCTCGGGCGGGAAACGGTCCCGGGTGCGCTCTGCCGTGCCGGGAGCCGGGAGCCGGAAGCCGGAAGAGCGGGGGGAGAGGGGGGAGCGGGGGAGCCGGGAGCGGGGTGAGGGGTGAGGGGGAGCGGTGGAGCGGGCGACGGGGTCCGCGCCCCGCCCGGACCGGGAGACGGGTTTCCGCCGTGCCGGGAGTGGACGACGGGGTCCGCGCCGCACCGGGTCCGCGCCGGGTCCGCGCCGCACCGGGAACGGGCCCGGGCGGAGCGGAAGCCTGCCCTCGCGGTGCTCAGCCCCGCCCGGCGGGGTGCAGCCGGCAGCGCGCCGGCCCCTTCGGGCGCAGGGTGATGCCCGCGTCGACCGGGACCCGCTGGTCCACCGCCTCCAGTTCGTACGCGCTCAGCACCATGGCCAGCGCGAGTACCGACTCCAGCATCGAGAAGTGCTGGCCGATGCAGGCCCGCGGCCCGCCGCCGAAGGGGAACCAGGCGTAGCGCGGGCGGTCCTTCTCCGCGCCGGGGGCGAAACGCTCCGGGTCGAAGCGGTCCGGGTCCTCCCAGTAGCGTGGGTGCCGGTGTGTCACCCACGGCGCCACGACCACGTCCACCCCGGCCGGGATGGTGTGCCCGTCCACGACCGCGTCCGCGACCCCGCGGCGGCCGACGACCGGCGCGGCCGGATAGAGCCGCATCGCCTCCTTCAGCACCTGGGTGAGGTACGGCAGCGCGTCGAGGTCGCACGCCTCGGGCGTACGGCCTCCCAGGACGCGCACCGCCTCCGCGCGTGCCCGCGACTGCTGCTCCGGATGCCGGGCGAGCAGATGGAGTGCGAACGCCAGCGAGGTGGCCGTCGTCTCGTGCCCCGCGAGCAGGAAGATCAGCACCTGGTCCCGGATCTCGGAGGCGTCCAGGGCGTCGCCCTCGGGGCCTTCCGCGGATCCCGACGCCCGGGCGAGCATGGTGAGCAGGTCGTCGCCCTCCGCCGCGTCCCCCTCCGCGCGCCGCTCCTCGATGATGCGGTCGCAGACCCCGTACAGCTCCTCCATCGCGGACGCGGCCCGGCGGTTGCCGGGGGTGGGCCAGTCGCGTGGCGGGTTGGCGGGGGAGTACCCGCGCCGTAACGTGTACTCGCCGATGACCGGGAAGCAGCGCTCGACGACGGGCACCGCCGCCTCGACGTCCGTGCCGAACAGGATGCGGGCCACCGCCCGCAGCGCCAGTCGGGTCATCTCGTCGACGACGTCCACCGTGCCGCCGGGGGCGGTCGACCACCGGTCGAGGAGCCCGGCGGTCTCGTCGGTGACGGCGGCGGCGTAGCAGTCCACCCGCTTGCGGGTGAACAGCGGCTGCATCAACCGCCGTTGCCGGAGGTAGTCCTCGTCCTGGCTGGTGAGCAGCCCGTTGCCGAAGGACTCCCGGATCTCCTGGTAGAAGGCGCTGTCCTTGCGGAAGTTGGCCGAGTCGGTCGCCAGGATCTGCTGGGCGCCCTCCGCGGAGAACACCGCGTACAGCTCCATCCGCAGCCCCGGCGGCCCCGCGGTGAAGCGGACGACGTCGCCGTGTGCCCGGCGGGCGGCGAGATAGGTGCCGAGGGAGTCCCGCTTGAGGTCGAACATCGAACCCAGCAGAGGCAGACCGGCCGGACCGGGTACGCGCGTGCTCGTCGTCATGCCCCGACACCGCCCAGGAACCGCGTCCACGCGGCACCGGCGACGGCGAAGCGCGGGCCGTCCTCGCCGAGCTTGGAGTCGCGGATGTGGACGGTGTGGGGGCAGGCGGCCATCTCGACGCAGGCGCCGCCCTGGTCATCGCTGTAGCTGGACTTGCGCCAGTCGAGGGCGACTTCGACGCAGTCGCCGCCCTGGCTGTCGCTGTAGCTGGATTTGAACCACGTGAGTATGTCGCTCATAGCTCGTCGGCCACCTTTCTGATGAACTCGGCTGAGTCCTCAATGCAGAGGGCGTGCCTGCGGATCATGTCATGACGCTGGGTCAGCTCACTGATCTTGGCGGTTTCGGCGTGGAGCGCGCTGGTCGTCTGTACCTCGGAATAGGCGTAGTGCTCATGCTCCGGAGTCTCCAGCAGGACCAACGGGCCTGCCAGTGCCAGGCCGCTGCATCGGCCCATGGGCAGCGCCTGGACGGAGACGTTCCGCATTTCGGCTGCTTCGAGTAGCCGTTGGAGCTGGAGTTTCATCGACTCGCCGCCGCCCACCATGCTGCGCAACGCCGCCTCTTGCAGTACAAAACTGAACATGGTGCTCGACCTGCGCGACAGTGCCTCCTGCCGCCGCAGCCTGGCCCCCACCCGCTCTTCGACCGTCTCGTCGTCCAGCGGCGGGCAGCTCTCGCTGATCAGCGCTCGGGCGTACTCCTCGGTCTGCAGCAGCCCGGGGATCAGCAGGGGCTCGTACCAGTGGAGTGCGATCGCTTCGGCCTCGATCGCCATGTACTCCTGCGAGCGGGCCGGAAACGGCTCGGGCTTCAGGAACTCCAGCGCCGCCAGCAGCTTCCCCTGCGCCCCGCACATCTGGTCCGCCACCTGGAGCAGCCTGGCGCTCGGCTTGCGGCGCCCCTGCTCCATCGACTTCACCGTCTCGTACTCGTAGTTGGCCTCCTTGCCGAGTTCCTCGCGGCTGACGCCCGCCTCCGTGCGCCACAGTTTGATCTGGTTGCCGCAGTACCGCCAGGTCTCCGTCATGGTGCGTCGCCCTCCCCGTCCCGGATGTACGCGTCGGGTACAACCACCGTGCGTACTCATGTCGTTACTTCATCAGGCCGGGGCGGCGCCAGCAGCGTATGAGCCATGATTCAGCACATCGAGTGGCGGCTGCCCCGCAGCCCGCGCAGTGCGGGCCGGGCCCGCACGTTCCTGGCCGAGCAGTCGCGGGAGTGGAAGCTCCCCGACGAGGTGGCGGAGACGGCCGTGCTGCTGCTCAGCGAGCTGGTGACGAACGCCTGCCGGCACGCCCGCGTCCCGCCCGGCCGCCAGGTGCGGGCGCGGTGCGTACTGGGGAGCGACGGTGTGCTGAGGGTCGAGGTGTCGGACGCGAGCGAGGTGCTGCCGTGCCCGCGTACCGCCGGGCCGGACGACGAGTCGGGGCGCGGACTCGCGCTGGTCGCGGCGCTCGCGGACGCGTGGGGCGCCCACCCGCGGGAGTGCGGCGTCGGGAAGACGGTGTGGTTCGAGATCGGCGACGGCGTGCGGGGGCGTCCCGGGTGTGCTGATCTGGGGGGACTGGAGGGAGCGGACGACGCGCGTCACGACCCGGGTCCGCCGGAAGGCGGGCCCCGGCCCGCCGCCACGGTTCCCGCGACCGTGGACGGCGGGCCGTGGCAAGGAGGAGTCATGTCCGACCCGGCGAAGCCGTCCCGGCACCTGAGCGGTATGCGGGACGAGAGGTACGGCGAGGTCGTGCTGATCTCGCCCGACGGGAACGGCGGCCTCAGGGGAGCCGTCTACACCACCTACGGCCTCAACGACTGCCCGCCCGACAAGTGGAACGCACTGGACGCGGGCGCCCTGGCGGCGCGGTTCGGCGTCCCCGCCGTCTTCCTCAACGGGCCCCGGTTCTGGACGATCGACGAGGTCACGACCTACGACTGGGGCGGCGTCGAGCTGTTCGACGGCCTGGAGGCCCGCTGGGCCGCCGATGTCCGCATCCCGCCGGACGTCGACTTCTCCGCCGGGGCCGGCGGGAAGCACTATGTGCCCACCACCGTGGACCGGGACACCGAGTACGTGCTGAAGGCCGGCAGGCCGGTGTACACCCTGGAGGACCCCGACGGCCGGACGTTCGTGCTCCAGGCGTACTCCCACACCGTGGACCCCGGCCTGACGGCGGACTCCCTGGCCTCCCTCGGCGACCGGCTGCGGCTGCCGGACGGCTGGCGGTTCCGCACCCACACCCCGGATGAGGACCTGCACGTCAGGACGGCGGACAACAAGGCGACCGTCGTACAGGACGAGCTGGAGAACACGTACATGCTCCACGCCCGCTGAGCCGACCCGGCCCCGCCCCCGGCTGGTCCGTCCGGCCGTCCCGGCTTCCCCGGCCTCGACATCGGTAGGCGTCGTTGATCGTGTGGTCGATGTTCGGCTGAACGCTGTCGTGGATGGGGAGCCGGGTGTCAGTGGCTGTGGTCGCGTCCGTCCCGTGGGGCGAAGGCCGCGAGGGCGTCGGCGTCGGTCGCGCGAGCGTGCAGGAAGTAGTCGGCCCATTCGGTGATGCCGGGGTAGGACGAGTCCTGGTTGAGCTGGGTGGCTGCGGCTTGGAGGTCGAAGTGCGTGGTGCGGAGTTCGACGCCCGGGCCCAGGAGGGCCCAGTGTGCTCCGGTTCGTCCGTAGGGCATGCCGATGCTGCCGGGGTTGATCACGAGTCGGCCGTGGGCGAGGCGGACGAACGGCATGTGGGTGTGGCCGCAGACCACGGTGCGGGTGTCGGTGTCGAGTCCCTCGAAGACTTCCTTCCAGCGGTCGAGGCGGGAGTCGACCAGGACCACCTCCTCGTCGTCGCGGGGGGTGGCATGGCAGAACAGCACCTTTCCCAGGCCGTTCACGGACAGGGAGAGTGATCGTGGAAGTGAGCTGAGAAGGTCGAGATGGTCCTCTCGGAGCTGTTCGGCTGCCCAGGGGGCGATCGGGTCGGGGATCGTGTCGCGTTGCCCCCGGCGGTATTCGAGGAGTTCGCGATCGGCGTTGCCGCTGATCCAGATGACGCGGTCGTCGAGGCTGGTCAGCAGGTCGAGAACCTGGGCCGGTTGCGGACCGGCGGTGATGTCGCCGGTGAGGACGATGCGATCGGCGGTGCTGACGTCTGGTTCGGCGAGTACTGCCTCCAGGGCCGGCAGGACTCCGTGGATATCGGACAGGACGGCTACTCGGTTCAGCATGGTCACCACTGTGGGGTGAAGACGGTCGAGCGGTGTGGTCTTTCGCCCGGCGCGTAGTCCAAGGGGGCCGGTCAGCGTGTGTGGTCGCCGGGCGCGTGGTTCTCTTCCAGGGGGCTCCGGCTTCGGCGGCGATACGGGTGGTGCTCTTGTCGTGGCAGCCCAGTGCCCGGGCGATGACGGGCGCCGGGGCTTGGAGGACGAGCCGGCGGATGGCGGACGTGCGGCCTTTCCCGGCCGGGACGCCGCGTTTCCGCAGTGCGTCGCGCGACGTGCCCGGGGTTCATCGGCCGGCTCGGGCGTCGGCCAGGGAAGAGCCGGGGCGAGTTCTGGTCGATGGCAAAAGGGTGTTGGCGGGCAGGGCCCCGAGGTAGTCGAGCAGGAGGGCCGCCAAGGGCGCTGTAGGCTCGGCAGTCCTTGTGACCCGGCTGCGTGCCCCGGCTGCGATCCGGCGCCGGCCGGCCGGCCTGGTGGGGACGGAACTGCTGCTCATGTGGATGCGGAGTGCGACCGGCGCGCGCCGGCTGGGGACGGCCGGGGCGCTGGCCGTCGCGGCCGGGGGCACCGTCGCCGGAGCCCTGCCGGTGCGCGAGCCCTGGGGGCTCTGGGCCGGCTACGGGCCCGCGGCGACCACGGCGGGCGCCGTCCTCGCGTACACCGGGCTGACGCTGCTGGTGCTCGCCTGGTGGACGTACGGCAGGCTGCTCGCCGGTGGCCGGAGCCCGGGCGTCCGGTACACCCTCGTCACCCTCGGCTGCTGGGCCGCGCCGCTCCTCCTCGCGCCACCGCTGCACAGCGCCGACGTCTACAGCTACATCGCCCAGGGCGCGATGGTCCTCGAAGGCCACGACGTGTACGCGCACGGGCCGTCGGTGCTCGGCCCGGACTCGTCCGGCGCCGACGCGGCGGCGAGCGTCGGCGGGCACTGGACGGACACCCCGGCGCCGTACGGACCGGTGTTCCTGCTGCTGGCGAAGGCCGTGGTGGCGGGCACGGGCGGCATCCTCGTGCCCGCCGTGCTCGGGATGCGGCTGCTCGCCGTCGCCGCGCTCGTCCTCGTCGCCTGGGCGGTACGGGGGCTCGCCGCCGAGTGCGGGGCGGATCCGTCCCGGGCGCTGTGGCTGGCCGTGCTCAACCCGCTTCTGCTGCTGCACGTCGTCGGCGGCATGCACAACGACGGCCTGATGATCGGTCTCATGCTGACCGGGGTGCTGCTGGCGCTGCGCGGGCGGCCGCTGACGGGCAGCGCGGTGGTCGCCCTCGCCGTGATGGTCAAGTCCCCGGCGGTGCTCGCCCTGCTCTTCATCGGGCTGATCGCGGTACGCCGGAGCGAAGGACCCCTGGCACGGCGCCTGGTGAAGGGCCTGACCGGACCCGCGCTGGTGGCCGCCGCGGTCGTGGCCGCGGCGTCGCTGCTCGGCGGCACCGGCTTCGGCTGGCTGCTGACGCAGGGCGTCGCCGGGACCATACACACGCCCCTGTCGCTCACCAGCGACCTCGGCCAGGCCGCGGGCCTCGCCGCCCGTGCCCTCACCGGTGCCGAACTCACCGCCGTGAAGGGCGCGGTGCAGACCCTCGGCCTCGCCGCCGCGCTCGCGGTGATCGCCTTCCTCTCCTTCCGGACGCTGTACCCGTGGCGCGGCCGCCGGGCTCTCGATCCCGTGTACGGCCTGGGGTTGGCGCTCCTCGCGCTGGTCGCGCTGTCGCCGATGGTGCAGCCCTGGTACCTGCTGTGGGGGACGGCAGCCGTCGCGGCGACGGTACCCGCTGGGGACTCCGGGCTCGTCCGGGTGCTGACGGTGCTCTCCGCCGGGCTGGTGTACGAGACGGCCCCCTCGGGCCACACCCCGCCGTACGGCTTCGTGCTGGGGGCGCTGGCCTGCGCGGTGGCTCTCGTCGCCCTGCGCCGACGCCCCGCGAGTCCGGTACTCACCGGCCCCGGCGGGGTGACCGTCCCGCCAGGGCGTCCGTCCGTTTCCCGTCCTCGATGAACCGGGGTGCCGTCGATCAGGACGTGGACACGGGGGCGCCCTGCCGGTGACGCCCGCGAGCTCTTCCGCCCGCTCGCGGTGTCCACTCGCCGACCACTTGATCCGTCCGGCGCACCGGCGCCGGCGGACCGAGCTGACGGTACAGCCCCTACCGGCCCGCGGCGGGGCCGGCGAGCTGCCAGTGCCAGGTGCCGCCCCGGCAGGTCAGGACCGTGCCGCCGTCGCTCACGTACAGGACGTCCTCCTGTTCGTCCCAGGCCATGCGCAGCAACTCGTCCTGGGAGTCGCCGCGCAGTACCCGCTTCCACAGCGGGTCGGCCGGGGCCCCGGCGGTGTCCATGCTGATGGAGTGCACGCCGTGCAGAACCAGTGACACGGGCCCGAGCGGCCGGTACGGCGCCGACTCGGACTCCGTGTAGGCAGCGGAGAACGCCAGCTCGATACGCAGGGAGCCGTCCGCGGGCAGCACGGACATGCGGTAGCCCTCCGACTCGACGTCCATCTCCCCGATGCCCGGAAGCTCCCAGCCGGTGATCTCCCGTCGGGGCGGGTCGAGTTCCGCGCCCAGGACCGGGGTACAGCCATCCCACATGGCGCTACCTTTCCTCTCTCAGCGGATCAGCTGGCCACAGTACGATCCGGAACCGCGTCGTGATATCCGCAGGCACATCTCTGCTGTTCACCAACTCTCGCAACTCGGCGGCCTGTTCCATGGAGAGTTCCACACCGAGACCCCCTGCCACATAAGATCAAGTAATGCTGACGGAATCATAAGACACTAGTGCTCTCCCGGGAACGATCGAGATGGTCAATTCAGAAGCCGAATGGCCACTCGGTCGGGGAGTGTCTTGCTTAGCTCTCTGCATCGATAACTCTGAGACTCGTCGCGCCAGCTCTGCGAGCTGATTCTACGAGGTCATTGCCTGTCAAATCGCCCATGGCTACCCACACGGGACTACTGATACCCGAAGCGGAGAAGAACTGCTCGCCCTCGACCCAAGATTCACAGCCGATCACGCGGTGGGCGAGCAGCGAGAAGGATCGGCGATCACCGTCATTGGTCAGGTGCAAGTCACAGCCCATATAGGGATCTTGCTGACGCAGCAGCCTAGTGAGGAAACTGGTCCGACTGGGCGGGGTGGCCGCATCTCCTCTTGACCGCAGGGTGGTGAACGCCTCCCGTGCATCGCCAACCAGGTCATCTTCGTTGTCGACATAGAGGTTGATTGTCGTCCTTGCTTTCCGCAGCGCCAAGGCCTTTCCTAGATGCTGGAGGAATATCTCCATGTCGATTTCATTCTCGGCCGTTATGAGCACTCTAATTCCTCCGATCCGCTCCCTTTGGTAGGCGCGGACTGTGCGGGTGCTGAGAATTATCCGCACAGTCCGCGCCTTTCGCGGCGACGTGGTCAGTGATGCCGCTTACCGGCTCCGCCGACGGAGACCCAGCCTCACCCGTGCGGGCGGGCGCCTGCCCAGCGGCGTCCGCGCGCTTCCCGTGCTCGATGCCGGACGCGCCGTCGATGGCTATGTGCCGTCGATCGGGGCGCACGGCATGCAGGTCGGTGAGGCGGTGGGGCGGTGGGGCGGGGCGGGGCGGCCGGGTGGCCCGGTGAGGTGGCCCGATGGGGCGGTCAGAAGAAGGTGCGGATGAAGTCCGTGACGCTCCCGTCGGGCTCCACCACCGGGATCAGCTGCCACTTGTCGAACGACGTGCACGGATGAGACAGGCCCATGCCGACCCAGTCCCCGACCTCCAGGTCCGCGTCCGCGTCCGTGGTCAGCCAGGCGTGCTGGTCCGACAGCCGGGTGACGGTGATGCCGGAGGCGGGGCGCACCGAGCCGTCGCGGGCGTCCCGGACGACCTGGGCCTCGGGGAGGTGGAGGTCGTGCGCCGCGTCGCGCTTGCCCGCGTTGACGAACGCCTGGTGCCCGGTCGGCCGGGACACGACCTGGGCCCAGAGCCGGAACGCCGGCTCCAGCGCGCCCTCCTCGGGCACCCGGTTGAACGGCGTCAGACGCCGGTACTGGCCGTCGTCGTGGGAGACGTACGCGCCGGAGCGCAGCAGCTTCAGCACCGGGCGGGACAGCGCGGGAAGCTCCGCGAACACCTCGGCGACGGTGTCGAACCACGCGCTGCCGCCGGCGCTCACCACGATCTCGTCCGTGTCCGCGAAGCGGCCGTCCCTGTCGAAGGAGACGGCGAGCGAGACGAGCCGGTGCAGCCAGTCGCGTACCCGCTCCGGGGTCGCGTCCGGCACCTCGCCCTCGTAACCCGCGACACCGACCAGCCGCAGGGTCGTCGTCGCGGCGACGGCTTCGGCGACGGCGGTGCAGTCGGCCTCGCTGCGGGCGCCGGTGCGCGCGTCCTCGCCTGCGCCGAGTTCGACCACGACGTCCACGGGCCGGGCGGTACCGCCCAGCGCCTCGTCCATCAGCTCCACGCCGCGCACGGAGTCGACGTAGCAGACGAACCGGAAGTCCGGGTCCCGTTCCAGCTCGGCGGCGAGCCAGCGCAGCGCCACCGGGTCGACGAGCTCGTTGGCGAGGAAGACGCTCCGGATCCCGTGGGCGCGGTAGACGCGGAGCTGGTGCGGGACGGCGGCGGTGATGCCCCAGGCCCCGCGCTCCAGCTGCCGGGCGAAGAGCTGCGGCGACATGGAGGTCTTGCCGTGCGGGGCGAACGCCAGGCCGTGGCGCTCGGCGTAGGTCTCCAGCAGGGCGAGGTTGTGCTCCAGGGCAGCCGCGGAGAGGGCGAGCACGGGAGTGGTGAAGCCACCGGTGAAGAGGTTGCGCCGCTGCGCTGCGAGTTCGCCGACGGTGAGGCCCTCGGCGTCCGGGGGGAGCCCCTTGAAACGGTGGTCGACGGTCTCGCGGTCGAGCCGGTCGAGCCGGTCGAGCCGGTCGGACCGGTCCGATCGGTCGAGCCGGTCGGGGCCTTCGACGGTGCTGTCGGCGGTGCTGTCGGCGGGCATGGTGTGCCTCCTCCGCGTGCGGTCGTGTGCAGCGCGGAGCGCGTCGATCGTCGATCGTCGCGCGGCACGCTCGGACTGGCCGGTGTCCCGGCCGGGTGCCGGGGCAGTGGACCCATCAGACCAGGCCGCGCCCGCGGGAAGCACGTCAGGGGGCCGCGTGCGCCGCAGTGGGCGGTTGGGGCCGGGTGCGGGGTCCCGCCGGCGGGACCCCGGTTCCGTATCCGCTCTCGTGCCGCCGCTTTCGTACTGCCGGTCTCGTGCCGCCGCTCTCGTGCTGCGGCCCTCGCGTACGAGGTCCGTACGAGGTCCGTACGAGGTCCGTACGAGGTCCGCACCCCGTCCCCACGCGGTCCGCACCCGGCCGTCCGTATGCGGCCCGCGACCGCTCGGCGCTCGGCCCGCGTCGATGCCCGTGGCCCGTGCGCACCCGGACCGACCCGTCCCCGTGGGGGCGTGCGGAGAGGAAGAGCAAGGGGCGCAGGCCCGGCGGGAACCCGCCGGGCCTGCGCCGTCACCGCCCGCTCGGGCGGATCGTACGGTTCAGGAGCAGTACTGCTGCTCCTTGCCGATCGAGCGGTACATGCAGTCCGCGTTCTCCAGCAGTTGCAGCACCGCGTCGCGGTTGCGGCTGGTCTCCCGCTCGATCACCTCGTCGGGCGGGTAGAAGCCGCCGCCGATGAAGCTCCTCGGGTACAGCTCGAAGGTGTAGCCGAAGATCCGCTGGTCGCCCCACAGCCAGTCGTCGATCGACCCGTCCGTGATGTACAGGTCGCTGGACTGCTCGGGGGTGTACCCGTTGCTCGCGGCCATCTTCTGGCCGACGGCGGCGAAGGCGTCGCGGTCGTCCTGGGTCATGCCCGGGGCGGTGTCGGCCTTGGTGTAGCCGTACGGCCACAGGATCAGCTCGCTGTAGGTGTGGAAGTCGATGCCCGCCGTGATCTGCTGCTCGCCTCCGACGACGCGGGAGCGCACGAAGTCGGCGACGACCTTCACCTCGGGGGCGGACTCGGCGGACTTGCCGCGGTAGGTGTCCGAGCTGGGGGAGCCGGAGGAGCCGCCGCAGCAGCCGAACTTGTAGTCCCAGTTGCGGTTCAGGTCCGTACCGACGGCCGACGAACCGGAGTTGGGCTGGCGGTTCTTGCGCCAGCTCCGGTAGGAACCGGTGGCGATGTCGTACTCGCCGCCGTCCGGGTTGAGGTCCGGCACGATCCAGATCTCCCGGCTGTCGACCGCGTTGGTGATCCGGGAGTCGGAGCCGTAGTCGTCGCCGAGTTCGCGCAGCAGGTAGAGGGCCATCTCCACGGTGAGGTGCTCACGGGCGTGCTGGTGGTGGGTGAAGAGGACCTCGGGCTCGTTCTCGTCGGTGCCGACATTGTCGCTGATCTTGATGGCGACGATGTCCCGGCCCTGGTACGACTTGCCGATCACCCGTTTGCTCATGATGTCCGGGTGCGCGGCGACGCGCTGGTCGATCTCCGCGGTCATCTCGGCGTAGTTGTGGTAGCGGGAGTCCGCGGGCGGGAAGTCGAACGGCTGCACCGCGACGCCCGCCGTCTTGCGGGACGGCGGAGCGGGCAGCGGTTCGAGGTCGTGGCCGAGGGCGCGGAGCCGCTCGGCCTGGGCGGTGTCGGCGCTGACCACGACCGTGTGGTCGTGGACCTCGTCGAGGGAGACGCCGGTGGCCGCGATGGCGGTGCGCTCGGCGACGGTCGACGGCCCGTGGATCTCGTACTGGCGGGTCCGCTCGTCCGCTGCGGTGGTCGCGGGGGCCGACGGTTCGGGGGCCGGTGAGGCGGTCGCCGTGAAGGGCGCGGCCACGGCGAGTGCCAGCAGGCCGGCGAGGGTGGCGGACCGGGTGGCGGATCTCCGGCCGTGGCGCCCGCCGGCGCGGCCGGGGATGCCGGAGCCGCGTGTGCGAAGTCGCATGCTGTCTCCTGGGTGGGGAGTGTGGGGGTTGCTGGATGCGACGTGCGGATGTGCTGACGGTTGTTCGGGTGTGTCGGGCACATGGTCGGGGTATGGCATGCCCCGGTCAATAGCACAGGCCGGTCACTCTTCGGCTGACCGGCGGGACGCACGGCACGAACGGGAAGGCAGGACCACACGCATGGCGGACACGGTGGAGGAGCCGGCAGGACGGACGGCGGGCCCGGTGACGCGCAGGGCCGGTTGGCGGCACATCGGCCCCGGCATCGTCGTCGCCGCGACCGGCGTCGGCGCGGGCGACCTCGTCGCGACCCTGATCGCGGGCAGCAAGTTCGGCTACACGCTGCTGTGGGCGGCGGTCGTCGGCTGCCTGGTGAAGATCTCACTGGCCGAGGCGGCGGGGCGCTGGCACCTCGCCACCGGCCGAACCCTCTTCGACGGCTGGCGCAGCCTCGGACGGTGGACCACGATCTACTTCATCGGGTACGTGGTCGTCTGGGGCTTCGTCTACGGAGCAGCGGCGATGTCCTCCAGCGCGCTGCCGCTCGGCGCGCTGTTCCCGGACGTGATGGACCTCAAGTGGTGGGGCATCCTCTGCGGGCTGGCCGGACTGGCGTTCGTCTGGTTCAACCGGTACGCCGTGTTCGAGAAGGTCATGACGGTCATGGTGGGCGTGATGTTCGTCATCACCGTCTATCTGGCGGTGCGCGTCGCACCGAACCTCGGCGACGCCTTCGCGGGCCTCGTCCCGGTCCTCCCGGAAGGCTCACTCGTGTACACACTCGGCCTGGTCGGCGGAGTGGGCGGCACCATCACGCTCGCCGCGTACGGGTACTGGGTCAACGCCAAGGGATGGAAGGACAGCGGCTGGATGAAGGTGATGCGGCTCGACAACCGCGTCGCCTACCTCACCACCGGGGTCTTCGTGGTCGCGATGCTCTTCGTCGGTGCCGAGCTGCTGCACGCCTCCGGAGTCGCGATCGCCAAGGGCGACAAGGGCCTGCTGGACCTCGGCACGATCCTGGCGGACCGCTACGGTGCCGCCACGGCGAAGCTCTTCCTCGTCGGCTTCTTCGCCACCTCCTTCACCTCGCTGATCGGCGTCTGGCACGGTGTCAGCCTGCTGTTCGCCGACTTCGTCGCCCACTACCGCCCGTCGCCGGCGCCGGCCGGGACACCGCGGGACAGGTCACGGGCCTTCCGCGGCTACCTGCTGTGGCTCACCTTCCCGCCGATCTCGCTGCTCTTCCTCGACCAGCCCTTCGGCCTCGTCATCGCCTACGGCGTGATCGGAGCCTTCTTCATGCCGTTCCTGGCGCTGACCCTGGTCTGGCTGCTCAACTCGGAGCGCGTCCGGCGGGAGTGGCGCAACGGCCCGCTGAGCAACGGCATGCTGGGCGCGGCGGGACTGCTGTTCATCGTGCTGTGCGTGCAGCAGGTGCGTGAACTCCCGTGGTGAGGGACCTGTCGCAACGGCCGGTGCGGCTTGCGGCGGAGCACCCGGCGGAGCATCCGGCGGTGGAACCGGCGGCGCAGCGGCCGGTACGGCGCACGGCGGCCCCCGCGTAAGGCCGCTCCTGGCACGCGGCGCGGTCCGCGCCACGGGCGGCACGGCACGCGGCGGCGGTACGGCAGGCTTCAGGCGGCACACGGCGGCGGTATGGCAGGCGGTAGGAGGTAGGCGGTACGGCGCACGGCAGGCGGCGGCGGTACGGCCGTCGGGATTCGGCCGGCCGGCCGGCCCGCGCCCGAACGGCGGCAGCGCCACCGGTGGGGACGGTGGCGCTGCCTGTCCGGGGGACAGGGACGGCCGGGAGGGGGCGCGAAGGGAGGGAAGAGCCGGGTGCGCAGCCGCGCGGCGGGCGGCGGGGGACCAGCCGGACGGATCAGGGCAGGCTGTGGACGTGCGGTCCGACCGCGTCGGACCAGGTGCTGCCGGCCGTCGCGTCCCAGTTCGTCGACCAGGTCATCGCACCGCGCAGGGCGGGGTACGTACGAGCCGGCCTGAACGAGCCGCAGTGGGTGCCGCGGGTCAGGCAGTCCAGCGCGTTCCGCACGATCTGCGGATCGACATAGCCGCTGCCGGCCGCCCTGGGCGACGCGGGGACCCCGATGCCCACCTGGGACGCGTCCAGCCCGCCCTCGAGCTGTATGCAGGCGAGCGCGGTGATGAAGTCCACCGTTCCCTGCGAATGGACCTTCCGGTCGCAGCCCAGCATCGAACCGCTGTTGTAGTACTGGGTGTTGACGACGGTGAGGATGTCCTTCACGGCGAGGGCGGTCCTGAAGTACTCCGTCCCGGTGCTCTGCATGTCGATGGTCTGCGGGGCCATCGTCAGTACCAGCGAGGGGCCGGCACGGTGCGACAACCGCCTCAGTGCCTTGGTCAGATACTCCGCGTTGATGCCGTGCTCGAGGTCGATGTCGATACCGTTGAAGCCGTAGCTCCGCATCAGGGAGTACGCGCTGTCGGCGAAGGCCGTCGCGGAGGCGTCGCTGTTGATCACGACATTGCCCCGCTCACCGCCGACGGAGAGGACGACCGACTTCCCGGCGCGCTTCTTGGCGGCGATGTCGTTCCTGAACTCGTCCACCGAGCCGTAGCCGACGGCCGGGTCCAGGTTGAAGGCGATCTCACCTGCGGTCGCCGTGGAGTCGGCGAACGAGACCGCGATGATGTCGTACTGCGCCGACACGTCCCGCAGTCTCTGCACGGTCGCGCCGTTGTCGAAGTTCTGCCAGTAGCCGGTCAGCGCGTGCCTCGGCACCGAGGGGCCGCCGGGGTCGCCGCCGCCCGACGTGGTCGCGGTCACCGCCGCCGACTTCGCCGACTCTCCGGCCGCGTTCGCGGCGGACACCTGGAAGCGGTAGGACGTCGAGGCGGTCAGCCCGCTCACGGTCGCGGAGGTCCCCGTGACCGACAGGACCCTGGTGCCGTCCCGGTACACGTGGTAGGAGGCCGCGCCGGGGGAGGCCGACCAGTTGAGCGCCACGGACGAGGAGGTCACCGCGCCGGCGGTGAGTCCGGCCGGGACCGGGGGGACCACCGGGTCGGGGTCCCCGCCGCCGCCCCCGTCGGGCCCGAACACCGAGACGTCGTCGGCGTGGTAGGCGGGCTGCCCGTACCAGCCGTGCAGGTAGACCGTCACCGACGTGGTGCCGGGGCCCGTGGTGAAGGCGGTGCTCAACTGGGACCAGCCGGAGCCCCCGGGAGTCCAGGTCGACACATCGGTCGTGCCCGTCCCGCTCGCGCCGAGGTATACGTACGAGCCCTGCACCCAGGCGCTGAGCCGGTAGGTCGAGCCGGGTCGCACGGACACCGTCTGCGAGCACCTCGCGTTGTCCTGCCCGGAGGGCGTGCCCCGGAGTGCCGCCGCCCCGGTGCGGACCGGTGACGACACGGCGGCTCCGCTCCCGGCCGAGCACGTCCAGGCGGTCAGCCCCGACTCGAACCCGGCGTTCCGCGCGTTGTTGACATCGGCGGCCAGGGCGGTGCCGGCCCCGCCGGTCAGCCCCAGCCCGGCGCCCATGGCAAGCGCCAGCACTCCGCGGAGCCAGCCGCGTCTGCGTCTGCGTGTGGTGCGGTCCACTTTGTCGCCTCCGTGGGGGAGTGGGGGGAGCCAGGGGAGTTGGGGGAGCCAGGGGAACGGGGAGCGGAGGAGGTGCGGAGGTGCGGAGGTGCGGAGGTGCGGAGGTGCGGAGGTGCGGAGGTGCGGAGGTGCGGAGGTGCGGAGGTGCGGAACGGTGGCCACCGCACGACCAAGTTGGTCCAGACCAATAGGGATGTCAATACCTCCGGCTGAAGCCCGCACGCGCCGGGGGCAGGTCTGCCACGGCCTCGGTCTGCCACGAGTTCGGTCCGCCGCGCTCGGTCCGCCATGCGCTCGGTCTGCCACGCGCTCGGTCTGCCGCGGGGCCGTTGCGCCGCAGGGTCGTCGCGCCGCGAAGCCGTCGCGCCGCGGGGCCCGCGGGCGGACGGTGTGTGGCGAGGCGTGCACTCCGGTGATCAACCCACAGGAGCCAGCCGGCGAAACCCTGTCGCTGATACGGGAGTTAAGCTCTGGCGGCTTCGTCCCCTTTGGCCGGTGAGTATTGCGTGAGGGTTGGGTTTCCGGGTTCCGAAAGCAGTTCTCCGAACCGGTCGGACGTGGCTAAAGTGCTGATACACGGGGAGCACGAAGAACAGGGGACCTGCGGCCGCCGTCCCTGCGGCGGCCGGAGTCGAACGGGGAATCAGCGTGCCGACCGCGATTGCTGTGACCAGCGCCGACCTGGTGCTGCCGCCGACGGACAGCCATACACCCACCGCGGCGCTGCTGCACGCGCCGGACGCCCAGCCGCTGGAGGCGGCACTCGCCGACATGCAGGTCCTGGTGGAGCAGAACGGCTATGTGGTCGCCCTATACCCCGCGTCCATCCCCACCTCCCACGAACGCAGACTGCACACGGTCCGCTCCGTCCTGGAAAGCGACCGGATCGCTCTGCTGAAGCTCGATCTGCCGCCACTCGGGGTGGCCGTGCTGGCCAGGCAGCTGCGCCAGCTGTCCGTCTGCGACTTCAGCGCCGGAGTGGTCGCCTCGGCCGCCAGGCTGCTGTCCCACTACGTCTGGGCGGGTGCCCTGCTCAACTCGGTCACCAGACTCGACCGCGTGCCCGTGGGCCTCAAGTCCCACGCCAGGTCCTGGGTTCCCGGGGCGCAGTTCGGGGTCGTGGCCAACCCCGAACCCCAACTGGTCAGGATCGGCCATGGCGAGCTGACCGGGCCCCAGTTCGCCACCCGGCTCATGGTGGCCCGGGGGCAGTTGCAGTCGGAGTGGGTGCACACGGCCCTCGCCCCCGGCTGGCAGGTCCGGGGGATCGAGGAGACCGACCTGCCTGCCGACTCCCCCCAGTGGTGGGGCACTTCGCGGCTGGTCGAGTTCGCCGCCTTTCTCGCCGACATCTCCGTGGTCTACCAGCTGGTCTCCTCGGTGCGGCGGGAGGTGTGCACCTGGTGCCGTATCGAACTCATCGGTGACCGCTGCGGTTTCTGCTCGGCGCCACTGGCCCCGGCCGGACACCGGACGCGCTCCGCAGGCGCCCTCGGTGAAGGAACGCCGATGCGCCAGGGACCGTAGTGCACCGCCGGCGCGGTGGGCGCGGACCGACGGCGGCCCGGACGTATGCCCACCCCACCGTACGCACCAGTCCGCCGTCCGCCGTCAGCCCACGTCTTCCATCGAGGTTGCCCCGCTCATGAATTCACGCCAACGCCGTGGCGTCGTCCTGCTGCTCCTCTCGGTCCTGTGTGCCCTCGGCGCGTTCGCCGGCGTGCTCTCGGTGATCAGTGACGTGAATTCCAAGGTCGGACCCGAGGTCGCCGCATACCGGGTGAAGTCCGATGTCGTTCCGTACCAGGCGCTGCGGCCGAACCAGTTCGAGAAGATCACCATGCCGGAGCGCTGGCTCTCCGAGAACGCGGTGACCGATGTCTCGGTCGTCGACGGGAAGGTGGCCGTCACCCGGCTCAAGAAGGGTTCACTGCTCCAGGACGACATGTTCGTCACACGCCCGGCACTCGAACGCGACGAGCAGGAGATAGCCATCATGATCGACGCCGCCACGGGCGTGGCGGGCAAGATCAGGGCCGGTGACTCCGTCAACATCTACGCCACCTTCGCAGCCGACGACAAGGACCGGACGCAGGCGCAGTCCCGCGTCATCGTCCCCAACGCCCGGGTGATCGACGTAGGCCGGCTCACCGCCCTCGAGCCCGGGCAGGACGACAGGCGGCGCAGCCTGCGCGAGGCCGTCCCGATCACCTTCGCGCTCACCACCAGGGACGCCCAGCGCGTCGCGTACGCCGAGTCGTTCGCGGTCAACGTGCGGCTCGCGCTGCTCGCCGACGGCGGTTCGACCGAGCTGCGCGCCGGGGAGGGTACCTACACCCTCGAAGGCGACAAGTGAGAGACGGATGACGACCAGAATCCTCCCGGCCGCCGGCGACGCCGACGCCGCCCGGTCCGTGACCACCCTGCTCAGCCAGCTCCCCGACGCGGAGCCGGCGGGGCCGGTCGGTGACTCGACAGCGCTGATCGACACCCTGGCACGGCTGGCCGCGGAGTCCGTGGACGAACTCCCCGAGGTCGTCGTCGTACACGAGCGGATCGGTCCGGTGCCCGTCCTCGAACTGATCCGGGAGGTGGCGCTCCGCTTCCCCGCGGTGGGGGTGGTCCTGGTCACCGCGGACGTGAGCCCCGGCCTGTACTCGGCCGCGATGGACTCCGGGGCCCGCGGGCTGGTCGGTCTGCCCCTGTCCTACGAGGAGCTGGCCCAGCGGGTGCAGGCCGCGGCAGCGTGGTCGGCCGGCGTCCGGCGCCATCTGGGCACCGGCGGGGACGTGTTCACCGGCCCCGGCGGCACGGTCGTCACGGTCAGCGGAGCCAAGGGCGGTGTCGGCGCCACGGTCACCGCCGTCCAGCTCGCGCTCGCCGCCAGAGCGGGCGGGATGACCGTTGCCCTCGCCGACCTCGACCTGCAGTCGGGCGACGTGGCCTCCTACCTCGACGTCCAGTTCCGGCGCTCCATCGTCGACCTGGCCGCCATCCAGGACATCTCTCCGCGCGTCCTCCAGGACGCGGTCTACGCCCACGAGACCGGGGTCGGTCTGCTGCTCGCCCCCGGCGAGGGCGAACGGAGCGAGGAGATCACCGACCGCTCCGTGCGCCAGATCGTCAGCGCCCTGCGCAACCGCTACGAGGTCGTGGTCGTCGACTGCGGCAGCTGGATGAACGGCGCCAACGCGGCGGCGATCGAGATGGCCGACACGACACTGCTCGTCACCACACCGGACGTGGTCGCCGTACGCGCGGCCAAGCGGATGGTGAAGCTCTGGGACCGGCTCCAGATCCGCAAGGCGGAGGAGACCGTCACCGTACTCAACCGGTACACGCGCAACACGGAGATACAGCCTCCGCTCGTCGAGCGGATCACCGCCACCCGCGTCTCCCGGACCGTGATCCCCGCCAACTTCAGGGAACTCCAGGCGCTCGTCGACGCGGGCCGGATGCAGGACCTGGAGGCCAGGTCCACGGTCAAGCAGGCTCTGTGGGGACTGGCGGGAGAGCTCGGACTCGTGAAGCAGAGCGAAGCACCGCGAAAGCAGGGCAGGCTGAAGAGCGACCGGGGTGCCCCGGGCATCAGGAAAAGGTCCTGAGGAGCCGGAGACCGAGGGGGCGAGCTGAAGCGATGCATGTTGCGGCAGGTATCGACCGGAGGGCTACCGGCCGGCCCCGGGTCGGCGTGCGGGCCGTCCGGGGCCGGATGACGGGCCGGTGGATGGCCGGCCGACGGGTCGCCGGCCGGTGGATGGCCGGGGGACGGCGCACGGTGGGCGGGGCGGCCGTCCGCAGCCGGGGCGTGCCGAGCCGGAACGTCCTGAGGGGGACGGTCCTGAGCCGGACCTCGGTGAGGGACGACCGCGGGCAGACCGCGGTGGAGTTCACCGGCATGGTGCCGATCATCCTGGCGACGCTGGTCCTGCTCTGGCAGGCGGCCCTCGTCGGGTACGCGTTCGCGCTCGCGGGAAACTCGGCGGACGAGGGCGCACGGGCGGGTGCGGCGGCCGGACCGGGGGGCGGGGCCCAGGCGTGCGAGACGGCGGCACGGAAGAACCTGCCGGACTCCTGGGAGGCCGAAGTCGCCTGCTCGGTCGGCGGCGACCTGTACGACGCGGAGGTCGGCGTGGTCGTCCCGGTCCTGTATCCGGGCTTGATCGACTTCTCGTTCACCGCGCCCGGGCGGGCCTCCGCCGTGTGGGAGGACTGAACCATGCGGAAGTGCATGTTCCGGCGGAGGGGTGCCGACCGGCACGAGCGTGTCGGACCGGCCGCCCGCGGGCGTCGCGACCCCGTCCGCGGGCGTCGCGACCGGGGTCAGACCGCGATCGAGTACCTCGGCTGGATCCCGGTCCTGCTGCTCGTCGCACTCGCCGCGATCCAGCTCGGCATCGCCGTGTACGCGGTGCAGCAGGCCGGGACGGCGGCACGGGCGGCGGCGCGTACGTACTCGATGCAGAACGGCGACGCGGTGGGAGCCGGAAAGGCGGCGATGAGCGGCTGGCTGGCCGACGGCACCGAGATCTCGTCGGGCGGCGCCGGTTTCGAGGAGATCACCATGACCGCTCGTGTCTCGATCCCGTCCGTCGTCCCGGGCATCCAGGACTTCGGCCGGGCCACCCGCTCCGCGACCATGCCCGTCACCGACCGCTGACCCCCGACTGCTGACCCCCGACCGCTGACCCCCGACTGCTGACCCCCGACCGCTGACCCCCGGTTGCCGAATGCCGACCGCGGAATCCCGAATCCCGAATCCCGACTGCCGACCCTCGACCGCCGACCCCCGGCCGCTGATTCCGGCCGCCGCCGTCCGGACCCGCCGGGTCCGGTCAACCTCGTGAAGGAGCCGAGCACATGAGCCTCCGGGCGCGTATGAGCAATCCCGACCCGAGCCCCGGCCACGGTTCGGACGCCCGGCTCGTCGGGACATACCGCGCCAAGCTCCTGGAGGAGATCGACCTCGCGGAGATGTCCACGCTGCAGGCCGCCGAGCGGCGTGCGCGGCTGGAGCGGGTGCTCGGCCACATCATCAGCCGTGAGGGGCCGGTGCTCTCGTCGGTCGAGCGTTCGCAGCTCATCCGCCGGGTCGTCGACGAGGCCCTGGGCCTCGGCATTCTGGAGCCGCTGCTCGAGGACGCCTCCATCAGCGAGATCATGGTGAACGGCCCCGAGCAGGTCTTCGTCGAGCGCCGCGGCCGACTGGAACTGCTGCCCATGCGGTTCAGCTCGAACGAGCAGCTCATGCAGACCATCGAGCGCATCGTCTCGACCGTGAACCGCCGCGTCGACGAGGCGAACCCGATGGTGGACGCCCGGCTGCCCAGCGGCGAACGAGTCAACGTGATCATCCCGCCGCTCTCGCTCAGCGGCCCGATCCTCACCATCCGGCGCTTTCCGCACGCCTTCTCGCTCCACGAGATGATCGAACTCGGTTCCCTCGACGAGCAGATGACGATGCTGCTCTCCGGCCTCGTCCGGGCGAGGTTCAACGTGATCGTCTCCGGGGCCACCGGTACCGGCAAGACCACCCTGCTCAACGCCCTCTCGGGGCTCGTCCCCGACGGGGAGCGGATCGTCACCATCGAGGACTCCGCGGAACTCCAGCTCCAGCAGAACCATGTGATCACCCTGGAGAGCCGACCCGCGAACGTCGAGGGCAAGGGCCGGATCACCATTCGGGACCTGGTTCGCAACTCGCTCCGCATGCGCCCCGACCGCATCATCGTCGGTGAGGTCCGAGGCGGCGAGACCCTCGACATGCTCCAGGCGATGTCGACCGGTCACGACGGCTCCCTCGCCACCGTCCACGCCAACAGCGCCGAAGACGCGTTGATGCGCCTGCAGACCCTGGCCTCCATGTCCGAGGTCGAGATCCCGTTCGTGGCGATCAGGGACCAGATCAACAGCGCCGTCGACGTGATCGTCCAGCTCACCCGGCACGCCGACGGATCCCGCCGGATCACCGAGATCGCCATCCTGGACTCGCACGGCCGGGAGGAGTACCGCATCGTCACGGTGTGCCGGTTCAACGCCCGGCCGATGTCCGCCGACGGGCTGGTCCACGGCGCCTTCGAGTACCTGCCGCTGCCGCGCCGGGTCGCCGAGCGGCTGTACCTGAAGAACGAGCCCATCCCGCCCGCCTTCGGCGTCGCCGACTCGGAGGACCAGCTCATGCTCCGCAGGGCGGTGGCATGAGCCCGATGCGCCAGCAGACGGCCCTCCTGGTCCCGCCGCGTCCCACAGGCCCCGAAGTCCGCCCGGCGCGCGCCTCGACGGCCGGCCGCCGCGAGGACACACGTACCGTCCCCGACCGCTACGGAAGGTTCAGCCCGTGGCCGATCTCCCCCTCCTGACCATCGGTGTCGCCCTGCTCGCGTGCCTGCTCGGCGTCATCGGCGTGCACGTCTACGCCTCGGGCAAAGCCCAGCGGCAGGCGCTCCTCGACCGGATGTCCCAGACCGGACAGCTCGCCCCGCCCGCGGGCCGGCGGCGCCGCTTCCGAGGCGTCGACCGGCGGCTGCGCGGCACCGCCCTCGGCAGACGGATCGAGCGCAAGATCGCCATGACCGGCCTGCCCCTCACCCCGGGCGAGTACGTCGTGTACGTGATCGGCGCCCTGCTCGCCGTCTACTTCAGCGTCGGGGCCGTCTTCGCGCCGTTCTTCGGCGTCCTGGCCGCCGTGATCGGCCTCTGGGGTGCCGACGCCTATCTCGACTGGCAGCGGGCCAAGCGGACCGAGGCGTTCATCAACCAGCTCCCCGAACTCACCCGCGTCCTCGCCAACGCCACCCAGGCCGGACTCGCCATGCGCACCGCGCTCGCCATGGCCGCGGAGGAACTGGACGACCCGGCCGGGGAGGAACTCATGCGCGTCGCCGACCAGCTCACCCTGGGCCACAGCCTCGACGACGCGCTGGGCGCGCTGGCCGAACGCCTGCCCTCCCGCGAACTGGTCGTCCTCGTCACGACGGTCGTCCTCTCCAACCGGGCGGGCGGCCAGGTCGTCAGCTCACTGCGCAACCTGACCGAGACGCTCGAGGAGCGCAAGGAGACCCGGAGGGAGGTCACGACCCTGCTCTCGCAGGTGAAGGTGACCGCGCTAGCCGTTCCGCTCCTCGGACTCAGCTTCCTGCTGCTGATCAACGGAATGCGCCCGGGCGCCCTGGACAGTATGACCGCCTCGGTCGCCGGCCAGTTCGCGGTCGTCGTCGCCTTCGGCATGTACGCCGTCGGTTTCTTCCTCATCCGCCGGATGTCCCGGATCCGGGTGTGAGAACGCACCAGGGGACGGAGACCAAGGGCACCGCGGACCGGGTTGAGAGGGATCGGGACCGGGGCCGGACGGACCGGATTCAGATGGACCGGGATCGGGATCGGGACCGGGGCCGGACGGACCGGATTCAGATGGACCGGGATCGGGATCGGGATCGGGACCGGGGCCGGACGGACCGGATTCAGATGGACCGGGATCGGGAGATCAGGGAAACAGGGGACATCTCATGGGACTTCTGCTGGCAGCCGTCTTCGGCCTCGCTGTGTACGGGGCCTTCCACGGCGTCCGGATGTACCGGGCCGACGCCAAACTTCCCGCCGACCTCGCGGTGGCACTCGAGGTCGGCGCGACCCGCACCACCGCGGTCGGCTCCGGCATCGACCGCATCGGCATGCGCTTCGCACCGACCGTGCTCTCCATGATGGGGCCGAAGCGCGTCGACTCCCTGCGCCACAGGCTCGACATGGCGGGCAACCCCGGCGGTATGACCGTCGACCGCTACGCGGCCCGCCGCGCCGTCTACGGCATGCTGGGCGGGGCCGCCGCCCTCTCCCTCCTCCTGCGCGGGCAGGCGGCCATCGGCCTGATGGCGCTGGTGTACGGGCTCGTCTGGACCGACGTCCTGCTGCGTCTGGCGATCCGCCGCCGACGCGACGATATCGAGCGCACCCTGCCCGACTTCCTCGACGTGCTCGCCGTCGTCGTCTCCGCGGGGCTCAACTTCCGGCAGGCACTGGAGCGGGTCGCCGAGAGGTACCAGGGACCCTGGGCAGACGAACTCCGCATCACCCTGCGCCAGATGGACATGGGCGTCAGCCGCCGCGACGCGTTCGAGCAGCTCCGCAGGCGGAACTCCTCCGAGCAGGTGTCGATGTTCGTCACCGCCCTCCAGCAGGGGGAGGAACTCGGCGCCCCGATCGTCGACACGCTCATCCAGATCGCGACGGACATGCGGCGGACGGACGCGCAGAACGCCCGGCGCTCCGCGTCCAAGGCCATCCCCAAGACGACGCTCGTGGTGACGATGGTCATGCTCCCCGCGACCATGATCCTGATCGTCATGAGCTTCTACTACGGCTCCGGGGTGGACTTCGCCGGCATCCTGGGCGGTGGCTGACCGCGCCGGCACGACGGGAGAACCGCGGTAGGGGCACCCCGGCACCGTCTCGACGAAGCGGGACCGCACGGCCGCCACGGCCACGGCACAGCGGAGCAGTACCGGAAGTACGAACACGACGGAGCGGGACGCGACCGGCGGAGCGGGACCGCACCGCGAGGTACCGGCACCACGCGGGCGCGAGCGACCGGAACAGGAGGTGACCCGCATGGGTCTGAGGACCACCGTCACGGGAGGACGCGGCGGCACCGGACCCGGCAGCGGACCCGGCACCGGACCCGGTGGCGGCAGCGGGACCGGCAGCGGCAGCGGACCCGGCTCCGGTGGCGGCAGCGGACCCGGCTCCGGACCCGGCCACGGGATCGGCGAACAGGTCGGCGAACAGGTCGGTGGCAAGGCCTCTGGCAAGGTCGGCGACCAGGCCCGTTGCGAAGCAGGTGGCCGACGCCGGGGCGGCGCCGACGCGGAGATCGGGGACGGAATCGACGGCGGTGATCCCCCGCAGGCCGCTGCCGCCGGTCCCGAGCAGGCGCCGCCGCTGCCCATCCAGGTCAGTGCCCTCCAGGCGCTCTGCCGGCAGGTCTTCGGCTTCCGGCTGGCCACGATCGCGCTGGCCACGCCGTTTGCACTGGACAACACCCCGCCGGGGCTGGGCACCTGGCTCGTCGGCTCCGCCGTGATCGTCACCTTCATGGTGTCCTACATCCCGCTACGGGACTGGGAGCGCTTCGGACCCTTCCTGCTCCGGCACCCCGCCCTTCTCGCGGTGGACTCGCTCTTCGGCGCGCTGCTCCTGGCCACCGCCTCGCCCGAGTCGATCCTCGCCTACGTCACCCTCTGCACCCCGCTGCTCGCCGGACTCGTCTACGGCTGGCGCGGGGCGGCGGTCTTCGCCGTGCTCCAGTCGCTCGTCATCGGCGGCGCGTTCGCGGTCAACCCGGTTGCGGACGCCGGAATCGGCGATCTGCTGCTGCCCGGACTGTGCGTCATCGCAGGAGCGGCCGGCAGCACCCTGCGCAACCTCCTGCTCGGCTTCGGCACCGCCGCCCAGGCCCTCACCGAGGTGCGCGCCCGGCTCGCCTCCAACGAGGCGGTGGAGGAGGAACGCGCCCGCCTCGCACGGGAGATGCATGACTCGCTGGCCAAGACGCTCCACGGTCTGGCGCTCGCCGCAGAGGGCCTGGCCGGCTCGGCGGGCCGGCTGGATCCACTCACCGTCAAGCACCAGGCGGAACTCGTCGCCCGCTCGGCGCGCCGGGCGGCCGCCGAGTCCCGGGAGCTGCTGTCCGACCTCCGCCGCCAGTCCGGCCTCGACGGCGGGGTCGATGTGCTCTCCGAACTTGCCGCGCGCACCGCGGACTTCGCCCGACGCTGCGAAGTGCGGGCACGATTCCGCCGACTGGGCCCGGACCCGGTGGCCACGGTGCCCCAGGTCGTCGCGCGCCAACTGCTCACCATCGCGTCCGAGGCCATGGAGAACGCCCACCGCCACGGGCACCCCGCGCAGCTCGACGTCTCGGCGGGCGTCGTCGGCGGCGTGCTGCGCATCAGTGTCTACGACGACGGGGAGGGCCTGCCCCCTGGCACCACACTCGACGGCCTCCGCCGTGCCGGCCACTTCGGCCTCGTCGGCATGGTCGAGCGCGCCGCGTCCATCGGGTCCCGCATCCGCGTCGGGCGGGGTCCCCACCCGCGAGGGACGGAGGTACGGCTAGAGCTGCCGCTGACCGCCGTCGCCCCGGATCCGCTGGACGTGCTCCCCGGACAGCAGCGCGAGACCCCGCTCCTCAACTGACCGCGCACGGGCCCCCGGACGGGCATCGACCGCCCTGTGACCGGGCGCCGTCCACGTCCACGCTCCGGCCCTCCTGAGTCCCTTGATACCAACCCCGGTCATCCATATGAACCTGCATGCCGACGGAATCGTCCAAGTCCGCGACGACTCCACTCCGAGTCCACACTGAATCCGCTCCGAAGCCACCCCGCCCACTCCGCACCCACTCCGCACCCACTCCGAAGCCACTCCGAGAGGAGGCCGCAACCATGCCGGACGACACCTCCCGAACGTCGGGACGGCGACCGACAGGGCAACCCCACGTGCCGCGGCGCACGCCCTCACGATCCACGCCGCTCGCTCCCGACCCTTCCTCCGCACCGTCCGTCTTCTCCGCTCCCCGGGGGCCGGGGAGCGCGGCATCCGGTGACCACACGGCGCTGCCCGTCCCCGTGGCGTCCGCCCCCACGCTCAGGGTCGTCGTCGCCGACGACAACCCGGTGGTGCGAGCGGGGCTTACCG
This sequence comes from Streptomyces spongiicola, assembly GCF_003122365.1. Classification (NCBI taxonomy): domain Bacteria; kingdom Bacillati; phylum Actinomycetota; class Actinomycetes; order Kitasatosporales; family Streptomycetaceae; genus Streptomyces; species Streptomyces spongiicola. The sequence continues at coordinate 5,039,791 of NZ_CP029254.1, forward strand.
TGCTGCTCCAGGGCCGCCAGGACATCCGGGTCGTCGCCGAGGCCGCCGACGGACGTCAGGCGTACGATGCGGCCGTACGCCACCGGCCGGACGTGATCCTGCTCGACGTGCGGATGCCCGGAGTCGACGGCATCACCGCCCTTCCGCACCTGGTACGGCTCGCGCCGGTGCTGATGACGACGTACAGCCGGAGGAGCGAGGTCGTCCACGAGGCCCTGCGCCGCGGCGCGAGCGGCTATCTGGTGCACGGCGAGTTCACCGTGGACCAGCTCGTCGCCGCCGTCCTCGACACCAGGAAGGGCCGGCCCTCCTTCACCTCCTCCGCCTCCGGTGCCCTGCTCGCGGCGGCGCGCGCTGCCACCGGCCCAGCGGAACGGCCACGGTCAACCCTGCCGGACGGTCCGGAGACGGCGTTAGGGGAAGAGCCTCGCCAGCGCCACCACGAACCGTCTGCAACCGCACACGGAGTCAGCCCTTCACCCTTCGGCACATCATCAACAAATAAGCAGTACAGCTCAGTTGACCGCCAAGGCACTGTGCAAAAATTCAACTTCCACTCTTCGCTTTCGCAAGCGGATGTGGCACATTCTTCTCCAGGGGCGGTCTTCTCGGGGACCGTCCCGGAGGCAGGTCCCGGGGGACTGCCGACCGGGCTGAGTCAGCGGGAGGGGGAAGTGATGGACCTGATCGCATCGGGCATGACGAATCAGCAGATCGCCGCCACCTGCTTCATCAGCCAGAAGACCGTCAAGAACCACATCAACCGCATCTTCGCCAAGCTGGACGCCGGGAGCCGCGGCGAGGCCATCGCCATCTGGCACCGCCTGGCCCGAAGGGTGGCGGCGAGTCATGGCTGACACGACCGGGATCACGGGCCCTCCCAGCGCCCAATCTCCAGAACCGGCCCTCGGTTGGGCCCTGAGACCCATGCCGAGTGGTGCTCTTCCCCCGTACCCTTCGCATGCCGCCGCCGAGGCCGCCCGGGAGGAAGCCGGAGCCGCGAGTGGCACCGAGGACCCGTACGAGCCGGTCGGCAAGCGGCCGGCCGTCCCAGGAGGGGAACACCATGTCGAACAGCACTCCCAGCGCCGCGACCAACGCCCGTGTCCGCGCGGGCAACTGGGCGAAGACGACAGCCGAGGCGATCCGTCGCCGGGGCGACCGGGGCCAGGGGGCCGTCGAGTACGTGGGTGTGATCGTGCTGGTCGCGCTGATCATCGCGGCGCTGGTGGGCTCGGGCGTGGCGGAGACGATCGCGAACGGACTGACGACACAGGTCGGCAACATCCTGGGCGGTTGATACAGGGCAGTTCTCGCGAGGAAGGGCAGGTCGCCCCCGCCTATGTGGTGGTGGTTGCGAGCCTGCTCTTCCTTGCGCTCGCGTTCTTCGCGGTCGGCCAGGCCGGCGCCACACGCAATGGCGCACAGACGGGCGCCGACGCGGCCGCACTCGCGGCGGCCAAGGAGTCCCGGGACCAGTTCGAGCTGGAACTGCAGGCCGGCCTCGACCCGGCGTTCCTGGCCGCGGTCTTCAATCTGGGGCAGTTCGGGAGCTTCCGCGGCTGTGAGGAGGCCTTCCCCATGGCCGAGCAGAACGACACCGTGGTGACGGCGGGTGGGTGCCGCCCCGCCCACAACGGCGGTTGGGCCTTCACCGTCGAGGTCGAGACAAGGAAGCCGGTGGGGGACACCGTGCTGCCGGGGACCGAGACGAAGAAGGCCACGGCCGACGCCACGGCCGCACTCACATCCCGATGCCGTTACACGCCCGCCCCCGAGCCGCTGGGGACGCTGACGTGTGAGGGGACCGTCCCATGGCTGGTGGGCGAAGGCCCGCCGCCGGAAGGGCCTGACCTCTTCGACATCCGGCTGGCCGAGAACTGACCGCGAACGAACGCAGAAGGAATGACACGCATGAGTCATCGCTACGGAGTGACCACGCGAAGGGCGGTCGCCGCCGCCTTCCTGGCCGCGGTGCTGCCCCTCTCGCTCACGGCCTGTGGCGGGGACGACGCAGAGTCGGCGAAGGGCAAGGGGAGCAGCAGCTCGGCACCCGCCAACTCGGAGAGCAGCAAGACCCAGGACGGGGCCAACACCGTTCCGGACACAACCACGACTCTCGCAACCATCAAGGGCAGCAATGGCTTCCACTTTGTCATCCATGGGGCCGTCCGCGATCAGGGCGGCTTCCTGACGGTCACAGGTACGCTTAGGAACACCTCTGGCAAGAGGGCATTCGCACCCATCGAGTGGAACGGTCAGGAGACCAGCGTGCGCCGCACCGGCCGTTCCCTCGCGGGAATGACGCTGGTCGACAAGGCCGAGAAGAAGCGCTACTACGTCCTTCGTGATACGGAAGGATTTCCGCTTACGACCACGGGGATCACCGGCGTCGATGCCGGAGACAACGGCATCTCGTTCTTCGCCCAGTTCCCCTCGCCACCCGAGGAGACCACTCAGGTCGACATCCAGATCCCCCTCATGCCCACCGCCACGATTGAGATTTCCTGATGACCGCCTCCACGCCCCGCATGCGGAGGGGCGCGGCCTCGGCCCTCGCAGCGGCCGCGCTGGTCGTCAGCATGCAGTTCGCCGCCGCCGGTGGCGTCCGGGCGGACGAGACACCCGCTCCGGGCACACCTCCGGGTACGGAGTCGACCTCGCCGCCGCCCGAGGTCGACGGCAACTCGCCGGGGCTCAAGCTCCGTGACGGCGCGACCCTCGCGTCCGCCCGGGTGCTCGACATCGTTTCCGTCGTCGAGTCCGAGGGCGGCGAGGAGCGCCGTGAGGAGACCAGTTCCAACCTGAAGTTCGCGCTTCAGGCAGAAGTACTCTTCGGCAAGGACAGCGCCAAGCTGTCCGGTGCCGCCAATACCCGCATCGCCGAGATCGCCTCGGAGATCCGCAACCAGGGCGCCAAGAGGGTCCGCGTCTTCGGCTTCACCGACAACCTGGGCTCGGCCGCCCACGGTGACGTGCTGTCCAAGCAGCGGGCGGACGCCGTGCACAAGGTCCTGTCGCGGCAACTCAGCGGCTCGGGAATCAGTTACGAGATCCGTGGCTATGGCGAGGACTACCCGATCGCCGACAACGGCACCGAGGACGGCCGCAAGAAGAACCGCCGGGTGGAGGTCTCCTTCCCGCGTGGCGAGGGGGGTTCCGCACAGAGCTGAGCCCGTGTCCTGCGCGGGAGACCGTCCCACCGTGCCTCGATGCCCCGGGGTGGACGCCTCCCCCGGCGTCCGCCCCGGGCCCCCGCTCCGGGCGAGCTGACGCTGTCCGGAGACGTCGGCATGTCAGCCCGGCATGGGCGAGGAGATGGCGAGGAGACCCGGCCCGGCGTGCCGCGAAACCAACTCGGTTGCCGTCGGCAGCAGGGCTGCACCGCACCGAAACGCGGAACTCCCCCGTCCCCCGTCCCCCGTTTCCCCCTTCCGGCAGGCGGTCTCTCGGCCTTCCTCGCCCTCCCCCGTGCGATCAGATCCTTCCAGGCGTGCGGTCCCGTTCGCGTTGCCGACCACCGGCAGTCTTTACGTATCCTCGATGCCTGCCGCCGTTCGCCGGAAGGGGTGCCAGCCCGGTCCCCGGCGTCGGGAGGTCGTCTTCGGCGTGCCGGAAGCGGGAAACGGGGGAACGGGTTGTGACGGTGCTTGATACCGCGTCGTATCTGGAGGGGTACGCCGAGGTGCTGTCCGGTGCCTGTGCCACCAGCCGGAGGCTCACCCGCGACGAACTCGCCTCACTCCGCGCCCAGGGGGAGCGCGCCGCGGAGGCGGGTATCGGACTGCGCACCATGGTTCGGGCCCACCTGGCCGCCGCGCGTGCGATACGTCCGGGACTGAACGCGGCGGCGGCCGACCACCTTCTCGCCGCGACCGAGCAGGCCGTGGACGCCTTCGCCGAGGGTCATGAGCGGGCGCAGCGTCTCGCGGTGCGGCAAGAGGAGGCGGCGCGACGGGAGTTCGTCGACGATCTGCTCTACGGGCGCAGCGACCTCGGCCGGCTGGCCGAGCGGGCCGTACGCTTCGGGCTGCTGCTTTCCCAGGCCCATGCGGTGGCTGTGGCCCAGGGCCCGGAGTCGTACGACGACGGCCATCCTCTCACCCGCCGGATCGGCGCCTCGCTCGTCGCCCGCTTCGGGGACCGTCACATCCTCCTCACCACGAAGGACGGTCGGTTGATCTGCATCGCGCCGGGTGACCAGTCCGACGTCCTCGGCTACTTCGCCAAGCAGGCGTACGCGGCGACGGATGGCGGGCGAGTGGCCGTGGGGCGCGCCCATCCCGGTGCGGGCGGGGTGGTCCACTCCTATGAGGAGGCACTGAACGCGCTGGACCTGGCCGATCGCATGGGCCTGGACGATCCGGTGCTGCAAGCGTCTGACCTGCTGGTGTACCCGGTGTTGACGCGCGACCGGCAGGCCATGGCCGACCTTGTGCTCAGCGCCCTCGGCCCGCTCAGGCAGGCCCGCGGCGGAGCCCGGCCGCTGCTCGACACCCTCGCGGCGTATTTCGACACGGGGTGCGTGGCGGCCGAGGCGGCGCGGCGGCTCAACCTGAGTGTTCGGGCTCTGACATACCGGCTCGACCGTATACACCGGCTCACCGGTGCCGATCCGGGCGATCCCGTGCACAGATACACCCTTCAGACGGCGGTCATCGGGGCCAGACTGCTCGACTGGCCGCGGCAGGAGATCTGACGACGTATCGGGGGCGAGGTCCGCTCCGCGCGGCCCGGCGGCCGGCCCCCGTCTGCGGCCCGCTCTGCGCCTTCCGGCCTTCGCCTTCCGCTCTTCGCCTTCCGGCCTTCGCCTTCCGGCCTCCCGCCTCCCGCGGAGGTGGGCGTTCCTCCGCGTGGTACGCCTCCGCCCTCTCGCTCTCCGGCGCCGGGCCGCAGCGGTGCCGGTCGCCGGGCCGGTACCAGTAGCGGTAGCGGTACCAGCCAGGCGGGCGGGCCCGTCCGCCTGGGGAAGCCCCCGAATCCGTCGCCCGGTACCGTCCTCACTACTGGACCCCCTGGACCCCCGGATCCCGGACCCCGGCGCGTGAGCGGGCGCGGGCAGGCGTGGGCAGGGGCGGCGCGAGGGCGGTCCCTTCGCCCGGCGATCGGTCGCTCCCGACGCGCGGCGATAATCGGGCGCATGTCCGACCGGTCCGTGTCCGCACCACGGGGTGACCATCCGCGCAGCGCGCCCCCGCCTCCCGGGATATCCCGTGCCGCCCCCGCGCTGCTGGGGTACGCGGCGGTCCGGGCGCTGGGAACGGCGATCCTCCTGGTGGCCGCCGCGGCGCAGGGGAAGGACGCCCTGCACAGGCTGAACGGACGCTGGGACTCCGTCTGGTATGTCCGGATCGCCGAGAACGGCTACGGATACGACGTGACACTGCCCGATGGCGGCGTCCATTCCGATCTGGCCTTCTTCCCCCTGCTGCCCGCACTGGAGCGGGGGGTGTCCGAGGTGCTTCCGGTCGGCGCCGCCACGGCGGGACTGGCGATCGGCTGGCTCGCGGCCTTCGCCGCCGCCTGGGGCATCCACGCGGTCGGTGCGCATGTGGCCGGACAGCGGGCCGGGGTGCTGCTGGCCGTGCTGTGGGGTGTCTACCCGACCGCCTTCGTGCAGTCGATGGCGTACACCGAGACGCTGTTCACCGCGCTGGCCGCCTGGTCCCTGTACGCCGTGCTGACCGACCGCTGGATCGCCGCCGGGACGCTCTGCGCGCTCGCCGGACTCACCAGGCCCTCGGCCGTCGCGCTCGTCGCAGCCCTCGGCGTGACCACGCTGGTACGGCTGTTCCGGAGGGACCTGACGTGGCGGACGGTCTTCGGCGTGGCCATCGCGCCGCTCGGATGGCTGGGTTACGTCGCCTTCGTCGCGGTGCGCCGGGGCGGCCCCACGGCGTACTTCGAGGTCCAGGCCGCCTGGGGCAACGAGATCGACGGCGGGGTCGCCCTCGCCCGTTTCGTCGGCGGGCACCTGACCGGGCCCGCCCCGCTCGCCGGAGCCGGGCTCGTCGCCGTGATCGGGTTGCTCGGTTGGGTGCTGTGGCTGTGCGTGAAGCAGCGCCAGCCGCTGCCGCTGCTGGGGTACACGGCCGGGATCGTCGTCATCTCGCTGATCGGCGCCGCGTACTTCGGATCCCGCCCGCGGTTGATCATGCCCGCGTTCCCGCTGCTGCTGCCCGCTGCTACCGCCCTCGCCGGGCCCGCCCGCCGGTCCGCCGCCGTCGTGGTGGTGGCCCTGCTCGCCGTCGCGTCGGGGGTGTACGGCGCGTTCACCCTGCTCGGTACGGGGCCGCCCTGATGCAGGGTGCCGGAGGCAGCGGGCCGCGGTCGTCAGCTCGTGGCACCGGGCGCCGCGAAGGCGCCGCGAAGGCGGTGCGACGGTCCGGCCTGTCCGGCCTCTCAGGTCTCTCAGGACTGTCGGGACTGTCGGGACTCTCGGGCCTGTCCGGTCTGTTCGGCCGGTCAGGCCGCCGGGCGCTGCGGCGGTCCGATCGCGAGCCGGACCCCCGGTCGTACGCCCCACCGCGCCATCGCGCCCGCCTCCGCCTCCAGGACGTGCCGGCTGCGCGGCCTCGGCAGCCCGAGCCGTCCGGGGCGCATGGTGCGTACGTCCAGGACGCGCAACTCCTTGTCGAGGTAGGCCACATCGATGGTGAATCGCATCCGGAAGGTGTGCACACTCGCGCACGGCGTCAGCATGAGCGCGCCGTGCAGACCGTCTCGGCCGAGAAGGCCGCGATAGCGCGCGCCGTACGACGCGGCGATCAGAAGGTCGACGGGACCCTCCTCCCGGCCGGGGACCGTCAGCGTGCCGTTGCCGTCCTGCCATGCGCCCATGGGCCAGGACCGTAGCGGGAGTCGGGAGGGTATGGGCCCCGGTTTCCGGCGAGTGGGCCCGTGGACCCATGACCGCCCGCCGCCCACCGCCCTAGGGTTCGGACCGTGGAGTACGCGTACGTGACGCTGATCGCCGCCGCGGCGTGGGGGACCGCGGCCGGTGTGCTCGTGCCGCGCCCCGCCTATCGGATGTCCGTCGAGCCGGGGGAGGCGTGGCGGACCGCCTGCCCCGCCGGGCATCCGATCACCGGGCCCGCGCGCGGCTGGTTGGGGCCCGCGCGCTGCCCGCGCTGCGGGCCACCCGAGCCCGGGCGGCCCGCGGTCGCGCCCGTCGGGGTGCCGGGGGCCGGGGGACTGGAAGCGCCCGGTGCCCGGGGCGGTGCGGCCGGTTCGGCGGACGCGGAGGGGCGGGGTGGCGCTAACGGGCCGGGTGGTGTGGGTCGATCGGACGGTGTGGCCGGGGTGTCAGCGGCCGGGGTGCCAGGGCGCGGGCCGGGTGGTGCGCGTCGACCGGACGGTGTGGCCGGGGTATCAGCGGCCGGGTCGGGTGTCGCGTCCGCGCCCGAAGGCGCGGACGCCCGCGGGACCGCCGCCTTCCGATGCCCGCTCCTCGTGCCGGCGGCCACCGCGCTCTCCTGCGCGGCACTCGCCGCGGCCGTCGGGCCCCGGCCGGAGCTGGTGGTGTGGCTGCTGCTCGTGCCTGTCGCCGTCCTGCTCGCCCTGGTCGACCGCAATGTCCACCGGCTCCCGGACCAGCTGACGCTTCCGCTTGCCGCAGCGGCCGCCGTACTGCTCGGTGGTGCGGCGGCTCTGCCCGGCGCAGGCGGGTCGTGGACGACCGCGCTGCTCGGCGGTCCCGTGCTGGGCGCCGGGTACCTCGTGCTCTTCCTCGTCCATCCGAACGGCATGGGCTTCGGCGATGTGAAGCTGGCCCTGTCGCTCGGTGTGGTGCTCGGCTGGTACGGCTGGGAGGTGCTCTTCGTGGGGGCCTTCGCGGGGTTCCTGCTCGGCGCCGTGTACGGGCTCGGTCTCGTCGTCCTCCGCGGGGCGAGGCGCGATACGGCCATCCCGTTCGGGCCGTTCATGGTCTCGGGCACGCTGGTCGGGCTGCTGCTGGGCGGGCTCGCCGCAGCCTGAGCGGTGCGCGGCGCGTGCGTGCCGGTTCACCGGTTCCGCGCGGCGGGAGGCCGGGGAGGCCGGGGAAGGCGGGCCCGTGCGCCTACCGGGCGTGCCCCGCGGCACCCGGTCGTCCCGGGCAGACTGGGGGCCATGGACCTCACACCCGTCAACCTGACCGAGGCACTCGCCTCTTTCGGCGATGTGTACAGCCCCCGCGTCGTCGCCCGGATGAACGACTACGACGTACGCGTGGCGCACGTGGCCGGGGAGCACGTCTGGCACGTCCACGAGGACACCGACGAGTTCTTCCTCGTCCTCGACGGCCGCTTCGACATCGCGATGCGGGATGCCGACGGAGTCGAGAGCACCGTCGGACTCCGCAAGGGGGACGTGTTCGTCGTGCCGAGGGGCACCGAGCACAAGCCGTCGTCGCCGGGCGGCTCGATCCTGATGTTCGAGCCGGCCGGCACGAAGTCCACAGGCGACCGCCACGAGGGGGAGATCCCGGCCCATGTGGACAGCACCACAGGTCACGCCCTCTAGCATGCGGACGCATGCGGACATTCTCTGACATTTCGGCGGTCTCGCGTGCGCAGTCGAAGCCGGTTGCGGCTTCCGCGGACGACCGGCCGACGGAAGGTCCCTCCGCCGCCCTCCTCCCCTGGGGTTGGGCGGCGGTCCTGTCCCTGCTCTACGCGACCGTCGCCGTGCGCCGCCACCAGCTCCTCCGCACCACGGGCTACGACCTGGGCATCTTCGAGCAGGCGGTGAGCGCCTACGCCCGGCTCCAGGCTCCCGTCGTCCCGTTGCGCGGCGACGGCTTCAACCTGCTCGGCGACCACTTCCATCCGCTGCTCGCCGCCCTCGCCCCGCTCTACGGGCTCTGGCCGTCCCCGCTCTGCCTGCTCGTGGCCCAGTCCGCCATGCTCGCCCTCGCCGTCGTCCCGCTGGCCCGCTGGGCGGTCCGGACGCTCGGCCGCCGCGCCGCGCACGTCGTCGCGTTCGGCTACGGCGTGAGCTGGGGCATCGCCTCGGCGGCCGCTTTCGACTTCCACGAGGTGGCCCTGGCCGTACCGCTCCTGGCCTTCGCCCTCGAGGCGCTCGGCCGGCGGCGCTGGGGGCCGGCCGTCGCCTGGGCCGCGCCCCTGCTGCTGGTCAAGGAGGACCTGGGGCTGACCCTGGCGGCCGTGGGCGCCTATGTGGCGTGGAAGGGGCCCCGGAGGCTGGGGATCGCGACGGCCGCGGCCGGGCTCGTCGGTAGCGCCGTCGAGATCAAGCTGCTGCTGCCGGCCTTCAACCCCGGCGGCGGGTACGCCCACGGAGGCAACCTCGCCGACGGGCACGGCTCGCTCCTCGCCACGCTGGCCTTCGCGCCGCTCGACGCGCTGCGCCCCGACGTCAAGGCCATGACCCTCGTGCTGGTGTTCGCCCCCGGCGCGCTCCTGGCCCTGCGGTCGCCGCTGTCGCTGATCGCCGTGCCGACGCTCGCCTGGCGGATGCTCTCGGAGAACGCGTTCCACTGGGGGACGGCCTTCCACTACAGCGCGGTGCTGATGCCCGTCGTCTTCGCCGGGCTCGTCGACGCCCTGGACCGCTACCGGCAGTCCGGTGATCCGCTCGCGGCCCGCCATGTGCGCGCCTCCCTGGTCACGGTCCTCGCCGTGGCGGTGGTGATGCTGCCGTCCTTTCCGCTCGCACAGCTGGCGCAGCGGGCCACCTGGCGCACCACCCCGCACATCGAGGCCGCCCGGTCGCTGCTGAAGCGGATCCCGGACGGGGTGACGGTCGCCGCCTCCAACCGGCTCGCGCCCCAGCTCACCTCCCGCTGCCACGTCGTGCTCTTCCCGACCTGGCCGGTCGAGGGGCGGCTGTACGAGTACGACGGGAAGCGGACGCCCCGGCCCACCGCGGAATGGATCATCCACGACAGCAGGGCCCCGGAGGCGTGGCCGTACCGTACGGGCCACTGGCCCTATCCGCCCGAGCGGCAGCTGGCCGAACTGGACGCGGCGCAGCGGGCGTACGGCTACGAGCGTGTCGCGGCCCTCGACGGCATCACGCTGCTGAGGCGCACCCGGTGACCCTCGCCTCGGGCGCGGGTCCGGCCGGCGCGGGCCGGGGAGGCGGGCGGGCCGCCTGGTGGCCCTCTGGCGCGGGGCCGGTGGGAGCCGCCCGTACCGCAGTCCGCCCGGCCTCTCGTGGGCGGCATGGCCGCGTCGCCGGGCGCGGCCGTTCGGCGCGGGCCGCGTCAACCGGGTGCACGCTGGGCCGTTCCCCCGTAGGGAGTACGGGTCGCACTCCGTGCGGAGGCCCGACCCGGCCGCTGCCCAGGGCCTTTGCCCTTTCCGCAGTGCAGTCGCCCGACTCCGGAGAGTAGTGACCGCCTGCCGTGGCGCGCGGTCGCCTGCGGGAAGGGTTATGGTGGAACTCCCCCCCTCGGGCCGGTCCGTATCCCCCCCACGGACCGGCCCGTTTCTTTGCCCCCGCGTCGGAGCCCGCGTCGGCCCCCGCTTTCGGAGCCCGAGCGGCCCCGAGAGCCGTTCGGGCTCCCCGGACAGAACATCCAGGGCACTCGGGCTACCCCGAGGGCCCCCGTGCCCCGTGCCCCGTGCCCCCGGCGCCCCCAGCGCCCTCGGGTGGGCCGGGGCGCGGGCATCAGCCGCGGTCGGCCCAGATGTTCGTCCCCGCGGTGTCCACCGCGAAGACGTCGATCTCCTTCAGCTCCTCGTCGGTGAGCGGCGCCGCGTGGAGCGCGGCCACGTTCTCCTCCAGCTGGCCGACACTGCTCGCGCCGATCAGGGCCGAGGTCATCCGGTCGTCGCGCAGCACCCAGCCGAGCGCCAGCTGGGCGAGCGTCTGGCCGCGCCGCCGCGCTATCCCGTCGAGGCCCCGCAGCCGGCGCAGCACCTCCTCGGAGAGCAGGTCCGGGTCGAGGGACTTGCCCTGGGCCGCCCGCGAGCCCTCCGGTACGCCGGTGAGGTACTTGCCGGTGAGGAGCCCCTGGGCGAGCGGCACGAAGGCGATGCAGCCCATACCCGCAGCCTCCAGGGTGTCGAGGATCCCGTCGTCCTCGATCCAGCGGTTGATCATCGAGTAGGACGGCTGGTGGATGAGCGCCGGGACGCCCATCTCCCTCAGCAGCCGTGCCGCCTCGGCGGTCTGCTCGGAGTTGTACGAGGAGACGCCCACGTAGAGGGCCTTGCCCTGCTGGACGGCGGACGCCAGGGCGCCCATCGTCTCCTCCAGCGGGGTATGCGGGTCGAAGCGGTGCGAGTAGAAGATGTCGACGTAGTCCAGGCCCATCCGCTTCAGCGAAGCGTCCAGCGAGGACATCAGGTACTTGCGGGAGCCCCACTCGCCGTAGGGCCCGGGGTGCATCAGATAGCCGGCCTTCGTGGAGACGACCAGTTCGTCGCGGTACGGCGCGAAGTCCTGGGCGAAGATCTTGCCGAAGTTCAGCTCGGCCGAGCCGGGGGGCGGCCCGTAGTTGTTCGCCAGGTCGAAATGGGTGACGCCGAGGTCGAAGGCGCGGCGCAGGATCGCCCGCTGCGAGGCGAGCGCGCGGTCGTCGCCGAAGTTGTGCCACAGGCCCAGGGAGATCGCGGGCAGCCTCAGCCCGCTGCGGCCGGTCCGGCGGTACTCCATCGAGGTGTAGCGGTCCTCGGCGGCACGGTAATAGGGGGAGTCGTTCACGCTTCCCTGCCTATCACGGACTTGTGACAGACCGGGTTGGGTGCGCCCGGCCGCTCCGCAGTAGTGTGACGGGCGTCGGGGGGCCAGCCACAGCACGGAGGGGTTAAGGACTGTGAACCTGCGCGACCTGGTGTACGGGCTCTACGCACGCCGGGTGGAGGGTCGCCTCGACCACGACCAGGTGCCCAAGCACATCGGTGTCATCCTCGACGGCAACCGGCGCTGGGCGAAGGCGTCGGGTGGCACGGCCGCGGAGGGGCACCGGGCCGGGGCGGAAAAGATCTCCGAGCTGCTGGGCTGGTGCGCCGAGACCGACGTCGAGGTGGTCACGCTCTGGATGCTGTCCACGGACAACTTCGACCGGCCGGAGGAGGAGCTGCGCCCGCTTCTCGGCATCATCGAGAACACCGTGCGCAACCTGGCCTCCGACGGCCGGTGGCGGGTGCACCACGTGGGCACCATGGACCTGCTTCCCGACGGGACCCAGTCGGTGCTCAAGGAAGCCCAGCAGTCGACCGCCGGCATCGACGGGATACTGGTCAACGTCGCGGTGGGCTACGGCGGTCGCCAGGAGATCGCGGACGCGGTGCGCTCCCTGCTGAACGAGCACGCCGCCAGGGGGACGACCTTCGAGGAACTCGCGGAGATCGTCGACACCGACATGATCGCCTCCCACCTCTACACGCGCGGGCAGCCCGACCCCGACCTGGTGATCCGCACGAGCGGCGAGCAGCGTCTGTCGGGCTTCATGCTCTGGCAGAGCGCGCACTCCGAGTACTACTTCTGCGAGGTGTTCTGGCCGGCCTTCCGCAAGGTCGACTTCCTTCGCGCACTCCGCGACTACGCGGCCCGCCACCGCCGCTACGGGGCCTGACGCCGGGCCGCGCCGGCAGGCCCTTCCGCCCGGGCCTTCCGCCCGGGCCTTCCGTCGGGGCCTTCCGCCCGGGCCCTCGGGGCCGTGTCCGCGCGGGGCCGCCGGTTCCGTACGGGGCCGCCGCACCAGTGCCTGTCCCGTGGGGGGTCCACCGTGGGGTGTCCACCGTGGGGTGCCGCTCGGGACGAGGGCCCTTCCCCACCGCCTCTGACCGGAATCCCGCTGCGGTGGTGCCGGACGTCGGTGCCGGGTCGCGGACGTCGGTGCTGGGTCGCGGACGTTGGACGTCGGGTGCCGGGGTGCCGGGGTGCCGGGATGCCGGACGCCGTGTGGCGGACGTCGGATGCCGGGATCTTGACGACCCGTCCCCCGTTCGGCGCAGGAGCAGTGGGCCGGCCGGGTGGCGGCAGGGCACTCCTGGGAGTGGTCCCGGGCAGGGACACCGCATGTTCGTCGACACGTCGTCATATGCCATGGCATGGCGGCGCTTGTTCGAGGGAATATCCCTGACAGGTCGACATCCGGACACCCGCTCCGGATGCCGTTCTACAGCGCGCGGCACCGAGCCGCTCGCCCGGGAGGCCCTTTGCGCCAGGACGACCGTGCGGCCAGCACGGAAGGAACGGGGGGCCGGTGCCCGGCCCGTGCATCGTGGCCGGAGACCGGTCCGGTCCCCTGCCGTTCGGTGGGGAGACCCCCAGCCCGCGACGCCGTCGCACCCCGATCTCAGCCGAGGGGGTACGTCCTTCCGTGGTGAACAGCACAAAGCGCCGCATGTCCGACAGGCGCACCTACGTCATCGACACCAGCGTCCTGCTGGCCGACCCCAACGCCGTCTCGCGCTTCGACGAGCACGAGGTCGTGCTCCCGATCGTCGTCGTGACGGAGCTGGAGGCCAAGAGACACCACCCGGAGCTCGGGTACTTCGCCAGGCAGGCGCTGCGCCTGCTCGACGACTACCGGGTCCGGTACGGCCGCCTGGACGCACCCATCCCGATGGGCGACCTCGGCGGCACGCTGCGCGTCGAGCTCAACCACTCGGACCCCGGTGTGCTTCCCGCCGGCTACCGGCTGGGTGACAACGACTCACGGATCCTCGCGGTGGCACGGAACCTCCAGGCGGAGGGGTACGACGTCACCGTCGTCTCCAAGGACCTGCCGCTGCGCATCAAGGCGTCCTCCGTCGGCCTCCTCGCCGAGGAGTACCGCGCGGAACTCGCGGTCACGGATTCCGGCTGGACCGGGATGTCCGAACTGGCGCTGTCCGCGGAGCAGGTGGACATCCTCTTCGAGGAGGAGCACCTGCAGGTGCCGGAGGTGTCCGGCCTGCCCGTCCACACCGGACTCGTCCTCCAGTCGGAGCGGGGCAAGGCCCTCGGCCGGGTCGCCTCCGACGGAGGCGTCCGGCTCGTCCGGGGCGACCGCGAGGCCTTCGGTATCCGCGGCCGCAGTGCCGAGCAGCGCATCGCCCTCGATCTGCTGCTCGACCCGGACGTCGGCATCCTCTCGCTGGGCGGCCGGGCGGGTACCGGCAAGTCGGCGCTGGCGCTCTGCGCCGGACTGGAGGCCGTGCTGGAGCGCCGGCAGCACCAGAAGGTGATGGTCTTCCGGCCGCTGTACGCGGTCGGCGGGCAGGAGCTGGGCTATCTGCCGGGTACCGAGGCCGAGAAGATGAGCCCCTGGGCCCAGGCGGTCTTCGACACGCTCTCCGCGGTGGCCGGACGCGAGGTCATCGAGGAGGTCCTCGGCAGGGGCATGCTCGAGGTGCTGCCGCTGACCCACATCCGCGGACGCTCGCTGCACGACGCGTTCGTCATCGTGGACGAGGCCCAGTCCCTGGAGCGGAACGTCCTGCTGACGGTGCTGTCCCGGATCGGGGCCAACTCGCGGGTCGTGCTGACCCATGACGTGGCGCAACGGGACAATCTTCGCGTGGGCCGCTACGACGGGGTCGTCGCCGTCGTCGAGAAGCTGAAGGGGCACCCGCTCTTCGCGCACGTCACGCTCACCCGGTCCGAGCGCTCGCAGATCGCCGCGCTGGTGACCGAGATGCTGGAGGACGGGCCGATCTGACGGGCCCCGTCCGGCCCGGAAGCCGACGCCGCCCGGCGAAGCGCAGGAGCTTAGCCGGGCGGCGCCGTGCTGCGCCGCCCTTTCCACAAAACTCCTGGCACAAACGGCATGTGAGCTTTCACACGCGGCCATGAATTGCCTTGCGGCATCCGCGTCCGGCAGAGTCTGGGTTCCGTCAGGCCCCGCATACGGCACAGCTGCACCCTCGGGGGTGCGGTACCACACAACTCCACAGACGCCGCCGTATGCCGCCCGAGCACCACGCGGCACTCCCGCAGGGGAGCGCCCACCGGGCCCGTGCCTCCCGTGACCTAGCAACAGGGAGTGCCAGTGCCAGGGGCACGATTGCGCCCGCGAGGTCACCTGTGCGGGCGGTGCTGGAAGGAAACCTTGTGAGCCGGATCTCGGTCCGGGGATTCGCAGTGGCGTCCGCCACCGCGGTCACCACTGTCGGCGCTGTCGTGGGTGTTGCCTCGGGCAACTCCCTTCCCGCGAACGGCGACAACCTGGAGACGACCGCGGCGGACGCGACGCTGCTCGCGGACATCCCCGTCGGTGAGCAGGCCCAGGTTCAGGTCGCGTCCCTGACCCAGCAGGCCGACGCGCAGGCGGCCGCCGCCGACGCGGCCGCGAGGAAGTCCGCGGAGGAGGCGGCTCGCCTCCAGGCCGCCAAGGACGCCGAGGCGAAGAAGGAAGCGGCCGAGGAGAAGGCGCAGGCTGAGGCCGAGGCCGAGGCCCGGGAGGCCAAGGAGGCCGAGGAGCGCGCCAGCCGCTCCGCCGTCCGGGAAGCCTCCAGCTTCTCGACGCAGTCGTCGTACAGCATCTCCGAGGTCCAGGCGATCGCCCGCCAGATGGTCCCCGGCGACCAGTTCCAGTGCTTCAGCAACATCGTGGACCACGAGTCCACCTGGAACTACCGGGCCCAGAACCCGTCCTCGGGTGCGTACGGCCTCGTCCAGGCGCTCCCGGGCTCCAAGATGGCGTCCGCCGGCGCCGACTGGCAGACCAACCCCGCCACCCAGATCAAGTGGGGCCTGAGCTACATGAACGACCGCTACGGCAGCCCCTGCGGCGCCTGGTCGTTCTGGCAGGCCAACCGCTGGTACTAGTGCCGCGTCAGACAGGGTCCGACCCGCCGCGACGGGGCGGACCCTGCCCGCCAGGGCACTAGCCTGTTCCGGCCGATGGCCCGCGCCGGCCGGACCCGGGATCCGGGATCCCGGAGCGTCCCTGCCGCCCGACTCCGCTGAGCCCCTCACCGTCCGACGGTGGGGGGCTCGGCCCGTGTACGGTCGGGACGGACCTTGGGGGGAGAGGGAAGCACGAGATGTCGAAGACACCGGCGTGGCTGGGTCGGCTGGGGGCCGGACTGTCCCGGCTCGGGGCGCGGTTCGAGGAGCGGCGGGCCGCCGCCGAGGCGGCGGGGGACCCCGGCGGTGAGCCCGGTGACGGGCATCCGGGCGCGCCGAACCCTCCCGACCGGGACCGGGTGCCACCACCGCCCGCCTACGCCCCCGCCGTTCCCGCGCGACCCCATCCGGTCGAGGCCCTCCCCTGGGGGATGAGGGTCGCGGCCGAGGCGGGCTGGCGGTTGCTGGTCCTGGCCGGCACGCTCTGGGTGCTGATGCGCGTCATCAGCTCGGTGCGGCTCGTGGTGCTCGCCTTCGTCGCCGCCCTCCTGGTCACCGCGCTGCTCCAGCCGACCGTTGCCCGTCTGAGGGGGGCCGGGCTGCCGCGCGGGCTCGCCACGGCCGTCACGGCGGTCCTCGGCTTCGTCATCATCGGCCTCGTCGGCTGGTTCGTCGTCTGGCAGGTGACGGACAACCTCGGTGATGTCGCCGACCGGGTGAAGGACGGCATCGAGGAGCTCAAACGCTGGCTGCTCAACAGCCCGTTCCATGTGACCGAGCGCCAGATCAACGACATCGCGAACAACCTCCAGGACAGCATCGGCACCAACACGCAGGAGATCACCTCCGCCGGGCTCCAGGGCGTGACCGTGATGGTGGAGATCCTCACCGGGATACTGCTGGCGCTGTTCTCCACCCTCTTCCTGCTCTACGACGGGCCGCGGATCTGGCAGTGGTCCCTGAAGCTGGTGCCCGCCGCGGCCCGCCCCGGTGTCGCCGGCGCCGGTCCGCGTGCCTGGCGTACCCTCACGGCGTATGTACGGGGCACGGTGGTGGTCGCCCTCATCGACGCCATCTTCATCGGCCTGGGCATCTACTTCCTCGACGTGCCGCTGGCCGTCCCGCTCGCCGTCTTCATCTTCCTGTTCTCCTTCATCCCCCTGGTGGGCGCGGTCGTCTCGGGTGCCCTGGCGGTCGTCGTCGCCCTGGTCACCCAGGGGGTGTTCACCGCCTTCATGGTGCTGCTGGTGGTGCTCGCCGTGCAGCAGATCGAAGGGCATGTGCTGCAACCGTTCATCCTGGGCCGCGCGGTCCGCGTCCATCCGCTGGCCGTCGTCCTCGCGGTCGCCACGGGCGGTCTGACGGCGGGGATCGGCGGCGCGGTGGTCGCGGTGCCGCTGGTGGCGGTGACGAACACGGTGGTCACCTACCTCCGTGCGTACGGTCAGGGCCAGGGGGGCCGGATCGGCCCCGCTCCGCACGGGGCGACGGCGATGGCCCTGGCTCCGACCCCGGCCTCGCCCCCGCCCTCCTCCTCTCCGTCCTCACCCCCCGCGACCCCGCCCTCGACCCCGCTTCTGCCTCCGGCCGCGCCGAAGTCCGAACCCCCGCCCCCGGAGGGCGAGGGGCGCACCTGACGCGCCGGCCGCGGCCGGCGGCCGGGGGAGCGGTGCCGGCCCTGGTACGGGCGGGCCGGCGCGGTGGCCGGGGGAGCGGTTCCGCCCGCCCGCTTCCGGCGATGCCGGGCCTGGCCGCCCGGTGCGCGGGCAGGCACCCCACCGGGTCCGCCGACGAGGGTGCCGCACCCGGTCCGCCGACAAGGGCGCCCCGCCCGGTCCGCCGACGAGGGTGCCGCACCCGGTCCGCCGACAAGTCCACCCCACCCGGTCCGCCGGCGAGGGTGCCGCACCCGGTGCGCCGACGAGGGCGCCCCACCCGGCACGCGGCCGGGCGGGGCGCCCTGTGCACGATCCGGCCGTCCGGCCGATACGTCGCTACCCGGCCAGCGCGGCTTCCGCGTCCAGCGTCGTGCCGACGGCCTGGATCACCGAGGCGATCTTGAAGGCCTCCTGGATGACGTCGCGCTCGACGCCCGCCTTGCGGAGCACCTGCTCGTGCGAGT
Organism: Streptomyces spongiicola; assembly: GCF_003122365.1. NCBI lineage: Bacteria > Bacillati > Actinomycetota > Actinomycetes > Kitasatosporales > Streptomycetaceae > Streptomyces > Streptomyces spongiicola. The sequence goes on from NZ_CP029254.1 coordinate 5,057,642, forward strand.
CGAGGCACTGACCGCAGCCGTTGATCGCGGAGACGGCCAGCGACCACAGCTCGAAGTCGGTCTTCTCGACACCGGGGTTGCCGATGACGTTCATCCGCAGACCGGCGCGCAGCGTCCCGTACTCGGGGTCCGACAGCAGGTGCCGGGTCCGGTAGAAGACGTTGTTCATCGCCATGACCGCGGCGGCGGACTTGGCGGCGGTGTACGCCTCACCGGACAGGTTGGCCTTGGCCTCGGGCTCCAGTTCGCGCAGCACGATCGACGAGCGGGAGGCGATCGCGCAGGCCAGGACCGTGCCCCACAGCTGCTGCTGCGGGAGGTCGCTGTTGCCGATCACCGAACCGAGGTTCAGCTTGAGGTCCTTGGCGTAGTCCGGCAGGGCGGACTTCAGCTCGGCGAGCGCCATCCTCACTCACCGGCCAGGAGCTTGGCCGCGTCCAGGGTGTCCTCGCCCTTGGACCAGTTGCAGGGGCAGAGCTCGTCGGTCTGGAGGGCGTCGAGGACCCGCAGCACCTCCTTGGGGTTACGGCCGACGGAGCCGGCGGTCACCATGGTGAACTGGATCTCGTTGTTCGGGTCGACGACGAAGACGGCGCGCTGGGCGAAGCCGTCCTCGCCCTCGATGCCGAGGTCGCGCATCAGCTCGTGCCGGGAGTCGGCCATCATCGGGAAGGGCAGGTCACGCAGGTCGGCGTGGTCCTTGCGCCAGGCGTGGTGGACGAACTCGGAGTCGCCGGAGAAGCCGAGGACCTGGGCGTCGCGGTCGGCGAACTCGTCGTTCAGCTTGCCGAACGCCGCGATCTCGGTGGGGCAGACGAAGGTGAAGTCCTTGGGCCACGCGAAGACGACCTTCCACTTGCCCTCGTAGGACTTGTGGGTGATCTGCTCGAACTCCTTGCCGCTCTCCAGCGAGACGCAGGCGGTCAGCTCGAAGGTGGGGAACTGGTCACCGACAGTGAGCACGCGCTCTCCTTGCAACGGGAAGTCCCTCGTGGGGGCTTCCGGGGATTGGACGGAACCCCACCCTGGCACAGAGTGCATTGATCACAGAAATAGCTAGACTGGGTCGCCGTGATCGGAGGTGCTTATCAGTGAGAGGGGCGAATCCGGTGAATCGGGGCAAACAGCCCAGCTTGTCTCAACTTCGTGCCTTCGCCGCCGTCGCCGAGCATCTGCACTTCCGGGACGCGGCCGCCGCGATCGGGATGAGCCAGCCCGCGCTGTCCGGAGCCGTGTCGGCGCTGGAGGAGGCGCTCGGTGTCCAGCTGCTGGAGCGTACGACGCGGAAGGTCCTGCTGTCGCCCGCGGGCGAGCGGCTCGCGGTCCGCGCCAAGGCGGTCCTCGACGCCGTCGGCGAACTGCTGGAGGAGGCCGAGGCGGTGCGCGCGCCCTTCACCGGAGTGCTGCGGCTCGGAGTGATCCCGACCGTCGCTCCCTATCTGCTGCCGAGCGTGCTGAGGCTCGTCCGCGAGCGGTACCCGGAACTCGATCTCCAGGTCCACGAGGAGCAGACGTCGTCGCTGCTGGAGGGGCTCTCGGCGGGCAGGCTCGATCTGCTGCTCCTCGCCGTACCGCTCGGGGTGCCCGGGGTGACGGAACTTCCGCTGTTCGACGAGGACTTCGTGCTGGTGACGTACGGCGACCACTGGCTCGGCGGCCGCGAGGGCATTCCGCGCGACGCGCTCAGGGACCTTCCGCTACTGCTGCTCGACGAGGGCCACTGCCTGCGCGACCAGGCCCTCGACATCTGCCGGGAGGCGGGCCGCTCGGACGGGGCGCCGGTCACCACCACCGCCGCCGGACTGTCCACCCTGGTCCAGCTGGTGGCGGGCGGACTGGGCGTCACCCTGCTGCCGCACACCGCCGTCCAGGTCGAGGCAGGCCGGAATCCGGCCCTGGCCACCGGCTACTTCGCGGACCCGGCCCCGGCCCGCCGGGTCGCCCTGGCGATGCGCGCGGGGGCCGCCCGCCAGGGGGAGTTCGAGCAGTTCGCGGGCGCGCTCCGGGAGGTGCTCAAGGACCTCCCGGTACGCGTGCTCCACGACGGCGGGGGTCCTCCGCCGGGAGTCCTGCCGGGCGCAACGGGCGCAACGGTCGCAACGGTCGCGCCCGGCGCGTCTGCGGGCTGAGGCTGCGGACTGGGGCTGCGGACTGGGGCTGCGGACCACCGCCGGGGGCGTGGTGCCGACGCCCGCCGCGCCCGCCACGGTCCCTCGGTGGTACCGGCTCCGGCCCCTCGGCGGCACCGGCTCCGCGTGCCGCCCGGCCGCAGCTCCCGGTTGCAGCTCCCGGCCGTAGCGCCCGGCCCTTGCGGAGTGCCGGAGTGCCGGAGCGCCGGAGTGCTGGGGTGCCGGCCCGGCACCTGCGGCTCCGGCTTCGCGCCGGTCTACCCGGAGAAAGAGAAGAGTCCGGCTACTCCCCGGACGGCTCCTTCGCTGTCGGCGGCCGTCCCCGGCGGGGGATCGGCTTGACGCCGCCGGGGAGCCGGCCCGCCTCCGACAGGGCCCGGCGCAGCAGGAACTCGATCTGGGCGTTGGCGCTGCGCAGTTCGTCCGACGCCCAGCGCGCCAGCGCCTCGTAGACCGACGGGTCGAGCCGCAGCAGCACCTGTTTCCGTTCGGAGGGAGTCACTGGTAGAGCGTGCCGGTGTTCAGGACGGGCTGCGCCGCGCGGTCCCCGCAGAGCACCACCATCAGGTTCGAGATCATCGCCGCCTTGCGCTCGTCGTCCAGTTCCACCAGGCCGTCCTCGGTGATCCGTGCCAGTGCGGCCTCCACCATGCCGACCGCGCCGTCCACGATCTGCCGGCGGGCCGCGACGACGGCCCCGGCCTGCTGCCGCTGGAGCATCGCCGAGGCGATCTCGGGAGCGTACGCGAGGTGGGTGAAGCGCGACTCGACGATGTGGACGCCCGCGGCCTCCACCCGGGCGCGCAGTTCCAGGGCCAGCTTCTCGGTGATCTCCTCGGCGTTGCCGCGCAGCGACAGCCCGTCCTCGTCATGGGCGTCGTACGGGTACTCGATCGCGATGTGCCGCACCGCCGCCTCGGTCTGGGTGGAGACGAACTCCCGGAAGTCGTCCACCTCGAACATCGCCTGCGCGGTGTCCTCGACCTTCCACACGACCACCGCGGCGAGTTCGATCGGGTTGCCGTAGGCGTCGTTGACCTTGAGCACCGCCGTCTCGTGGTTGCGGATCCGGGTGGAGATCTTCGCCCGGGTGGTCAGCGGGTTGACCCAGCGCAGCCCGTCCGTGCGGACGGTGCCCCGGTAGCGGCCGAAGAGCTGCACCACCCGGGCCTCGCCCGGGGCGATCATGTTGAGCCCGAACATCGCGACGGCGGCGGTGACCACCACCAGCACTCCGCAGAGGATGAGCAGGGCCTTCGCTGCCCCCGCCGCCGAGGCGCCCGCCGTCATCAGCAGCACACCGGCCGCGAGTCCGGCCAGGCCGAGCAGCAGGGCCAGGCCGCCGCCGATGCTGTGTGCGGCGAACTCCCCGACTCTCGGCCCGGGCATCTCCGGTGCGTCGTGGTGGTGGAGAGATGTACCGGTAGCAGGCATGTGCGCCCCCCGTTCCGCGGGCCGCGACCGCGGCCCCAGTGACTAGCAATGTGATTACACATTAATCCGACTCGCAACCCTGCGCACCCCTCGTGAGTCGGTTCCTTCGAGACGGGTGCTGATTCTCACGTCCGGAAAAGACCGGATCGGTAGCCCTTTGTCTGGACGGCCGGTGTTAGCTTTCAGAGCTGATCTGGCGGCAACCGCCGGTGTGCGGCACGGCGGCGGCCGGCGGACGGCGGCCGACGGCCGGCGACGAGCGCGGAACAGAGAGCGGGGCAACGGAGCGATGGGCCGAGCGGAAGCGCGGAGGGCCCGGCAGCGCGACGCGCGCCGGGAGGGCAGGGCCGGGGGCATACGGGGCTTCCTCACCGTGAGGAGGCTGCTGGGCACCTTCCTCACGGTCTGCCTGCTGGGCGTGGGCGCGCTCTTCGTCGTCTATCTGCTGGTGCCGGTCCCCACGGCCAACGCGCAGGCCGAGAAGGAGAGCAACGTCTACAAGTACGCGGACGGCTCGCTCCTCGCCCGCACCGGAACGGTCAACCGCGAGATCGTCGGCCTTGACAAGATCCCGGACGACGTGGAGAAGGCCTTCGTCGCCGCCGAGAACAAGACCTTCTACAAGGACTCCGGCATCGACCTGAAGGGCACCGCCCGCGGTGTGTTCAACACCCTGACCGGCGGGGGCAGGCAGGGCGGCTCGACGATCACCCAGCAGTACGTCAAGAACTACTACCTCAACCAGGACCAGACGGTCACCCGCAAGCTCAAGGAGCTGGTGATCTCACTGAAGGTGGACCAGCAGAAGGGCAAGGAGGAGATCCTCGCCGGCTATCTGAACACCAGCTACTACGGGCGCGGCGCCTACGGCATCCAGGCCGCGGCCCAGGCGTACTACCGCAAGGACGCCCAGAAGCTCACGGTCGCCGAGGGCGCCTATCTCGCCGCCCTGCTCCAGGCCCCCAGCCAGTACGACTGGGCGGTCGCCTCGCCGACCGGCAGGAAGCTGGTGAGCGAGCGCTGGAACTACGTCCTGGACAACATGGTCGGGCAGAACTGGCTGGACGCGTCGACCCGTTCGGGCCTGGAGTTCCCCGTGCCGAAGGAGCCGAAGGCCGCCCCGGGCATGGAGGGGCAGACCGGTTACCTCGTCAAGGCGGCCAACGCCGAACTCGCCAGGCGCGGTGTCAGCGAGGACCAGATCGAGGCAGGCGGCTGGACCATCACGCTCAGCATCGAGAAGAAGCGCCAGGACGCCCTCGTGGAGGCCGTCGACGAGCAGCTGGAGAAGAAGCTCGACCGCGACGGCGACGAGGGCGACGCGACCGTCCAGGCCGGCGCGACCTCGGTCGACCCCGGCAGCGGCAAGGTCGTCGCCCTGTACGGCGGGGTCGGAGCGACCGAGCACTGGATCTCCAACGCCACCCGCCGTGACTACCAGCCCGCCTCCACCTTCAAGCCCGTCGTGCTCGCCACCGCCCTGGAGACCGGGGCGCAGACCCAGGACGGCCGGCCGATCGGACTGGAGACGATCTACGACGGCACCAGCAAGCGCCCGGTGGAGGGCGGCGACACGCCGTTCGCGCCGGAGAACGAGGACGACCGCAGCTACGGGCCCGTCACCGTCCAGAAGGCCACCGACAGCTCCGTCAACTCGGTGTACGCGCAGATGATCGTGGACGTCGGTCCCGGCAAGGTGAAGGAGACCGCGCTCGGCCTCGGCATGCAGGACGGGGACGGCTGGCCGGTGCGGCCCGCGATGTCGCTGGGCACGATGGGCGCCTCGACCTGGGACATGGCCGCGGTCTACGCCACCCTCGACAACCACGGAGAGAAGGTCACGCCGTCGATCGTGAAGGACGCCACGCACCGGACCCGCGAGGTGGCGGCCGCACCCGAGGGCGGTGACCGGGTCATCAGCAGGGAGGCCGCCGACACCGTGACCAAGGCCATGACCGGCGTGGTGCGCGACGGCTCCGGCCGCAACGCCCGGGGCGACTACCACGCGGCGGGCAAGACCGGTACCTCGGAGAACAACCGCTCGGCCTGGTTCGTCGGCTACACGCCCGAACTCGTCACCGCCGTCGCGCTGTTCGGCGAGAACCCCGAGGGCGGCCAGGTCACGCTGACCGACACCGTCAACGCGGGCCGCGCCAACGGCGGTGGTGTGCCCGCCCTGATCTGGCAGCAGTACACCACCGGCGCCCTCGGCGGCGGCTCGGACAAGCGGTTCGACCTGGAACTCCTGAGGCCGGTGCCGGAGGAACCGCCGGCGAGCCCGAGCGGGACGCCCTCCGGGAGCGAGGAGCCCGAGGAGCCCTCGGAGGAGCCGTCGCAGCCGGAGGAGCCGGACGACCCCCCGAGCGACTCGCCCGACCCGTCGCCGTCGGACGACCGGCCCACCCGGCCGGGCGACACGGCCGGCACCACGGAGGGCACCGACAGCGGTACCACCGAGGGCGGCGGGACCGACTCGGGCACCACGGAGGGCGGCGAGAGCGACGGCGGTGCCGCCAACGCGGGCACCGCGGAAGGGACGACGGAGGGGACGACGGCCGGCGTACAGCCCCGGCCGAGGGCCTCCTGAAGGGAAGCGGCCGGGCCGCGCGCACCGGAGCCCGGCCGGGCTCCACGCAGCACAGGTGGAGCCCGGCCGGGCTGCACGCAGCAGCGGCCCGGCCGCGGTCTTCGCGCCGGGCGCGCCGGGACCTGCGGCCGTCCCCGGCCCCGGGCCCGGCCCCGGCCCCGGGCCACTTCCGGCTCTGGGCGTGGCTCCGCCGCTGCCCGGCCTCCGGTCCCGGGCGCGTCCCCGGCCTTCGCGCCGCCGCCGCCGGCGCCGGCGGCGCCGGCGATCAGCCTCCGTTGACCTCCCGGGAGATCCGGTCGCCGATCTCCTTGTCGACGTTGCGCCAGTACTGCACCGCGCGGTCCAGCACGGGCCGTGAGACGCCCTGCTTCAGATGGCCGCTGACGTTCGACACCAGCCGCGAACGGGCGGCGTCGTCGAGGACGTGGCGGACCATCGTGCCCGCCTGCCCCCAGTCGTCGTCCTCACGGTGCGGCCTGTACGCCTCGCGCACCATCTCGCCGGCCGTCGCCCACCCCGCGGGGTCGCCGAAGCGCGCGAAGTCGGCGTCCGGGCCGCCGTAGGAGTTGGGGGCGTACGGCCGGGCCGGGTACGAGGGCGCGTACCGCATCGGACCGTCCTTGGCGTACGAGTTCACCGGCGCGTGCGGCCGGTTCGGCGGCAGCTGGGCGTAGTTGGGGCCGATCCGGTACCGGTGGGTGTCCGGGTACGAGAACAGCCGGCCGAGCAGCATCTTGTCCGGCGAGGGGCCGATGCCGGGAACCATGTTCGACGGCTCGAAGGCGGCCTGCTCGATATGGACGAAGTAGTCCTCCGGATTCCGGTTCAGCGTCATCCGGCCCACGTCGATCAGCGGGTAGTCCCCGTGCGGCCACACCTTCGTCAGGTCGAAGGGGTTGAAGCGGTAGTCCGCGGCGTCCTCGAACGGCATGATCTGGACCTTCAGCGACCACGAGGGCGCGTCCCCGGCCTCGATCGACTCGTACAGGTCGCGCCGGTGCCGGTCGGCGTCGGAACCGGCGAGGTCGTCGGCCTCCTCCTGGGTGAGGAAGTCGATGCCCTGGTCGGTCTTGAAGTGGTACTTCACCCAGAACCGCTCACCGGCGCCGTTGATCCACATATAGGTGTGGGAGCCGTAGCCGTTCATGTGCCGGTAGGTCTTGGGGATGCCCCGGTCGCCCATCAGCCAGGTGACCTGGTGTGCCGACTCGGGGGAGAGGGTCCAGAAGTCCCACTGCATGTCGTTGTCGCGCAGCCCGGTGACCGGATGGCGCTTCTGCGACCTGATGAAGTCCTGGAACTTGATCGTGTCGCGTACGAAGAAGACCGGCGTGTTGTTGCCGACCAGGTCGTAGTTGCCGTGCTCGGTGTAGAACTTCAGCGCGAACCCGCGCGGGTCGCGCCAGGTGTCCGGGGAGCCCTGCTCACCGGCGACCGTCGAGAAGCGGGCCAGCATCTCGGTGCGCCGGCCCGGCTGGAAGAGGTCCGCCTTGGTGAACTGGCCGACGTCGTTGGTGACTTCGAAGAAGCCGTACGCGCCGGAACCCTTGGCGTGCACCACCCTTTCGGGCACGCGTTCCCGGTTGAACTGGGCCATCTTCTCGATCAGGTAGTGGTCCTGGAGAAGGATGGGGCCGTCCGGCCCCACCGTCAGTGAGTGCTCGTCGCTCTCCACGGGAATGCCGTGGCTGTTCGTGGTGTACGGCGCTTCGGGGGGTGACTCGGTCACGAGCGTCCTCCCGTCGATCGTGGGAATGTGGTCGCATCGGCCGTGTGCCCCAGTCAACTCCTCACATGCGAGGACGGCAACATCTGGACCCGGTCCGGAACCGGCCCGGGTCCGAACCGGCTGGACGGTCCTCAGGTGGCCAGCTCGAACCACACGACCTTGCCCGACGACAGCCGGGTCGCTCCCCACCGTCTGGCCAGCCGGTTCACCAGGAACAGCCCGCGGCCGCCCTCGTCCGTGTCCCTGGCCCGCCGCTGGCGCGGCAGCTGCGGGGAGTCGTCCCCGACCTCGCAGCGCAGCACGTCGGTGCGCAGCAGCCGCAGCGTCACCGGTCGCTCCGCGTATCGCACCGCGTTGGTCACCACCTCGCTGACCAGCAGCTCAACCGAGTCGGACAACTCCTCCAGACCCCAGCGGGCCAGTGCCCTGCGGGCCAGCCGGCGGGCCCGGCCGGGGGCGGAGTCCTCCGGGTCCAGGAACCAGTAGGCGACATCACTCGGTGCGATCCCGTCGAAACGGGCCGCGAGCAGGGCGATGTCGTCGTCCCGGTCGCCCGGGCCCAGCATGTCCAGCACGTCGTCGCAGAGCGCCTCCAGCGGCGGCGGGTGGTCGGGCCCGGTGAGCTGCGCCGTCGCGGCCAGCCGCTCCCTCAGCTGCTCGATTCCGGTCCACACGTCCCGTAGCCGCGACTCCACCAGCCCGTCGGTGTAGAGCAGCAGGGTGGCCCCGGCGGGCGCGTCCAGCTCGACGGCCTCGAAGTCCACCCCGCCCACGCCGATGGGGGCGCCCGGCGGCACCCGCAGTACCTCCGCCCGGCCACCGAGGTGCAGCAGTACCGGCGGCGGATGGCCGGCGTTGGCGATGGTGATGCGGTGCGAGACCGGGTCGTAGACCGCGTACAGGCAGGTCGCCATGCGGTCGGTGCCGAGCCGCTGCGCCTGCTCGTCGAGGTGGTGCAGCACCTCCTGCGGCGGCAGGTCCAGACCGGCCAGGGTCTGGGCCGTCGTCCGCAGCTGGCCCATGATCGCGGCAGATGTCATGGAGTGGCCCATGACGTCGCCGACGACCAGCGCGACCCTGCTGCCGGGCAGCGGGATGGCGTCGTACCAGTCGCCGCCGACCCGGGCCGTCTCGGCGGCCGGGAGATACCGGGAGGCCAGCCGTACCCCGGTCGGCTGCGGCAGCCCCTCGGGCAGCATCGTGCGCTGCAGCTCGTCCGCGATGTAGGCCTCACGGCCGTACAGCACCGCCTTGTCGATGCCCAGCGCGGTGTGCGTGGCCAGCTGGGCGGCCACGAGGAGGTCGTCCGGCTCGAAGGCCGGCCGGTCGGGACGGCGCAGGAAGATCGCGGCACCGGTGACCCGGCGACGGCCGCGCAGCGGGGCCAGGATCGACCGGTGCCCCGCGGGCAGGGTCCTGCCGTCGCCCAGCAGCTCGGGCAGGGCCGCCCGGGCGGCGGCCGAGTCGCCGAAGACGGGACGCACGCCGCGCAGCACCTCCGCCAGCGCGCCGCCCGCGGTCACCTCGCACAGCGCGCCGCCCGCGGTCACCCCGCACAGCTCGGCGGCCGACGCGACCTCGGCCGGCGCACCGAGCACCGGCACCTGGAAGCCGCCCAGCAGGGCGCCGTCGGTGTCCTCGTCTGCTAAACGCAGCCTGTCGGTCCGCCGCAGCCGCAGCACGAACGGCTCGACGGGCCGCTCGTCGCCCACCGGCAGCGGATCCCGCAGGTAGACGAGGATCGCGTCGGAGAACGTGGGCACCGTGGCCCGGCACAGCCCGAGCACGATCTCGTCCAGGTCTATTCCGCGGGCGATCCGCCGGGTCGCCGCACCGACGAACCGCAGCCGGTCGCCCTCACGGCGGGCCGGCCCCGCGGCGTCCTGCGGCGGCTCCGCGGGTGCGGGCGGCTGCGGCGGGACCGCCGCCGCCGGCCGCGCCGCGGGGCATGGGCGGCGGCCTCCTGCCGCGGCCGGGTGCGCTCCTGCGGCCGGGCGGCGACAGGCTGCCGGCCTTCGTGGGAGGTGGGATGCTCCGTCACGCCTGGGATTCCGTCCGTCCGGGCCGGTGGTACGAGGCTGGGAACCGTCCTGCCGACCCTGCCGGGCACGGCACGACCGCGACCGCGGCGGCGCCCGGCTTCCCGGGTGCCACCGGGCGCCTCCGGGGGCGGTGACGATCGCGGCTGCGCCGCGGTTCCCGGGGCCGCCGGGCGAACGCACCCGGGTCCCGGGGCGGCAACGCCCCTGGAAGGTCGATATAGCCCATACCCAATCCGGGCGAGGCATCGACAGGTCGGGGGGCGTCCGGGCGCACATCCGGCACGGTTCGGTCCCCCTTGTGATGACTTGCGGTCAGTTCTCGTACGGCGAGCAGTGTTTGATGCGACGTGGTGTTGCGGAGGACGATCCTACGTTTGAACCCCGGGGGCGCATCAAGGGTCTCACGCGGTCCTCATGCGGACGTGGCCGCCCGGGTCCGGTTCCAGTCGGCCGGCAGCTCCGGCACAGGCCAGCGGGGATCGGGCCGCCAGTCCTCCCAGCCGTCGGAATACGGCGGACCCCAGTCCCTGATCAGCGCGACCGCGTCCAGACCCGCCGCACGAACCCGCCGCGCCTGCTCCTCGGCCATCAGCCCGGCCGACCGGGCCTGGTCGAACTCGTCCTCGTCCAGCCAGCACCAGCTGCGGTCCGGCTGCACGGCGATGTCCAGGAAGTGGTCTTCGGAGTCGATCCCCCCGGACCAACGCAGATGCGGCTCCTCCAGGTTCACGTACCAGTTCCTGAACCGCCAGCCCTGCTCCCAGAAGAGCCACACCGACCACGCGTCGCCGGGCCGGGCGAGCTTCAGCACACCCGTGCCGGACCAGCGGGCGCGCACGGTCGTCCGGGGCGCCGTGTAGCGCGTGGCGAGCGGTTCCTCGTGCACCGGCGTCCCGTCGGCGAGCACCGGCTTGACGCACTCGGTACCCGGGGCCATCCACACCGCCAGCAGCTCCTCGGTGTCCCGGACCACGGTAACGGGCCGGCAGATGTGCACCTCGGAGGAGCCGTTGCCGCGATACCGCCAGAGGATCTGCTCCCCCGGCGCCCAGTGCTCGAAGCCCGCCGATCCCGCCATGCGGAGATCCTAGTGCCGCGGCCGGCGGCGCCGGCCCGTCGGGCGGCACCGTGCGGGGTGGTGCGGTGCGTCCCCCGCGGTGCGGCCGGTGCGGGGTGGTGCGGCGCGGGGTGGTGCGGGGTGGTGCGGTGCGGGGCCGGCCGGCGCTCCCGGCGGCGGAGGGCACACGGCTCGCGGCCGGCGCGGCGAGCGTGCGCACCGGGAGGCCTCTTCCCGGGCCCTCTCCCCGGGCCTCTTCCCGGGGGCCTCTTCCCGGGGGCACCGCGGTGCCCCCGGGAAGAGGCCCCCGGTGCGGGGCTGCCGGGGTGGGAGGGGCCCCGGGCGCGGCGGGGAGCGCTGCGCTGCGCGGCAGCCGGCGGCCCACCGGGACCCGGCGGCCGAGCGGCCTCAGGGACGCGTCATCCGCAGCACGTCAAGCGCCTCGTCCAGCTGCTCCACCGTCAGGGCCCCGCGTTCCACGTAACCGCCCTCCAGCACCACCTCGCGGATCGTCTTCCGCTCCGCCAGGGACCTCTTGGCGACCCTCGCGGCCTCCTCGTACCCGATGTACCTGTTGAGCGGGGTGACGACGGACGGCGACGACTCGGCGTACTCGCGGGCCCGGTCCTCGTCGGCGGTGATCCCGTCCACCGTGCGGTCGGCGAGCAGCCGGGACGCGTTCGCGAGGAGGCGCACCGACTCCAGCAGGTTCTTGGCCATCACGGGGAGCATCACGTTCAGCTCGAAGTTCCCCGCGGCGCCCGCCACCGCGACCGTCGTGTCATTGCCCATGACCTGCGCGGCCACCATGAGGACTGCTTCGGGGACGACCGGGTTGACCTTGCCGGGCATGATCGAGGAACCCGGCTGGAGGTCGGGCAGCCGGATCTCGGCGAGGCCGGTGCGCGGGCCGCTCGCCATCCAGCGCAGATCGTTCGAGATCTTGGTCAGCGAGACGGCGACCGTCCGCAGCTGGCCGCTGGTCTCCACGAGTCCGTCGCGTGCCCCCTGCGCCTCGAAGTGGTCCCGCGCCTCCGTCAGCGGCAGCCCGGTCGCGCGCGCCACCTCGGCGATGACGGCCGCCGGGAACCCCGGCGGCGTGTTGATGCCCGTGCCGACCGCCGTACCGCCGAGCGGGAGTTCGGCGAGCCGGGGGAGCGAGGCCTTGAGCCGTTCGATCCCGTACCGGATCTGCGCTGCGTAGCCGCCGAACTCCTGGCCGAGGGTGACCGGTGTCGCATCCATCAGATGGGTGCGGCCGGCCTTCACCACACCGGCGAACTCCGCCGCCTTGCGCTCCAGCGCCTCCGCCAGGTGCTCCAGCGCCGGGACGAGATCCCGCGTCACGGCGGCCGTCGCGGCGATGTGGATCGACGAGGGGAAGACGTCGTTGGACGACTGCGAGGCGTTGACGTGGTCGTTCGGGTGGACGTCGCGGCCGAGCCGCTCACCGGCGAGGGTGGCCAGCACCTCGTTCATGTTCATGTTGGACGACGTCCCCGAACCGGTCTGGAAGACGTCGACGGGGAAGTGCTCGTCCCAGAGGCCCTCGGCGACCTCGGCGGCCGCTTCCCGGATGGCCCCCGCGATGTCCTCGTCGAGCACGCCGAGTTCCGCGTTGACCTTGGCGGCACCCTCTTTGATCCGGGCCAGGGCCTCCACATGGGCGCGTTCCAGCCGCAGCCCGGAGAGGGGGAAGTTCTCCACCGCACGCTGGGTCTGGGCACGCCACTTCGCGTGCTCCGGCACGCGCACCGATCCCATGGAATCGTGTTCGATCCGGTGGCGGCCTGCGTTCTCGCTCATGTCGGGCATCGTCGAAACCTCCTGGTCAGGGTCAGCCCCCCTCTGGTAGCGGGTATTCCCGGGCGCCCCGGCTTACGCCCGGGTGCTCCGGCGGTCCGGGCGTGGCGCGGTCCGGGCGTGCGGCGGTTCCGGCGTACGGCGGTCGATGCGTGCGGCGGTCCGGCGGTCCGGGCGTGGCGCGGTCCGGGTGTACGGCGGTCCCGGCGTACGGCGGTCGATGCGTGCGGCGGTCCGGCGGTCCGGGCGTGGCGCGGTCCGGGTGTACGGCGGTTCCGGCGTACGGCGGTCGATGCGTGCGGCGGTCCGGCGGTCCGGGCGTGGCGCGGTCCGGGTGTACGGCGGTTCCGGCGTACGGCGGTCGATGCGTGCGGCGGTCCGGCGGTCCGGGCGTGGCGCGGTCCGGGCGTGCGGCGGTTCCGGCGTACGGCGGTCGATGCGAACGGGGGCCGGTGGAACGCGCGGTGCGGGCGGGCGCTCATTCCCGCATTCCCGGGTTCCCGGGCCTACCACCGGAGAGCGCCCGCCCGTCCCTCCGGGGTCCCCCGTCCGGGGACGGGCAGGCCCTCTCGGGGCGGCGGCAGGTTGTGCGGGGCCCGGCTCCGCCGCGCGGCCCCGGAGGCGTCCGGGAGGAATCGGGAGGAATCGGGAGGATTCCAGAGCCCCGGGTTCAGGCCTGACCGGGGCCGCGGACCGGGATGGAGGTGAAGGTCGGCGCGGGCGCGGGGTCCTGGAAGAAGTCGCCGCCCTTGTCGTCGACGACGATGAACGCCGGGAAGTCCTCGACCTCGATCTTCCAGACGGCCTCCATGCCGAGCTCCTCGTACTCGACCACCTCGACCTTCCTGATGCAGTCCTGGGCGAGGCGCGCCGCGGGGCCGCCGATCGAGCCGAGGTAGAAGCCGCCGTGCTCCTTGCAGGCGTCCGTGACCTGCCTGCTCCGGTTGCCCTTGGCCAGCATGACCTTGGAGCCGCCCGCCGCCTGGAACTGCTCGACGTAGGAGTCCATCCGCCCGGCCGTCGTCGGGCCGAAGGAGCCGGACGCGTAGCCCTCCGGGGTCTTCGCCGGACCGGCGTAGTAGACCGGGTGGTCCCTGAGGTACTGCGGCATCGCCTCTCCCGCGTCCAGCCGCTCCTTGATCTTGGCGTGCGCGATGTCGCGGGCCACGACGAGCGGGCCGGTGAGCGAGAGCCGCGTCTTGACCGGGTACCTGGTCAGCTCGGCGAGGATCTCGTCCATCGGCCGGTTGAGGTCGATCCTGACCACGTCGCCGCTCTCGTCGAGCTGCTCGCCGGTGGTCTCCGGCAGGAAGCGCGCCGGGTCCGTCTCCAGCTGCTCCAGGAAGACGCCCTCGGCGGTGATCTTCGCGACCGCCTGGCGGTCGGCGGAGCAGGACACGGCGATCGCCACGGGGCAGGACGCGCCGTGCCGCGGGAGCCGCACCACCCGCACGTCGTGGCAGAAGTACTTGCCGCCGAACTGCGCGCCGATGCCGATCCGCTGCGTCAGCTCGAAGACCTTCTGCTCAAGCTCCTTGTCCCGGAAGCCGTGCCCGAGGCCCGAACCCTCCTGCGGCAGCTCGTCCAGGTAGTGCGCGGAGGCGTACTTGGCGGTCTTCAGCGCGTACTCGGCCGACGTGCCGCCGACGACGACCGCCAGGTGGTACGGCGGGCACGCGGCCGTGCCCAGCGAGCGGATCTTCTCCTCCAGGAATTTCATCATGGCGGCCTCGTTCAGGACCGCCTTCGTCTCCTGGTAGAGGAACGACTTGTTGGCGGAGCCGCCGCCCTTCGCCATGAAGAGGAACTTGTACGCGCCGCCGTCCGTCGCGTACAGCTCGATCTGCGCGGGCAGGTTAGTGCCGGTGTTCCTCTCCTCCCACATGGTGACCGGCGCCATCTGGGAGTAGCGCAGGTTGAGCCTGGTGTAGGCGTCGAAGACGCCGCGGCTCAGGGCCTCCTCGTCGCCGCCCTCGGTGAGGACGTTCTGCCCGCGCTTGCCCATGACGATCGCCGTGCCGGTGTCCTGGCACATGGGGAGCACGCCCGCCGCCGCGATGTTCGCGTTCTTCAGCAGGTCCAGCGCGACGAACTTGTCGTTCGCCGACGCCTCGGGGTCGTCGATGATCCTTCGCAGCTGGGCCAGGTGCGCGGGGCGGAGGAAGTGCTGGATGTCGTGTACGGCCTCCTCCGCGAGCCTGCGCAGCGCCTCCGGCTCGACCTTGAGGAACGTACGCCCGTCGGCCTCGAAGGTGGAGACGCCCTCGGCGGTGACGAGGCGGTAGGGGGTGGTGTCCTCCCCCAGGGGCAGCAGATCGGTGTAGGCGAACGCAGGGTGGGTCGGGTGGGAATCGGCAGGGTGGGTCGGGCGGGAATCGGCAGGGTGGGTCGGGTGGGAATCGGCAGGGTGGGTTGGGCGGGAGACAGGGGGCATTACGGCCATTCCTCACTCGGCAGACGGCGGCTGGCATCCTCGGGCAGCGCGCCCACAAGGGTAAGACGCCCGTTGCCGTCCGGGCTTGTGAGGTAGGGCTCAGTCGGAGCCCGGAGCCCGGAGCCCGGAGCCCGGAGCCCGGAGCCCGGAGCCCGGAGCCCGGAGCCCGGAGCCCGGAGCCCGGAGAGCCGGAGCCCGGAGAGCCGGAATCGGAACCGCCGGATCCTTCCGGGATCGGTATCGGGACGGGGCCTATGCCGGGGATCGATTCGGGGGTCGGTGTCGGTGTCGGGGCCCGGCGCCCGGGGGCGTGTGCCGGGGTGACGGGCCGGGCGGGCTCGGGAGAGCGGTGCGTGGTCCGCGTCCGGGTCCGGGTGCCCGTGCGCGCGCCGTCGGGGCACGGAGTGCCAGGGCGGGGTCGTCTGCGGGGTGGGGGCGTGACGGTGTGCGTTCCGTCGCGAGGTCGCGGCGCGTGCGCTCGCCCCGGAGCTGCCGCGCGCGGCCACTAGTCGCGATCTATCGCGTATCGCTAGGGTGTCGGTGTGGACCTCGACAAGCACGACTCAGCGGACCCCGGGCGCCGACAGCCCCAGACTCCGGTCGCGCCCGCGGACCCCGCCGGGGCCGTTCGGGCTTCCGACGCCGACCGCGACCGGACGGCGGACATCCTCCGGGAGGCCCTCGCCGAGGGACGGCTCGACGCCGAGGAGCACGCCGAGCGGATCGACGCGGTCTACCGCGCCAAGACCGTCGGCGAGCTGGAGCCGATCGTCCGCGACCTCCCGGCGGGCGGCTCGCCCCGCTCGGAGTCCGCCTCGTACGCCCACGGCTCCGATGCCGCCGCCGGCCCCGCGGAGAACCTCGTCGCCGTCTTCTCCAGTTCCACCCGCAAGGGGCGTTGGCGGGTAGGCGCCCGGACCCAGGCGTTCTCGCTCTTCGGCAACATCGAGATCGACCTGACCGAGGCCATGTTCGGCCAGCGGCTCAGCGTCATCAACGCCACCTCGATCTTCGGCAATGTGGAGGTCCGGGTCCCCGAGAACATCTCGCTGCGCGGCAGCGGTACGGGCGTCTTCGGGAGCTTCGAGGTCGTCACGCTGGAGGCCGCCGACCCGGAGGCCCCGGTCGTGGTCGTCAACGGCTATTCCGTTTTCGGCAATGTGGAGGCGAAGCCGAAGCGCGGCAAGCGCGTCGCGGACCTCCAGGACCGGCTGCGCAAACATCCGGGGCACTGACGGCGGCAGCGGCCGGAGCGGCCGCCTGCGGTTCCGGCCCGCGGAACGCGATGCCACTCAGTGCATAGGCGCGCGTACAGCGGGTAGGCCTTGCTGCATCGTCTCTCGCTCGCGAAGCCGTCGTCAGGAGTAGACCGTGCTGCAACTGCCGCATCAGTCCCTGCAGGTAGCCGTTCCTCCCCAGCGTTCCGCCGCTCGGGAAGACCAGGACGCGCCCTGGCACACGGAGGCCGTGTGCCGCCGGGACGAGGCCGGACTGTTCTTCGCGCCCTCCAAGGAACCGACGGCGGCGCGGCTCTCGCGCGAGGACGCCGCCAAGCGGGTGTGCGCCCGCTGCCCCGTCATGGTCGAGTGCCGGGAGCACGCACTGCTCCAGCCCGAGCCCTACGGTGTGTGGGGCGGGCTGACCGCGGCCGAGCGCCGGGTCGTCCTGGCCCGTCGCCGCAGGCGCGAGACGGAGATCAAGAAGGCGGCTTCGGCGGCCTGACGGAGACCGCGGCATCCTGACACACGGACGGGGGCGCCCCACCGCACATGGGGCGCCCCCGTAAGTGTGTGCCGGGATGCCGCGGTCGCGACCCGTGCCCTACTTGGCGCGGTCGAAGTCGATGGCGCTGTAGGCGCGCAGCTTCGACAGGCGATGGCTCGAGTCGATCTGCCGGATGGTGCCCGACTTGGAGCGCATGACGAGTGACTGGGTGGTCGCGGTCGCGGAGCGGTAGCGCACCCCGCGGAGCAGCTCGCCGTCCGTGATTCCGGTCGCGACGAAGAACACGTTGTCGCCGCTGACCAGGTCGTCCATGAGAAGCACACGGTCCAGGTCGTGGCCGGCGTCGACGGCGCGCTGCCGCTCCTCCTCGTCCTTCGGCCACAGCTTGCCCTGGATGGTGCCGCCGAGGCACTTGATCGCGCACGCGGCGATGATGCCCTCCGGTGTGCCGCCGATGCCCATCAGCATGTCGACGCCGGTGCCCTCGCGCACGGCCATGATCGCGCCCGCGACATCGCCGTCCGAGATGAACTTGATGCGGGCGCCCGTCTCGCGGATCTCCTTGACGATGCCCTCGTGGCGGGGGCGGTCCAGGATGACGACGGTGACGTCCTCGGGGGAGGAGCTCTTCGCCTTGGCCACCCGGCGGATGTTCACCGAGACCGGGGCGTTGATGTCGACGAAGTCGGCGGCCTCGGGGCCGGTGACCAGCTTGTCCATGTAGAACACCGCGGACGGGTCGAACATGGTGCCCCGGTCGGCCGCCGCGAGTACCGCGATCGCGTTCGGCATGCCCTTGGCGGTGAGCGTGGTGCCGTCGATCGGGTCCACGGCGATGTCGCACTCCGCGCCCGTCCCGTCGCCGATCCGCTCTCCGTTGAACAGCATCGGGGCCTCGTCCTTCTCGCCCTCCCCGATCACTACGACACCGTTCATCGACACGGTGCTCACGAGGGTGCGCATGGCCTTGACGGCCGCGCCGTCGGCGCCGTTCTTGTCACCGCGGCCGACCCAGCGTCCGGCGGCCATGGCGGCGGCCTCGGTGACGCGTACGAGCTCCAGGGCGAGGTTGCGGTCCGGGGCCTCGGGCGAGACCTCGAGCTGGGACGGAAGATGATGCTCGGTCATCGGAGCGCACCTTTCTGTACGACGACGGCCGGGATGAAGAGGGTGCTGTGACTCTATCGGTACGTCGACAAAATGAGCAGAGGGGCCCACGTCTGAGCGGACGGCCTTGATGCGACGATAGTGCGGTGGCAGGCAAGCGTGGCAACCAGACAGTGCGCGGAATGATCCAGTCGATGGCGGTCATCTGCGCGTTCGCAGGCGTCATCTACCTCTTCATCCCGCACGACGACTCCCTGGACCCGATCCAGCCCGTCGACTACAGGGTGGAACTGGTGACGGCCCGCCGGGCGGCACCCTATCCGGTGGCGGCCCCCGCGGGGCTGCCCGCCGACTGGAAGCCGACCTCGGTCACCTTCCGGCGCGAGGACGGCCACGCCTGGCACCTCGGCTTCCTGGACCCGGACGGGCAGTACGTGGCGGTCGAGCAGTCCACGGAGGCGCCGCGGCAGTACGTCCCGAGGGTCACTCAGCAGGCGGCCCCGACCGACACCACCCAGTCGGTCGGCGGAGAGAGCTGGCAGCGCTGGGAGGGCCCGAAGTACGACGCTCTGGTCCGCACCGACCAGGGCTCGACGACGGTGGTGACGGGGACGGCCTCGTACGAGCGGCTCGCGCAGATGGCCGCGGCGCTGGAGTCGGAGTCCGGCGCCACGCCGTCGCCGGTGCCGTCCGCCGCCGCCTCCTCCTGACCCGGGCCCCGTGCCGGACGCAGGGCCGGACGCCGTGCCGGACGCAGGGCCGGACGCCGTGCCGGGCCCGTGCCGGACGCAGGGCCGGACGCAGGGCCGGACGCCGTCGACCCGCACGCCGGCCTGATCGGCCCGCCGGGCAGGCCCGGCTCCGGAGCGCGCACCTGTTGCCGCGGCTTCGCCGCGTTCGGGGCCGCCCGAACCCCTGAGCGCGGCGAAGCCGCCGCACCGGACGGTGCGGCGGCCCGTGTGCCGCGGTGGCCCCGGCGGCGGGCGGCGCTTCCACCGCGGCAACGGCGTGGCGGCGCGCGGTGCGGAGATGCGTGCGGCGTGGCGGCGCGCGGTGCGGAGGGGTGTGTGGAGGGGCGGCGCGCGGTGCGGAGGGGCGTGTGGAGGCGCGGAGGGGTGCTCAGACGGTGGTGACCACGTCGTCGAACGGCAACCGCGGCGACCGCGGGAACCAGGCGTGCTCGCCCGGCCTGCCGATGTTGACCACCATCAGCGGGGTGTGGTCGTCGTCCAGGAACTCCTTCTTCACACCGGCGGAGTCGAAGCCCGTCATGGGGCCGGCGGCCAGACCGGCTGCGCGGACCCCGATGATGAAGTACGCGGCCTGGAGCGCGGCGTTCAGCGCGGCGGACTGCTCACGGACCGGGCGCTCGGCGAAGAAGGCGTCCTTCGCCTGCGGGTAGTGCGGGAACAGCGCGGGCAGCTCCTGGTGGAACTCGTTGTCGGCGGCGAGGATCGCCACCAGCGGAGCGGTGGACGTCTTGGGGCGGTTGCCTTCGGCCATGTGCCGCACCAGACGTTCACGGGCCTCGGCGGAGCGCACCAGGACGACGCGCAGCGGGGACTGGTTGAAGGCCGTGGGCCCGTACTTGACCAGGTCGTAGACCGCCTGCACCTGCTCCTCGGTCACCGGCTCGTCGGTGAAGGTGTTGGCGGTGTGGGCCTCCCGGAAGAGGAGGTCCTGGGCGGTGCGGTCGAGAACGAGGGACATGGTGCTTGCCTTCCGGATGGGCTGGGGGGTCGGGCCGATGGCTCACCGTACGACCGAGATAGGTGAAGATTCAACTAAATCGGACTCCGGGTGAGTCAAGTCACGCAACTTTCAATAGCTCAAGGTTCAACTAAATTGGCTGCGCGGTTATGCCCCGCTCTGCTCCTGGGTATCCGGAACCGTCGTCCCCGGCGGTGCGGGCGGCCTCGGCGTGGTCGCCCGCACCGCCGGCCCGGTGTCGGCCCGGTGTCGGCCCGATGCCGCCCCATGCGTCCGGCCGTCCGCCGGCCGGTGGTGCGGTGCCACTGCGGCCTGCCCGCTCAGGCTTCGCACCCGGCCCCGTCCGTGCTTCCCCCGTGGCCCGGCGTCCGATGGCCTGGCGCTCGATGGGCTGACATCCGAAGGCCTGACATCCGAAGGCCCGGCTGCCTCAGCGGCCCGGTCCGGCCTCGCCCCCGCCGACGTCCCCGCTCACACCGTCGCTGCCGCTGCCGCTGTCCGCGGTCGTCCTGGCAGCGCCCGGAGCACCCTGGCCCCCGGGCTCGTCCCGCTCCGTCAGCGCCGCGTCCAGCCGTGCGCGGGCGCCGTCGAGCCAGCGGCGGCACACCTTGGCCAGTTCCTCGCCGCGCTCCCACAGCGCCAGGGACTCCTCCAGCGTCGTGCCGCCCGCCTCCAGCCGGCGCACGACGTCGATCAACTCGTCCCTCGCCTGTTCGTAGCCGAGTGTGCCCTTGTCGGTCCTGGCCGTCATGTCTCCACCCTAGTTCCCCACCCGGCAAGCACTGCCGTATCGATCCGGCCAGGCAGGCGCCCTCGCCGTGCCGGCCGGGAAACCCCGTCGGCTCCGCCGCTCGGACGTCCTCCGGCCCTGCGCTGCCGGCGCGCACCGGGCGACGCCCCCGACGGGCTGAGATCGCCGGACGCGGAACCGGAGCCCGCCGGTGCCGCCGTCGCCGATGCCGCCGTCCGGCCGTGCCCGTAGAGGCCGGCCGCACGGGGCCGCGAGCCGTGGCCCCGCCTGCCGCTCAGCCGCCCGGCAGGCGACCGCCCAGCCGCCCAGCCGCTCAGCCGCCCGGAAAGCCGACGCGGGCCGCTCAGTCACCCGACACCCGTACCCGGAACCCGCCCTCCGCGACCCGCGCCCGCAGTTGCTCGTCCGCCGACACCTCTCGGGCCGCGCGCACCACCGTGCCGTCCTCGCGTTGCAGCACCGCGTACCCCCGCTCCAGCGTCGCCGCGGGCGACAGCGCGACGACGCGCGCGCGGGTGTGGGACAGCTCGGAGTCAGCGCGGTCCAGCAGATGCCCCAGAACCCGGCGGCCCCGGGCCGCCAGGGCGTCCGTCTCCTGCTCGCGGTCCTCCACCATCCGATGCGGATGCTCCATGACACGCCGGTGCAGGCAGTGCTGCAGTCCCCGCTCCTCGCGCTCCAGCAGGCCGCGGACCGTCCTCAGGGCACGGTCCCGCAGCGTCCGCACCCGGTCCAGCTCCTCGCCGACGTCGGGCACGACCTTCTTCGCGGCGTCCGTCGGTGTCGAGGCCCGCAGATCGGCCACCAGATCGAGCAGCGGGGAGTCGGGCTCGTGCCCGATGGCGGACACCACCGGAGTGCGGCAGTCGGCGACCGCGCGCACCAGCTGCTCGTCGGAGAACGGCAGCAGGTCCTCCACGCTGCCCCCGCCGCGCGCCACGATGATCACGTCCACGCCCGGGTGCTCGTCCAGCTCCTGCACCGCCTGGATCACCTGCGGCACCGCGCGCACCCCCTGGACGGCTGCGTTGCGCACCTCGAACCGGACGGCGGGCCACCGCCTCCGCGCGTTCTCCAGGACGTCCCGCTCGGCGGCGGAGGCCCGCCCGCAGACCAGGCCGACCAGTTGAGGCAGGAACGGCAGGGGCTTCTTGCGGTCCGGCGCGAACAGGCCCTCGGCGCCGAGCGACCGCTTCAGGCGCTCCAGCCGCGCCAGCAGCTCACCGATGCCGACGGGCCTTATCTCGGCGGCCCGGAGCGAGAGCTGCCCGCGCGGGGCGTACCACTCGGGCTTGGCGTGGACGACCACGCGCGCGCCCTCGGCCACGGCATCCGCGACCGCGTCGAACACCTGCCGGTAGCAGGTGACGCTCACCGAGATGTCGTACGCGGGATCGCGCAGGGTCAGGAAGACCACCCCGGCGCCGGGACGGCGGGACAGCTGGGTGATCTGCCCCTCGACCCAGACCGCGCCCAGCCGGTCGATCCACCCTCCGATGAGCCGTGACACCTCGCCCACGGGCAGGGGGGCTTCGGCTGACGTAGTGAGACCCATGCCCGCGAGCGTAACGGCCGCCTATGACACGACCGGCCCTGCGGCACCGCTCCCCGCCCCGCACCGGGCCGTACCGCGTCGGGCAGCCATCCCCGCCCCGCCCCGCACCGGGCCGCCCCGCACCGGGCCGCCCCGCCCGGGGCGGCACCGCCCCGCGCATCCCCGCTCCGCCCTGCGCCGAGCCGCTCGCGGAGATCCGGCGTCGGGACCGCCGGCCGTAGCCACCGACCCGGAGCATTGGCCCGCACCGGCTCCCGTGCCTGCACCGGCTCCCGCGCCCGCACCGGCTCCCGCGCCCGCACCGGCTCCCGCGCCTGCACCGGCTCCCGTGCCTGCACCGGCTCCCGCGCCCGCGTCGCCTGTCGACCTGAGGCCTTCCGTCCGGCACGCCCCGCCCGCGAGGGGAACGACCACGCGCGCACGTGGCCGCGGGGTGACCTGAGCACGTCCGCCAGTTGGGCCCGGGAACGACCACGCGCGCACGTGGCCGCGGCCACCCGCATCACCGGCGACGTGGAGGACGGAGGAACGACCACGCGCGGCCGCGGGATCCGCGTGACGCGGAAGCTCGGCGGCGCCGAGGGACCCAACGACCACGCGCGGCCGCGGGATCCGCACCCGGATCAGCCCCGTGGGCGATCGTTCGCCCGTCCGGGGCGCCCTTACGATGGGGGCATGACTGCAACGAACGCCCGCCGCGTCCTCCTCGCCGCACCCCGTGGCTACTGCGCGGGCGTGGACCGTGCCGTGATCGCCGTGGAGAAGGCCCTCGAGCAGTACGGCGCGCCGATCTACGTCCGCCACGAGATCGTCCACAACAAGTACGTGGTGCAGACCCTGGAGAAGAAGGGCGCGATCTTCGTCGAGACGACGGAGGAGGTGCCCGAGGGGTCCATCGTCATGTTCTCGGCGCACGGCGTGGCCCCGGTCGTCCACGAGGAGGCCGCCGAGCGGAAGCTGGCCACCATCGACGCGACCTGCCCCCTGGTCACGAAGGTCCACAAGGAGGCCGTGCGGTACGCGAAGGACGACTTCGACATCCTCCTCATCGGCCACGAGGGCCATGAGGAGGTCATCGGCACCACCGGCGAGGCCCCGGAGCACATCACCCTGGTGGACGGTCCCGACGACGTGGACAAGGTCGAGGTCCGTGACCCGTCCAGGGTCGTCTGGCTGTCCCAGACCACGCTGTCCGTCGACGAGACGATGGAGACCGTGGACCGGCTGAAGACCAAGTTCCCGCTGCTGGTCTCCCCGCCGAGCGACGACATCTGCTACGCCACGCAGAACCGCCAGATCGCGGTGAAGCAGATGGGTGCCGAGGCGGACCTGGTCATCGTCGTCGGCTCGCAGAACTCCTCCAACTCCAAGCGGCTCGTCGAGGTCGCCCTGGGAGCGGGCGCCCGCGACGCCCACCTCGTGGACTACGCCCGCGAGATCGACGAGGCCTGGCTGGAGGGCGTCTCCACCGTGGGCCTCACGTCGGGTGCGTCGGTGCCGGAGGTGCTGGTCGACGAGGTCCTCGAGTGGCTGTCGCAGCGCGGGTTCGAGGACGTCGAGATCGTGAAGGCGGCCGAGGAGTCGATCACGTTCTCGCTGCCCAAGGAACTCCGCCGGGACCTGCGGGCCGAGGCGTCGTCACTCGTCGACGACTGACGCGCCGCGCCGCCCCGCCCCCCCGGCCCGGTCGGCTCGCCGCGGTCCGGAGGGGCGCGGGCGGCCGGGGGAGGGAAGTCCGGCGCGGGCCCCGCCGTCGGGGAGTGGCGGTCAGATCTTCCTCGTAACGTTGTGCCCATGAACGTCTTCGGAGTGGACATCGGCGGATCGGGGATCAAGGGCGCCCCCGTGGACCTGGACCGCGGCGAACTCGCCGAACCCCGTCACAAGGTACTCACCCCGCACCCGGCCGGGCCCGAGCCGGTGGCCGACTGCGTCGCGGAGGTGGTGCGGCACTTCGGCTGGTCGGGCCCCGTCGGGGTCACCTTCCCCGGAGTGGTCACCGGCTCGGTCATCCGTACGGCCGCCAACGTCGACAAGAACTGGATCGACGTCGACGCCGCCGAACTGCTGCGCGAGCGGCTCGGCGTCCCGGTGACCGTGCTGAACGACGCTGACGCCGCGGGAGTGGCCGAGATGACCTTCGGGGCCGGCAAGGGCCGCAAGGGCACGGTGATGCTGCTGACCCTGGGCACGGGTATCGGCAGCGCGCTCTTCATGGACGGCAGCCTGGTGCCGAACACGGAACTCGGCCATCTGGAGCTGCACGGCCACGAGGCCGAGAAGCGGGCATCGACCAAGGCCAAGGAGGACGAGGGGCTGAGCTGGGAGCACTGGGCCCGCCGGGTCCAGAAGTACCTGGCCCACCTGGAGATGCTGTTCTCGCCCGAACTGTTCATCCTCGGCGGCGGGGTCAGCCGCAAGGCGGACAAGTTCGTTCCGCTGCTCCATCACATCCGGGCGGAGATCGTCCCGGCCCAGCTGCGGAACAACGCGGGAATCGTCGGAGCGGCCATGACGGCGGCCCGGCACGGCTGAGCCGCCCCGCCGGGCACGCGGACGCGGGGGAGGCGCCGTCGCACCGCTGACGGGGACCTCCCCTCAGACGCGGCGCGGCGGCCCGGAGGGCCGGCGGGCACGGCGCCGGGCCGCCATCAGCCGGATCTTCCGCACGGTCGCGATCAGCCCGGCGACCAGCGTGCCCCCGTACAGCCAGCCCGCCTGCACGGCCAGCGCGGTGACGACGGCCATGACCTCGACACCGATGCCCCCGGGCCCGCCGGTCCCCGCCGAACCGCCGGTGATCGGTACCAGCCCCACGGCGAACGCGATCGGCACGCTGATCGGTGCGGTGACCAGGTCGGCGCTGCGTACCCAGAACCCGGTCAGAGCGCTGACCGGCAGGAACAGCACCCCGTAGACGACGGCGGAGCCGTCGAACAGGAGCTGGTCGACTGAGCCGATCACCAGCATCAGGGTGCAGGCGAACAGCCCGGCGCCCAGTCCGGTCAGCCGCGGGTTGGGCAGTCTGCGCAGGGCGGCCACCATCGGAGGACCCTGGCGCGCGGGCCGCTTCCCGGTCCGCTGGGGGGTGTCCGGCTGCCCGGGTCCACCGGGCCGGGCCGCGACCCGCTGGACCGAGGCGCCCTCGATGAGAGCGCCCTTGGAGAGGGGGGCCTGCTGCGAGAGAGGGGCCTGCGGCCGCGGCTGCCTCGAGGGGGTACCAGTCCTTTGCTGCTCCACGTGACCAACGTAGGTCGCGATGTGCGATCAGCACGTCACAGGACACGCCCTTTGGGGGAGCTTGGTCGGGAGTTCGAGGCGTCGCACGCGTGACGTACTCCGGCGGCCCGCCCGTAAACTGGGGGATCGGCCCACCCCCGGGCCCGGCAACCAGCCGGTCCTCACTCCAGGAAGTCGCCAACGTGTCGCTCACGATCGGAATCGTCGGTCTGCCGAATGTCGGCAAGTCGACCCTGTTCAACGCCCTGACCAAGAACGACGTGCTGGCGGCCAACTACCCGTTCGCCACCATCGAGCCCAATGTGGGCGTCGTCGGCGTCCCCGACGACCGGCTCGGCAGGCTGGCCGAGATCTTCGGCTCCCAGCGGGTCCTTCCGGCGACGGTGGACTTCGTCGACATCGCGGGCATCGTCCGCGGCGCCAGCGAGGGTGAGGGCCTGGGCAACAAGTTCCTGGCGAACATCCGCGAGTCCGACGCGATCTGCCAGGTCATCCGGGCCTTCGAGGACGAGAACGTCGTTCATGTCGACGGCAGGGTCTCCCCCCGGGACGACATCGAGACGATCAACACCGAGCTGATCCTGGCCGACCTCCAGACCATCGAGAAGGTCCTGCCGCGGCTCCAGAAGGAGTCGCGGATCAAGAAGGACGTGGCCCCGAAGGTCGCGGCGGTCGAGGCGGCCAGGGACATCCTGGAGAAGGGCGACACCCTCTTCTCCCACGGCATCGTCCAGGGCTCGGAGAACGCCGAGCTGCTGCACGACCTGCACCTGCTGACCACCAAGCCGTTCCTCTACGTCTTCAACGTCGACGAGGACGAGTTGACCGACGACGCGTTCAAGGACGAGCAGCGCGCGCTGGTCGCCCCGGCCGAGGCGATCTTCCTCAACGCCAAGCTGGAGGCGGACCTCGCCGAACTCGACGAGGAGGACGCCCTGGAACTCCTCCAGTCCGTCGGCGCGGAGGAGCCCGGCCTGACGACCCTCGCCCGCGTCGGCTTCGACACCCTCGGCCTCCAGACCTACCTCACGGCGGGCCCCAAGGAGTCGCGCGCCTGGACCATCAAGAAGGGTGCGACGGCTCCCGAGGCGGCCGGTGTGATCCACACCGACTTCCAGAAGGGCTTCATCAAGGCCGAGGTGATCTCCTTCGCCGACCTCGTCGACACCGGCTCGGTCGCCGAGGCCCGCGCCAAGGGCAAGGCGCGCATGGAGGGCAAGGACTACGTGATGCAGGACGGGGACGTGGTGGAGTTCCGGCACGGAGGAACGTCTGGGAGTGGCAAGAAGTAGCCGCCGAACCGGCGCCGCAGGCCGGCACCACGATTCATGGTTCGCGAATCAGAAAACAGATGTCAACCACCCGGTTGATTGCGTGCACTTGGGAGAGCGCTGGGATCACATCCACCGGTGAGGTCCGCCCCGAACCGGGCGGATCGCTCAGGGAGTGAGGTCGAGCACCCGGACTTCGGCCCCGTCCCAGGCCTTGGGCTGGACGGTGGCGACGCGTGCCCCATCCAGGCGCTCGGGGCCGGGCATGGCCACATGGTGGGTGTGGCACCAGCCCAGAGACCGCTCGTGGCCCGAGGCGGCCAGGACTGCGGCGAGATCGAGCGGATGGAAAACCACCTGGTCGAGCATGCCGAGGTGGCTGGCGAGTCCGGTGCGTATCCGGTCCGCTTCAGCGAGTGCGGCCAACGCGACGTGGACGCGCCAGGCCCCGGTCCCAGCGGCCTGGTACAGAAGGCGGGAGGCCAGGACGTTGCCTGAGCCCAGAGCGAGCAGCGCGCTGCCGTCGAGGACTACGTCGACGGGGGCGACAGGGTTCACGCGGCGCTGCCGAGCCGGCGCGTGAGCTCATCGTCCGCTGTGCGATCCTGCTCGGGGTCCGGGGCGTAGCCGGAGAGCGCGTGCAGGACTTCGAGGGTCTTCGCGACCTGCTCGTCCCGCTCGCTCTGCGTGAGGGTGTGGGTGGCGAATTCGCCGACGAGCCCCGCGATCGTGGTGTTCTTCTCGGCGGCCAGGATCGCCAGCCGGTCCCGGATGCTGCTCTCGACCTTGATCGTTGTGTGTGCCATGCCGGACAGAATACATCGGGTATACCCGCCCGGGGGGTGATGTGGCGTCGCTGCTTGCGCCTCCTCGGTCAGGGGCCGAGGGGTGCGCTGTGTGCTTCGTCGAGCAGGCACCTCGGCAGGGGTTGAGTTCGAGCGAGCCCGGCCCCTTCTGTGTTCCCGTGCTGACTGGTGCCGGATTCCAGTTGGCCCGTGGCGGGCTGAGCTTGTCGAGATCCAGGCTGATCTCGAAAGGCACAGGGCGCTTCAGGGTGCCCCGGAAGATGCCGGCAGGCGCGTAGACGCCGGTCGGTCCGTCGAGTTCATAGGCGTGGACGACGGGGAGGCCGCCCTCGTCCTCGATGCACCACGGGGCCGCGGGTGTGGCACGTTGGGGCGGGGGAAGGGGGTGCGACCGGAGGGGCGGGGTGGGGGGAACCTCATACGATCTTTATGTGACGTGCATCACCGGTGCTCCGCCCGGTTCGCTCATGGCGAGTGATCGAATCGGATAGACGGGCTCCGGTACGTGGTTCACGGCTCCGGATGAAGTGGGCATGCCGGGCGGACGGTGGGCGGGTGTGCCGCTGATCTTCGGTTCGGCCGTTGCTCCCTGTCATCAAGGCCGGTTGGTGCCCCAGGGTGAGCGGATCCGTCGAACCTTGACGGAAGCACACGGGTGACGTTGACTCGACCCCCGCTGTGACCAGCCGGTGACCACGGGGTGGGGGATATGGGAACGGGGAGGGCGCCTCGGTGCGCCCGGAGACAGTTGGTCGGTGCTGCCGCGGTCGCGGTTTCCGCGCTGTTGGCCGCGACGGTGCTCACGGTGCCCGTTGCCCGGGCGGCTGAAGGCTCCACCTGGGACGCGCGGGCCGCGTCGCCCGGGGGCGGAAGCGCACAGCAGGGCGAGGGGCGGACGGCGCTTGCCGAGGCCGAGGAGTCGGGGGAGCGCGTCGAGGTTGCCGGTGAGCGGTCGGAGCGTTCGACCGTGTACGCCAACCCGGACGGCTTCACGTTCACTCTGGAGGAGTCGGCGGTCCCGGTGCGGGTGGCCGAGCCCGGCGGAGGATGGCAGGCGCCGGACGCCACGCTGATTCGGCGTCAGGACGGGTCGGTGGCGCCGAAGGCGGCAGCAGTGCAGATGGTGCTTTCCGGTGGTGGGGACAAGAGTCCGCTGGTGTCGATCGCCGATGCGGGCCGGTCGTTGGCGCTGGCCTGGCCCGGGCAGCTTCCGTCGCCGGAGTTGGACGGGGCGAGCGCGCTGTACCGGGAGGTGCTGCCGGATGTGGACCTGAAGGTCACGGCGACACCGGAGAGTTTCCAGCATGTGCTCGTCGTCAAGACGCCTGAGGCAGCGGCCGACCCGAGGCTGAAGAAGCTGACCTTCGGGCTCACGTCTCGAGGGTTGTCGGTCCGCAAGGGCCTGGCGGGCAGTCTGGCCGCGGTCGACGCGGACGGCAGGACCGTCTTCCGCGCTCCGCCGGCACAGATGTGGGACTCGGCCGGAAAGGCGAAAGCAGCACAGCCGGCGACCCCGCAGCGGAAGTCCGCACTGCTTGGGGCGGCAGGGGCCGGTCCGGTCGCTTCCATGAAGCAGTCCGATTCACCCGCGGACGAGGCGGAGGTCGCCGAGTCCGGGAAGGGGCTGGAGCCCGGTCAGGGCGACAAGGTCGTCAGGATGGACGTGCAGTTGGGCAAGGACGCCCTGACGGTGGTGCCCGACCCGGACATGCTGACCAAGACTCCGGCGTCGGCGTTCCCGCTGTTCATCGACCCGACGGTGACGTGGGGGGAGTCGGAGCGGACGCTGCTGCGCAGCGATGGCTATGAGTCCTACAACTGGTCCAACGGGGACGACGGCCTGGGCAAGGGCGTCGGCAAGTGCGGTACGTGGGGCGGGTACTACTGCGGACCGGGCTATGTGCAGCGGCTGTACTTCGAGTTCTCCCCGGAGAACCTCAAGGGCAAGAACGTGCTGGACGCGACGTTCCGGGTGACCGAGCCGTGGGCGTTCCAGTGCGATCCGCGCTGGGTCGATCTGGTGCGTACGAACAACATCTCCTCCTCCACCACCTGGGCGTCCCGTCCCGGGAGGCTGGACCTGATGGGCGATCGGCATGTGTCCGCTGGGCGGGGTTCGCTGTGCGATCCGGACTCCCCGGACGCGCCGATCGAGTTCAACGACAACCCGGCCGAGTCGGATGAGAACCTCACTCCGACGGTCAGGAGCTTCGCGGCGGGCAAGTTCTCCCGGCTGACCCTGGAGATCCGCGCGCATGACGAGTCGGACACATCGGCGTGGAAGCGGTTCAAGAACGACGCGGTGCTCTCGGTGAAGTACGTGGGGCTGCCGGCGCTTCCCGCGGAGGTCGGGCTGGTCGCCGGATCGGGCCTGGTGTGCTCGACGAACGAGAACGACCCGGCCGTCGTCTCCGACCCGACTCCGCTGGTGACGGGCAAGCCGAAGACCGCCGTGGGCGGCTCACCGGGGGCGAACCTGCGGATCCGGTGGCGCACGGACCGGTGGAACGGATCGTCCTGGGTGACGGCCCACACGGATGTCGACAGCCCCACCTCCGGGTACGTCGGGAACCTGGTCAAGCAGTCCAGGAGCCTGCCGACCCTGTCCGAGGGGACGAAGTACCGGCTGAAGGCGCTGACCCTGTCGTACTACGAGGACGGCTCGAACCGGCTCAACACCGGCTACACCACGCCGTGCTACTTCACCGTCGACCCCACCGCGCCGAAGGCCCCCGAGATCACGGTCGGCAGCCCGTACACCGAGTGCACGCCCAACGCGTGCGCCTCGGGAGGCGGCCCCGGCAAGCGGGGCACGTTCACCTTCCGCCCGGCCGACGGGGACACCACGAACGTCGCCTACCAGTACCGCCTCACCGACGGCGCGGCCTGGAGCGACGCCGAGAAGGTCTGCAAGTCCGGTACACCGGTCTTCGTGTGCGAGGTCGCTCCTCCTACCTCGGGCTACGTGATCGGGTGGCAGGCGGCGATCACCCCTGACCGCTCGGGGACGTTTCGGCTGTATGCGCGGGCGAAGGACGAGGTGGGTCGCTGGGGAGCCCAGCAGGTCGTCGACTTCCTGGTCGCCGCGGGTGAGGGGCCGGTCGGACGCTGGCACTTCGACGAGGCCGGCGGTCCGGCCGTCGACTCGGCCACGGCCGGCGGGGCGAGCCGTCATGACGCCACGCTCGCCGGTACCGCGGTCCGCGACGACCGAGGCCGCCGCGGACTGCTCACGCACGACGCCGACGGCGTCCCGTTGGAGACGCCGGTGACCGACCGGGGACTCATGCTGGACGGCAGCGGCGCGTACGCCGCCACGAGTGGGCCCGTGCTGGAGACCCGGTCGGCCTATACGGTCTCCGCGTGGGCCCGGCTGGGAAGTAACGCCCAAGACGGGATCGTCCTCTCCCAAGACGGCGCGAACTACAGTTCACTCCTCCTCTGGTACGAGAAGTCCTACGACACCTGGGTGTTCGGCGTGAAGGAGAAGGACGAGGACAACGGGCAGGCTTACTTCGGTGTGCAGGCGAAGGTCCCGGCTACCGTCAATGCCTGGACGCATCTCGCCGGCAGCTACGACCCGGCCACCCAGGAACTCCGCTTCTATGTCAACGGTGTGCTGCAAAGTACGCGTACCGTTCCTGGCTCCTGGTCCTCGACAGGCCCGTTCAACATGGGCCGCTACCTGTGGGCGGGTAAGCGCTACTGGGCCTTCGACGGTTCGATCGACGAGGTGGCAGCCTGGCAGCGGAAGCTGAGCGACGCGGAGGTCGCCGACGAGGCGAGGCTCCTGACGTCGGAGGGCTTCGCGGGGGCGGAGCTGATCGCGGACTGGTCCGCCGCCGGTGCCTCGGGCACCACGGTCGCCGACACGACCTCCGGCTACGGCAGGGCGCTCTCCCTGTCCGGAGGGGCGGCCATCAAGGACGGTGAGATCGTGCTCGACGGCGTGGATGACGCCGCCACGGCGACCGGCCCGCTCGTGGACGACACGGGATCCTTCACCGTCACTACGCTGGCCGCCCTGGACGGGGCCGCGCTCGCGAAGAACGACGTGGGCTACACCGGGCAGGTCCTCGGCCAGCGCACGGCGGACGGCTCTGCCTGGGGCTTCTGGTACCAGCTGACCGGTAAGGACACCGTGCTGGACGAGGAGACACTCGAAGACCGCACCGTGCCGGTCGGCAAGTGGCATTTCGGGCGGCTCAACGCCGACGGCACCTTCTCCTCGGTCGTCTCCGACGAGGTCGCTGAACTGGACGGGCTGGTGCGTCTGACCGGGCTCCATGACGCCCAGGCGGGAACGATCAGTCTCCATCTGGGCCACAACCAGACCGGCGATGCGCAGGTGTTCACGGCCAAGACCGGTTCGGGTGACTTCGCGATCGGCAAGGGCTTCACCTCGGGCGGCTGGAAGCACTACCTGCCTGCCCGGATCGCGGAAGTACGACTGTGGGCGGGTGCGATGGCCAGCCCGGAGCAGATCGAGACGCGCGTGGGCGACTGACGGACCGAGTGCGGGCAGCAGCGCGTGGCTGCTGCCTGCTCCGCGGCCGCGAGCGGCCGCAGCGACGACCTTTTGTGGACCTTGCACTTCCGGACGGGTGGGGCGGAACCGATGGCTGTTGGCATAGGCACTACAAGCAGGACTCCTCGCAGTGCGCGTCGAGGTCGAAGACAGCTGCTGATCCATTCCCTGGCCTTGGCGCTGATCGCCCCTCTGGGCGTGGCGGCGGCCGCGCCGACCGTGAACGCCGCGGGTGGTCTGGGCCGGCCCGAACTCCCCGAACAGCGGGTCAGCAAGGTCAGGCCGGTCGACTCGCTGGGGGCGAAGGAGGCTCGCGAGAGGGTCGCAAGGGACAGGAAGGCCAACGCCGCGCAGGCCCGGCGCGCTCTGGCGGAACAGAAGGGCACTTGGCCCCGGCAGGGCAAGGCGACCGTCAAGCTCACCCGCGGCAAGGCGGGCAAGGCCGGTCCGGGCGGCGTTCCGGTCTCGGTGACGGTGGCGCCCGGCAAGCGGGCCGGGACGACGGCGCCCGCGCCGTCCGAAGCCCGGATCACGGTCCTGGACCAGAAGGCCGCGCAGAAGGCCGGCGTCACGGGTGTCGTGCTGACCGCAGACGCTGATGCCGCGGGTGAGGCCGACCTCACCGTCGACTACTCCGGCTTCGCCTCCAAGCTGGGCGGCGGCTGGGCGCAGCGTCTGCGGTTGGTGCAGCTTCCCGCGTGTGCCCTGACCACGCCGCAGAAGCCCGCCTGCCGCAAGCAGACCCCGCTGAAGTCGCAGAACGACGTCCGTGGACAGTCGGTCTCAGCCCAGGTGACGCTGCCCGAGAGCGCAGGCGGTGTCTCGACGCAGCTCGCCTTCGCGGCCACGGGCGCGGCGACGGTTCTGGCCGTGACGGCGACCGGTTCCGGATCCGGTGAGTCTCCTTCGGGCACGGGCGACTACTCGGCGACGCCGTTGTCGGAGTCCTCCGCCTGGCAGGCCGGCGGCAATTCGGGCGCGTTCACCTGGAGCTACGACTTCACCATGCCGCCCGCGGCCGCCGGCCCTGTGCCGACGCTGTCGCTCTCCTACGACTCGGGCAGCATCGACGGCCGTACCGCGAGCACCAACAACCAGGGAACCTCGGTCGGTGAGGGCTTCTCCCTGACCGAGTCCTACATCGAGCGCACCTACGGCTCCTGTGATGACGACGGCCACAAGGACGTCTTCGATCGCTGCTGGAAGTACGACAACGCCCGGCTGGTCCTCAACGGCAAGTCCTCCCGGCTGGTGAAGGACGGCGACGGCACCTGGCGGCTGGAAGGGGACGACGCCTCCAAGGTGGTCCGCTCCACGGGCGCCGACAACGGTGACGACGACGGCGAGTATTGGACCGTCATCACCGGCAACGGCACCAGGTACGTCTTCGGACGGGACAAGCTCGACGGCGCCACCACTCAGCGCACCAACTCCACTTGGACGACGCCGGTCTTCGGTGACGATTCCGGCGAACCGGGTTACTCGAAGGGCACCAGCTTCTCCGGCCGGTCACTGGACCAGGCATGGCGCTGGAATCTCGACTATGTCGAGGACGTTCACGGCAACGCCTCCACCTACTGGTACGCCAAGGAGACCAATTACTACAAGAAGAACAAGTCCGCCACCGCCAATGCCTCCTACGACCGCGGCGGCTATCTGAAGGAGATCACGTACGGTCTGCGCAAGGGCGCGCTCTTCACCGACGACGCCGACGCGAAGGTCACGTTCGGATACGCCGAGCGGTGCACCGCGGCGGACTGCACCTCGCTGACCGAGAAGACCTCGGACAACTGGCCTGACGTTCCGTTCGACGCGATCTGCTCCAACGGGGACGACGAGTGCCTGGGGTCCGCGCCGTCGTTCTTCTCCCGCAAACGCCTCACCGCAGTGAACACCTACTCCTGGTCCGCTGCCGGCAGCACGTTCGAGCCGGTGGACTCCTGGGCCCTGACCCAGAAGTACCTGGACGGCGGCGACATCGGCGACACCAGCGACCACGTCCTGACCCTCCAGTCCCTCAAGCAGACCGGAAAGACAGCCGCGACGGACATCGCACTGAACCCGATCTCGTTCACCTACCAGATGCGGCCCAACCGGGTCGATGCCACCGACGACATCCTGCCGCTCACCAGGCCCCGCATCTCCACCGTCACCTCGGAGACCGGAGCGATCACCACGGTGACTCTCTCCGCGCCGGAGTGCGTGCGCGGCGAGGTCACCGGCGCGGCCGAGGACACCAACACCCGCAACTGCTACCCGCAGTACTGGAACATCAACGGCGCCGAGAACGCCTCGGTGGACTGGTTCCACAAATACCGGGTCCTCGCCGTCACGGTCTCCGACCCGGCCGGGCAGAACGACACCGTCGAGCACGCATACGAATACGCCGGCGCGGCCTGGCACCACAGCGACGACCCCTTCACACCGAAGGACGAGCGGACCTGGTCCGACTGGCGCGGCTACCGCCAGGTGACGGCGTACTCCGGCGCGAAGGACACCACCCGCTCCAAGACCGTCTCCCTCTACCTGCAGGGCATGCACGGGGACAAGAAGAAGGATGGCACCACCAAGAGCGTCTCCCTGGCACCTCTGTCGGCCCCGAGTCTCGGCATGTCGACCATCCAGGACAGCAACCAGTACGCCGGCCAACTGCGGGAGAAGGTCACCTACGACGGCGCCACCGCCATCAGCGCCGAGGCTTACGAGCCGTGGTCGAAGGAGACCGCACGCCAGACCGGCGTACCCGATGCCGGCGACCACGTCGCCCGGTTCGTCCGCACCAAGTCGACCACCACCTACACCTATCTGACGGTCCCGAAGTCCTGGCGCGCCCGCACGGTCACCACCGGCTACGACGACTACGGCATGCCGTCCACGGTCGAAGACCGCGGCGACGACGCCAAGACCGGCGACGAGACCTGCACGAACACCTGGTACGCCCGCAACGACACCGCAGGGCTGACCACACTCGTTTCCCGCACACGGGTGGTGGGCAAGGCGTGCGGCGTGGCCGACAGCGGGCTGGACCTGCCCGCGGACTCCTCCCGCCGCGGCGACGTACTCTCCGACACGGCCACCGCCTACGACGGCGCCACCACCTGGTCGCCGACGATGAAGCCGACCAAGGGCCTGGCGACGTGGACCGGCCGTGCCGAGGCATACGGTGCCACGGGGGCAGTGACTTGGCAGAAGACCGGCACCACCGCGTACGACGTGCTGGGCCGCCTGCTGTCCGTAGCCAACGCTGACGGGAAGGCGACCAGCACCGCCTACACACCGGCCGAGGCCGGGCCGCTGACCAAGACGATCGTCACCGACCCCAAGGGCTTCAGGAAGGTCAACTTCCTTGACCACCGGCGCGGGTTGCCGGAGCGTGTCTACGACGCGAACCTGAAGAAGACCGAGCTGGTACACGACGCTCTCGGCCGCCTGACCGAGGTGTGGCTGCCCAACCGGAACAAGGCCGCCGGCTACAGCGCCAACAGCAAGTTCGCCTACCACCTCAGCAACACCGGGCAGTCCTGGGTGTCGACCTCCACGCTGAAGAAGGACGGCACCACCTACAACACCAGCTACGCGATCGCCGACTCCCTGCTGCGGCCGCTGCAGACCCAGTCACCGACCCCGCAGGGCGGCCGGCTGCTGACCGACACCCGCTACGACTCCCGCGGCCTGGCGTATGAGACGTACGCCGACATCTTCGACACCACCTCCACCCCGAACGGCACCTACACCCGCGCCGAGCACGGGGAGGCGCCCACCCAGACCGGGACCGTCTTCGACGGAGTGGGACGGGCCACCACGAACACGCTGTACGTGTACGGCGTCAAGAAGTGGTCCACCCCCACCGGCTACACCGGCGACTCCACCGCTACCACCGCGCTCCAGGGCGGCAGCGCCACCCGGACCATCACCGACGCCCGCGGCCAGACCGTCGAGACCCGCGAATACGCGGGCGCCGACCCCGCCGACACCCAGTACGGCTCCGGCCTGGGCGCCTCGTACACGTCCACGAAGTTCGCCCACACGTTGGACGGTAAGCAGACCTCCATCACCGGCCCGGACGGCGCCAAGTGGACTTACGGCTACGACCTGTTCGGCCGCCAGACCAGCGCGGACGACCCGGACAAGGGCACGGCGACCACTGTCTTCAATGCACTTGACCAGGCCGTCAAGTCCACCGACTCGCGCGGCAAATCGGTCCTGACCGACTACGACGAGCTCGGCCGACCGATCGGTACCTGGTCCGGCACGAAGACCGACGCCAACAAGCTCACCGCCCACACCTACGACACCCTGCTCAAGGGCCTCCCCGTCACCGCCACCCGCTACGTCGGCGGCAAGACCGGCCAGGCATACGCCAAGACCGTCACCGCCTACGACAGTCTGTCCCGGCCGGTGGGATCCACGCTCCAGCTCCCGGCCGACGACCCGCTGGTGAAGGCAGGCGCCCCGGCGACGCTGGAGTACTCCAGCTACTACAACATCGACGGCACCCTGCAGAACAGCAAAGAGCCGGCCATGGGCGGCCTGGAATCGGAGATCATCGGATACGGGTACGACAACCTGGGCAACGTCACCTCCATCGGCGGCTCCACCGGATACCTGCTCGACGTGGACTACTCCGCTCTCGGCCAGGCCCAGCAGCTCACCCTCGGCACGGCCAGCGTCGCGGGACACAAGAAGACCTACGTCACCAACACGTACGAGGAGGGAACCGGCCGTCTGACTCGCAGCCATGTCACGGACCAGACCCACCCGTACATGCTGCAGGACCTGAACTACACCTTCGACGAGGCCGGCAACGTCACCTCGATCGCCGACCCGACCACTCTCGGGGGCACGTCTTCGGCCGAGACCCAGTGCTTCACCTACGACGGGCACCGCCGCCTGTCCGAGGCCTGGACCCCCGCCTCACACAAGTGCAGCGACGCCCGCAACGCGTCCAGCCTGTCCGGCCCCGCGCCCTACTGGACCAGCTACACCTACAACCAGGCCGGCCAGCGCACCGAGGAGACGATCCACAAGACCGGCGGTGACACCAAGACCACCTACTGCTACCAGGGCAACCAGCCCCACACCCTCACCGGCACCAGCACCAAGGCCGACTGCACCAACCCCGAGCGGGCCTACGGCTACGACGCCACCGGCAACACCACCAAACGCCCCGGCAAGACCGGGAACCAGGACCTCGCCTGGTCCGAAGAGGGCAAACTCGCCAAGCTCACCGAATCCGGCAAGTCCACCGACTACCTCTACGACGCCGACGGCACCCTGTTGATCCGCGCGACAGCGGGCGGCGAGCGGATCCTGTACGCCGGAGCCACCGAACTCCACCTCCGCGCCAACGGCACCACCTGGGCCCAGCGCCACTACACCGCAGGCGACCTCACCGTCGCCGTCCGAACCAACGCAAGCGGCACCAACAAGCTCACCTACCTCACCGGCGACCACCACGGCACCCGGAACCTGGCCATCTCCACCGACAGCGCCCAGACCTTCGGCAAGCGGTACTCCACCCCCTTCGGCGCAGAACGCGGCACCCCCACCGGCACCACCTGGCCCGACGACAAGGGTTTCCTCGGCAAGACCGACGACAAGACCACCGGGCTCACCCACATCGGCGCCCGTCAATACGACTCCGCCATCGGCCAGTTCCTCAGCGCCGACCCGCTGCTCAGCCTCGGCCAGCCCGGCTCGCTGAACGGCTACAGCTACGCCAACCAAAACCCCAAGACCGCCAGCGACCCGACCGGCCTGGAAAGCTGCTACCCCGTCAACTGCTCTGGCAGCAACGGAACCTATGGCGAATACAAACCACCCAAACGACCCAACACCGCTGTCTCCGGAGGAAATCCAGGAAGCCCCGGAAACTCCGGATCTTACGTACCCTATTCTCCAGGCCAGAAGAAGAAGACCCTTGCCGACTCAAGTAAAGGCCGCTACAACGTCTACGGCCACCAGGGGCGCAATTCCTACGGCCCCAACCACGTCTACACCCAGGCCCAATGGGACGCTGATCATGGCCGTGCCCAGCGCCTCCAAGGTCAGGCTGACGCGGAGCGGCGGGCCCGAGAGAGCGCGGAGCGGACGCAGGCGGAACGAGGCTTCTGGGGTTGGTTCGGAGAAATGGCCCAGAATACTGCGAAGTCAGCGAAGAAATGGATAAAGGATCACGAGACCTTTCTCCTTGGTGCAGCTGCTGGTGTGGGCTGTGCGATCGCCGTTGCAAGTATTGCCGGGGCAGGTGTGTGTGCCGTTATTGCTGGCGCAGTTGTGGGTGCTGGAGCATGGCAGTACAAGAATCCCGGATCCACGGACACGGACCAGGCGTTCTCCTACATGGGGCAGGGGGCTGCTGGAGCCGCGATGGGGCTTGCTCAGGGTGCCCCTCTTGTGGCTACGGTAAGGGGTGTTCTTGTTCGACGTGCAGAGCGGGAAGCGGCGAGGGTGGCGGAGCGGGAAGCGGCGAAACGTGAGGATGAATTCTATCGGTACTACATGTGAGTGTCTGGTGAACGAAAACGACGGGTCTTATTGGTTGGAGGGAAATGAATGAATCGGGCCGTTGATTTCTCCTTCGGTGTCATGATTGGGGTCGTTTGCGCAGTGATGGTGGTCGAGCTGTGTCAGCGAAGGGATAAACCGTCCCTAGGGCCACTCAGGGCTGGGATGTTCGCCAGCGGTTTGGTTTTCCTGGTGCTTTACATCGTGTATCCCTGACGCTGGCCCAGTGTCACTTACCTTAAGGTCATCTGTGTGTTTTCTGTCATGCTGCCGGCGTCAGTTCTTGCGTAAAGTTGCCCTGTGTCCATAAGTATTGACGGGGTGTCATCGGCTTGGCTGCAGGAGTTCATGTCATTGGGGGTGCTGGCCTCGGAGCTGCCCAGAGAGGCGGTGGACGAGGTCGTCGCCGCGCACAGTAAGCAGCCCAGACGACGGGGTTCCAAACTGCCTGCACACGTGATGGTGTACTTCGCGCTTGCGCTGGGGCTGTGGTCCGGTGACGACTACGAGCAGGTGATGGCTCAGCTCACGGACCGGCTCGGGGGCCTGGGTGGCTGGGAGGCCGACTGGCAGACCCCGACCTCGGGCGGGATCACCAAGGTCCGTCGGCGGCTGGAGCCCGGAGTACTCGCGGATTTGTACGAGCGACTGGCCGAGCCGGTCGCGGAGATCCTCACCCCGGGGCCTGGGCCGGGAGACGGCGGCTTGCGCCCGTGGACGGCACCTTGGTCGACCTGCCCGACACCCCCGCCAACGACGCGTACTTCGGCTGGCCGGGCAACGCCGCCGCGCCGGGCCCGTTCCCACAGGCCAGGATCTTGGCACCGGCCGAGGTCGGAAGGCGCAGTGACCTGCACGCCCGTCAACACCCTGCTCCAGGAGCGCCGCCCCGAACACCCGGGGCGACGCTCGTGCGGGCCCACGGCGGCAGCCGGAAGGAGACCGCCCCGACTCCTGGCGGGCGGGACCGCTCCGCCGGGGATGCTTCGGCCCGGCCGTCGGTGCGTGGATCGCGACCGGTGGGGTGGCGGGCCGGTCGCGGCCCGGCGCCCGCCTCGTCAGCGGCGCACCCCTCTGCGGAGTTTCAGCAGGGCGCCGATCGCGCCGCTGCCGCGGGCCAGGCGGTCGTAGACGTCGGTGAGCGCCGTGTGCCAGGGGCCGTCGGCGTAGCCGGGGTAGGGGTGCACGGTGCGGGCGTAGTCGGACGGGGTCCAGCCCCGGCGCACCGCGGCCGCCAGATGGGCGATGGTCTCCCCGGCGCGCGGCGACACCACCGTGGCCCCGACGATCTTCCCGCGCGGCCCCAGCACCAGGGTGGTGAAGCCCTCGGTGCGGCCGTCGGCGACCGCCCGGTCCAGCCGGTCGTTGCCCAGGGTGTGCACGCGTGCCGTGTCGCCGTACCTCTCCCATGCCTCGTCGGCGGTCAGGCCGACGCGGGCGATCTCCGGGTCGGTGTACGTCACCCAGGGCACCGCGCGGTAGTCGACGGGGCGGCGGACCCCGAGGAGCGCGTCGGTGGCGGCCGCACCGCCCTGTGTGCCCCCCAGATGGGTGAAGGCGGATCGGCCGGTGACGTCTCCGGCGGCGTAGATCCGATGGTTGCCGGTGCGCAGCCGGCGGTCGGTGCGGACATGGCCCGCCGCGGTCAGTTCCACCCCGGCCGCGTCCAGGGCGAGCGTCCGGGTGTTGGCGCGCCGGCCCGTGACGGCGAGCAGCGCGTCATACGGGATCGCACCGCCGGGCCCGTGGACTGCCCCCGCGTCGACCCTCTCCGCCCGGTAGCCGGTCAGCACGGTCACGCCCTCGGCCTCCAGGCGCTCCCGCAACACCTGGGAGGCGCGTGGTTCCTCACGGGGCACCAGCCGGTCCATCGCCTCCACGAGCGTGACCTGTGAGCCGAGGCGGGCGAACGCCTGGCCGAGTTCGCAGCCGATGGGCCCGCCGCCCAGCACCACCAGCCGGTGCGGGAGCCCGGACAGCTCCCACACGGTGTCGCTGGTCAGCGGCCCGGCCTCCGCCAGACCCGGAACCGGCGCCAGGGCAGGCGAGGAGCCCGTGGCGATCACCGCGTACCGGAAGGAGACCTCCCGGTCGCCCGCCGCCAGGGAACGCGGGCCGGTGAAGGCCGCCGCACCGTACGCCACCTCGACGCCGAGCCGGGCGAGCGCCTCGGGCGAGTCATGCGGCTCGATCGCGCCGATCGCACGCTTCACCTCGCCCATGGCCGCAGCGAGATCGGCCCGGTCCGGCACCGGCGGGAGCCCGTAGGCGGAGGCGCGGCGGGCCGCCTGGACGTCGGCGGCCACATGGAGCAGGGCCTTGCTCGGCACACACCCGGTCCACAGGCAGTCGCCGCCCAGCCGGTCCCGCTCGACGAGCAGGGTGCGGGCGCCGAAGCGCCCGGCGGTGCGGGCCGCGGTCAGCCCGGCGCTGCCGCCGCCGATGACCACCAGATCGTACGTACTCATGCTGTTCGGGCTCTTTTCGCTAGGCGCACGCTCCCGGGACGTGAGGGAAACCCGGCGCCACGGCCGGAGCCTTCCCGTCTGCCGTGCACGATCCCGTACGGCGACGGCCTTCGCATACGTCCTGGGAACGTCCTCGGGGGTGCTCGGGGTGTTCAGGGTGTTCGGGATGTTCGGGTTGTTAGTGAATCTTTGGGAGGTTTTCATCGGGTTTGCCCTTGGGGCTGTCCTTCGGGTGGACATGTTCGGCAGGGCCGGACGGGAGGGGCCGTACGGCAGGAAGTCCTTCGGGAGGGCCGTTCGGGAGGGCCGTTCGGCCGGGAGCGCGGTCGGACGGGAGGGTCCGGGAACGCCGCGCGGGAACATCCCCACCGAAGCGGAGGGCCGGACGCGGAATGCGGGGCCAACCCGGCAGGGTTCCCGGCGGCAGCGGCAGCGGCAGCGGCAGCGGCAGCGGCAGCGGGCACAAGGCACAAGGCACAAGGCAGCGGGTCGGCGGGCCCGTCGACCCGCTGCCGCCGTGGATCCGGCGGGAAGCGACGAGGGAGAGAAGAGGTCCGGATGGACGAACCGGATTGGCGGCGCTTCGTCGCCGCCTACCACCACGCACATCCGGCCATCACCGAGCGCCTCTTCGCCCTCGCCGACGCCTCCCCGTACGCCTGGCTGGCCGAACCCCTGCGGGACGCCCGCGGCCCGGTCCTCGACCTGGCCTGCGGTTCGGCCCCCGTCCGCGCCGAACTCCCGGACGCCGACTGGGTCGGTATCGACCTGTCGTCCGCGGAACTCGCCGAGGCGGCCCGCCGGGGCCGCGGACCGCTGGTCCGGGCCGACGCGGGAGTCATTCCGGTCGCCTCCGGCAGCGTGCGGGCCGTCTGCGCGGCCATGTGCCTGCCGGTCGTCACCCCCCTGCCCGACGTCCTCGGGGAGATCCGGCGCGTGCTGCGTCCCGGAGGGACACTCGCGGCGCTGGTGCCCTCCCAGACCGGGCTGTCCCCCTCCGGGACGCTCTCCTGGGTCCGGGTGATGGCCGCCCTGCGAGCCGTACGCCAGCCGTGGCCCAACCCGCAGGCCCGTGACGGACTCGCCGCCCTGCTGCGCACGTCCGGGTTCCGCGTCCGCTCCGACGAGCGGCGCGTCTTCCGTCTCGCCGTCGACTCGGCCGACGCCGCGCAGCTGCTGGCCGACGCCCTCTACCTGCCCGCACTGACCCCCCGCCGCGCCGAAGCCGCCGGGCGGTCCCTCGCCCGGTGGGCCGTTCGGGGACGACACCTCGAACTGCCGCTGCGCCGCGTGGTGGCCGACCTACCGACCGGACGAACGCCACAGGAGCCGACATGAACCATCCGGCAGTCCC
The DNA here is from genome assembly GCF_003122365.1 of Streptomyces spongiicola. Lineage (NCBI taxonomy): Bacteria > Bacillati > Actinomycetota > Actinomycetes > Kitasatosporales > Streptomycetaceae > Streptomyces > Streptomyces spongiicola. The sequence goes on from NZ_CP029254.1 coordinate 5,099,879, forward strand.
CCCGTCAACGCCCCGGCGACCGCCCTCGACGGCCGCCCGGGAGACCGACCCTCCGCCGTCCGCCGGGGCTGAGCGGCCGCCCTCCGACGCGACTCCGGGGGCGGCCTCGGGCGCGCTCCCGGGCACGGCCTCGGGCCCGGCCTCGGGCGTGACACCGGACGCGATCCCGGGCACGGCCTCGGACGCGACTCCGGACGCGACCTCGGGCATGATCCCGGGCGTGACCGGGCACGCGACCCCGGGCACGACCTCGGACGCGCCCCCCGCCGGAACCGGGCCCGCGCGCACGGCGTGGACCAGGCTGGCCGTCCTGGTGGTACTGCTGGCGGCGCTCGCGTCATGGGTGGCGCTGGGCGGCGCCGACCTGCTGCGCGACGTGCGCCAGTGGGTCGACTCGCTCGGTCTGTGGGGGCCGGTGGTCTTCGCGGTCTGCTACGCCCTGGCGGTGACGGCGCTGCTGCCCGGCTCGGTCCTGACCGCGTCCGCGGGAGCGCTGTTCGGGCTGACGGTGGGGACCTCGGCGGTACTCGCGGGAGCGACGGCGGGTGCCGCGCTGTCGTTCGGCCTGGCCCGCTGGCTGGGGCGGCCGGCGGTGGCCCGCTACGCCGGCTCGGGGCGACTGGCCCGGCTCGACTCGTATCTGACGCGACGCGGGTTCGCGGCCGTGCTGCTGGTGCGCCTGGTGCCGCTGTTCCCCTTCTCGGTGATCAACTACGGGGCGGGGGTGGCCGGTGTGCGCTTCTCCTCCTATCTGGCCGCGACGGCCCTCGGGATCATTCCGGGCACAGTCGTCTACACCGGGCTCGGCGGGTCCCTGGGCGACCCCGCCTCGCCTGCGCTGTGGATCGCGCTGGGCGGACTGCTGGTGCTGAGCGCCGGCGGCTGGTGGACCGCCCGGCTGGTCCGCTCCCGCAGCGGGGAACTCACCTGAGCCGCCGGTAGCCGGTGACGACCCGGTGGGCCGCGGTGGCGCCGACGACCGCGGCCCACACCCAGGCGACGATGTGGGCGGAACCGGGATGCAGGCACCAGACGGTGTGTACGGCGATGGTCTCGGTCCCCTCGGCCAGACCGCCGACGAAGTTCAGCGAGCGGCCCCGCGAGAGGCGGTCCTCGTCGCGCCGCCTGCCGGTGCGCTCGGCGATGGAGGAGAAGGCCAGGAAGACCGTCCCGTTGACGTAGTAGGCGAGCAGTACGAGCAGGAACGGCAGCGCCGGGCCGCCCACGCCGACGGCGACGCCGACGACGAAGGCCCCGTAGACGAGGAAGTCGGCGCTGATGTCGAGGAAGCCGCCGGCGCCGGAGGTGTCGGCCGTGCCGCGGCGGCGGGCGAGCGGCCCGTCGAGGCCGTCGGCGAGCCGGGACAGCAGCCACAGCGCCGCGGCGGCCGGCCACCAGCCCGCCGCCGCGCAGCCGGCCGAGGCGAGGCCCGTCAGCGCGCCGAGCGCGGTCAGCCGGCCGGGTGTGACGGCGGGGCGATCGAGTATCGCGGCGGCCCGGTCCAGCGGGCCGCCCAGCAGGGCCCGCGCTCGCACGTCCAGCATCCTCGGCTCCTTCCGTCGTACCGGCACCGTGCCGGTGGGACACAGAGGGAAGCCCGCGGGCACCCGGCCGTGTTCCTTTTCCGCAGGACGGATGTCCGGGGTTCCGCAGGACGGGTGCCCGGGTCCGGCAGGACGGGTACTCCTGGGTTCCGCATGTGGGGTAGGCCCGGGTCCCGCACGACGGATGTCCGGGTCCCGCACGACGGATGGCCGATGGCCCCGCCGTGCGGGAGGCGCAACGCAACGGGATCGACAGAACGAAACGGACGAAGGGGCGGCACGCATGGGGATACGGACACGGCACACCGGGAGGCGTTTCGCCAGGGTCACCGCCCTCGTCGCGGCGGCAGCCGCGACCGGGCTGCTGACGGCCGCCTGCTCGGGCACCGGCGGCGGCCGGGCGGAACCGCCGGTGAAGGACTGGGCCGCGCTGCGCGCCGAGGCACGCGGCCAGACGGTGAACCTGTTCATGTACGGCGGGGACGAGGGGGCCAACTCCTTCGTCGACGGCGAGGTCGCCCCGGCGGCGGAGAAGCTGGGGATCACGGTCAGGCGCGTTCCCGTGGCCGACACCCAGGACGCCGTACAGAAGGTCCTCGGCGATCAGCGGGCCGGCAAGGACAGCGGCGGTGCCGTGGACCTGGTGTGGGTCAACGGGGAGAACTTCCGCACGGGCAAGCAGGCGGACCTGTGGCTGTGCGGATACACCGGCCTGATGCCCAACCAGAAGTACCTGGACCGCTCCGACCCCACGCTCACGCACGACTTCGGCACGCCGGTCGACGACTGCGAGACCCCCTGGAACCGCGCCCGGTTCGCCTTCGTGTACGACTCGGCCAGACTGCCCGAACCTCCGCGCACCACGGCCGCCCTGATCGAGTGGATCAAGAAGAACCCCGGGCGCTTCACCTATCCCGCACCCCCCGACTTCACCGGCTCGGCCTTCGTGAGGCAACTGCTCGCGGCCGGCGTACCCGGCGCCGGGCCGGTCCCCGCGGAGTACGGCGAGGAAGCCTACGACGCCGTCGCCCCCGCACTCTGGAAGGAACTGAACGCGCTGAAGCCCGCCCTGTGGCGCCAGGGGACCACCCACCCCAAGGACCAGCCGGCACTCGACGACCTCTTCGCCGACGGCGAGGTCGACATGACGATGACCTACAACCCCGCGGGTGTCCCGGCACTCGTCGACAAGGGCCGCTTCCCGGCGACCACCAGGGTGTTCGTGCCCGAGGACGGCAGCCTCGGCAACACCAGCTATCTGGCCGTGCCCGGGAACGCCGCCCACCGTGAGGCCGCGCTCGTACTGTCCGACCTGATGCTCTCGCCCGAGCTCCAGCACGCCAAGGCGCGGCCCGGCGGCTGGGGCGCCTACCCGGTACTCGACCGGGACCGGCTGCCCGAGCAGTGGCGGCGCGAGTTCGCCTCGCTGACCACGCCGGAGACGACGCTTCCCGCCGGGGAACTGTCCCGGAACGCCCTGCCGGAGCTGAGCGGCGACTGGGTGGGCCCGCTCGACAAGGGCTGGAAGCGGGAAGTCGCCGCCGCCTCGTGACCGCTCGTACGCAGCCGCGCCGGCGGGGGCTGCTGCTGGCCGCGCCCGCCCTCGCCGTCGTCGGCTTCGCAGCCGCCGCACTGCTGCTCGCGGCCCGGGGCAGCCTCGCCGACGGTCTGGGCCGCGGCTGGGGCCTCTCCGCCTACGCCGACCTCCTCCGCGATCCCGCCCTCGACGGCTCCCTGCCGCTCAGCCTGGAGATCGCGGCGCTCAGCACCGCGGTGTCGGCCGCCGCCGCCCTCGCCGTCGTCGGCGCGGTGAGCGGCTCCCGGCGCGGCCGGGCCGCCCTCGACGCCGCCGCGCGGGCCACGCTCGCGGTCCCGCACCTGCTTGCCGCCGCCGCGTTCGGTCTGCTCCTCTCGGGAGCGGGACTCCTCTCCCGCCTCGCCCGCGCCGCCGGGTGGACCGACGGGCCCGCCGACTTCCCCGCCCTCGTCGGCGGCCCCGGCCACACCGCCGTCCTGCTCACCTACGTGTGGAAGGAAGCGCCCTTCGTGACGGTCATGCTGCTGGCCGCCTACACCCCGGCCGTACGCGACCTGGAGACGGCGGCGCGCACCCTGGGCGCGGGACGGCTGAGCCGGCTCAGGCACGTCACACTGCCGCTGCTCGCCCCGGCGCTCACCGAGGCGTGCCTGCTGGTCTTCGCGTTCACCTTCGCGGCGTACGAGATCCCCGCGCTGCTGGGCGCCACCGCACCGCGGGCCCTGCCGGTGGAGGCCGTCGGCCTCTACCGGTCGGTGGAACTCGGCGACCGGCCGGGCGCCCTCGCCCTCGCGGTCGTCATCGGCCTGGTGATCGCCCTCGCGGCGACCGCCGCCGCCGTCGTCTCCCGCCGGCTGCTGCGCGCCAGGACCGGTCTGTGAGGGGGGCACTGCGCCTCACGGGCGTCGCGCTGCTCGCCGGCTGGGTCGCGGCCCCCCTGCTGCCGCTGCTGGTCTGGGCCTTCACCGGGAGATGGGTGTACCCGGCGCTGGTGCCCCAGGAGCTCTCGGCCCGCGCCTGGGCCCGGGCCGCGGACCCGCACCAGCAGGTGATCGCCGCGACGGGCACCTCGCTGGGGCTCGCGCTGGCCACCGCCCTGGCCGCCACCGCTCTCGGGGCGCTGGCGGCGCGGGGCCTGGTCCTGTACCGGCCGCCGGCCGCCGGGCTGATCCGCCTGGTGCTTCTCGCTCCCGTCCTGGTACCGCCGTTCGCCCTGGCCGTCGGCGTGCAGGAGGTCTTCGTACGGGCCGGGCTCGCCGACCGGCCGGCCGGGGTCGCGCTCGTCCACCTGGTCCCCGCCCTGCCGTACACGGTGCTCGTACTGATCGGCGGATACGCCGGCTACGACCTCCGCATGGAGCAGACGGCGCGCACCCTCGGGGCTTCGCGGTACGCGGTGCTCCGGCACGTGACCCTGCCCGCCCTCGCCCCGGCCCTGCTGGCCGCGGCGACACTGGCCTTCCTGGTGTCGTGGAGCGAGTACCTGATGACCGTGCTGGTCGGAGGCGGGGTGGTCACCACACTGCCGCTGCTGCTGTTCGCCACCGCGGCAGGCAGCGGGAACCAGGCACTCACCGCCGTCCTGGGCATCCTCACCTTCGTTCCGCCGGTCGTGCTGTTCGGCGCGACCGCGGCGATCATGCGGCGCCATCGGGCGGTCTGGGCCGAAGCCGATCCGGCGGCCGCCGTCCCCGGTTCCGGTTCCGCCTCTCCTTCCGGCTCCGGCTCCGGCTCCGGTTCTGGCTTCGGTTCTGGTTCCGATCCCGGTTCTCCTTCGGGTTTCGTTCCCCGTTCCCGTTCCCGTTCCCGTTCCGGTTCCGGTTCCGGTTCCCGTTCCGGTCCTGGTCCCGGTCCTGCTTCCTCCGCAGCCGTTCCCGACCCCAGTCCCTCCGCCACCACTCCCGGAATCGACCGCTGACCGCCATGAGTAGCTCGTCCCCCGCCTCCTCCCCCGGCCTGCGACTGGAAGGGATCACCGTCACCTATCCCGGGCACCGTTCGCCCGTCCTGGACGGCCTCGACCTCGACGTCGCCGACGGGCGGCTGCTGGCCCTGCTGGGCCCGTCCGGATGCGGCAAGACCACCACCGTGCAGGTCGCCTCCGGCCTCCTCGCACCGACCAGCGGGGCCGTCCATCTGCGTGGCACCGATGTCACCCGGACCCCACCGGAGCACCGCGGCGCCGCGGTGGTCTTCCAGCAGCCCATGCTCCTGCCGCACCGCACGGCACTGGACAACGTGGCCTTTCCCGCCCGCGTCCGCGGCCGGACCCGCCGGGCCGCCCGCACGAGCGCCCTCGAACACCTGCGGCGCGTCGGCCTCGACGCACTCGCCGACCGCTATCCCCGCCAGCTCTCGGGAGGGCAGGCCCAGCGCGTCGCCCTCGCCCGGGCCCTGGCCGCCGAACCGGCCGTGCTCCTGCTCGACGAGCCGTTCAGCGCCCTCGACCCCGGCCTGCGGCACACCATGCGCGACCTGCTTGCCACGGTCCAGCGGGAGTTGGCCGTGACCACCGTCCTGGTCACCCACGACCAGTCGGAGGCGGCCGCGGTCGCCGACAGCGTCGCCCTGCTCGGCCACGGCAGGCTCCTCCAGCAGGCACGCCCCGCGGACCTCTACGCCCGGCCGGCCTCCCTCGCAGTGGCGCGCTTCCTCGGTTGTGCCACCGCGCTGCCCGGCAGCGTCACTCCGCAAGGACGGTTCGCGTGCCCGCTGGGGGAACTGGAACTGCCCGGCGCGGTCACCCACCGGGGCACCGGACACCTGGTGATCCGTCCCGAGGCCGTCCGGCTGGACACCGGCCCGGACACCGTGCCCGCCGTGGTGCGCAGCGTGCGCCCGGAAGGCCCGTTCACGGCTCTCGTCGCCGACACCGCCGCCGGGCCCGTCCACGCACTTCTGCCGCCGGGGCCCCAGCCCGCCGCAGCGGAACACGTCCGGCTGCACCTGCCCGTCGCGCACCGCTGGGTCGTCGCCGGCTGACGCTCCCCACCGGGGCGAGCGGCACGGCCGTGGCGCGGCCGTGGCACGGCTCGACTCCGGCCGCGGTCGTCGCGCCGTCCGCTCCGAACCGCCCTCTCAGACCCGCCCTCTCAGACCCGCCCTCTTCGAAGCGTCCGCTCCGAACCGTCCGCTCCGAACCGTCCGCTCCGAACCGTCCCGTCCTCTATCGCGGTCGTCTCCGCATCGTCCCTTCAACGGGTGGGACCGCCCGGGCCGGGGTGGGCGATGCGGTGGGCGTAGCGCCGCAAGCGGACCGACGGGAGGGAGGAGGGGGCGCGCCGCGGGGTGCGCCGCAGGGACGTCTTGATCAGGTGGAGCAGTTGCAGGCTGCCGCTGCACGCCCAGCAGCGGGAGATGTGAGCCGCCACCTCGGCCCGGCGCGCACCCGTGAGTTCGCCGTCGGCGTACGCCTCGACATCGCCGCGCAACCGCAGATGGCGTAGCCTCTCCCGGCACTCGGCCCACATCTGCTCGGGTCCGGGGGCGCGCCGCTTCCTCATGGGGCGGGAACCCGGTCGGCGGCGCGGGACATTCCACCGTCGGCGGCGCGTCCGCGCGAGCCTCCCGTCCCGCGTCCTCGCCCTACGTCCCGCGTCCGCGCGAGCACTCCGTCCCGCGTTCCCGCCTCCCGTCCCGCACGCACGCACGCGCTCAGGGAAGCGGACGACGGCGGATGGGCGTGAGGGAATGCTCGGCGCCGCACGGAGGGTTCCCGTCGTGTGGAAGACGAAGTGACAGCGGCGCCGGACCCGGCCGACGCGCGGGGGAGGGCGTTCGCCACCCATGTGCTGCCAGAGGTGGAAGTGCTGCTGAGGGTGGCGACGACCCTGACCGCGCAGCCCGCCGACGCCGAGGACCTGGTGCAGGAGACGCTCCTGCGCGCCTACCGGTCCGTCGACCGCTTCGACGGCAGGCATCCCCGTGCCTGGCTGCTGACGATCATGCGCAGGGCCGAGATCAACCGGCATCGGCGCCGCCGCCCGAACTTGCTCGACGATCCGGACGCCGACCTGGACCGGCTCAGCTCGACGGGCTCGGCCGGGTCCGCGGAGGAGGTGGTCGTCGGCGAGGCCTTCGACGAGGTGGTGGACTCCGCACTGTCCGGCCTGCCGGACAAGCACCGGCAGGTGGTGCAGCTGGTCGACATCGACGGCCTCACCTACGCCGAGGCCGCCCATCTGCTGGACGTGCCCGAGGGCACGGTGATGAGCCGCTTGCACCGGGCGCGCAAACGGATACGAGCCCGCTTGGTGGCGGCCGGACTGGCACCGAAGCGAGGTGTGATGTGAAGAAGCGTTCATGGTGGCGCCGACCCGCGGGCGAGCGCAGGATGAACTGTCTGCAGGTCGCCCGGCTGCTGCAGTCCTACCTCGACGGGGAGACGGACGAGGTCACCGCGCGCCGGGTCGCGGCGCATCTTGAGGACTGCCGCCGCTGCGGCCTTGAGGCTTCGGTGTACGCGGAGATCCGCGACGCGCTCTCCCGCCGGGGGACGCCGGACGCCGAGGCGGTCGCGCGGCTGCGCACCTTCGGCGAAGCGCTGCTGAGTGACCCGCCTGCCGCTGACGATGGCGGGGACCGCGGCGCGCCGCCGTCGGCGGGCGCCTGACGGCCACCCTTTCCCGGCAGGCGCTCGGTGGGGACTCGGCAGGCGCTCGGTGGGCGCTCAGTGGGACTCGGTGGGGACTCGATGGGCGCTCGGCGATGGGGGCTCCCCGGCCACTGTGCCCCGGCCACCGCTCCCCGGTGGCGTCTGACGGCGGGTGCTTGACGACGGCTGCTTGACGACGGTCCCCGACGCCCGGTGACGCCTCGGACGACCGGACGACCGGACGCCCCGGCGCCCCGGTGCCCGAAGGCGGTCCGTGATGACCGGGCGGGGGTGCGGATGCCGAGCAGGTCACGCGCCGGGCGCGAGCCCCGTCTTCGCCCCCGCCCCGCACAGCGGCACCACTGCCGTGCGGTCCCCCAGGCCGTGCGCGCCGACGGCCGCCCAGCAGGCCGCGCCGGTGGGTTCGACGAACAGGCCGCGGGCGGCGAGGTCGAGCTGGGCGGCGCGGATCTGGTCGTCCGTCACCGTCAGGAAGGTGCCGCCGGAAGCCCGTACCGCGGACAGGATCTGACGGGCCCTGGGCGGGCGGGGGACGGCGATGCCCTCGGCGAGGGTGGGCGCCGCCGCCGACGGGGTGATGTCCTCCCGTCCGGCGCGGAACGCGGCGGCCAGCGGGGCGACCGCCGCCGCCTGCACGGCGATCACGGCGGGACGCCGTGCGATCAGGCCGTGCGCGTGCAGTTCCGCGACGGCCAGATGGGCGCCGAGCAGCAGGGTGCCGTTGCCGGCGGGCAGTACCAGGACGTCGGGCAGCCGGCCGTCGAGGTCCTCCCACACCTCGTACACGTAGGTCTTCGTGCCGTGCAGGAAGTACGGGTTGTGGGAGTGCGAGGCGTAGAAGGAGCCGTCCTCGTCCGCGGCCGCGTGCGCCCTGCGGGCTGCCGCCTCGCGGTCGCCGGGCACCAGCTCCGGGCGGGCGCCGTGGGCGGCGATCTGCTCGATCTTCTTCGGGGAGGTCGCTTCCGGGAGGTACACGGTGCAGTCGAGGCCGGCACGGGCGCAGTACGCGGCGATCGAGGTGCCGGCGTTGCCGCTGCTGTCGGCGATCACCCGGCGCGGCCTCAGGCGCCGCGCGAGTTCGGCGAGCATCACCGCGCCGCGGTCCTTGAAGGACAGGGTCGGCATGAGGAAGTCGAGCTTGGCGGTGACGGCGGCGGTGAGGGGCACCAGCGGAGTCCTTCCCTCGCCGAGCGAGACGGTCCCGGGGCCGCCGCCCGTGGCCCCGGTAGCGGCGAGCGGCAGTGCCTCCTCGTACCTCCACAGTGAACCGGCCCTCCCGGCGCAGGAGTTGCGGGGCACCGGGCCGGCGGTGAAGTCGAGGTCCCAGGGGCCGTGGCAGCGGGGGCAGCACCAGGCGAGGGACTCGACGGGGGAACGCGCGCCGCACACGGCGCACCGATAGTCCGTCATGTGATCCAGGATGGCGGTCGTGTGACCCGCGTGTGACGGTCCTACGCGCACTCTTGTGGGATTCCTATGGATCAGCCAACCTTTCGGGACGGCAGTGGTGCGGCGAGAGACGCGGCCACCCACCGCATTGTCTTTGTCATGCCCCTGCCGTATTCCCCCACGGAAACGCACCACTGATGAGGAGGATCCCTCACATGTTCGTGATGCGTCACTCGCGGAGAAGGCTGTCCGCGGCCAGCGCGACAGCCGTCGCCGCACTCGCCCTCGGTACCGTCTCCGCACTCCCGGCCACCGCCGCAGAGCCCGTGCCGGTGGGCGTGATCGAGAACGCGGGTGCCCCCGGCGCCGTCGCCGGCAGCTACATCGTCACCCTCGACGAGTCGGCCGCCGACGCCGGTTCCAAGGCGGGCAGGGCCCTCGCCGCGGAGTACGGCGCGAAGATCAAGAAGACCTACCGCGCCGCACTCAACGGATACGCCGTCGAGCTCTCCGAGGCCCAGGCCAGGAAGTTCGCCGCTGACCCCGCCGTCGAATCCGTCGTGCAGAACCGGGTGTTCACCATCTCCGGCACCCAGCCGAACCCGCCCTCCTGGGGACTGGACCGCATCGACCAGCGCGCGCTGCCGCTCAACCAGAGCTACACCTACCCCGACTCGGCGGGCGACGGCGTCACCGCGTACATCATCGACACCGGTGTGCGGATCACCCACTCCGACTTCGGCGGCCGCGCCTCGTACGGCTACGACGCCGTCGACAACGACAACACGGCGCAGGACGGCAACGGCCACGGCACGCACGTCGCCGCCACGGTCGCCGGCGGCTCCTACGGCGTGGCGAAGAAGGCGAAGGTCGTCGGCGTCCGGGTGCTCAACAACTCCGGTTCCGGCACCACCGCCCAGGTCGTCGCGGGCATCGACTGGGTGACGCAGAACGCGGTGAAGCCGGCCGTCGCCAACATGAGTCTGGGCGGCGGCGGTGACACGGCGCTCGACACCGCGGTCCGCAACTCGATCGCCTCCGGCATCACCTACGCCGTCGCGGCGGGCAACAGCAACGCGAACGCCTCCAACTACTCGCCCGCGCGGGTGTCCGAGGCCATCACCGTCGGGTCCACCACCAGCTCGGACGCCCGCTCCAGCTTCTCCAACTACGGCAGCGTGCTGGACCTGTTCGCTCCCGGATCCTCCATCACCTCGGCCTGGCACACCGGTGACAGCGCGACCAACACCATCTCCGGCACCTCGATGGCCGCCCCGCACGTCGCCGGTGCCGCCGCGCTCCACCTGGCGGACAACCCCGCCGCCACACCGGCGCAGGTGTCCTCTGCCCTGACCGCCTCGGCGACCCCGAACGTGGTCGGCAATCCCGGCTCCGGATCGCCCAACCGGCTGCTGTACGTCGGCACCGGCTCCACCCCGCCCCCCGGACCGAAGTTCGAGAACACCGCCGACTACGCCATCAACGACCACTCCACCGTCGAGTCGCCCGTCACCGTCAGCGGCGTCGCGGGCAACGCACCCGCCGCGCTGCAGGTGCCGGTCAACATCGTGCACACCTACATCGGTGACCTCCAGGTCCAGCTCGTCGCCCCGGACGGCAGCGCCTACACGCTGAAGTCGTACGGCACCGGCGGCAGCAGCGACAACATCAACACCACCTACACCGTGAACGCGTCCTCGGAGGCCGCGAACGGCACCTGGAAGCTGCGGGTGAGCGACAACGCCACACGGGACACCGGCAAGATCGACTCCTGGGCACTGCAGTTCTGATCCCCGGACCGCCGGACCCTGCCGGGTCCGGCGCCTGACCCGGAGCCGAGTCGAGGGGCGGCCGCGCCGAGCGGCCGCCCCTTCCGCGTCATCCGGTCGCCCGCCGGGGCGCGACCCGAGGAGCCGGCGCGACCCGAGGAGCCGGCGCGACCGTAGGGCCGGGAGGAGCCGCAGCCCGGCGGCGGCACGACGGTCTGAGGCCCGCTTCGCCCGGCCCGCGGGCCGGGCTTCGCGCGGGAGGCAGCCGGCCCGGATGCGATGGCGTCCGGGCACCGGGGCGTCCAGGCGTACGCGTGTCCGGGTATCTCCGCGTCCCGGCGTCCCGGCGTCCCGGCGTCCCGGCGTCCGGGCACCGGGGGTCTGTGCACCGGGGGTCTGTGCATCGGGCCTCGCCGTCCACGCGACGCACGCGGGCGAGGCCCGCTCCTCCCCGCCGGGCGCTCACCGGAGCGGTTCCCACCGCGGGAAGACGCAAGCCCGAGGGCGATCGTCGCTCTGCGTAGTTCGTTGGCTTATGCTTGCGGGGATCAACTGTCGGTTGCCACGCTGTTGCTGTCTGTCAACCTGTTGGGAGTGGCCAGTGACATTCGGTGAGCAGCCCGCCTATCTGCGCGTTGCGAGCGATCTCCGCCAGAAGATCGTCGATGGCTCGCTGCCGCCGCACACCCGCCTTCCCTCGCAGGCCCGGATCCGCGAGGAGTACGGGGTCTCGGACACCGTCGCGCTGGAGGCGCGGAAGGTGCTGATGGCCGAGGGGCTGGTCGAGGGCCGTTCCGGTTCGGGGACGTATGTGCGGGAGCGCCCGGTGCCTCGGCGCATCGCGCGCTCGGGATACCGGCCGCCCGCCGGTGCCAGTCCCTTCCGCCAGGAACAGGCCGCGGAGGGTGCCCGCGGGACCTGGGAGTCGAGCAGTGAGCAGGAGCCGGCCAGCGCCTCCGTCGCGGGCAGGCTGGGCGTCGCCCCGGGTGACCGTGTGATGCGTACGAGATACGTCTTCCGGGACTCCGGCGAGCCGGCGATGCTGTCGACCTCCTGGGAGCCGCTGTCGATCACCGGCCGCACGCCGGTGATGCTGCCCGAGGAGGGGCCGCTCGGCGGCTGCGGTGTCGTCGAGCGGATGGGGGCCATCGACGTCGTCGTGGACAACGTGGTCGAGGAGGTCGGTGCCCGGCCGGGGCTGGCGGAGGAACTGCTCATGCTCGGTGGGGTGCCCGGCCATGTGGTGATGGTCATTCAGCGCACCTACTACGCGTCGGGGCGCGCCGTCGAGACGGCCGACGTGATCGTACCGGCGGACCGGTTCCGCCTCGCGTACCACCTTCCCGTGCGCTGAACTCGCCGCCGACCCGCGGTGCGCGCCGGCCGTCGGCGCGACGCCTCGCCGCGTGCCGCACGGCTCTCCGACCCGCGGTGCGGGGGTGTCCGCGTGACGCGGTTCCGGTGCGGAGAGCGTCCGTGCCCGCACCGGCGGTCCGCGTGCCGCGTCCTGCGTGCGCCCTCCGGGCCGGTGCTCCGCTGCCGGAAGTGCCGGGCACGGGGCGTGTCGGGAAGAGTCCCGGAGGAGGCGGGCGGAGGTGAGCGGCCTCGGGGCCGCTGCCGGACCGGTCCGGGTTCCGGGCGTGCCGTACCGGAACCGCGCTCCGCCGTCGCGCGCGGCGCATCCGCGGCGTGACCCCCGCCGGTGCGCGGACGGCCGGCGGGGCCGCGCGGTGTGCGGAGAGGCCCGCGGCGCCCCGGTGAGGGCGGACTCGCGCCGACACGGGCGCCGTTGACCCGCCTGGCCCTTCCCGAACGGCGGGCCGCCCGGTCGGCCTGGCACGCCCGCGCCCTTCCCGCCGCTCGCCGTGCCATCAACCGCCGCGCTCGCCGTGCCCGCTGCCCCGCCGCGCCGTTCACCGTGCCGCTCGCCGTGCCCGCTGCCCCGCCCCGCCGTTCACCGTGCCGCTCACCGCGGTGTTCACCGCTCCGTTCCGCCGCGTCGTTCACGCCCTCGCCCGCAGCTCCGGCGGCGCACTCACGCCGTGCTCGGCGGACTCCACCCGACGAGCTGTGGTATGACCGGACCACCTTCGGATTCGGGTGCCATGCAGGGGGCGCACTCGGCCAAGTGCGCCCCTTGTGTGTGAGGGGATGCTGGCCGGATCCGTCTCTCTTCGTGAAAACGCGTATCCGCTGAGTGAAGGTCAGGCGTAGGCTCGGGCATATGCAGAGTGCGGTTTCCTGGGGATGGTTAGAGATGTGCAGGCCGGCGGCGGGAGAGTCGCGATGACCGATGGCGGCGCGATGCTGCCCTGGCTGGTGATCCGCCAGGACGACAACGGCAATCGCTATCGCGTGGGCAGTTACGCCACGCAGGACGAGGCGCAGAGGATCGCGGACAGTCTCGGTGGCCGTGGCCCCGAGCGGCTCTACTGGGTGGAGCGCATGGGGCAGGCCGCGCCCTCCTGAGTCGGCTACCCGCGGCCCCCCGTGGCTTCCCGTCGGCGGGTCCCGTAGGAGGCTCCGTATCGGCGGCGCCCCGGACGGCGGCTCATCGACCGTGTGCCGCCGTGGTCCACCCGGTGCCGCACGGCTTCCGCGTCGCCGCGCACATGCCACCGGGTGCCTGACGCGTGCCGCGTGCCGCCGCGCGGCTGTTCGCGCGCCGTTCGCGCCGCCGGCGTGCGCTGCCCGTGCGTCGGAGCGTCTCCGGGTCGTCGGGACGGTTGCACGGGGCCGCCGTTCTGGGGCGTCCGCCGGTCCGCGGTCGTCGCCGCGCACATGCCACCGGGTGCCCGACGCCCGACGCCCGACGCGTGCCGCCGCGCGGCCGTTCGCGCGCCGTTCGCGCCGCCGGCGTGCGCTGCCCGTGCGTCGGAGCGTCTCCGGGTCGTCGGGACGGTCGCACGGGGCCGCCGTGCTGACGCGTCCGCCGGTCCGCGGTCGTCGCCGCGCACATGCCACCGGGTGCCTGACGCCTGACGCCCGACGCCCGACGCGTGCCGCCGCGCGGCCGTTCGCGCGGCCGTTCGCACGCCGGAGCGCCTCCGGCGTGCGCCGTTCGCACCGCGGCGCGCCTGCCCCCGCGGCGGGGTCGTGCATTCCCGGCGCCTGCCCCGCGCCGCCGCCCGCCCGCCGGAGGCTCCCCCTTCGCGCGTTACGCTCCCGCGCATGACAGATCGTGTGAACGACCGCGTCGTCGTGGCCGGGGCGCTGTACGACCGGGGGCGGTTGCTCGCCGCTCGCCGCAGTGCGCCGCCCGAGTTCGCCGGACGCTGGGAGCTGCCCGGCGGCAAGCTCGAACCCGGTGAGTCGCCCGAGCAGGCCCTCGTTCGCGAACTGCGCGAGGAGCTGGGTGTGGAGGCCGAGCCGGTCGAGCGCGTGCCCGGCGAGTGGCCGGTCGGCCCCGGCTGTGTGCTCCAGGTCTGGACGGCGCGGCTGATCTCGGGTCAGCCGCGCCCGCTGGAGGACCATGACGAGCTGCGCTGGCTCGCGGTCGACGAACTGGACGCGGTGGACTGGCTGCCCCAGGACCTCCCCGCGGTCCGGGAGGTCGCACGCCGGCTGCCGCGGGAGAGCCCGGGAGGCGCAGGCGGCTGAGGCGGCTGGAATCCCGCGCTCTTCGTGCCATCACGCGCCCCCCTTGGGGGTACGTCATGCCAAATATCGGGTATGTCCTGATTGCCGCCCCGAAGAGGGCGGGACTCCGTGGCAGGTCCGGGAAGTGGTCTGCGTGATCCACACCGAAGGCGCATGCGCCGAGTGGACCTTCCCTGCCGAGCCGGACTCCGTGCGCTCCGCCCGCCACGCCGTCGGCGACGCCCTGCGGCAGTGGGGTTTCGGTCCCGCCGTGGTCGATGTGACGGTACTCCTGGTCAGTGAGCTCGTGACCAATTCCCTCCGGTACACCTCCGGACCCATCGGGGTGCGCCTGATCCGGCCGGCCGTCGACGGGACCGCCCCGCCGCGGTCCCCGGCGCTGGTCGTGGAGGTCTCCGATCCGCTTCCGGATCCACCCCGGGAGCGTCTTGCCGGGCCCGATGACGAAGGTGGGCGGGGGCTGCAACTGGTGGCCTGTGCGGCCCGCCGCTGGGGGACGCGACGAGGCAGAACGGGTAAGACCGTGTGGTTCGAGCTGCCCGTGCCTGGTTAGGAGTGTGGGGGGACGACGATCACCGCGGGCCCGGCTCGAATCGAACGAGACCGTGCTGTGATCGTGAACGCCGTGCCGCCAGGCGCCGTAGTGCTGAATACTGCGGGCATGGCCGGTCCGGTGCGGTGAGCTGGAGGGGACGGTCGCGTGAGCGAGATACCTGAGACGGCGAGCGGCGTGGTGTGGCAGAGCAGTCCGCCCGGCTCCATCTACGACTACATCAAGGTCGCGTCGTTCTCGATCGGTCCCGACGGGCTGGTCGACCAGTGGAGCCGCCGGGCCGCCGAGCAGTTCGGCATCGCCGCCGAGGACGTCAGGGGCAAGGACCCCGTCGTCGTCTTCATCCCCCCGGAACTCCGCCCCCGGAGTCACCGCAGGATCGCCGAGATCCTGGACGGCAAGGAGTGGACCGGCCTCGTTCCCTTCCGCCTGCCCGGTGAGCGCGGCGCGCACGGGCTGGCCGAGGTGTACGTCATGCCGAGTGAGACGGAGAACGGCGAGCGTGCCGCGCTTTGTATCGTCGTCGACGTACGCGCCCTACGGCGGATCGAGACGGACCTCGCCGCCTCGCAGGCGATTTTCGGTCAATCTCCATTTGGCTTTCTTCTGTTCGACCCCGACCTGACCGTGCTGCGGGCCAACGAGCGTTTCGCGACCGTCTTCGGCGGATGCGCGGAGGACCACCGGGGCCGGACCGTACACGACTACCTCTCCCGCCCCGAGGCGGATCGGATGACCGCGGCCCTCCAGCGGGTCCTGGAGACGGGGCAGCCCGTCACCGAACTCCAGATCGTCGGCAGCGCCCCGGGCGCCTCCGACCGGCGGCACTGGTCCGTCAACCTCTACCGCGTGCACAGCGGTTCCGGCCGGCCCGTGGGGGTCGCGGGGCTGGGCGTCGATGTGACGCGCCGTCAGATTGCCGCGCGTGAGGCCGCGAGCGCCCGCCGCAACCTCGCGCTGCTCAACGAGGCAAGCGCCCGGATCGGCAACTCCCTCGACCTCGAGACCACCGCGCGCGAACTGCTGGACGTCGCCGTCCCCGGCTTCTGCGACCTCGCCTCCGTGGACCTCTACCAGGGGCTGCTCACGGGCGACGAGGCCCCGCCGGGGCGCTGGGGCCCGGCCCCGGAGAGCTACGGCGGCAGCGCGGAACTGCGCAGGGTCGCCTTCGCCAGCACCGTCTCCGACGCCCTGCTCGGCGCCGCCTCCGGGGCGGGCGTTCCGGCGGGCCCAGAGGTCGGCGCGGTGCACCACTACCCCTTCAGCTCCGCCTGCGCCGACGCGCTTCGCACGGCCAGGGTCCGCCTCATCCCCGGCGAGGACGGCAGTCTCGTCCAGTCCACGCTGGCCGTGCCGATGGTCGCCCACGACACGGTCGTGGGCCTCGCCCGGTTCTCCCGGGCCAAGGGCAGCGAACCCTTCGGCGAACGGGACCGGGCGCTCGCCGTCGAGCTGGCCGCACGTGCCGCGGTCTGCATCGACAACGCCCGCCTCTACCGCCGCGAGCACGAGCGCGCACTCATCCTCCAGCGCAGCCTGCTGCCGCCCGGCGACCCGGAGGCCGCCGGTCTCGACATCGCCTGCCGCTACCTCCCGGGCAACACCGCCACCGAGGTCGGCGGCGACTGGTTCGACGTCATCGAACTCCCGGGCCACCGCACCGCACTCGTGGTCGGCGACGTCATGGGGCGGGGGCTGCGCGCCGCCGTCGCCATGGGCGAACTCCGCACCGCGGTGAGGACGCTGGCGCTGCTGGACCTGGAGCCCGCGGAGGTGCTCTCGGCGCTCGACGAGATCGCCCGCGGCCTCGGCGCGCCCAGCGGCGCGCAGCAGGCTTCCAGGGTCGTCCACAAGTCCCGCGGGCCCGAGCTCTCCGAGGTCTACCTGGCGACCTGCGTCTACGCCGTCTACGACCCGGTGACCCGGCGCTGCACCTTCGCCAACGCGGGCCATCTGCCTCCGGTGCTCGTCGAGCCGGGCGAGGAGGCGCTGATGCTCGACGTGCCGCCCGGGATGCCCCTCGGGGTCGGCGGCGAACCCTTCGAGGAGGTCCAGGTCGAGCTGCCGGAGGGCGCGCTGCTCGCGCTGTACACCGACGGGCTCGTCGAGTCGCGCGACCATCCGCTGGACGAGGGGCTCGGTGCCTTCCGCCGCGCCCTGACCGCGCCGGCCCGCCCGCCGGAACCCCGTGCACCCGGCGGTCCCGCCGGGGCACCGCACGGCGGGACGCCCGTCCCCCCCGACGGCGGATCCCGCTCCCGTTCGCTCGAGGACGTCTGCGACCATGTGCTCGCCACCCTCGACACCCGGCACGGCGAGGACGACATCGCGCTGCTGATGGCCCGCATCCAGGGCCTGGCGGCCGAGGCCGTGGGGGACTGGCGGCTGCCGCGCGAACCCCGGTCGGTCGGCCGCGCCCGCGAGCTGGCCCGGGCGCAGCTCAGCGCCTGGGACCTCGACCCGCTCGTGGACACGGTCGAACTGCTCGTCAGCGAGCTGGTCACCAACGCCTTGCGGTACGGCGAGGGCGAGATCCGGCTGCGGCTGCTGCGCGACCGCACCCTCGTCTGCGAGGTGTGGGACGCCGGCCTCGTACAGCCGCGGCGCAGGCGGGCCCGGGACACCGACGAGGGCGGGCGGGGGCTGCAACTGGTCGGCCTGCTGAGCGCCGCATGGGGCTCGCGCCGCACCCCCCGGGGCAAGACGGTGTGGTTCGAACTCGCGCTGCCTGACGGGGACTCCGCGGCGGAGCCCAGCGTGGAGCAACTGCTGAGCATGTTCTGAGCCGCGGCGGGGCGGCCCGTCCGCGGCGTCCGGGCCGCCCCGCGAAGCGCCGACGCCGGTGCGTGACGCGGACGCCGGTGCGTGGCGCGGACGCCCGCCCCGCGGCGCGCCCGTCCGTGCCCGGACGCCCGTGCCCGTGCCCGGAGGCCCGTCCGTGCCCGGACGCGGACGCCCGGGCACGGACGGGCGGAGCCCGCTATCCGGTGTGCTCCCCGCGGCGGCGGATCTTGCTGCCCAGCCACACCAGCGGGTCGTACTTCCGGTCGACCGCGCGCTCCTTGAGCGGGATCAGCGCGTTGTCCGTGATGTGGATGCCCTCGGGGCACACCTCCGTGCAGCACTTGGTGATGTTGCAGTAGCCCAGACCGTGCTCGTCCTGGGCCGTCCGCCTGCGGTCGAGGCCGGACTCGGCCGCCGCGTCCAGCGGGTGCATGTCGAGTTCGGCCACGCGCATCAGGAAGCGCGGCCCGGCGAACGCCGCCTTGTTCTCCTCGTGGTCACGCACCACATGGCAGGTGTCCTGGCACAGGAAGCACTCGATGCACTTGCGGAACTCCTGTGAGCGGTCCACATCGATCTGCTGCATCCGGTACTCGCCCGCCGCGACGCCCTGCGGTGGCACGAAGGACGGCACCTCACGGGCCTTGGCGTAGTTGAACGACACGTCCGTGACCAGGTCCCGCACCACCGGGAAGGCGCGCATCGGGGTGACCGTGACGGTGTCGTCACGGTCGAAGACCGACATCCGGGTCATGCACATCAGCCGGGGCCGGCCGTTGACCTCCGCGCTGCACGAGCCGCACTTGCCGGCCTTGCAGTTCCAGCGCACCGCGAGGTCCGGGGCCTGGGTCGCCTGCAACCGGTGGATGATGTCGAGGACGACCTCGCCCTCGTGGACCTCGACCGTGAAGTCCTCGAGGCCCCCACCGCCCCCGTCGCCCCGCCAGACCCTGAACCGAGCGTCGTACGTGCTCATTCGTACAGCTCCTCTTCGGCGAGGTACTTGACCAGCTCCTCCTTCTCGAAGAGGGCGAGCAGGTCGGGGCGGATGGGCGCGGCGGTCTTCCGCGCGAGGTCGATCTGGCCGCGTACCGGGTCGGCCGGCGGTGCGCCGGGCTCCACCGGCCCGAAGGACGCGGAGCGGTCGGCGAGCCGGCACAGCAGATTGATCCGGCGCCACTCCCGCTCCATGGCGGGGTTGTCCTCGCGGGTGTGGCCGCCGCGGCTCTCGGTGCGCTCCAGCGCGGAACGGGCGACGCACTCGCTGACCAGCAGCATGTTGCGCAGGTCCAGGGCGAGATGCCAGCCTGGGTTGAACTGGCGGTGGCCCTCCACGCCCGCCCGCCGGGCCCGGACCCGGAGGTCGGCGAGCCTCTTCAGCGCCTGCGCCATCTCGGCCTCCCGCCGGATGATGCCGACGAGGTCGTTCATCGTCTGCTGGAGTTCCTGGTGGAGCGTGTACGGGTTCTCCGGCGGGGTGTCCGGCTCGGGGGCCCCGGCGCTGAACGGCCGCAGCGCCTCCGCCGCGGCCGCGTCGATCTGCTCCTCGGCCACGGCGGGCAGCCGCCCGTCGAGGTCCGCGGCGTACTCGGCGGCGTGCAGTCCGGCGCGCCGGCCGAAGACCAGCAGGTCCGAGAGCGAGTTGCCGCCCAGTCGGTTGGAGCCGTGCATACCGCCGGCGACCTCGCCCGCGGCGTACAGGCCCGGGACACCGGCCGCGGCAGCCGTGTCCGAGTCGACCGCGATCCCGCCCATCACATAATGGCAGGTCGGCCCGACCTCCATGGCCTCCGCGGTGATGTCCACGTCCGCCAGCTCCTTGAACTGGTGGTACATGGACGGCAGTCGGCGCCTGATCACCTCGGCCGGCATCCGGGTCGAGACGTCCAGGAACACCCCGCCGTGCGGTGAGCCGCGGCCCGCCTTCACCTCGGCGTTGATGGCCCGGGCGACCTCGTCGCGGGGGAGCAGCTCGGGGGGACGCCGGTTGCCGTCCGGGTCCTCGTACCAGCGGTCGCCCTCCTCCTCCGACTCCGCGTACTTCTCCTTGAAGACGTCGGGGACGTAGTCGAACATGAAGCGCCTGCCCTCGGAGTTGCGCAGCACCCCGCCGTCGCCGCGCACCGACTCGGTGACGAGGATGCCCTTCACCGAGGGCGGCCAGACCATCCCGGTCGGGTGGAACTGCACGAACTCCATGTTCAGCAGCGGTGCCCCGGCCAGCAGCGCCAGCGCGTGCCCGTCGCCGGTGTACTCCCAGGAGTTGGAGGTCACCTTGAAGGACTTGCCGATGCCTCCGGTGGCCAGGACGACGGCCGGCGCCTCGAGCACGAAGAAGCGGCCGGACTCGCGCTCGTAGCAGAACGCGCCCGCGACCCGGTCGCCGTCCTTGAGCACCCGGGTCACCGTGCACTCCTGGAAGACCTTCAGCCGGGCCTCGTAGTCGCCGGACTCCCGCTCGTCCTCCTGCTGGAGCGAGACGATCTTCTGCTGGAGGGTCCGGATCAGCTCCAGCCCGGTCCGGTCGCCGACGTGCGCCAGCCGCGGGTACTCGTGGCCGCCGAAGTTGCGCTGTGAGATCTTCCCGTCCCCGGTGCGGTCGAAGAGCGCGCCCCAGGTCTCCAGTTCCCAGACCCGGTCGGGGGCCTCCTGGGCGTGCAGCTCGGCCATCCGCCACTGGTTGAGGAACTTGCCGCCGCGCATGGTGTCGCGGAAGTGGACCTGCCAGTTGTCGCGGGGGTTCACATTGCCCATGGAGGCGGCGATCCCGCCCTCCGCCATCACGGTGTGAGCCTTGCCGAACAGGGACTTGCAGATGACGGCCGTACGAGCGCCCGCCTCGCGCGCCTCGATGGCGGCCCGGAGCCCCGCACCACCCGCGCCCACGACGACAACGTCCCACTGCTGCCGTTCGAGCTCAGTCATGGTTCAGCACCTTTCCCCTAGAAGAAGCGCGGATCGGCGAAGGCGCCGGAGGCGAGCAGGTAGACGTAGAAGTCGGCCACCGCCACGCTGATCAACGAAGCCCAGGCGAGCAGCATGTGACGCTCATTCAGCTTGCCGACGAGACCCCACATCCGATAGCGCACCGGGTGCCTGGAGAAGTGCCGCAGCCGGCCGCCGATGATGTGCCGGCAGGAGTGGCAGGACAGGGTGTACGCCCAGATCAGCACGATGTTCACGAGGAAGACCAGGGTGCCCAGGCCCATATGGCCCCAGGCGTAGTCCTCGTCGCGGAAGGCGAGGGCCGTGTCGTAGGTGAGGATGACCGCCACCGGCAGCGCCGCGTAGAAGAAGTAGCGGTGGATGTTCTGCAGGATCAGCGGGAAGCGGGTCTCGCCCGTGTACTTCGTGTGCGGCTCGGCGACCGCGCAGGCCGGCGGCGAGGCCCAGAAGCCGCGGTAGTAGGCCTTGCGGTAGTAGTAGCAGGTCAGCCGGAAACCCAGCGGGAAGACCAGGATCAGCAGGGCGGGGGACAGACTCCACCAGCTGCCGAAGACCTCCCAGTTGGGCCCGCCCTTCATGGGTACGCAGTTCTCGGCGAGACAGGGCGAGTAGAACGGCGAGACATAGGGCGCCGCGTAGTAGTCGCTGTTCGCGAAGGCCCGCCACGTCGAGTAGACGATGAAGGCGAGCAGGCCGCCGGCGGTCGCGGCGGGCGCGAGCCACCACCGGTCGGTCCTGAGGTGGCGGGCGGCGATGGCGGCGCGCGTGGCGCCGCGTACGCCTGTGTCGGTACGAGGTTCGGTGCCTGTGGCCAACGAAGCTCCTAGGGCGCGTGCCGGTCGCGCGCACCCAGGCCTTCGTCGTCCGAGTCCGTCCACAGCGAACTGTCGTACGGGGTGTCGGGAATGGTGACCAGGTCTCTCGGGCGGTCGGCCGGCTGGGTCCGGGATGCGTCCCCGCGCTTGGGCGCGAGGCTCCGCTCCAGCCGTTCGACCGTGCGGGTCAGGTCGTCGAGACGGCGCTTGACGTCCGTCAACTCGTCCTGCAGGGACATGAACTGCCCTCACTTCCGCGGTCGCGGTGGCATGCGGGTGTCTGGGGTGGTCCCCCAGAGGGCTGTGTGCGCCTGCGAGTGTCGCGCGTCACGTCCCCGCTTGTGAAGGGTGCGTGCACCCATTCGCGGTACGCGCCACCCGTTAGGGGCTCTCCGCTGGGCCGTGTGGGTGGGGTTTT
The DNA here is from genome assembly GCF_003122365.1 of Streptomyces spongiicola. Taxonomy (NCBI): domain Bacteria; kingdom Bacillati; phylum Actinomycetota; class Actinomycetes; order Kitasatosporales; family Streptomycetaceae; genus Streptomyces; species Streptomyces spongiicola. The sequence goes on from NZ_CP029254.1 coordinate 5,121,849, forward strand.
CGGACCGCTCCGCCGTGTCGGCGCCGCTCCCCGCCCTCCGTCCTTTTCAGTGGAGGCGCAATAGGTGTGATCATCGCCAGAATCCACCGGATGCCCGGTCAACCGGACGAAGGGGTATATGTCATGTCCGAGGTCGACGCCCCGCGCGGGAGGACATGCTCCCGTACGCCGCGCCTGCGCACCCCCGGTGCCCTTCCCGGCCGTGTCCTTCCCGGCCGCGCCCGCACCCTGCGCTCGGTGGCGCTCCTCACCAGCGGCGTGCTGGTGCTGCCGGTGCTGGCCGGCTGCACGTCCGGGGCAGGCCGCTCCGACGCCGTGGCGGTCCCCTCGGACATCGGCCACACCGGGCGCGACCGGGTGGAGAAGGGCGGCACCCTGCGATGGGCCGTCGACTCCGTACCCACCACACTCAACGCGTTCCAGGCCGACGCGGACAGCGCCACCAGCCGGGTCGCCGGAGCCGTCCTCCCCACCCTCTTCACGCTGGACCGGCGAGGCCGCCCGCAGCTCAACCCCGACTATCTGGAATCGGCCGAACTCGTCGACCGCGAGCCCAAGCAGGTCGTCCTCTACAAGCTCAACCAGGAGGCGGTCTGGACGGACGGGAGGGAGATCGGCGCACCGGACTTCGTCGCCCAGTGGCGGGCGCTCAGCGGCAGGGACACGGCGTACTGGACCGCGCGCAACGCCGGCTACGAGCGGATCGAGAAGATCGAACGGGGCAAGAGCGACCTGGAGGTCCGGGTCACCTTCGCCAGGCCGTACGCCGACTGGCGCTCGCTGTTCTCCCCGCTCTACCCGAAGGAGACGATGGGCACCCCGGCGTCCTTCAACGACGGGGCCCGCTCGGAACTCCCCGTGACCGCGGGGCCGTTCGCCCTGCAGAAGGTCGACGGTGAGGGCGGCACCGTCACCCTCGTCCGCAACCCGCGCTGGTGGGGGGATCCGGCCAAGCTCGACTCGATCGTGCTGCGGGCCGTGCCGCGCGACCGGCGCGCGGCGGCGCTCGCCACGGGCGACGTCGATCTGGCCGAGATCGACCGGGGCGTCGCGGACCGTATCGCGGTGGCGCATGAGGACCCGAGCGACGGGAGCGACGGGAGTGGCGGGAGTGGCGGAAGCGGTCCGGGGGCGGCTTCCGCGGCGGCCGGGGAATCCGGCGGCGGCCCGGAGCGGGAACGTTCCGCCGGAGGATCCGGGCAGACCGCGGACGGGGGCAGCGGGCCGATCGCGCGGGAGCGCGGCGACGCCGGGCCGGCGGGGTTCAGCAGCGATCAGACCGGGCTGCGCGGATTCGTGGTCCGCAAGTCCCTGGAGCCCGCCTACACCCAGCTCGCCCTCAACGGGGAGTCCGGACCGCTCGCGGACGAGCGGGTACGGCGTGCCGTGGCACGGGCGCTGGACCGCCGGGCGCTCGCCGAGACCGTGCTGAAGCCGCTCGGACTGCCCGCGAAGCCCGTCGGCAGCCATCTGGCGCTCGCCGGGCAGCCCGCCTACGCGGACAGCAGCGGTGCGCTCGGCGGGCAGGACACCGAGGAGGCCCAGGCACTGCTCGCCGACGCGGGCTGGACCCCGGAGGGCGCCCGGGCGGCGGATTCCGGTACGAAGGCGGGCCCCGAGCAGACCCCCGCGGCCGGGAGTCCGGCGGCCGGGAGCCCGGTGGCGGGGAGTCCGGCGGCCGGGAGCCCGGTGGCGGGGAGTCCGGCGGCCGGAAGTCCGGTGGCGGGGAGCCCCGCGGGTGGTCCGGCGGTGAGTGGCCCGGTGGCGGGGAGTCCGGCGCCGCAGGCGCCCGGTGCGCAGAGCCCGTCAGCGGTTGCCCAGCCCCCCGCGGCCCACGCGGCCCCCGTGCCCCCCGCGGCCGCCCCCGGCACCGGGGGTGACGACAAGCCGGGCGCCCGCGGTCCCATGGCGCTTCCCGCCGGCAGCGACGGGGACAAGGCGATGCCCGAGGCGTACGGGAGGGAAGGCGGAGTCCCGGGCGCCTATGCGCCGGTCGGCACCAGGGCCCCGGGCCGGAACCCGGTCGCGGGACCGCTCGGCAAGGACGGCCAGCCGCTCAGCCTGCGCTTCGTCCTCCCCTCGGGCCCGGGATCCGAACCGCTGCGCACGGTCGCGGACCGCATCCGCACGATGCTGGACCGGATCGGGATCAGTACGGAGGTGCGGAAGGTCGCGGACGAGTCCTTCTTCAGGGACCACATCGCCTCGGGGCACTACGACCTCGCCCTCTGGTCCTGGCCGGCGACGGCCTACCCGGCGACCGACGCCCGCCCGATCTACGCCAAGCCGCAGCCCGCGACGGACGGGTCGCTGCTGGTGGAGCAGAACTACACCCGGGTCGGTACGGACCGTATCGACCAGCTCTTCGACGAAGCCGTCTCCGAGCTGGACGAGAGGAAGGCCCGCGATCTGATGAAGCAGGTCGACTCCCGGATCTGGGCCGCGGCGGCCTCCATCCCCCTCTACCAGCGTCCGGAGCTGGTGGCCGTGAAGTACGGCCTGGTCAACGCGGGCGCCTTCGGCTTCTCGGCACCGCGCTACCAGGACATCGGCTTTGTGAAGGCGGAGCCGGCGCACGGGGCGGAGCGGGACTGAGCGAGTGGCTGCCCGCCGCGCGGCGAGGAGCCGGCCGGCCGGCGGGTGCGGGGCCGAGCCCGCCCGTGGCCGCTCCTTGACCGCCCCACCGTCCACCGACGGGAGCGGAGGGTCACGCTCCGCCGGTCGGGTCGGGTCGGGTCGGGTCGGGTCGGGTCAGGCCCGGGGTCGGCTCCGTGCGGACCCGTAGGGGAAGTCCCGGTGCCCGGCGCCGCCGGGTGCGGCCGGCTCCGTGCGGGCCGGGCCCCGGGGCGGCCCCGGGTGCCCGGTTGCGCGTGCGGGGAGTCGGAAGCGCGCGTCGCGCGGTCTGCCGCACCCGTTGCGGAACCCTCCGCTCCGGTGAGCCGGACCTCAGATGCCGCTCAAGTCCCTTGCGTGCCGGAGGTCCCGGCGGGCAAGGTCGTGCCGGGTCGGATCGGCCCGGGAAGCCCCTTGCGCGGTGGCCCCGTACCATGGACACAGCCGTGGCGCGTCCGCCCGGCGGGCGTAAGAGGAAACAGACGCCGCATCCCACGACCCGAGAGAAGCGCAAGCCACCCATGCCCACGCGCCACGACATCCGCAACGTCGCCATCGTCGCCCACGTCGACCACGGCAAGACGACCATAGTCGACGCCATGCTGAAGCAGGCCGGAGCCTTCGCCGCGCACCAGCTCGACTCCGTCGACGACCGGGTCATGGACTCGAACGACCTGGAGCGTGAGAAGGGCATCACGATCCTCGCGAAGAACACGGCGGTGAAGTACCACCCCAAGGACGGTGGGTCGCCCATCACCATCAACATCATCGACACCCCCGGCCACGCCGACTTCGGCGGCGAGGTCGAGCGGGGTCTGTCGATGGTCGACGGCGTGGTGCTGCTGGTGGACGCCTCCGAGGGCCCGCTCCCGCAGACGCGTTTCGTGCTCCGCAAGGCGCTCCAGCGGCGGATGCCGGTCATCCTGTGCATCAACAAGACCGACCGCCCGGACTCCCGGATCGACGAGGTCGTCAACGAGACCTACGACCTGTTCCTCGACCTGGACGCCGACGAGGACCAGATCGAGTTCCCGATCGTCTACGCCTGCGGCCGTGACGGCGTCGCGTCGCTGACCAAGCCGGAGGACGGCACCGTCCCGGCCGACAGCGAGAGCCTGGAGCCGTTCTTCTCCACCATCCTGGCGCACATCCCGGCCCCGACGTACGACGAGGGCGCTCCCCTCCAGGCCCACGTCACCAACCTCGACGCCGACAACTTCCTCGGCCGCATCGCGCTGCTCCGCGTCGAGCAGGGCGAACTCCGCAAGGGCCAGACGGTGGCGTGGATCAAGCGCGACGGCTCGGTCGCCGGCGTCCGCATCTCCGAGCTGATGATGACCGAGGCGCTCACCCGCAAGCCCGCCGAGGTCGCGGGCCCCGGTGACATCTGCGCCGTCGCCGGCATTCCCGACATCATGATCGGCGAGACCCTGGCCGACCCGGAGAACCCGGTTGCGCTGCCGCTGATCACGGTCGACGAGCCGGCGATCTCCATGACCATCGGCACCAACACCTCCCCTCTCGTGGGCCGGGGCGCCACCGGCAAGGGCGCGGACAACAAGGGCGGTGTCAAGGACCGCAAGGTCACCGCCCGCCAGGTCAAGGACCGCCTCGACCGGGAGCTGATCGGCAACGTCTCGCTGCGGGTCCTCGACACCGAGCGCCCCGACGCCTGGGAGGTCCAGGGCCGCGGCGAGCTGGCCCTGGCGATCCTCGTCGAGACCATGCGCCGGGAGGGCTTCGAGCTGACCATAGGCAAGCCCCAGGTGGTCACCAAGGAGGTCGACGGCAGGCTGCACGAGCCGGTCGAGCGCATGACCATCGACGTGCCCGAGGAGCACATGGGCGCCGTCACCCAGCTCATGGGCGTGCGCAAGGGCCGTATGGACAACATGTCCAACCACGGCTCCGGCTGGGTCCGCATGGAGTTCGTGGTGCCGTCCCGCGGCCTGATCGGCTTCCGTACCGAGTTCCTGACCAACACCCGCGGCACCGGGATCGCCCACTCGATCCACGAGGGCCACGAGCCGTGGTTCGGCAACCTGCAGACCCGCAACAACGGCTCGCTGGTCGCGGACCGGTCCGGTGCCGTCACCGCCTTCGCCATGACCAACCTCCAGGAGCGCGGTGTGCTCTTCGTCGAGCCGGGCACCGAGGTCTACGAGGGCATGATCGTCGGCGAGAACTCCCGCTCCGACGACATGGACGTGAACATCACCAAGGAGAAGAAGCTCACGAACATGCGCTCCTCCACGGCCGATGTCGCGGAGTCCATCGTGCCGCCGCGCAAGCTGTCGCTGGAGCAGTCGCTGGAGTTCTGCCGCGACGACGAGTGCGTCGAGGTGACCCCGGAGGCCGTGCGCATCCGCAAGGTCAACCTGGACGCCCGCGAGCGTGCCCGCGCCGCCTCGCGTGCCAAGCACGGCTGAACCGCGCCACCTCCTCGGCAGAGGCCCGGCTCCCCCGGACACGGAGGAGTGCCGGGCCTCTCGTCAACCTCATTTCGGCCACCGGCTCTGGCTGTCGCGTTCGTTTATCGGATGCCGTTCCCCGGAACTTGTGTCAAGGGTCCGTTTCGCGGGTGTCTGTCTCTGATCGCTTTGTCCGGATTTCGGGCCGACCGACTCCGCCGATGTTGTCAAAACGAGACCCTTTAAGTGTGGTTTACGGCCCTCGCCTCCTTAATAGTTGGCTCCGTTGAGCTCGGGTCAATGGGTCAAGCGCGGTGGGGAGCGCCGGCTCACGAGCACACTCGCGGTACTTGACGGGCGCGCTGTCAGGGGTGTCAGCGCGCGTAGACAGAGTGCCCTTCTTGTAGTGACTAGTGGACTCATGAGGAGGAACCCATGCGCGGTGCCAAGAGCGCCAAGTGGGTGGCCGGTGCGATCGTCGTCGCGATGGCGGCCACCGCCTGTGGCGGTGGCAGTGGTGACGAGGGCAAGAAGAGCCCGTCGGGCAAGCCCGAGGGCTACGTCTCGATCGACGTCGGCGAGCCGCAGAAGCCGCTGATCCCGGCCGACACCAACGAGAGCCTCGGCTCCTACGTCATCCAGTCGCTCTTCACTCAGCTGCTGGACTTCGACTCCAAGGGCGAGATCGTCTACACGAACGCCGAGTCCGTCACCACTACCGACTCGAAGACCTGGACCGTCAAGCTGAAGTCCGGCTGGAAGTTCCACAACGGCGAGGCCGTCACCGCGCAGTCCTACGTCGACGCGTGGAACTGGTACGCCAACGTCAAGAACCAGCAGCAGAACAGCTTCTGGTTCTCGGACATCGCCGGCTACGCCGACGTCCACCCCGAGAAGGGTGAGCCGAAGGCCGACAAGATGTCGGGTCTGAAGGTCGTGGACGACACCACCTTCACCATTACGCTGACCGAGAAGGTCCCGTACTTCAACTACAAGCTGGGCTATGCCACCTTCGCCCCGCTGCCGAAGGTCTTCTACGACGACCCGAAGGCGTTCGGCAAGAAGCCGATCGGCAACGGTCCGTACAAGTTCGAGAAGTGGACCCACAAGAAGCTGATCCAGGTTGCGGCCAACCCTGACTACCAGGGCCCCAACAAGGCGAAGAACAAGGGCATCCAGTTCAAGAACTACGCGACCGTCGAGGCCGCGTACCAGGACGTCGTCTCCGGCAACCTGGACATCATCCGCCAGGTCGGCCCGACCGACCTGCCGAAGTACAAGCAGGACCTCGGCGAGGGCGCCATCGAGCAGCCGTACGCGGCGATCCAGACCCTCGTCCCGGCGTTCTACACCTCGACGTTCAAGGACATGGACCCGAAGGTGCGCCAGGGTCTGTCCATGGCGATCGACCGTGAGACGATCACCAAGACCGTCCTGAACAGCACCCGCACCCCCGCGACGAGCTTCGTGCCGCCGCAGGTCAAGGGCAACCAGGACCTGGGCACCGACGTGTTCACGTACAACCCGGCCAAGGCGAAGCAGCTGGTGACCGAGGGCGGCGGCGTCCCGGGCAACAAGGTCCTCATCCAGTACAACTCCGACGGTGGCCACAAGGAGTGGGTGACCGCCGTCTGCGAGTCCATCCGCAACGCGACCGGTGTCGACTGCGTCGGCGACGCCAAGCCGGACTTCGCCACGGACCTCGAGGCCCGCGACAACGACCAGGTGAAGTCGATGTACCGCGGCGGCTGGGTGGCCGACTACCCGGTCAACGTGAACTTCATCAAGGAGCTCTACCACTCCGGCGCCGAGGCGAACAACGGTCGCTTCAAGAACGCCGCCATCGACAAGATGATGGCGGAGGCCGACAAGGCCAACTCCCTCGAGGAGTCCGTGAAGGGCTACCAGGAGGTCGAGAAGAAGCTGCTCGAGGAGATGCCGGCGATCCCGCTGTGGTACTACCGGATCAACGGTGGCCACGGCAAGGGCGTCGACAACGTGGAGGTCGACTTCCACGGTGACCTCGAGCTGACCGGAGTCACCGTCAAGTAACCCTTGACGGGTCCCAACCCCACTCGGCCATCACCCGCCGCCGTCGGTCATCCGGCGGCGGCGGTGGTCCGGGGCGTGTGTGCTGCGCATCAGCGCCCCCGGACCGGTAAACCCCTCACGGAGGCACATATGGGGCGCTACGTCGCACGACGACTGCTCCAGATGATCCCGGTGTTCATCGGGTCAACTTTTTTGATCTTCGCCATGATGTACGCGCTTCCCGGCGACCCCGTCAGAGCGCTCATGGGAGACCAGGCTTTCGACCCCGCCGTCCTCGAGGCGAAGCGGCACGAGCTCGGTCTCGACCTCCCCCTGTGGCAGCAGTACGTGAACTACCTGACCGGCCTGCTGCAGGGCGACTTCGGTACGGAGATCGGCAGTGGTCGTCCCATCTCCGAGATCATCGGCCAGGCGTTCCCCGTCTCCGTGCGGCTGACGCTGTTCGCCTTCGCCTTCACGGTGATCGTCGGTATCGGACTCGGCATCGTGGCGGGCCTGAGGCCCGAGTCGGTCCGCGACCGCGGCCTCCTCGGCCTGACCCTGGTGCTGATCTCGATGCCCTCCTTCGTGCTGGGCTATCTGATGCAGTACCTGTTCGCGTTCCAGCTGGGGCTGACCACCCCGACCGTGCAGGACTCCGAGAGCTTCGGCGACCTGTTCCTGCCGGCGATCGTCCTCGGCTCGCTCTCCCTGGCCTACGTGGCCCGTCTGACCCGTACGTCGATGGCGGAGAACCTGCGCGCCGACTACATGCGCACCGCGGTGGCCAAGGGCCTGCCGCGCCGCCGCATCGTCGGCGTCCACCTGATGCGCAACTCGCTCATCCCGGTGGTCACCTTCCTCGGTACCGACATCGGCAACCTGATGGCCGGGGCGATCGTCACCGAGGGCATCTTCAACGTGCAGGGTGTCGGTGACGCCATCTACGAGGCGCTGTTCCGCCGCGAGGGCGCCACCGTCGTCGGCATCGCCTCACTGATCGTCCTCGTCTATCTGCTCGCCAGCCTGCTCGTCGACCTGCTCTACGCGGTCCTGGACCCGAGGATCCGGTATGCCTGAGAAGACCGCAGCCACCGCGGTGTCCGCCGAGACCGAGGTCAGCGCCACCGCACCGGACGACGCCCCCGCGGCCGTGACCGCCAAGCCGGAGAAGGCGCGCAGCCTCTGGTCCGACGCCTGGGGCGACCTGCGCCGCAACCCGCTGTTCCTGATCTCCGCCGGGCTCATCCTGGTGCTGCTGGCCATCTCGGCCTTCCCGGGCCTGTTCACCTCGGCCTCGCCGCGTGACGCCGACCTGGCCAACCACTACCTGCAGCACCCCAACTGGGGCCACTTCTTCGCCCCGGACTGGTTCGGCTACGACGGCCAGGGGCGTTCCATCTACGCGCGGGTCATCTACGGCGCCCGTGCCTCGATCATGGTGGGTGTCGGCGTCACCGCGCTGGTCACGATCATCGGGACCATCATCGGCATGGCGGCCGGCTACTTCGGCGGCCTCACCGACTCGCTGCTGTCGCGCGTCACCGACATCTTCATGGGCATCCCGTTCCTGCTGGGCGCGCTCGTCGTGCTGACCGGCTTCGAGAACCGCTCCATCTGGGTGGTCATCCTCGCCCTGGTGTTCCTCGGCTGGACCGTGATCGCCCGTGTCGCCCGCGGCGCGGTCATCAACATCAAGCAGGCCGACTACGTGGTGGCCGCCAAGGCGCTCGGCGCCTCCACCAGCCGCATCCTGATCCGGCACGTCCTGCCCAACGCCCTCGCCCCGATCATCGTCGTCGCCACCCTCGCCCTGGGCGGCTACATCGCGGCCGAGGCGACGCTGTCGTTCCTCGGCGTCGGTCTGGCCGAGCCCACCGTGTCCTGGGGCGTCGACGTCTCCAGCGGACGCGAGCAGCTCCGAAACGCGCCCCACGTCCTGATCATCCCCTCGGTGATGGTCTCGATCACGGTGCTCGCGTTCCTCATGTTCGGCGATGCGGTACGCAACGCCCTCGACCCCAAGCTGCGCTGAGGGAGGCGTACATGACCATCATCGAAACAACGGCGGACGTCCCCGCCCCCCGCGGCGGTCGGCAGCACGAAGGCCCGCTGCTCGAAGTCCGCGACCTGCATGTGGAGTTCCACACCCGGGACGGCGTCACCAAGGCCGTCAACGGGGTGAACTACTCCGTCAGCGCCGGTGAGACGCTCGCCGTGCTCGGCGAGTCCGGCTCGGGCAAGTCCGTGACGGCCCAGGCCGTCATGGGCATCCTGGACATGCCTCCGGGGCGTATCCCCAAGGGTGAGATCCGCTTCCGCGGGCAGGACATGCTCAGGATGTCCGCCGAGGAACGCCGTGCGCTCCGCGGCCGCAAGATCGCGATGATCTTCCAGGATGCACTGTCGTCCCTGAATCCGGTGCTGTCGGTGGGCTACCAGCTCGGTGAGATGTTCAGGGTGCACGAGGGTCTGTCGAAGAAGGAAGCCAAGGTCAAGTCCATCGAGCTGATGGACCGGGTGAAGATCCCGGCAGCCGCGGCCAGGGTCGGCGACTACCCGCACCAGTTTTCCGGCGGTATGCGCCAGCGCATCATGATCGCCATGGCACTCGCGCTGGAGCCGGATCTGATCATCGCCGACGAGCCGACCACCGCGCTCGACGTGACCGTCCAGGCGCAGGTCATGGATCTGCTGGCGGAGCTTCAGGCCGAGTACAACATGGGCCTGATCCTGATCACCCACGACCTCGGTGTGGTCGCGGACGTCGCGGACAAGATCGCGGTGATGTACGCGGGTCGGATCGTCGAGACCGCGCCGGTCCACGAGCTGTACAAGCGCCCGGCCCATCCGTACACCCGGGGCCTGCTCGACTCGATCCCCCGCCTGGACCAGAAGGGCCAGGAGCTGTACGCGATCAAGGGCCTTCCGCCCAACCTGACGCGCATCCCGACCGGTTGTGCGTTCAACCCGCGCTGCCCGAAGGCCGATGACGTCTGCCGCACGGATGTCCCGGCTCTGCACCAGGTGACCGAGCAGGACGGCGCCGAGCTCCCCGGCCGCGGAAGCGCGTGCCACTTCTGGAAGGAGACGATCCATGGCTGAGCTCCGAAAGGCCGCCCCGTCGGCCGAGGGCTCGACCACGGACTCCGTGGGCGCGACGCCGAACGCGACCGAGACCGGGAGGGGCGACTCTGCCATCGAGGCGGGGGCCGCTGTCGGCCTTGACGTGTCGGCTGACCGCGGCGAGCCGATCCTCCGGGTACGCAATCTGGTCAAGCACTTTCCGATGACCCAGGGCATCCTGCTCAAGAAGAAGATCGGTGCGGTCAAGGCCGTGGACGGCGTCTCGTTCGATCTTCACCAGGGCGAGACCCTCGGCATCGTCGGCGAGTCCGGTTGCGGCAAGTCGACCGTCGCCAAACTGCTGATGTCGCTCGAGACCGCCACGTCCGGTGAGGTCTTCTACAAGGGGCAGGACATCACCCGACTGTCCGGGCGTGCGCTGAAGGCCGTCCGCCGGAACATCCAGATGGTCTTCCAGGACCCGTACACCTCGCTCAATCCCCGCATGACGGTCGGCGACATCATCGGGGAGCCCTTCGACATCCACCCCGAGGTGGCCCCCAAGGGCGACCGGCGCCGCAAGGTGCAGGAGTTGCTGGACGTCGTCGGCCTGAACCCCGAGTACGTCAACCGGTACCCGCATCAGTTCTCCGGCGGTCAGCGGCAGCGCATCGGCATTGCCCGGGGCCTCGCGCTGAACCCGGAGATCATCGTCTGCGACGAGCCGGTGTCGGCGCTCGACGTCTCCGTCCAAGCGCAGGTCATCAACCTGATGAAGAGGCTTCAGGACGAGTTCAACCTCTCCTACGTCTTCATCGCACACGACCTGTCCATCGTCCGGCACATCTCCGACCGTGTCGGCGTGATGTACCTGGGCCAGATGGCGGAGATCGGCACGGACACGCAGATCTACGACCATCCGACACATCCGTACACCCAGGCTCTGCTGTCCGCGGTGCCGGTGCCCGACCCCGCGTCGCGCGATGGCCGGGAGCGGATCATCCTCTCGGGGGACGTCCCGTCGCCGGCGAACCCGCCGTCGGGGTGCCGCTTCCGTACCCGGTGCTGGAAGGCTCAGGAGAAGTGCGCCACCGAGGTGCCGCTGCTGGCCGTTCCTGAGTACTTCGCGGGCCAGGACACTCCCGCCGCACACGAGTCGGCCTGCCACTTCGCCGAGGAAAAGGACGTCGTGCACGCGGGTTAGACCGCGGCCGACCCCTCCGGACGCTGAACTCCAGGGCTCCCCTCAGGGCGGGCCCTGGAGGGCGCTGTGCGCGGAACGGGCGACAGCCCGGCGCGAGTCACTTCGGGGTAGGATGTGAAGCTGGCCTCGAGACCGTTCTGCGACGAACGTGCCTGGGCTGATCTCTCGAACCGCCCAGGGCGGGAAGGTCTGCATCCCGATCGATCCGAAGGCGCTCATGCGTCTGATACGTATCCGGGGACTGACCCTGCGTCAGTGGAGACGTGCCGTGCACGAATGCATCGCGAATTGCCTGTCGACCGGAATTCAGACCGCCAACTTGCCCGGGGCGGGGGCGCCGGTAGCCAGGCCGCGAGTGGGATCTGCCAACCGCTCCCCGTCTCAGGATTCACCCGCCCCCCTCCCGTGGTACTGAGATGCCCCGCTCGTTCGGGGTGCCAGTGGCGGCCTCGCCCACGGATACCGACCCGACGGATCGTCGGTTTCGAGCCATGCCCGAAAAAACCTATTGATCGACAATCGTGGCGACGGGGTATGCTCGCGGGTGTGTAGAGGCCCGAAACCTCTTGCGTGTAGGGGGTCGGCCCTTCCAGGTAGGAATATGAGCTGCTGTATTGCTGCTCAGCTCTTGTTCTTCACAGAGAGGCTGAATGGTACAGGTATGAGCATTCACAAGAAGAGTTCCCTCGCGGGCATTGCGGGGTTGACGTCCACCGCTGTCGCGGCGCTCGTCCTTGCTGTACCCGGGGCGGCGCAGGCAGCCCCGGCCGCTTACTGGAGTGTGGACTGCGACAAGTGGGCGGCCAGCGGCGACCCGGGCTCCCACGACATGGTTGCGACGATCTGGCGGTCGAGCGACTCCACCAAGGCCGCTCGCGCGTCCTTCAAGGGCAACGGAGAAAAGCTGTCCATCAGTAACTGGTCGGGAGCCATGATGGGCTACAAGCTCCAGTGGGCAACCGCAAGCGGCTCCAAGATCGAGAGGACATGGGAGTTCGACCTCGGCTCCGGAAGCTCGAAGAGCGTGGACTTCGATATCCCCGAAGGGCGCACGGTGTACCTCTCCGTCGGAACCCCGGGCGGGAGTACGGCGTACTGCTCGGGTAAAGCGTAGGGATCGACCCTTCGCGCCACCGGACCGGCCTGGCCGACAGGTGGCGAGTCAAGGGCTCGCGTGGGGCGAAGGGTTGCTACCGCTCCAGGCTCCTGGAGCGGTAGTGCCTCTGGTTGAGCCGAGGGGTTGTCGCCCATCGGCTCTCCCAGCCCCGTGCGTGACGAGTGCGCGTTATGCGGTTGTGGTCGTGAGGGGCGACGTTGCACGTACATGCTCGACGGGGCCTACGCGTTTCTCCAACGCAGGGTAGGGCTACGTCCCGTGTATTGATCAGAAACTCATAGGGTGCACTCGTCGGCGATATAGCGGACGAGCAGGGCGCCGAAGTGGCCGCGCGCGATGTGGGGTGGCCTTGTCGGCGGGGGAATAACCCGGGTATTTCGGCGCGGGTTCGTTCTCGGGCTGCGGGGCGCCGCGAGTCGTGCCATCCGCACGGCGAGTCGTTGCCGAGGTGGCTCAGGTCCCGGCGGGGACTATCTTCGGTGTGTGCCATCCGGTGGATCGTGCACAGCATCTGGCTGTGCTCAGCAGCCTGGCTTGATTCTGTCGGGGATCTTGAGGATTCCCGGCGGGGCAGCATGATCAGCGGGCATGCTCGGCGCTGTTCAAGGACCGACGCAGTTGTCGAGGTGCCCGTTGTCTCTTCGCCCCCGTTCCGGTGAGCACGTTCCGCCTCTGACCGTGCAAATCGCGCGGTGCGAGCAATCCGGCCGGAACGACGGCGATATGGGTGCGCGACGACCGGGTGGTCTGTGGTGCGACAAGGACTTCGCCGACTGGTACCCGCGCGACGGCCGCCCGGGGCTCTCGCCTGCTCGGCTGGCCACCGTTTGTGTGCTTCAGTTCCTGCTCGGCCTGTCGGACTGGCAGGCCGCCGAGGTGGTCCGCTGCCGCATCGACTTCACATACGCCATGGCCATGGGGCTGGACGAACGGGCTTCCACCACAGCGTGCTGGCCGACTTCCGTGACCGTCTCGCTGAAGGCGACCGTCCCGACCGCCTCCGAGAACTCACGCCCGCGCGTCTCAAGGAGACCGCCGGACTGGTGCGCGAGCGCACCACGCAGCGCACCGACTTCACCCGGGAAGGCACATATCCAGCACGTCCTGACGGCCATCGCCGTCAACATTGAGCGACTCAGCGGACTGCCACCGGCTGAGGAAACCCTCATGCCCGACGACCGACCGCCTTCCAGCACTACCTCGACCAGCGCGAGATACCCCGGCTGAGGTCCTGGCGAGCCCTGGGCACCTGACGTCGGCAACTCCAGGATCCCCGACAGAATCAAGCTAGCACCACGAGCCCGCCACGCTGCCGGTGCGACGGCAGTCGGCCCACGTCCGGCAGGATCGTTGGCACCTGCGATGCACCTCCGCTGCCGTGACCGGTGGACTCGTTCGGCGTATCGGACAGGCGCCCGTACGGCCCGGCGATGCACCCGTTGAGCGTAAGCCAAGGTGTGCTTCTCTTCCGGCCGTCAACACATGAAGTGCCCAGGCCGCAGTCGCGATCATCCGGAGGCACCCCATGCGCGGAGCCGCTCACGTCACCCGGGCCGCCTGCGCGGCCGCCGTCGTCCTCGCGGCCGGCGCGTGCGGCGGCGGGGCCCCGGCCGGCGGGCCCGACGGGATCGTCACGTCCTCCTGGGGCGACCCCCAGAACCCGCTGGAACCGGCGAACACCAACGAGGTCCAGGGCGGCAAGGTCCTCGACATGATCTTCCGGGGCCTGAAGCGCTACGACCCGAGGACCGGCGAGGCCCAGGACATGCTCGCCGAGCGGATCGACACGGACGACTCCGTCAACTTCACCGTCACCGTGAAGAGCGGCTGGACCTTCTCCGACGGCGAGCCCGTGACCGCGAAGTCGTTCGTCGACGCCTGGAACTACGGCGCGCACCTGGAGAACAACCAGCGCAACGCCTACTTCTTCGGCTACATCAAAGGGTACGACCAGGTCCATCCCGCCTCCGGCCGGCCCACCGCGCAGACCATGTCCGGACTGAAGGTGACGGGCGAGCGGACCTTCACCGTCGAACTCGCCCAGAAGTTCTCCACCTGGCCGGAGACCCTCGGCTACGCCGCGTTCGCGCCGCTGCCCAGCAGCTTCTTCAGCGACCGCGACGCCTGGCTGGCCCGCCCCGTCGGCAACGGACCGTACGCCGTCGACAGCTACACCAGGGGCGCCCGGATGTCCCTGCGCCGCTGGGACGGCTATCCGGGCGACGACAAGGCGCGCAACGGCGGCGTCGACCTCAGGGTCTACACCGACAGCAACACCGCCTACACGGATCTGACGGCGGGGCACCTCGACCTGGTCGACGACGTGCCGGCGGCCCAGCTCCGCAACGTCAGGGCCGACCTCGGCGACCGGTACATCAACGCTCCGGCCGGCATCATCCAGACCCTCGCCTTCCCCTACTACGACCCGGACTGGAACAAGCCCGGTCAGGAGAAGGTCCGCCGGGGCCTGTCCATGGCCATCAACCGGCAGCAGATCACCGAAACGATCTTCCAGCGGACCCGTACCCCCGCCAAGGACTGGACCTCGCCCGTGCTCGGCCCGGACGGCGGCTACGACGAGGGGCTGTGCGGCGTCGACTGCACCTACGACCCCGCCCGGGCGAGGAAGCTGATCGCCGAGGGCGGCGGCATCCCGGGCGGCCGGTTCCGGATCACCTACAACGCCGACACCGGCTCCCACCGGCAGTGGGTCGACGCCGTGTGCAACTCCGTCAACAACGCGCTCGGCGACGACCGGGCCTGCGTCGGCAACCCCGTCGGCACCTTCGCCGACTACCGCAACCAGATCACGCAGGCGAAGATGAGCGGCCCCTTCCGGGCCGGCTGGCAGATGGACTACCCGCTCATCCAGAACTTCCTCCAGCCGCTCTACTACACCAACGCCTCCTCCAACGACGGCGAGTGGAGCAACGGCACCTTCGACCGGCTGGTCGACCAGGCGAACGCGGAGACCGACCCCGCCAAGGCGATCGAGACCTTCAAGAGGGCGGAGGGCGTCGTACGGGACCAGATGGCCGCCATCCCGCTCTGGTACCAGAACGGCAGCGCCGGCTACTCCGAGCGGATCTCCAACGTCTCACTGAACCAGTTCAGCGTCCCCGTCTACGAAGAGATCACCGTCGGCTGACCCCAGTCGGCAGGCCGACCGGCAGGCCGACCAGTCGGACAGACAGATAGACAGACAAGCAAACAGCCAGACAGCCAGGCAGTCACCCAGCCAGGCAGTCACCCAGTCACCCACGCAACCACCTGCCTGTCCGCCCGGACCCGTGGAGCGCATCATGGGACGTTATGTGACCCGGCGTCTGCTCCAGATGATCCCGGTGTTCGCCGGAGCCACCCTGCTGATCTTCCTGATGGTCAACGTGATGGGCGACCCCGTCGCCGGGCTCTGCGGCGAGCGGGAGTGCGACCCGGCCACCGCGGCCCGGCTGCGCGCGGAGTTCGGCCTCGACAAGCCCGTCTGGCAGCAATACCTGACCTATATGGGCAACGTCTTCACCGGGGACTTCGGCACCGCCTTCAACGGGCAGCCGGTCATCGAGCTGATGGCCGACGCCTTCCCGGTCACCATCCGGCTCACCCTGGTCGCGATCCTCTTCGAGATCGTCATCGGCGTCGGCCTGGGCATGCTCACCGGGCTCCGCCGCGGCCGCCCCGTCGACACCGGCGTCCTGCTGGCCACCCTGGTCGTGATCGCCGTCCCGACCTTCGTCACCGGACTGCTGCTGCAACTGCTGCTCGGGGTGAAGTGGGGCTGGATCCGGCCGTCCGTGTCCGCCGAGGCCCCGCTCGACGAACTGATCGTGCCCGGGCTCGTCCTCGCCGCCGTCTCGCTCGCCTACGTCACCCGGCTGACCAGGACCTCCATCGCCGAGAACCGCCGCGCCGACTATGTGCGCACGGCCATCGCCAAGGGGCTGCCCCGCCGCCGCGTCATGACCCACCACCTGCTGCGCAACTCACTGATCCCGGTCGTCACCTTCATCGGCGCCGACGTCGGCGCCCTGATGGGAGGCGCCATCGTCACCGAGCGGATCTTCAACATCCACGGCGTCGGCTACCAGCTGTACCAGGGCATCCTCCGCCAGAACACCCAGACCGTCGTCGGCTTCGTGACGGTGCTGGTGCTGGTGTTCCTGCTGGTGAACCTGCTCGTCGATCTGCTGTACGCCGTACTCGACCCGAGGATCCGCTATGCCTGAGGCCCAGTACGACGACGGAGCGGCCATCGCGCCGACCGGTGGCGGCGGCGCCATGGACCTCGCCACCGCCGAGGGCGGGACCCTGGAGCAGGCCCCCGCCGGCCCTCCCGGGTCCGGCCCCGCCGGCAGGCCGCGCAGCCTGTGGTCCGACGCCTGGCACGATCTGCGCCGCAACCCCGTCTTCGTCGTCGCGGCCCTCGTCATCCTCTTCCTCGTCGTCATCTCGGTCTGGCCGCAGCTGATCGCCCCGGGCAACCCCCTCGACTGCGACCTCGCCAGGGCGCAGCAGGGCTCCCGGCCCGGCCATCCCTTCGGCTTCGACGGCCAGGGCTGCGACGTCTACACCCGGACCGTCCACGGCGCCCGGACCTCGGTGACCGTCGGCGTCTGCGCCACCCTCGGCGTGGCGCTCGCCGGCTCCGTCCTCGGCGGGCTCGCCGGCTTCTTCGGCGGCGTCCCGGACGCCCTGCTGTCCCGGCTGACCGACGTCTTCTTCGCCATCCCGGTCGTACTCGGCGGACTGGTGCTGCTGTCCGTCGTCACCAGCGACACCGTCTGGCCGGTGATCGGGTTCATGCTGCTGCTGGGCTGGCCGCAGGTCTCCCGGATCGCCCGCGGTTCGGTGATCACCGTCAAGCAGAACGACTATGTGCAGGCCGCCCGGGCCCTCGGCGCCTCGCCCGCGCGGCTGCTGCTGAAGCACGTCATGCCGAACGCCGTCGCGCCGGTGATCGTCGTGGCCACCATCGCGCTCGGTACGTACATCTCGCTGGAGGCGACCCTCTCGTACCTCGGGGTCGGGCTGCGGCCGCCGGCGGTGTCCTGGGGAATCGACATCTCCGCCGCGTCCCCGTACATCCGCAACGCCCCGCACATGCTGCTCTGGCCGGCCGGCGCCCTCGCGGTGACCGTGCTCGCGTTCATCATGCTCGGCGACGCGGTGCGCGACGCCCTCGACCCCAAGCTGCGCTGAGGAGCACCGCCATGAGCACCGGCACCCCGCCCGAAGGGCCCGGCACCCCGCCCCCCACGACCCCCGGCCCGGGTACCCCGCCCCGCGGCCCGAGCAGCCCGCCCGGCGGTCCGGGCAGCCCGCCCGGCGGCCCCGGCTCGCGCGCGCCCGTGGCCGGCACCCCGCCCGCGGGTCCGGGCACGCTGCTGGAAGTCCGGGACCTGCACGTGGAGTTCCGCACGCGGGACGGGGCCGCCAGAGCCGTCGACGGCGTCTCCTGGTCCGTCGCCGCGGGCGAGACCCTCGCCCTGCTCGGCGAGTCCGGGTCGGGGAAGTCCGTCACCGCCCAGGCCGTCATGGGCATCCTCGACACCCCGCCCGGCCGGATCACCGGCGGGGAGATCCTCTTCCGGGGGCGGGACCTGCTGAGACTGAAGGAGGACGAGCGCCGGAGGATCCGCGGTGCCCGGATGGCCATGATCTTCCAGGACGCGCTGTCGTCGCTGAACCCGGTGCTGACCGTCGGCGACCAGCTCGGCGAGATGTTCACCGTGCACCGCGGCATGTCGCGGAAGGACGCCCGGGCGAAGGCCGTCGAGCTGATGGACCGGGTCCGCATCCCGGCCGCGCGGGAGCGGGTCGGCCAGTACCCGCACCAGTTCAGCGGCGGGATGCGACAGCGCATCATGATCGCCATGGCGCTGTCGCTGGAGCCGGACCTGATCATCGCGGACGAACCCACGACCGCCCTGGACGTGACGGTCCAGGCGCAGGTGATGGACCTCCTCGCCGAACTGCGCAGCGAACTCGGCACGGGGCTGGTCCTCATCACCCACGACCTCGGCGTCGTCGCGGACGTCGCCGACCGGATCGCCGTGATGTACGCGGGCCGGATCGTCGAGACCGCCCCGGTCCACGACCTCTACAAGGCCCCGGCCCATCCGTACACCCGCGGACTGCTCGACTCGATTCCCCGCCTGGACCGCAAGGGCGAGGAGCTGTACGCCATCAGGGGCCTGCCACCGAACCTCACGGCCGTCCCGCCGGGGTGCGCCTTCCACCCCCGCTGCCCGATGGCCCGGGACGTGTGCCGGACGGCCGAACCGGAGCTGGCCGGGGTGAGCCGCGAGCGCGGGAGCGCCTGCTTCTTCTGGAGGGAGTGCCTCCGTGACTGAACCGACCCGGCCGGCCGAGCCGATCATCGAGGTGCGGGGCCTGCACAAGCACTACCCGCTCACCCGGGGCGTCGTGTTCAGGAAGCAGGTGGGGGCGGTCAGGGCGGTCGACGGCGTCGACCTCGACCTCTACGCCGGTGAGACGCTGGGCGTGGTGGGCGAGTCCGGCTGCGGGAAGTCCACCCTCGCGAAGCTGCTGGTCAACCTGGAGCGGCCGACGAGCGGGGCCATCCGCTACAAGGGGGAGGACATCACCCGGCTGTCGGCTCGGGCGCTGAAGGCCGTCCGCCGCAACATCCAGATCGTGTTCCAGGACCCGTACACCTCGCTGAACCCCCGGATGACCGTCGGCGACATCGTCGGCGAGCCGTACGAGATCCACCCCGAGGCGGCGCCGAAGGGCGACCGGCGGCGGCGGGTGCGGGAACTGCTGGACGTCGTCGGCCTCGACCCCTCCTACGCCAACCGCTATCCGCACCAGTTCTCCGGGGGGCAGCGCCAGCGCATCGGCATCGCACGGGGCCTGGCACTGCGGCCCGAGGTGATCGTGGCGGACGAGCCCGTGTCCGCCCTCGACGTGTCGGTCCAGGCACAGGTGGTCAATCTGCTCGAGCGGCTCCAGAGGGACTTCGGCCTCAGCTATGTGTTCATCGCCCACGACCTGTCGATCGTCCGGCACATCTCGGACCGGGTCGCGGTGATGTACCTGGGACGAGTCGTCGAGACGGGGAGGGAGGCGGAGATCTACGACCATCCGACGCACCCCTACACGCAGGCCCTGCTGTCCGCGGTGCCGGTGCCCGATCCGTCGGCACGCGAGCGGGGCGCGGCCGGGGGTGGCGCGGGCGGGGCAGGCCCGAACGGCGGGGACCGTGGCGGGGAGGGTGGGGAGAGCGGGGACGGCGGCGCGGAGGCGGGGGGAGGCCCGAACGGTGGGGGCGGGCCGAACGGCGGGGAGCGCGTGCACGGCGGGGGAGGCGGGCGGATCATCCTCTCCGGCGATGTGCCCTCGCCCGCGAACATCCCCACCGGCTGCCGGTTCCGCACCCGCTGCTGGAAGGCTCGGGAGCGGTGCGCGAGGGAGGAGCCCGAACTGGCGGTGCCGGAGCGGTTCACGGACGCCGGGGGACCGGTGCGGCACGACTCGGCGTGCCACTTCGCCGAGGAGCAGCGGGTGGTGCCGGGCGGCCACCGGCCGCCCGGGGACTGACGGCCCCGCCCGGAGGGGCGGGCGACCGGCCGGGTACCGGCGGTCCCTTCCGGAAGGCCGGGGCCCGCCCGCTTGCCTTGGGGCGCCCCCGGCAGTGGTCCTGCCATCCGTCATCGCCCACCCGCTGGTGCCGGGTGTCGTCGCGACGATCATCGGAACCCAAGGTGCCCGGGTCGGGGCGGAGCGGGGCCCGACGGGGCAGGGTGCGACGGGGCGCGACGGGGCGCGACGGGGTGCGACGGGGCGGGGCTACCTCAGTGCCTCGGCCGTCTCCCGGTGCAGGATCGCCAGCCGGGCCCGCTTCTCCGGGATGAACACCTCGGGCAGGTCGACCTCCGGAAGGACGATCTCCGGGCCGATCTCGAAGCCGGTGCGCCGCAGCCGCTCGATCGCCCCGGTGTTGCGGGCGTCCGGCTCGGCGATGATGCGCCGGACATCCCCGTCGGCCAGGACATGGCCGACGAGCACTCCGAGCAGCGCTGCCGTGAAGCCCGACCGCGGAGCCCCCTTGGCCGGGCCGACCATCAGATGGACCCCGATGTCGCCGGGCTCGACCCCGTAGCACTCGCTGACCCGGTCGGCCGCCGGCTCATAGGTCTGGAAGAGCATCACGGGTTCGTCGCCGAGGAGGACCAGGAAGGCATGGTGCGTGGTGAGCGAGTCCAGGTGCTCGTAGATCTCCCGCACCTGATCGCGGCTCGTCTCGCGCATGCCCCAGAATCGGGCCCGTTCCTCGCGGACCCAGGAGTGGACGACGTCCGTGTCCCGCGCCGGGTCCAGGCGCCGCACGTGCACGGTGCCCAGCCCTTCGGCGCTCTCCCGGAACAGCGCCTCGGCTGTGCCCGATCCGGCGGCGGCTTCACTGGTCATGTCTCTCCTCGGTGCGGTGCTCGGGGGTGAGCAGGTCGAAGTCGGTGACGACGGGGACGAACTCACCGCGCAGCCACAGCGGCAGTTGGTCGCGGTGGTGCGCGTCGCCGGGGATGCCCCGGGCGCCCAGCGGGACCACCCAGAGGCTGTCCTCCCGCCGGGCGAGGTCCCACACATAGCGGGCGGAGGGGGCGCGTGCGCTCAGGTCGGTGACGCCGGGGACGCTGGAAGTGGCCAGTACGCAGTCGTGGTCGCCGGGCAGTCCCGGCCACTCCTCGCCGCCGCGGGCGGGCAGTGCCCGCCAGGGCGCGAGGCGGTGGCGCTCCCCCCAGGTGGTCTCCGGCCCATCGGCGGCGGCGACCTCCTCCACGGCGTCGCGGACGAGCGAGGCCCGGTCGATGCCCGGCAGCCGGTCGGTCGTGAGCAGCGTCTCCAGGGCGTAGCCGGTCTTCGTCGGCAGATGGAGCCAGGGCAGGAACACCTCGGGGTACCGGAACGGACCGCGCAGCGGTTCCAGCGCCGGGTGGGCCGCGAGCCGCCGTGCCACGGCCGAGCGGACGGCCGCGAACAGCGCGGCGTCGGTGCTGCCGGCCTCCATCCGGCGGTCCCATCCCAGCAGCCGGGCCCGCAGCGCCGAGGCACCGGGGGTGATCCGGTCCTCCTCCAGCGCGGCCACCAGCTCCAGCAGGGGTGCGGCGGACGCCAGCCGGGTGTCGGTGTGGACGGCCGCCATTCCGGGCGCCGTCCAGCTCTTGGACTCCCGGAGCAGCGCCGCGATGCGGTCGGCCCGGTGCGGGGGCGCGAACTCCACGCCCAGAGGGGTGGCGATACCGCGGGCGTTCGCCATCACGGCGAAGTCCCCGACCTCGGCACGGGGCGTCTCGTGCCATCCGCGCCACTCGTACCCGGGCTCCCACGCGGGCACCACTCGCAGCCGGTTGTCCTCGTGCCGTACCGGGACGCGGCCGGCGACCCGGTGCAGCAGCCCGCCCTCGGTGTCCGCCGCCTGCACGACGTTGACCGGCTCGACCCAGCTGTCGCAGGCCCGGTCGACGTCGCCGACGGTGCGGGCCCTCAGGAGCGCCGGGATCGCCTCGAAGCCGAGGGCCGCGGTGACCCGTGGCGGATAGCGGAGGCTGACGGCCTCCGACACGCCGGCGTCCCCGCCCGGTGGTGGAACGTCCCCGCCCGGCAGCGGGACGTTCCCGGCGATCACCGGGCCCCGTCCGGTCTCGATCACGTCGACGGTGACCGGGGCGCCTCCCGCCACCTCGATCGTCTCGCGGTGGTGGGCGACCGGGCGCCAGCCGTCGGGACCCTCCGCCTCGATCCCGTCCGCGGTGCGCCGCAGGCGCTCGCGGTACAGGTCCTGGTAGTCGGCCATGGCGCTGGTGATCGCCCAGGCGACGGAGCCGGTGTGGCCGAAGTGGGCGACTCCGGGGACGCCCGGCACCGCCATGCCGACGACGTCGACGCCCGGGCACACCAGGTGGATCTGCTGGTAGACGCCCGGGTCCTCGATGAAGCGGTGCGGGTCCCCGGCGATCAGCGGGGCTCCCGTCTCCGTCCGGGCGCCGGTGACCAGCCAGCCGTTGCTGCCCGTGGTGCCGGGGCCGTCGGTGGCGAACAGGTCGGCCAGGTCGTCGCCGAGCCGTCGTGCCACCTCCTCCCGCCACAGCTTGGCCGGGAACCCGGCGAACAGTATGTGGGCGGCGATCCAGATGCCGAGTGGCACCCAGGGCTCCCAGCGGCCGGGTTCGAGACCGGTGGCCGCGAACTCCGGTGCGTTCCGTGCGCCTTCGGCGAGGCCCTCGCCGACTCCTTCCGTGTAGGCGGCCACCCAGGCCGCCGTGTCCGCGTCCAGGGCCGCGAAGCAGCGACGGGCGGTGTCCTCGAGCCGGGCCTGCCGGGCGAAGCGGTCCCACACCACGGCCTCCGCGCCGAGGAACGCGGCCGTCGTTCCCCGTACCCGGTGCCGCTCGACCTCGATCTGCCAGGCGCGGTCGGTGGCGGCGTTCCGCCCCTGGGCCCGGGCCAGTCCCAGGGCGCTCGTGGCGCGCAGATGCGGGATGCCCCAGGCATCCCGATAGACCTCGGTGACCTCGGTCGTCACACTGTCCCCACTCTCCTACTGGACGTGCCCCTAGGTTAGGCTTCCCTAACCTTAGTCGGCGCGCGGGGAGGAGACGGCAGTGGGGCATGGCTGGGAGGGCGTGGTCCTCAAACTGTTCAGGGGCAGGGACTTCGAGTTCACGGTGACCGGCGCGGAGCAGGTGACCGACCACTACCGCCGGATCCACCTGGCCGACGGCGGCATGCTCGCCGCCGCGGGAGTGCACCCCACCATGTGGGTGCGCCTCTGGTTCGACGACGCTGGCAAGCCGCACCAGCGGGCCTTCACCCTCGTCGACCCCGATCCCCTCCAGGGCACGTTCAGCATGGAGTTCGCGCTGCACGAGGGCCGTGCCAGCGACTGGGCGCGCGACGCCAAGCCCGGCGACAGGATCGAAGCCACCCTCCAGGGGAGCGGGTTCACCGTGCCCGACCCGCCGCCCTCGCGGCTGTTCGTCGTGGGGGACGCGGCCTCGCTGCCCGCCGTCAACTCCCTGCTCGACGTGATGCCGGAGGTGCCCGCCACCATCTGGTTCGAGACCCGGCACCCCTCGGACGCCGAACTGCCCCTGCGGGCCGGCGCGGCGCACCACGAGCTGCGGCCGGTCTCGCGGCAGGACGGCGGCGCGGCCCTGGTGGCGGAGGTGAAGGCCGCGCTGCCCGGGCTGCTCGGCGACGACCGGTCGGACGCGTTCGTCTGGATCGCCTGCGACACGGCGACGACCCGGATCCTCGCCGCGTACGTCCGCAAGGAGCTGGGCCTGCCCAAGGACCGGGTGAACGCGCTCGGATACTGGCGACCGGAGAAGCCCGGGGCGCGGTGAACGGCCGTCGGTTTCGTTAACGGCAGGGCAACGTGATCGAGGCGGCACCGACACACGGGGACGTCACCCTGAATCCCGTGCGGCCGTGCGGGTGCCGTAGACCGGCCGGGGCGCAGGCCGCTCCCGGCCGGTCGTGCGCGCTCTGCCGCAGGTGACCGGTACTCCGCGGGCTCCGCGGCCGAGGGGTGCGGACACCGCCCCCGCGGCGCCGGTGCGCGGACGCCGTGGCAGGGGAGCCCCGGGGCGGTGGCAGGGGGGTGCCGGGGTACCGGAGCGGACTGCGGCCGCGCGTCACCGTCCGCTACCCTGAGGCGTGGCCGGAGGATCCACGGCCGGGACGCGTACCCGGTGCCGGTGCCCCGGCCCGGGAAGTCGGTCCCCTCTCCTCCGTGGCCCCGCGGCGCCGTCTGCCGCAGAAAGCGCTCGCCGTGCTCCGTGCCTACCTGCTGCCCGTCGAGGTCGCGGTCGTCGTGTTCCCGCTGGTCGCCGCGCTGATCGTGGTCCCGGTCGCGATCCGCGGGTACCGCCGGCGGGGGCGGGCCGGCGGCTGGCCCGTGCTGGTCTTCTACAGCTTCGTCTTCTACCTTCTGGCCACGCTGCTTCAGACCGTCGTGCCGCTGCCCGCCGACACCGACGGCCACTGCGCGGTCACCCGCTACGCGGAGAGTCCCCAGCTTCAGCCGCTCGCCTTCCGCAGCACGGTCTCCACGGCCGCGGCCGGCGACTGGGCCCCCGCCAACCTGGTCACGCTGGCTCCGGCGTGGACCACTCTGCTCAACGCCGTGCTCCTGCTGCCCCTCGGTGTCTATCTGCGCTACTACCTGCGCCGGGGGTTCCTCTCCAGCGCGGTGCTGGCGTTCGCCACCTCGCTGTTCTTCGAGACCACCCAGTACACGGGACTGTGGTTCGTCTACGCCTGCCCCTACCGCCAGTTCAACGTTGACGACCTCATCCTCAACACCGCGGGGGCCATTGCCGGATGGGTCGTCGCCGGGCCGCTCGCCCGCCTGCTCCCGGTCAACAACCCCGCCTCCGAACGCAGTCGCTACGGCGCCCGGGTCACCCTCACCCGGAGAGCCCTGGCCTTTCTGACCGACATGGCCGGCTGGCTCGTCGTCTGGACCCTGTTCGCGGGCCTGCTCGGTGTCGCCGCGGACTGGCCCACGGGCCGGCGCCACGCACTGCCGGCCGGGGCCGTCCTCGGGCTGCTGTGGTTCTGGCTGCTGCCCGCCGCCATGGCCACCACCGTCGGCAAGCGCGCCCTGCTGCTCCGTGTCACCCGCCCCGACGGCAGCCCGCCGGGGGCGCTGAGGATGGCGGTGCGCACCGGAGTGCTCCACCTCCCGCTCGCCATGCTCTGGCTGACCCTGGTCCACGAGACGGGGACCCTGGCCATGCCCGGTCCGCTCGGCTCGGTGCTGCCCTACGCGACCGTGCTCGGGGCCGTGGTGCTGTGGGGGGCTCCGCCGCTCGCGGCGCTGCTCCGGCGAGACGGCCTCGCTCCGCACGAACGCTGGTCCGGCACCGTGAACCGGGCCGTGATGCCGGTGGAGGCAGGCGGTCCCGGACTGCCGGTTCCCGAGGCGGCCGGGGACCGGGCGCGGTGAGCCGGGGCGGATCCGTCAGCGGGTCCCCAGGGCGCGCTTCAGGAAGTCCACCTGGAGCAGCAGCAGGTTCTCCGCGACCTGCTCCTGGGGTGTCATATGTGTGATGCCGGTGAGCGGGAGTAGTTCATGGGGGCGGCCTTCGGCGAGCAGCGCCGATGACAGCCGGAGGCTGTGTGCCACCGCCACATTGTCGTCCACCATGCCATGGATGATCATCAATGGCCGGGCGGGCTCGGCCGGCTCGGTCAGTCCGCCTTCGACCACGAGGGAGTTGGCCGCGTACCGCTCCGGGTGCTCGTCCGGGTGGCCGAGGTAGCGCTCGGTGTAGTGGGTGTCGTACAGCCGCCAGTCGGTGACCGGCGCTCCCGCGACCGCCGCGTGGAAGACGTCCGGTCGGCGCAGCACCGCGAGTGCCGCGAGATAGCCGCCGTAGGACCAGCCGCGGATCGCCACGCGGCCGAGATCCAGCGGGAACCGTCCGGCCAGGGCGTGCAGTGCCTCGATCTGGTCCTCCAGGGTGACCAGCAGATCGCCCTTGATCGCCTTCTCCCAGGCGGGTGAGCGGCCCGGTGAGCCGCGCCCGTCCGCGACCACCACGGCGAATCCCCGGTCCGCGAACCACTGGGAGGTGAGGTGCGCATGGTGCGCGGCGACCACCCGCTGACCGTGCGGCCCCGCGTAGGGATCCAGCAGTACCGGAAGCGGTCCGTCCGATTCCTGATAGTCGTACGGGAGGAGCACGGCGCACGGAATTCGCCGTGCGCCCCCCTCAAGAAACCGTGCGCGGGAGGAGATGCCGGGCTTCTCCGCGTACGAGGCGATTTCGGCGAGCGGCTCGCCGTCCCTCAGTACCCGGACCGCCGTGCCGGCCGCCTCCCCGGGCCGCGCCGACGCGAGCACCGTCACCGCCCCCGAGCGCACCGCCCCGTGCACCCCCGCGCCCTCCGAGACCCGCTCCGCCCCGTGCTCGCCGACCCGGTACACATGGATCTCGCCGGTCTCCGGCTCCGCCGCCTCCTCGCCCGCCGACGCCGAGACCAGCACGTCCGTGTCGCCGATGTCCAGCACCGCCCTGACGTGCAGCCGCGGTCCCGTCAGCGGCCGGCCGCCCACCGCCAGCACCCGGGCCCCGCCCTCGTCCGCGATCCGCACCAGCCGTCCGCCCGGCGCCCATCCGGGCACCCCGTCCGGCAGTTCGACCCACGCCGGGTCCTCGTCGACGTGCACCGTGCGCGTCGCGCCGCTCTCCGTGTCGACGGCGAGGTGCAGCGCCGTGCGCTGGTCGCGGGTCTGGACGAGGAGCAGCGGCGGTCCGGACGGCGACCAGTGCACCCGCGCCAGGTACGGATACCGCTCGCGGTCCCAGACCACCTCGGTGCGCGTGCCGTCGAGCCCCGTGAGCAGCAGCCCCACCGCGGCGTTCGCCGTCCCCGCCGAGGGGTACGCGGTCCTCACCGGCTCCCGCTCCGGATGCGCCGGATCCGTGATCCACCAGCGGCGCACGGCGGAGTCGTCCACCCTGGCCACCAGCAGCCGGTCCGACCCTGGCGACCACCAGAAGCCGCGCGAACGGCCCATCTCCTCGGCCGCGATGAACTCCGCCACCCCGTACGACGTGTGCGCGCCGTCCGGTTCGGCGAGCGCCCGGTCGCCGTCGCCCTCCGCGCCCACGACGCGCAGCGCGCCGCCGGCCGCGTAGGCGACCACACGCCCGTCGGGCGACGGCCGAGGGTCGATCACCGGTCCGGCGACCGGCAGTTCGCGTGCGGTACCGGCCCTCAGCTCGGCCGTGAACAGCCGCCCGGACAGCGCGAACGCCGCCAACTCCACCTCGCGGTCCACCGCGTAGCCGACGATGCCCCCGGAGCCCTCGCGGCTGCGCTCCCGCCTCGAGCGCTCCTCCGCCGGCAACTCCTCGTCCGCGCCGCCCAGCAGCACCCCGGGATCCGCGGCCACCCGCTCGCGGACCCCGCCCTCCAGATCCAGCACCCAGAGCCGGTTCGAGCGGTCCGTTCCCGAGGAGGACCTGAGGAACACCACCCGGGAACCGTCCGGGGCCACCGTGAACGCGCGGGGGGCACCGAGGGTGAAGCGCTGCGTCCTGGCGTACTGGCGGGGGAAGGAGAAGTGCTGCTTCGAGGTCATGGACCCGAACCTAGCCGAGCCGGTCCGCGGTTCTCCCCCGACGTAACCGGGGAGCTGCGGCCGTGCGCCCCCGCGTGCTGCCGTGCACCGATCGATGCGGCCGAACGGATAGTTATGATCCGTAGCGCCAGGTGGGTAGGAACCTTCCGGCACATGCATGCTGCCCGTTCCCGACCGAATATCTGTGGAGGTGAGCCGCCGTGGCACTCTCGATTTCGGCGGTGGTGCTGCTGGCGATCGTCGTCTTCCTGCTGGTCCGGAAATCCGGACTGAAAGCCGGACATGCGGCGGTTTGCATGCTCCTCGGGTTCTACCTCGCCAGCTCCTCGATCGCGCCCACCATCACCGAACTCACGACCAACGTGGCGGGCATGATCGGCGGGCTCAAGTTCTAGTGCCGCGTCAGGCGGCGTTCGCCCCTTCGCGACGCCCGGCACGGCGACCCGCCGCGTCGCCGAGTCAACCGGGCAGGCCCACCACGAGGCCGGTCCGGCGCCCTGCGACGCACCGCGCCGGACGCCGCTCCGCGCCGCCGACGGACGAACCCCGTCTGACGCGGCACTAGGCCGCGGCCTCGTAGGCTGGGAACCATGACGGATCTCCCAGCCCGTCGTCTGCTCCTGGTGCACGCGCACCCCGACGACGAGTCGATCAACAACGGCGCCACGATGGCCCGGTACGCCGCCGAAGGCGCCCTGGTCACCCTGGTCACCTGCACTCTCGGCGAGGAGGGCGAGGTGATCCCGCCCGCACTCGGGCATCTCGCCGCGGACGAGGAGGACGCCCTCGGTGCGCACCGGGCCGGGGAGCTGGCGGCCGCGATGCGGGAGCTGGGCGTCCACGACCATCGGCTGCTGGGCGGCCCCGGACGCTTCCGCGACTCGGGGATGACGGGAGTCCCGCAGAACCGCCGCCCCGGCGCCTTCTGGAACACACCCGTGGACGAGGCCGCACCGCACCTCGTCGAGGTGATCCGCGGTGTACGGCCGCAGGTTCTGATCACATACGACCCGCAGGGTGGTTACGGGCATCCCGACCACATCCAGGCGCACCGCGTCGCCATGCGCGCCGCGGAACTCGCCGCGGACCCGGACTTCCGGAGCGAACTCGGCGCCCCGCACCCCATCGCCAAGATCTACTGGAACCGGGTGCCGCGCTCGGTGGCCGAGGAGGGTTTCGCCCGGCTGCGCGCCGCGGACGTGCGGTTCCCGGGCGTCGCCGCGGTCGGCGACATCCCTGGCGTGGTCGACGACGAGGAGGTGACCGCCGAGATCGACGGCACGCGTCACGTCGCGGCCAAGGCCGCCGCGATGCGCGCCCACGCCACGCAGATCGCCGTCGACGGGCCCTTCTTCGCGCTCTCCAACGACCTCGGGCAGCCGCTGTTCACCACGGAGTACTACCAGTTGGCGCGGGGAGTTCCGGGCGCACCGGCGGGCGAGCGCGAACGCGACCTGTTCGCGGGGGTGGACACCGGCGGCGCGGCGGGCGGCCCGGCCGGACGGACCCGGACCGCACAGCCGTCCCGGACCCGGCCGACCGGGACCGCGCAGCCGGCCGAGACGACACGGGGGACACAGCCGGCCGAGACGACACGGGGGACACAGCCGGCCGAGACGACGCGGGAGACGCGGCCGGCCGAGACGACGCGGGAGACGCAGCCGGCCGAGACGACACGGGAGACAGGGCGATGAGCGGCTCCGGAGCATGGCCGGCCAGGCCCCCGAAGGCGGTGCGCATCGCCGCCTACGTCGGTCTCGCCGCCCTCGGGGTGGCGGTCGGAGCCGCCGGTTCGCTGGTCCAAGCCGCCTGGTTCCCGCTCGGGTTGCTCCTGGCGCTGCTCGGCGCGGCGGCGCTCTTCTACGGCGGGCTGCGCGCCACCGGCACCCAGCTCGGCGTCGTCGCGCCCGCAGCGGGCTGGGTCGCCTCCGTGCTGCTGCTGAGTGCCGGACGGCCGGAAGGCGACGGTCTGTTCACGGGCGGTCTCGGCGAGATCGTCTTTCTGTTCGGGGGGGCCGCCCTGGCTGTGATGTGTGCCACCATGACGCGGTTGCCGCAACCGGGCGGATCCTCCGGCCGACTTGGCAAGTGACGTGTCCCATCTGAGGCCGAATTGCCCGCGCTCGTCGGGCCGGCCGCGGGCCGCCGCTTCCAGCGGTCGCCGGATACGGCCAGGCGGCGGCCAGTATGGTGGTGCGCGCCGCCGAGCCGCCCGCAGCAACGAGAACCAGTAATAACGGGCGGCGGAGCCAACCGGGAGAACCTGCTTTGAGCCGTGAAACTGACAGTTCGCCCTCCGGCCCCCAGGGGCGCGGCGGGGCCGCTTACCCCTCGGGGACACCGCCGTACGGATCCCGCCGGTATCCGTCGCTGCACCCGACGCAGGACGCTCCGGAGGAGAGAACCGAACCCGCGCCCGAGCGGCGGCCGGACGAGCCCAGGACCGAGACGACGCTCACGACCCGCATCCGGATCAACATCCCGGGGTCTCGTCCGATCCCGCCGGTGGTCATGCGCACGCCGATGAGCGACCTGGACAAGAAGGGCGCCCCCGCGACCCGCGAAGGGGCGGCCGAGCGCACGGGCGGCACACCCCGCCCGCCCGCGCCCACCGGGTCCGCCACGGCGGCCACCGAGGCGGGACGGGTCGCGGGGAGCCCCGAGGCGCCGGCGAAGCCGGCCGGCGAGAAGACGAGCGACTGGTTCGCCCCGCGCAGGACGGCCGGCACCGCGCCCCCGCCGGCCTCCCTCCCGTCCCAGGCGAACGGCCCCGGCCCCGGCCCGAACGCCGTACCGGGACCGCGCCCGGAGGACACCGGAGCGCACCGGGTGCCGGGCGCGCCTGCTCCGCGGAACGGGCCGGCGCCCGCCTCCCCCGGATTCCCCGACGTACAGGGCGGCGCCGGAAGCCCGCCCCGCAGCGCTCTGGACGCGCTGTCGCCGGACCAGCAGGCCCCAGGCCGGACGGCACCGGGGCAGCGGCCCCCGGGCGCCGGTCCGGCGGGCCCCACCACCGGACCCGCCCCGGGCGCCTCGCCGTTCGCCCCCGCAGCCCGTATGGGCGGGGTGCCGGGAGCCGGTGCGCCCGGTGGCGTCAACGGGACGGGCCCGGCCGGTGCTCCGCGGACGAGCGACGACACCGCCGCCCTCACCCCGCAGCATGCCGTGCCGGAGGCCGGCGCGGGTGGACCGGGCCTGCCCGGCGGCCCCGGCGGCCCCGGCGGCAACGTCTCGAGCGACACGCTCACCAGCGGCCTCCCCGTGGTGCCACCGGAGCACCGCTCACCGTTCCAGCCGGCGGGCCCCGACGGCGCGGCCTCCCCGTGGCCCTCCGGGCCGGGCGGCGCCGACTTCTCCGTGCCCGGCTTCCCGGACCCCGCCACCTCCCGGCAGTCCGAGTCCGGAACCGGGTCGTCGCCGTCCTCCCCGCGGTCCTCCGCGCAGGTGCCGTCCGGCCCCGCGAAGAAGGGCCGGTCCAAGGTGGTGCTCGCCGGTGCCGGGGTGTTCGGCCTGCTCGCCGTCGCCTACGGTGCCGGGCTGCTGCTGAACCACTCCGAGGTGCCCAAGGGCACCACCGTCCTCGGCGTGGACATCGGCGGCGGCACCAGGGAGGAAGCGCAGGCGAGGCTGGACGCGGCGCTCGGCGAGCGTGCCACCTCCCCGCTGCGGCTCGTCGTCGCCGGCCGGAAGACCCAGCTCGCGCCGGACAAGGCCGGTCTCACCCTGGACAGCCAGGCGACCGTCCGCGGGGCCGCGGGCAACGACTACAACCCCGTGTCCGTCATCGGTTCCCTCTTCGGCGGCGAGCGGGTGGCGCAGCCGGTCATCCCGGTCGACGAGGAGAAGCTCGGCGTCGCCCTGACCGATCTGGCGGGCACGTCGGGGTCTGCCTCGGAGGGCACCATCAGGTTCGAGCCGGGCAGGGCCGTCCCGGTTCCGGGCAAGGCGGGCAGGGCGCTGGACGTCCGGCAGTCGATGATCTCGGTGCGGGACGCGTTCCGCGCCCAGGTCGAGACGGGACGCGTGAACGACGTCGAACTGCCCGTCGCCACCCGGGAGCCGGCGATCACCCGGGCCGAGCTGGACCGGGCCATGAAGGAGTTCGCGGAACCCGCCATGTCCGGCCTGGTCACGATCAGGGCGGGCGAAAAGGAGATCCAGTTCGGGCCGGCGAGGTCCCTGCCGAGGATCCTGTCGATGAAGGCGGTCGACGGACGGCTCGTCGAGGTCTACGACAAGGAGGCCATCACGGAACTGCTGGACGGGGTCTTCGACGGCATCCTGGTCACCAAGGGCGACGGGAAGCAGTACCCGGTGTCCGCGGACGACGTCGCCTCCGCGATGCAGAAGGCACTGCTCGGCAGGACGCCCGAGGAGCGCATCGGGACGATCGAACTCGACGGACAGGGCTGAGCCGGCCGCCGCGCCGTCCCGATCCCCCGTCAGGCCCCTTTGTGCCCAGCCCCCGCCCCGGTCCTGCGGGGACGCTGCCGGCGGTCCTGCGGGGACGCTGCCGGCGGTCCTGCGGGGCCGGGGCTCGGGTGTCCCGGGCCGTCTGCGGGCGGGGGCTCGGGTGTCCCGGGCCGTCTGCGGGCGGGGGCTCGGGTGTCCCGGGCCGTCCGCGGGCCGGGGGTTCATCACCTTCGGGGCCGTGTGAGCGGCGCGGGCCGGGGCGCACCACCCCGCCTTGCGCACGGTTTCTCCGGCCCGGGGGTGGCGTCGACGGTGCCCGCTGCTCGCCGCCCCTTCGGGACGTGCGCCCGGCCCGGGGGCGTGGGCAGGGGACGGGCTCAGGCAGGGGAGCGCCCGGCCCTCGCCCGGTAGCGCCCGGCCCTCGCCCGGTACCGCCCGGCCCTCGCCCGGTACCGCCTGGCCCTCGCCCGGTAGCGCCCGGCTCTCGCCCGGGCGCCCGGTCCGGGGCCGCCCGGTCCGCTCTCGGCAGGGGTGCCCCGGCCCATCCCGGGCTGTACGCACGGCCTGGCCCGGCCCGCCCCGGCCTGCCCCGGGCTCTTACGCACGGGCCCCCCTCAGCCCGGCCCGCCCCCGGCCGTACGCACGGCTTGCGCGACCGCGCGCGCCTGAGCGTCGCGGCCGTACGGCTCGGCCCGTCCACCGCTCAGTTCAGCATCGACCTGGCCGCGTGCGCCTTCCGCCGGATCGCCGCCGCCGTCGACGGTTCGACCGCCGAGACGACGTCCGCGTACGCATCCATCTCCGCCGCCCCCGCGAGGAAGTCGCCTCGCTGGACCAGGAGTTCGGCCCGGTCGTAGCGGAGGCGGGCCGGGTGCGAGGGGAGGAGGAGGGAGAGTTCGACGGCCCAGAGGGCTACGGCCGTGTGCTCGGGGCGGCCGGAGGCCCAGGCGCGGATGTTGTTGAGGACGCGGAGGACGATCTCCAGCGGGCCCGCCGGGGTCATCGCCGAGGGGTCGAGCGGGGTGCCCGTGGTACCCGCGACGAGGAGTTCCGCGTCCGGTCCCGTCAGCAGGCGGCCGCCCGCGAAGGGGTCCGCCATCACCGGGTTCCCCGGGTCGCCGAAGCCGACCACGAAGTGGCCCGGGAGGGCCAGTCCGTACACGGGCGCGCCGGCGCGGCGGGCCACCTCCATCCAGACGACCGAGAGCAGGATCGGCAGGCCGCGGCGGCGGCGCAGTACCTCGTGCAGGAGCGAGGACTCCAGCCGCTGGTAGCAGTCGGGGGTGCCGTGGAAGCCGCAGCGCTCGCCGAGCAGTGACGACAGCGCTGCCACCCAGTTGTACGGGCCGGTGATCCCGTAGGGCAGCAGTCCCGCGAGCCGGTCCAACTCGATCCCGGCGGCGTCGAGTTCCGCCTCGTCCAGCCGCGGATCGGCCTCCGCGCCCACGAGCAGGCAGAGCGTTGCCAGGTCGGGCCGTTCGGAGCGGGCCTCCTCGGCGAACCGGCGACGCCGGTCCGCGGCCCCGGGGTGCGGCGGTCGCATATGCGTCTCGTACCCGCTCAGGAAGATCGGGAGTATCGGAAGTGGTGGTAGAGGTGGTGGATCGTGAATCCCATCCCCTCGTACAGGGCGCGGGCCCCGTCGTTGTCCGACTCGACCTGCAACCACGCCGCCGAGGCCCCCTCGGCCATTGCCCGTCGTGCGAGTGCCGCCATCACGGCCCTGGCGAGCCCCTGCCTCCGCTGCGCCGGGTCCACCTCCACCGCCATGAAGCCGGCCCATCGTCCGTCGACGACACACCGGCCGATTGCCGCCGGGGTATCGGACTCACCGGGAATGGTGGCGAACCACACTGACGGTCCGCTCCCCAGTACTTTCAGCACATGTGGGCCCGGCACACTGAACCGCTGGTAACGCCTCAGCCAGAGTTCGTCCGGCGAACGGGCCAGCCGCACCCGCGCCACGTCCGCTTCCAGATCGCCCACCTGCGCCAGCCCACCGACGCGCAGTTCGGCGCTCACCTCCCGCTCCCAGCCCCGTTCCGCCAGTCCCGCGCAGAGCCGCTCCTGGGTCCCCTCCGCGCCGGTCGCCGTCTGGACGTACGCCGAAAGCCCGCGTCGGGCGTACCAGTGGCGTACCCGCGTCAGGGCGCCGTCCAGGGGTATCCCCGGGTCGCCGAGCGGCAGCACCGAGTTCGCCCGGCGGGTGAAGCCGGACGCCGCGCGCAGCACCCACTCGCCCAGCGCCTCGGTCTCGACCGGCTGCCAGGCGCGGGCCGAGACATGCGCCAGCTCCTCGAAGGACGCAGCCGGCACACCCCGCCGACGGGCCGGCGCCGCGGGCACGACCTTGCCGGCGACCAGCGAGGATTCCGGGATGCGGACGGTCTCCCCGGTCCTGCGGGTGATCAGCAGCACACCCCCGGTCCACGATCCGAGAACGCCGACCACGTCGGTGAACCTCGCCGACTCGTCCGACGATTCGGCGCGCCGCCGCACCGATACGCGTTTTCCCACGTCAGAAGGGGTGATGCGGACCTCCAGTCGTCCGCGTGCAGAGAATTCCACAGCTCAGGCCTCCCCTCCTGTTCGGATCATCCCCGGGAACGGAGATACTAGGTGCGGGCATCGACGACGCCGCGCTCCCGCGCAGCCCCGCGGCGAGCCGCAGACCGGACGCCGCGCCCTACCGAGGAGGAACGACAGCGTGACCTACGTCATCGCGCAGCCTTGTGTCGACGTCAAGGACAAGGCATGTATCGAGGAGTGCCCCGTCGACTGCATCTACGAGGGCCAGCGGTCCTTGTACATCCACCCGGACGAATGCGTCGACTGTGGTGCCTGTGAGCCGGTCTGCCCGGTCGAGGCGATCTTCTACGAGGACGACACTCCCGAGGAGTGGAAGGACTACTACAAGGCGAACGTCGAGTTCTTCGACGAGCTCGGCTCGCCCGGTGGCGCCTCCAAGCTGGGTCTGATCGAGCGCGACCATCCCTTCATCGCCGCGCTGCCGCCGCAGAACGGCTGACCGCACGTCCCCGGTCCCGTACGGTGCGTCCGCCGTGCGGGACCGCGGCGTTTGCGCCGGCCGCCGAGGCCCGGCGCGCCGCGGAGCCGATTCCGCCGCCGCGGAGCCGATTCCGCCGACGTGGAGCCGATTCCGGAACCGCCGGAACCGCCGGCACGGCGGCACGGCGGCCGGTACGCCGCGGCCGGCGTGCACCGGTCGGCGTACCGCCGTACGAAACGAGAGAGTGAGCACCGTGTCCGCCGTATCGTCCCGACTCCCCGACTTCCCGTGGGACAAGCTGGAGCCGTACAAGGCGGCTGCCGCGGCCCACCCGGACGGCATCGTCGACCTCTCCGTCGGCACACCCGTCGACCCGGTCCCGGAGCCGGTCCGGCAGGCCCTTGTCGAGGCCGCGGACTCCCCCGGCTATCCGACGGTGTGGGGAACGCCCACGCTGCGGGACGCGCTGGTGTCGTGGTGTGAGCGGCGGCTCGGCGCGGTGTCCCTCGCCCACACCAATGTGCTGCCGGTCGTGGGGTCGAAGGAACTGGTGGCCTGGCTGCCGACCCAGCTCGGTCTGGGTGCCGGCGACAGGGTCGCCTACCCGCGCCTGGCCTACCCGACCTACGAGGTCGGAGCGCGACTCTGCGGGGCGGAGCCGGTCGTCTACGACGACCCGGTCGCCGACCTCGACCCCGCCGGTCTGAAGCTCCTGTGGCTGAACTCGCCGTCCAACCCGACCGGCCGGGTCCTCGCCCGGGAGGAGCTGGTCCGGGTCGTCGCGTGGGCGCGCGAGCACGGCGTGCCGGTGTTCAGCGACGAGTGCTATCTGGAGCTGGGCTGGGAAGCGGAGCCGGTCTCCGTGCTGCACCCCGATGTCTGCGGCGGTACGTACGAGGGGATCGTCTCCGTCCACTCGCTGTCCAAGCGCTCCAACCTCGCGGGCTACCGCGCGGCCTTCGCCGCAGGCGACGCGGCCGTGCTCGGGGAGCTGCTGAAGATCCGCAAGCACGGAGGGATGATGACGCCCGCACCGGTGCAGGCGGCCACGGTCGCGGCCCTCGGCGACGACACGCACGTCGCCGAGCAGCGCGCCCGGTACGCGGCCCGGCGTCGCGCGCTGCGCGAGGCCCTGCTGAAGCACGGCTTCCGGATCGAGCACAGCGAGGCGAGCCTCTATCTGTGGGCGACGCGGGACGAGCCGTGCTGGGACTCGGTGGCACACCTGGCGGAGCTGGGCATCCTGGTCGCGCCCGGCGACTTCTACGGCGAGGCGGGGAAGCGCTTCGTACGAGTCGCCTTCACGGCGACCGACGAGCGGGTCGAGGCGGCCGTCAAGCGTCTCGGCTGACGGGCAGGGCTACGGGCACCGCTACCGGCACGGGCACGGGCACGGGCACCACCCGGCACGGGGACGGGCGGAGACAGGCGCGGGACGGGCACCGCTACCGGCACCGACACGGCTACAGGCACGGGCGGAGACGGGCACCGGCACGGCTACAGGTACGGGCGGAGACCGGCACGGGCACTACCGGTACGGGCGGAGACGGGGCCGGGGCACGGGGCCGGGGAACCGGTACCAGGTACCCGGCGGCGGACGTCCCGGTCACGGCCCACCGCTCCCGGGGGGACGGCGGGCGCCGGCGGCGTGTGGATGCCGGTCGGCCTGCCCGCACCGGTGCCGTGCGTACCGGCGTCGTCCCGCGGGCACACAGGGCGGTGCCGTGCGGCGACCGGTGCCGCACGAGCCGGCCGTCGGCAGCGGCGGAGCCGGTACGGCCCCGGGGCATACGGCAGGGCCCTCGGGAGCGTGCACCGCTCCCGAGGGCCCTGCCGTACGCGGGGGACCGCCGGGTGGATCAGAGGGGCAGCCCCTGCATCGGCAGCCCGCCCACCGGAAGCCCGCCCACCGGCAGCGCGGCACCGGTGTCCGGGAGGCCGCCGCCGGCCAGCCCCTGGGCGGCGGGCAGCCCCTGGGAGGCCGCCGAGGTGGCGGTCTCGCCGAGGACGCCGGCGGTGCCGCCCGCGGCCTGCCCGGCGGTCTCCTGGGCGGCCGGGAGCCCGGTCCGGGCCGCGCCGCCCAGGGTGCCGGCGGCGGCCGGGAGCGTGGTGCCCACCACCTTGCCGCCGGCCTCGTTGGCGGTGCCGGCGGCCTCGCGTGCGGTGCCGTCGACGGCGGAGCCGGCCGCGTCTCCGTCGAGCTGGGTCAGGCCGCCGTTGCCCAGGTCGCGGGTGGGGAGGTCCACGGCGTTCGCGGAGCCGGCCGCACCGACCACGGGAGCTGCCCCGGCGGCGACGAGCAGCGCGGCACGGGCGATCCGGCGGGTCAGGGGGAGGGACATGATGCTCCTTCGACGAGAGAACGTTGGGTGGTGACCGAGGTCGGTGTCCGGCGATCGGACGCACTGACAACCGCTCGGAGGGCCGGGAAGGTTGCGGTGACGCAAGGTAAAGAGTTTGCAATGCATCGCATTATCTGCTGTGGACAAAGCCGGGCGAACAATATGCCCGCGAACGGTCTGCTGAACCGTCACTTCGCCGATGCTGCAAGGGAATTGCCGCTGCGGGGCGCATTGGTCCGAACGCTTGGGAAAATCTCACTGCGGTGTGCGCCGCATTACCCGTAAGGGTGGTCGTTAGGACGGTTGCGCTATCGGGAGAGGCGTGTTCATGACCGGAATACGCCTCTTGCCGCCACCGGGCCGGACGCGTGGCGGCCCCGCCGCCCCGGCACCGGGGCGCCGCCCTGGCCCCCTCGGAAACCCTCGTGTTCCCCGGAGCGGTCCCGGGCCGGGATGCGGGCACCGGGCCCGCGGTTCAGCGCGCGAGCCGGAGCCATGGCCATGCACACGGATCGACCCGTGCGGCCTCCCGCGAGCCATGGCCATGCACACGGATCGGCCCGTGCGGCCTCCCGCGAGCCATGGCCATGCTCACGGTCCAGCCCGTGCGGCCTCCCGCGGTTCAGCGCGCGAGCCGGATCCGTACCCCCGTGCCGTCCGGCCCCTCCGTGCGCCAGCCCTCGCCGGCCTCCTCGGCGTTCCAGATCCTTCCGGCGAACGCGACCTCGGAGATCCCCAGTTCCGACGCCTTCGCCACGGCCCAGTGGGCCAGCTCCCAGCCGCGGCGGTCGGCGTCACCGGCGTCACCGGAGTCGCCGGAGTCCTCGGCGGCCGAGGTGACGGGAACCGTCAGTTCCGTGGTCTGCACGGAACCCGCCCGGCCCTTGCCGTCGGCTGCGGGAAGGACCCCCGGGCCGAAGGAACGCCTCAGCTCGGAACGCAGCTTCGCCGGGTCGCCGGTCTTGGCCGGGGGCGCCGCCGTGCAGGTCAGGGAGGCCGAGGCGCGTCCGGTGAGGGCCGCGGAGAGCAGCGCGGCATCCGGCTCGTGCTTGGCGTAGGCCTGCGGGAAACCGCTGCGCTGGACTCGCTGGGCGGCCACCGTGAGCGGCAGCCTCGAGTAGCCGGGCACCTCGGCGAGGTGGTCGTAGAACGCCCCGGCGGAGAAGACCGGGTCGAGGATCTGCTGCGGGGTCCCCCAGCCCTGCGAGGGGCGCTGCTGGAAGAGCCCCAGGGAGTCGCGGTCACCGTGCCGGATGTTCCGCAGCGCGGACTCCTGGAGGGCCGTCGCCAGGGCGATGGTGACCGCCCGTTCCGGCAACCCCTTGGTGGTGCCCACCGCGGAGATCGTGGCGGCGTTGGCGGCCATCTCCGGGCTGAGTCGGTACGAGGCGCCGCCGCCGCCGCCGCCGTCCGTCCCGTCCGCGCCGGGGCGGTCCGGGTCCGCTGCGTCGCCGGAGCGGACCACGCAGCGCGGCGCGCCGTCGCGGCTCACGTAGTGCACGACCACATAGGCGACCAGGCCCAGCAGCACGGCGAACGCGGCCGCCAGACGAAGGGCGCGGCCGCGCCGGGCGGGGGAGGCGGTCTCGGTCACGGCGCCCACCGTACTGGAGCGCCGGGGGCGCCCGGGCGGGCACCTCGTACGGCCTTCGGCGGGCCGGTGGGGCCCGCGGCGCGGAACCGGGGCCGTAAGGGCGCGTCCTGCAGCCGTCCCGCAGTCGTCCCGCAGTCGTCGGGCCGCGCGGTGCCCGCCCGGCCCGGGCCCCCTCGGGCGCGCCCAACCCCACAGCGGCGCACCCGCCCGAGGCCCGGCGGCGCACCGCCGTCCGGCAGGGGCGCGGCGCGGGCCGCCGAGGACTGCCCCGCCATCCCCGGCGGGCGCACGGCGACGGCTGCGGCACCTCGTCGCGTCGTCCAACCGTCCGGACCCACCCGGCACGAGGACGACCCTCCGCCTCGCGGCGCCCCGCGCCCCGCGCCTGGCGCCGCGGGCCGCGCCACCGGGATACCCGGACACCGCGTCTGGCGCCGCGGCCGGGCTATCGGGACACCGCGCCACCGGGGCAGGCCTTAGGGTCGGGACCATGCCCCAACGCGCGCTCGACCTCACCCTCGACGGCCCGGCACTCACCGCGCTGCTCGTCGACTTCCCGTCGGTCAGCGGAGACGAGAAGCCCCTCGCCGACGCGATCGAGCAGGCGCTCCGCGCCCTGCCCCATCTCACCGTCGACCGGCACGGCAACAACGTGGTCGCCAGGACGAACCTGGGCCGGGCCGAACGCGTCGTCCTGGCCGGGCACATCGACACCGTGCCGATCGCGGGCAACGTCCCCTCCCGGCTCGACGACGACGGCGTCCTGTGGGGCTGCGGTACCTCGGACATGAAGTCGGGTGTCGCCGTACAGCTGCGGATCGCCGCGACCGTTCCCGAGCCCAACCGGGACCTGACGTTCGTCTTCTACGACAACGAGGAGGTCGCGGCACACCTCAACGGTCTCGGGCATATAACGGCCGCCCACCCCGATTGGCTGGAAGGCGATTTCGCCGTGCTGCTGGAGCCCTCCGACACCCAGGTGGAGGGCGGCTGCCAGGGAACACTGCGTGTCCATCTCCGTACGACGGGAGAGCGCGCACACTCCGCACGCAGCTGGATGGGGTCGAACGCCATCCACGCCGCAGGTCCGATCCTGGCCCGGCTCGCCGCCTACGAGCCCCGCCGTCCCGTGATCGACGGGTTGCGGTACCACGAGGGGCTCAACGCGGTCGGGATCGAGGGCGGTGTGGCCACCAACGTCATCCCCGACGAGTGCACCGTGGTGATCAACTACCGCTACGCCCCCGACCGGACCATGGCCGAGGCCGAGGCCCATGTCCGCGAGGTGTTCGCCGACTGCGCCGTGGCCGAGTTCATCGTCGACGACCACACCGGCGGGGCGCTGCCGGGTCTCTCGCATCCGGCCGCCGCCGCGTTCATGAAGGCCGTCGGCGGTGTCCCGCGGCCCAAGTTCGGATGGACCGACGTGTCGCGCTTCAGCGCGCTGGGCGTCCCCGCGGTCAACTACGGACCGGGCGACCCGATCTACGCCCACAAGCGGGACGAGCATGTGGCCGTCGACAGGATCACGCACTGTGAGGAGCGCCTGCGGCGGTGGCTCACCGTGTGACGGCGGGCGCCCGCTCCACCGCGCGGATCGGGGGCGGGCCACCCCGTGGCGATCACCGGATGAACCGCCGCGCCCGGACTTCCCCGTATCCGACCACCGGAATTTCGCTCGTGTCCACCTCCGGCGACCTACCCTGACCTGGAACGTGCACCACAGCGGAGGGAGCAGGTCATGGGCAGGCCCGGGGAAGCACGGCCGGAGGAGCAGCGGCTGGGTCCGGTGGTGCGGCGCAGGGATCAGATCCAGCCGGGCACCACGGACCAGCGCCTGCTGGACACCGAGGGGGACTCGCAGTGGGTGCATACCGATCCGTGGCGGGTCATGCGCATCCAGTCGGAGTTCGTGGAGGGCTTCGGTGCCCTTGCCGAACTGCCCAGTGCCATCAGCGTCTTCGGATCCGCCCGGACGGCCCCCGGCACCCCCGAGTACGACGCCGCCGTACGCATCGGCAGGACCCTGGTGGACGCCGGCTTCGCCGTGATCACCGGGGGCGGGCCGGGGGCGATGGAGGCCGCCAACCGCGGCGCCCGGGAGGCCGGCGGCATCTCGGTCGGGCTGGGTATCGAGCTGCCCTTCGAGCAGGGCCTCAACGCGCACGTCGACATCGGAGTGAACTTCCGCTACTTCTTCGTCCGCAAGACGATGTTCGTCAAGTACGCGCAGGGCTTCGTGGTCATGCCGGGCGGCTTCGGGACGCTCGACGAGCTGTTCGAGGCGCTCACCCTCGTCCAGACCGGGAAGGTGACGCGCTTCCCGGTCGTGCTCTTCGGGTCCGAGTACTGGTCCGGCCTGGTCGACTGGCTGCGCGGGACGGTCGTGGCGGAGGGCAAGGCGTCCGCTCGCGACCTGCTGCTCTTCCATGTGACGGACGACGTCGACGAGGCAGTCGCCCTGGTCACCAAGGAGACCGGACCGCCGCCGCCGCCGATCCCCTACGAGGGCTACGAGGCCTGACCGGGTCCGCGTCCGGCCGCCCTGGTCCGGTGTCCGCCCACCCGCCCGGGGCCGGCGGCGGTGGCACGGGCCAGGGGGTGGACGCCGCCGGTCCGGGGCGCGCCGCGCGGCCCCCTGCCCGCCACCGGCACCGCCTCCGCCACCGGCCCCCGGCGGGCACCGGCCCCCGGCGGGCACCGGTCCGGGGCGGCGCGGGGCTCAGGCGAGTCCCCGGCGGGCGACCGCCGGGGGCCGGTGCCCGGCGATCGACGCCACCATCTCCAGCACCTGCCGGGTCTGTGCCACCTCGTGCACCCGGTACACCCGCGCACCGAGCCACGCCGACACCGCGGTCGCGGCCAGCGTGCCGGTCAGCCGCTCCTTGACCGGGCGGTCGAGGGTCTCGCCGACGAAGTCCTTGTTGGACAGGGAGACCAGCACCGGCCAGCCGGTGTCCGTCATCTCGCCGAGCCGGCGGGTCGCCTCCAGCGAGTGGCGGGTGTTCTTCCCGAAGTCGTGCCCCGGGTCGATGAGGATCCCGTCCCGGCGCACACCGAGTCGCAGCGCCCGCTCCGCCAGCCCGGTCGTCACCCGCAGGATGTCCGCCATCACGTCGTCGTACGCGACCCGGTCCGGCCGCGTCCGCGGCTCCGCCCCGCCCGCGTGCGTGCAGACCAGCCCGGCACCGTACCGGGCGGCCACCTCGGCCAGTGCGGGGTCGACGCCGCCCCAGGCGTCGTTCAGCAGGTCGGCGCCCGCCTCGCAGACGGCGGCACCCACGTCGTGCCGCCAGGTGTCGACACTGATCACCACGTCCGGGAAGCGCCTGCGCACCTCCGCGACGAAGCCGACCGTGCGGCGCGCCTCCTCCTCGGCGGTCACCTCCTCGCCGGGCCCGGCCTTCACCCCGCCGACGTCGATGACGGCCGCGCCCTCGGACACCGCCTGCTCGACCCGGGCGAGCGCCGGCTCGTCGTGGAACGTGGCCCCCTGGTCGTAGAACGAGTCCGGCGTCCGGTTCACGATCGCCATGATCACTGGCTGGTGCGCGCCGAACTCGCGCCTCCCCAGTCGCAGAGTCCCGTCGTGCATCCCCTGCATCCGCTGTTTCCTCCTTGCGGTCGGCCGCCTGCGACCCTAACCGTCGGTGGCTCATGGCACGATCGGCTGCGGACGGTTTCCTGCTCCGGGGAGAGGCGCGCTGTGTTCTGGTTCTTGCTGATCGCGATGGTCGTGGTCGTCGCCGCGGTCACCCTGGCGGTGGTCGGCGGCGGTGACAGGGCGGTGCTCCCCGAAGTGGCGCCGGAGCGACTGGTGGACCCGCTGCCGGTGGCGCGCCCCGTGGGCCGCGCCGACATCGAGGCGCTGCGCCTGCCCGTGACGGCGCGGGGGTACCGGATGCTCGACGTCGACGAGGTCCTCGGGCGGCTGGGCGCGGAACTCGCCGAGCGGGACGCCCGGATCGCCGAGCTGGAGTCCGCGCTGGTCGGCCGGCAGGCGGCGGAGGCCGGCCGGGGCGGGCTGCTCGCCGAGCGGCCCGAG
This sequence comes from Streptomyces spongiicola, assembly GCF_003122365.1. Lineage (NCBI taxonomy): Bacteria > Bacillati > Actinomycetota > Actinomycetes > Kitasatosporales > Streptomycetaceae > Streptomyces > Streptomyces spongiicola. The sequence goes on from NZ_CP029254.1 coordinate 5,164,816, forward strand.
GACGGGCCGGGGGAGCGGCCCGGGTCCTTCCCGGAGACCGGTGGGGTCCGCCGGTCGGGGGAGAGCGTCCCGGGCGGGCAGGATCCCGCGGACGCCCCGCCCGGGCTCCCCGACCTCCCCGGTGACCGGACCGGACGGGACGACGAAGGGCGGCGGCGATGAGCGGCGGAGCCGTGGCGGGCCCCGACGGGCGGCTGCGCTGCCCCTGGGGCCTGTCGACCGAGGACTACGTCAGGTACCACGACGAGGAGTGGGGCCGCCCCGTCCGCGGGGACGACGCGCTGTTCGAGCGGCTCGCGCTGGAGGCGTTCCAGTCCGGGCTCTCCTGGATCACCATCCTGCGCCGCCGCGAGGGCTTCCGGGAGGCGTTCGCGGGCTTCCGCATCGCCTCCGTCGCGGCCTTCACGGACGGCGACGGGGAGCGCCTGCTCGCCGACGCGGGCATCATCCGCAACCGTGCCAAGATCGAGGCGACCATCGCCAACGCCCGGGTGCTCGCGGGCTGGGCGGAGGGCGAACTCGACGCCCTGATCTGGTCGTACGCACCGGATCCGGCCGTCCGCCGGGCGCCGCGCACACTCGCGGACGTCCCGGCGGTCACGGACGAGTCCACGGCCCTCGCCAAGGACCTCAAGAAGCGCGGTCTGCGCTTCATCGGCCCGACGACGTCCTATGCGCTCATGCAGGCCTGCGGTCTGGTCGACGACCATCTCGCGGACTGCGTGGCCCGCGGAGGCCGCTGATCCGGCCGGTCGCACCCGTCCCCTCGCGCGCTGTCCCCCGTACGGCAGGCGGTACGTGAGGGCGTGCGCCCACCCCGATCCCTCGCGCGCGCCGCCCCCCGGGGGGTGACCGGCCGCCGGAGCGCGCCCGCCGCCGCAGGCGGACCGCCGCCGGCCGGCCGGTCGGTGCGAGCGCCTCAGCGGCCCACGTACGCCGGCTTCTCCTTGGCGATGAAGGCCTGGACCGCGATGGCGTGGTCCTCCGAGGCACCGGCCCTGCTCTGGAGCTCGTCCTCCTTCTCCAGGGTCTCGGCCAGTGTGTGGCCCGCCGCGTAGGCGAGGGACTCCTTGATCGCGGCATAGGCGAGCGTCGGGCCGCCGGCCAGGGCGCGGGCGACCGCCGAGGCCTCCGCCGCCAGATCGCCGGCCGGTACCAGCCTGTTCACGAGGCCCAGGTCGAACGCCTCCTGCGCCGTGATCGACCGGGGGAAGAGCAGCAGGTCGGCGGCCCTGCCGGGACCGACGAGCCGAGGGAGCGTCCAGGAGACCCCGGAGTCCGCCGTCAGCGCCACCCCGGCGAAGGACGTGGTGAACGTGGCGGTGTCGGCGACCACCCGGTAGTCGGCGGCCAGGGCGAGGCCCATGCCGGCACCCGCGGCGACGCCGTTCACGCCCGCCACCACGGGCTTGGGCATCTCGGTGATCGCGCGCACGACCGGGTTGTAGTGGTCGCGCACCGTGTGCATGGTGTGGCTGGTGCCCGACTCGCGGTCGGAGGCCAGCAGGGTGATGTGCTCCTTCAGGTCCTGGCCCACACAGAAGGCGCGCCCCGTCGCCGTCAGCAGGACCGCTCGTACGCCGGTGTCCGCCCCGGCCGCCAGGACGGCGTCCCGGAGGGCGACCTTCGCCTCCACGTTCATCGCGTTCATGGCCTCGGGCCTGTTGATCGTGATCGTCGCGAGTCCGTCGCTCACCTCGTACAGCACGGAGTCGGCCATGGAGTGTCCCCTTAGCACCTCGGTCAGTGTTGTCGAGCCCAGCATGGCGGAGGCCGACGGGGCCGACCTACCCCCCGGTATGTGACCTGCGTCAAAGAAATCCCGGAGTCCGGGTTCCGGCGCCGGTGTCGGACGGGGGCGAAGTATCGCAGGTGGATCCCCGAATTAGGTGGTTTTGCGAAAGCGCGTTGCGCAAGCGATGCCGAGCGATGTTGGTCATCGGGTCCCGCGATGCGGGATAATGGCCGGGAAGCAATGTGTTCGATGCCGGTGACGTGTGCCCATCCGGGGGCCGTCGGCTGAGGATGAGCTGGTTTCAGGAAGGGGAACGAGCATGGCGGCCATGAAGCCGCGGACGGGCGACGGCCCGCTCGAGGTGACCAAGGAGGGGCGGGGCATCGTCATGCGCGTTCCGCTCGAAGGCGGCGGTCGGCTTGTCGTCGAGCTGACTCCGGACGAGGCCGACGCCCTCGGCGATGCCCTCAAGAAGGTCGTCGGCTGACGCGGAAGCGCCCGCACCTTTCTGTACCGCCCCGGCACGGCATCCGCTGCGCCGGGGCGGTGCCGTTGCCGAGGGGCCGCCCGAGCCCGTGGGGGCCGCCGGAGGGCTCGTACGGTCCCATCCGCCTCCCGGGTGTCCCGTCCGGCCCGGTGCTTCCGGGGAGCCCGGGCCGTGCCCGGCCCCGGGTCCGCGGACGCTCCCCATGGAGATGACCGGTACCGCGCTGACCCCGACGCCCGGCCTCGGGTCCGCGGACGCTCCCGGGCGTACGGTCCCGCGGACACTCCCCGGCCCCCGGTCCCGCGGACGCTCCCGGGCGCCCCGCCCTCCGGGCCCTCAGGCGGGCCTCAGCCGCGCCGCACCGCGCAGAGCAGCCCGTCTCCCACCGGGAGCAGCGAGGGCAGCAGCTCCTCGCTCTCCCGCACCGTGCGCAGCAGCTCCCGCACCCGCAGCACTTCGCCCGGCTGGGCCGCCGAGTCGACGGTGCGGCCGTCCGCGAAGACGCCCTCGAAGCACACGAGGCCCCCGGGGCGCAGCAGGCGCAACGATTCAGCTAGGTAGTCCAGTGACTCCAGCCGGTCGCCGTCGCAGAAGACGAGGTCGTACCCGCCGTCCGCGAGGCGGGGCAGCACGTCGAGCGCGCGGCCGGGGATGAAGCGGGCCCGGTTCGCGGCGAAGCCGGCCGCGCGGAACGCCGCGCGCGCGAACTGCTGGCGCTCCGGCTCCGGGTCGACCGTGGTCAGCACGCCGTCCGGCCGCATGCCCTGGAGCAGGTAGACACCGGACACGCCGGTGCCCGTGCCGATCTCCGCCACCGCCTTGGCCCCCGCCGTCGCGGCCAGCAGACGCAGGGCCGAGCCCGTGCCGGGCGACACCGAGGGCAGCCCCGTCTCCCGGGCCCGGTCGCGGGCCCAGCGCAGTGCTTCTTCCTCGGCGACAAAGGCGTCGGCGAACGCCCAGCTCGTCTGCCGGTTGGCGGTAATGACCCTCTCCTGTCCCCGTAGTCGGCGCAACCGTGACTGTATCCGTTGCGCACGGGAACCCGCAGATGGGACCGGGCGTTATGGAAGAGCGGGGGAAAGTGCCGGGCGAGCGGCACCGTTCCCAAATTCGCGTAAAGATTCTTATCCGGAGCTAACGGGCGAGGTGGCTATGGTAGGGGCTCCACTGGACACCACCAGAGCCGACAGGGGAGGTGCGGCTGCGCCTGTGGATCGGCGAGGGGTGCTGAGGCGCCTCCTCCGGTCGGCGGGTGAGCCGAAATCCGTGACCGACACCGCTGACGCCCGTTCCGGCCAGGCAGACTCCGTACCCACCGCGAGGTTCGCACCGGATGCGGAATCGCAGGCGTGGACACCTCCCTCGTGGGAGGACATCGTCAGCACGCACAGCGCAAGGGTCTACCGCCTCGCCTACCGGCTGACCGGCAACCAGCACGACGCCGAGGACCTCACCCAGGAGGTCTTCGTCCGTGTCTTCCGCTCCCTGTCGACGTACACGCCCGGCACCTTCGAGGGCTGGCTGCACCGCATCACCACGAACCTGTTCCTCGACATGGTCCGCCGCAAGCAGCGCATCCGCTTCGACGCCCTGGGCGACGACGCGGCCGAGCGGCTGCCCAGCCGGGAGCCGTCCCCGCAGCAGGTCTTCAACGACACCCACTTCGACGCGGACGTCCAGCAGGCGCTCGACACCCTCGCTCCCGAGTTCCGCGCCGCCGTGGTGCTCTGCGACATCGAGGGCCTGTCGTACGAGGAGATCGCCGCCACGCTCGGCGTCAAGCTCGGCACCGTCCGCAGCCGGATCCACCGCGGCCGCTCCCACCTGCGCAGGGCCCTGCAGCACCGCTCCCCCGAGGCGCGTGCCGAGCAGCGTGCCCTCGCGGGCGTGGCGGGGGAGGGCGGGGCGCCGTGAGCGGCACGATTCCGACCCCCGCGGAGCAGCACCTGGGGGACCGGCTCGCCGCCCTGGTCGACGGCGAGCTGGAACACGACGCGCGCGAGCGCGTCCTGGCCCATCTCGCGACCTGTCCCAGGTGCAAGGCCGAGGCCGACGCACAGCGCAGGCTGAAGAGCGTCTTCGCCGCGGCCGCACCGCCGCCGCCCTCCGAGGGCCTGCTCGCACGGCTCCAGGGGCTGCCCGCGGGGCCGCCCGGAGGTGATGACGACCGGCGGGGAGGTCCGCTCGGCCGGGGACGTCCCGGCGATGGCGTCCTCGGGGTGAACGCGAGCGGCTTTGGACTCGTCCCCGGCGGTCACGGCCTGCCCGGGGGCGGACCGGAGTCCGGCTTCCGCATCCACGATGTGGCACGGCACGAGGCGGAGCGCTCGATGTGGCGCGGACGGAGGTTCGCTTTCGCCGCGGCCAGCGCGGTGTCGTTCGCCGCGATCGCCCTGGGCGGGGCGCTGCCGCTGGCGGCCACCGGCGACGGCTCGGCCCGCGGGGACAACCGGGGCAACAACGTGACCCCCCTGCGCACGGCGACCGGCGCCGCGGAGGCCAACCGCAGACGGGCCGCCGGCACCGGCGCGACCGGGGTCAGCAGCACTCCCGTCGTGGCGGTGGCCCCGCACACGCTGGTGCACACATGGCCGGCGGCTCACCCCTTCGTGGCGTCGTCGCTGCTCAGCGGTGGTTTCACCGCACAGGCGAGGCCGACCGCATCCGCGTTCCAACTGGTCAAGGCCCCCGGGTCCGGCCCGTCCGCGTCGCCGCTGCCCAGCCGCCTCGTCGCCCCGCCTCCGCGCTGACCCGCGGCGATCGGTCCCTGGGCCGGGCGCACTGTGGGACGCCATCCGCAAACCTGATTGAATCCGGGGGACGGTGCCGGCGGGGCACACGGAGCGGCGGTTGCGGGGAGAGCATGGAGAACGGGAAGCCGACGGGTCCCAGGCCGAAGTGGTGGAGCCGTCCGGCCCGCCCCGAGCCGTCGTCGCTCCCCGGCGCGGCCCGCACGGCGCCCGCGGCGGGAGCGACGGCGGACGACGGCGGAGCGGTCGCGGCGCCCGTCGACGACCGGCCCGAGTACCCGCTTCCGCCACCGGCTCCGGCGGCGCGGCACACCCCGGCGGACGGCGGGTCCGGAAGCGGGCCGGCCGGTCCCCTCACCGAGGCGGCCCCGACCGCCCCGCAGCCGCCCGGGGGAACGCCCGCGGAGGGGGAGCGGCCCCGGGAACCCGCGCCGGACGGCACCCGCGCGGGCGATCCGCCCGCCGCGGCGTACGGCGCGGCGGGCCTCGGGGGGGACGGCCCCGCACGCGACCCCGGTGGCCCGCACCCGGCCCGGGACGGCGCGCCCGACGTGGCCGTCGAGCCCCCGCCGTACCAGGCGGAGGCGGCCGTCGAGCCCCGGCACCGTCCGGCGGAGGCGGCCGTCGATAACCCGTACCGCCCGGCGGAGGCGGCCGTCGAGCCCACGCCGTACGAGGCGGAGGCGGCCGTCGAGTCCCGGCACCGTCCGGCGGAGGCGGCCGTCGATAACCCGTACCGCCCGGCGGAGGCGGCCGTCGAGCCCACGCCGTACGAGGCGGAGGCGGCCGTCGAGTCCCGGCACCGCCCGGCGGACGCTCCGGCGGCCGGGTACACGGGCGAGGCCATGCGGCCCCTGCACGAGCCGGACGAGCACCACACGCCGCCGTACGGCGACCCCGGCCCGTGGGCCCCCGCACCCCCGGTGCAGCACCCCGCCGGGGCAGGCGGCACACCACCGGGCTACCCGGCCGGCGGCGGCTTCCCCGGCTCCGCACCCGAGCCCGCGTCCGCCCCGGGCCCCCTGCCGCAGGCCGCCCCGGCAGCGGGGCAGTGGCGGCAGTACGACCCCTGGGGCGCGTCCGGCGCGCCTCTGATCGGGACCGGGGAGCCGCCGCGGAGGAAGTCCCGGCGGGGCACGGCCTTCGCCGCCGGGCTGCTGTTCGCGCTGCTCGCCGGAGTCCTCGGCGGGGGTGTCGGCGCGTACCTGGAACGCAACGGGGGGATCACCACGGTCGAACTGCCGCAGGCGGGGCCGGAGAACACCGACCGCGCGCCCGGCAGCGTCGCGGGAATCGCGGCCAGCGCCCTCCCCGGGGTGGTGACGCTGCACGTCAGCGGAGGCGGTGAGCAGGGCACCGGGACCGGCTTCGTCCTGGACGCGCAGGGACACATCCTCACGAACAACCACGTGGTCTCCCCGGCCGGCAGTTCCGGCGACATCTCCGTCACCTTCAGCGGCGGGGAGACGGCACGCGCCACCCTCGTGGGCAAGGACAGCGGCTACGACCTCGCCGTGGTCAGGGTCCGGGGGGTCTCCGGCCTCAGGCCGCTGCCCCTGGGCAACTCCGACAACGTCCGGGTCGGCGACCCCGTCGTGGCCATCGGCGCGCCCTTCGACCTCCAGAACACCGTGACCGCGGGAATCATCAGCGCCAAGGAGCGCCCGATCACCGCCGGCGGGGAGAAGGGCGACGGCAGCGACATCAGCTATGTCGACGCCCTCCAGACCGACGCACCGATAAACCCCGGCAACTCGGGCGGACCGCTCGTCGACTCCAAGGCGCGTGTCATCGGCATCAACAGCGCCATCCGCGCCGCGGACGGCGGCTCCGGCCCCGACTCGGGCTCCGGGCAGGCCGGCTCCATCGGTCTCGGCTTCGCCATTCCCATCAACCAGGGCAAGCGGGTGGCCGAGGAACTGATCAACACCGGAAAGGCCACCCATCCGGTGATCGGGGTCAGTCTCGACATGCAGTACTCCGGAGACGGCGCCCGTGTCGGCGAGAAGGGCAGGGACGGGGCCCCGTCCGTCATCGCCGGCGGTCCCGCCGCCGAGGCGGGCATCCGTCCGGGCGATGTCATCACCAAGGTCGACGGTCAGCGGGTGCACAACGGCGAGGAACTCATCGTCAAGATCCGCGCGCACCGGCCCGGCGACCGGCTGGAACTCACGTTGCTCCGCGACGGCGGGGAGCGGACCAGGACGGTGACACTCGGTTCGTCGACGGGCCCGTGACCGGCGGGTGACGGGTGCGGCGGAGGCGTCGTCCGGGTGCCCGGGTGCCCGGGTGCCCGGGTGACGGGCGGGCGCATGGGTGACGGGTGACGCGTGCGCGGGCGTACGGGTGACTGGCGCGCGGATGACGGGTGCGGCGGAGGTGGCGTTGCGGTTCGCGGGCGGGCGTGTGACGGACATCCCGAAGGTACCGTCGGGACTGATTCGCCGGGTACCGTGGAGCGGTCCCGCTCGTCCCGGGCTGCGGGCACGGCGAACGAGAACACAAGGAGCGGCAGGGTGTTCAACGACATAGGCGCACTCGAACTCGTGACGCTCGTGGTCCTCGCCGTGCTGGTCTTCGGCCCGGACAAGCTGCCCAAGGTCATCCAGGACGTCTCGCGCTTCATCCGCAAGGTCCGTGACTTCTCCGACAACGCGAAGCACGACATCCGCAGCGAACTGGGACCGGAGTTCAAGGACTTCGAGTTCGAGGACCTGAACCCCAGGGCGTTCATCCGGAAGCAGCTCACGGAGAACGAGGACGTCAAGGAGATCCGCAGCAGCTTCGATCTCAAGAAGGAGATCAACGAGGTCGCGGACGCCGTGAACGGCAAGGAGCCGGTGGACTCGGTGCCGGCCGGCGTCGCAGGCTCGCCGGGCGGCGCGGTCCCGGACCTCCTCAGGAAGCGCGAGGCGCCCGACCGGGGCGAGCGGCCGCCCTTCGACGCGGACGCCACCTGAGGCCCCGGACCGCCGTCAATCCCGACGAGCCGCCGGCGGGTGGCTATCCTCCATCTGTCCGGGATCGAGGACGCCCGCGGGGGGCGGGCCGTCCCGGACCTCGCTGACCAAGGAGGCGGCCGGGTAGATGGAGACGACGAGTCGGCTAGGGGCGCAGGATCCGCCCAGCAGTTCCACCGCTGAAGGGGCGCCCGCAGACCGGCGTACCGTCGACGGCTATCTGCGTGCTCCCTTCCCCTGGTACGGCCTGGACGAGGCGTTCACCGGGCCGCGCTGGCTGACGCAGGTCGGCACGGCCGCAGACGGCTCCGTGCAGCATGGCTCCCTGGGGCACGGCGACGAGCCGTCGATAAAGTCCGACGCCGCGGTCGGGGAGAGGGAGCGCTTCGCCGTGGCCGTCACCGTCGCGTCGAGCCCGGTGCGCCGCACCGGCGACGGTACGGGTGTCCTGGACGCCACGACCGTGTCCTCGGCGGCCTGGCTGGCGGGCTCGGGCCTGCTGGCCTGCACCTGGCCGGCGCAGCTGGACCACTCCCGGCGGGACGACTGGCTGGACCAGCAGACCGAGACCGCCTTCGAACTCGCCCACGACCTAGCCGGAGCCCCCTGGTCGGAGCTGTCCCTGCCGGTGGACGGGGTGCCGGTGCCGTTCCACTACCGCGAGTCCGAGTTCGGCTGGGTGCTCGCCGGTTCCACCGGGAACGGGGTGCACATCGGGGCCTACGGGCGCGGGATGAGCGCGTACGGGCTCGGCTTCTCCGTGGTGCAGGACCTGGGGGCGTACGCGCAGACGACCGGATAGCGCGGGCCCCTCCGGCCCCCGGTGACGACGACTGCCCGCAACCCCGGGGGGATTGCGGGCGGTTCCGTACCCGTCGTTCACGTCGTGCCGCCTCCGGGGAGCGTGCGGTCGTGCCGCCTCCGGGGAGGGTGCGGTCGTGCCGCCTCCTGAGAGGACGGTGTCAGAACTTGTTGCGCGGGGTGATGCCGAGCGACATGCCCGAAAGGCCCCGTTGCCGGCCGCCGAGTTTGCCCGCGATGGCCCGCAGGGCGGCACCGGCGGGGGAGTCCGGGTCGGTCAGGACGACGGGCCTGCCGTCGTCGCCGCCCTCCCGGAGCCGTACGTCGATGGGGATCTGGCCGAGCACCGGCACCGAGGCGCCCGTGGTCTTCGTCAGCCCGTCGGCCACCAGCTGGCCGCCGCCGGTGCCGAAGACGTCGACCATCTCGTCGCAGTGCGGGCACGGCAGACCCGACATGTTCTCGACGACACCGACGATCTTCTGATGGGTCTGGACGGCGATGGAGCCGGCCCGCTCCGCGACCTCCGCCGCCGCCTGCTGCGGGGTGGTGACGACGAGGATCTCGGCGTTCGGCACCAGCTGGGCCACGGAGATGGCGATGTCACCCGTGCCCGGCGGCAGGTCGAGCAGCAGCACGTCCAGGTCGCCCCAGTAGACGTCCGCGAGGAACTGCTGAAGCGCCCGGTGCAGCATCGGCCCACGCCAGACGACCGGGGCGTTGCCCGGGGTGAACATGCCGATCGAGATGACCTTCACGCCGTTCGCCGACGGCGGCATGATCATGTTCTCTACCTGGGTGGGGCGGCCGTCCGCGCCCAGCATGCGCGGCACGCTGTGACCGTAGATGTCGGCGTCGACGACCCCGACCCTCAGCCCGTCGGCGGCCATGGCCGCCGCGAGGTTCACGGTCACGGAGGACTTGCCCACACCCCCCTTGCCGGAGGCGACCGCGTAGACGCGCGTCAGCGAGCCCGGCTTGGCGAACGGCACCTCGCGCTCGGCGGCCGTTCCCCGCAGCGAGGCCGCGAGTTCGCGGCGCTGCTCGTCGCTCATCACGTCCAGGGTGACCTCGACGCCGGTGACGCCCTCGACGCCCGAGACCGCGTCCCTGACGCGCTGGGTGATCGTCTCGCGCATCGGGCAGCCGGAGACGGTGAGGTAGACCGTGACGGCGACCTCGCCGCCGGACCCGATCTCCACCGACTTGACCATCCCGAGGTCGGTGATCGGTTTGTTGATCTCGGGGTCGTTCACCGTCGCCAGCGCGTCGCGCACCGCGTCTTCCGTAACCATAAGCACGATGGTACGGCGCGGAATCCCACCCCGGGGGCTCGCGTCAGCGGTCGCCTTCGTCACGTCCGCCCGGGCGCCCGGCGGGCGGGAACGCGGTGGGTGGGAACGCGGTGGGTGGGAACGCGCCCGCCCCGGGGCGCCCGGGCGGATCCTCCTCCGCGCGGGCCCCGGCCGCCCCGGACCGTGCGCCCCCGGAGTCCGGTATCCCGTACCCGGCCTCCCGCCAGCGGTCGGGCAGCAGACGGTCCAGCACGGCGTCGACGGTGACCGCGCCCAGCAGGGCCCCGCCGCCGTCCACCACGGGCGCCGCGACCAGGTCGAAGGCGGTCAGGCAGCAGCTGACCGCCGGCAGCGGGGTGTCCGGGGCGAGCGCGGGCAGCTCGGTGTCGAGGAGAGACGCGACCGGCATGACCGGCGCGACCGGTGAGTTCCGCAGCAGCCGCTGGACCGGCACGGTGCCCAGATAGGTGCCCGTGGGCGGCTCGCCGGGAGGCCGGCAGACGTACACCTGGGCCGCCAGCGCCCCGATCAGCTCCCGCTCCCCGATCCGGGCCAGGGCCGCCGCGACCCCGGCCTCCGGCGGCACCACGACCGGCCCGGCCCCCATCAGGGCGCGCGCCGTGCGCTCCCACCCGGACTCCCCGCCCTCCCGCACCGACTCCTCGACGCCCTCCGCCCCGAGGCCCGTGTGATCCCGCACCCGGGCCGGCGCGGGCTCGGCGGGCGGCAGGCCCCGAACCGCCGACCAGTCCACGGCCAGTGCCTCGCCCCGGTGCCGCGCGGGCCCGCCCCGGTCCCGGCGTGCGCAGACCCGGTCGGCTTCCCACCGCCCGCGCTCCGGGCGGTGGCGCACCTCGACGTCGAGGACGGTGACCTCCTCGCCCGAGTCCGCCAGCCGTACCCGCCGGTCCAGCAGCTGGCCGAGGACGAGCCGCTCGCCCGGCCCCGGGCGGAAGCGGCGCATGCTCACGGCGCCGGTAACGGTGACCTGGCCGGACTCGAGCCCGGTCAGCCGGGACGCGGGCACGAAGACGGGGCCGTGCCCGCGCACCCCTACCACCAGCCCCACCAGCCGTGGCGGCCGGCCGGCCGGGAAGGCGGCCACCAGGTCCCGTACGCGTCCCACCGGGACGCCGCCGGAACCGAAGACCGGGACTCCGGCGAGGTGCGAGACGAAGAACCGAGGGCCGTCTGCCGTCATGCTCGGAGCCTCCTCCACCGCCGCGGCGGGCACCGGGGGCCGGACCACCGCCGGGATCGTACGAGGGGCGAACCGGATTGCTCGGAAATGGCATCGTTCAACGGCTTCAGGCTAGCCCGTACCGATCCGCGGCGCTGGTGCCGCCGGTCCGGACGGCTGCCTTCCGGACCGCCCGCCGGCCCCCGGTACGCTGCGGTCTGCCACCCCCCACGCGTATGAGAGGCAGTGCGCTTGTGACCGCTCTCCCCCCGGGTCCGGCAGCCCCAGCGCGCCGGGCCGCGCTCCCCGTCGCACTGTGCGCGGCGATGGCCGCCGCCCTCGCCGGGTGCGGCGAGGACCCGGACGCGGGAACGAACGGCGTCGGCAAGCTGGAGGCGACCGCCATCGAGAAGAAGGCCAAGACCGCGGCCGACGCGGCGGACGCGGTGCGGGTGGCGGGCACGCTGGTGTCCAAGGGCGGCACGTACAAGCTGAACATGCGACTGAAGAAGACCGGCGGGGTCGGCTCGGTGACCTCGAAGAACTCCACCTTCGAGCTGCTGAGGGTCGAGGACGCCCTCTTCCTCAAGGCCGACGCGGGCTTCTGGGTGCACGCCGGCTCCGACGGTGAGGGCGGTGAGGGCGGGGAGGACGGGGAGGACGGGGACGCGCAGCCCGGCGAGGAGGACCAGGCCGCGGCCGAGAAGCTGGACGACAAGTACGTGAAGGTGCCCGAGGACGACCCGGCGTACAAGCAGCTGCGCGGCTTCACCGATATGGACCTGCTGCTCGACGGGCTGCTGGGGCTGCACGGCAAGCTCAGCAAGGGCGACCGCAGCACGATCGGCGGCGTCCGCACGATCAAGATCATGGGTGACGGGGGCAACGGAGGGACGCTCGCCGTCTCCCTGGAGGGCACGCCGTATCCCCTGCAACTGGACCGGGCGGGCGACGCGGGCGTCCTCACCCTGGGGGAATGGGGCGGGGACTTCCCGCTTGAGGCCCCCGCCAAGGAGGAGACGGTCGACTACGGTCGCCAGCTCCCGCGCGACAGCACATAGCCGGAGCGTGTCGCGAAGGCGGCTCCGCCCGCCTGCCCGCAGGGCGGGGCCCGCGGCGTCCGGTGTGTGCGAGCGCAAGGCGGAGGATCCGGAGGATCCGGAAGATGCGGAGGATGCGGAGGATGCGGAGGACGCGGAGGATGCGGAGGATCATCCTCGTACCGGACGTGGACCTACCCGGATGCCTGCGGCAACGCGGCACGGGGGCACCTCCCGTGCGCGAAGGGCGACGGGGGAGTGCGGGCCGGGCGTCGTTCGGCGACAGAGTCGCCGTCGCGGGCAAAGCGCCGTGGGCCCAGTAGTCGCGGGCCGGGCGCCGCCGCCCAGGAGCGACTTCCACCAACGCCCTGGGGCCTTCCGCGCCCGGCGCGCCCCGGTGTCTCCCGCCGAGGGGCGGACGGTCGGCGCGCCGGGGGACGTGCGGCCGACCGGCGCGCCGGGCCGGCGTGGGGAGCCCGCCTCCCCGGCTGCGGCGTACCACCAGCGGATAGCGGATAGCGGATAGCGGATCTCGGTTCCGGGGCACCGGCGCGCCGCAGCGACCGGACCGGGTTCTCGGCGGCGCCTGCGGCCTCAGCCGCCTCAGCCGTCTCAGCGGCGCCTGCGGCCGAGGCCCAGCAGCCGGGGCAGCGCCGCCGGAGCGGGCCGCCTGGTGGTGGCCGGAGTGGGCAGCGGTACGGCGGCCAGCGAGCCCGCCGGGTGGTCGGTGGTCGACTCGCGCGGCTCCAGCCGCAGGACCCGGCACTCGCGGCCCCAGCGTTCGGTCATCCGCTCGCCGTCGGGGGCGTTCAGCCGCTTGCCCTTCAGCTCGCCGACGGCTGCCTCCCAGGCCTCGGAACCGGGCGTCAGCTCGGTCACCGCGGCGGTCCACGACACCAGCCGGCCGCCCTTGTCCTTGCTGCGCACGGTGACCTCGGCGGTGGACCCGCCGGCCAGTCCGGGCAGCGGCTGCTCGCCAGGGCCGTCCCCGACGACATGTGCGGCACCGTCGTGCCACGCATGCCACAGCGCCCGGTCCGGGCCGGTGCCGCGGACCCAGATGAGGCCGGACTTCTTGGTGGCCTCCTCCACGAGGGCCGGCCCGAGCAGGGCGTCCCCGGTGGGGTGTGCGGAAGCTTCGCTCATGCCCCGCAGCCTATTAGAGCCAGCCGTTGCGCTTCAGGGTGCGGTGGATGGTGAGACAGGCCCCGACGATGCCGACGAGCACCATGGGGTAGCCGTACCGCCAGTGGAGTTCGGGCATGTGGTCGAAGTTCATGCCGTAGATCCCGCAGACCGCCGTCGGGACTGCGATGATCGCGGCCCAGGACGTGATCTTGCGCATGTCCTCGTTCTGGGCGACGGTGGCCTGTGCCAGATTGGCCTGAAGGATCGAGTTCAGCAGCTCGTCGAAGCCGATGACCTGCTCCTGTACCCGGGCCAGGTGGTCGGCGACGTCGCGGAAGTACTTCTGGATGTCCGGGTCGACCAACCGCATGGGACGCTCGCTCAGCAGCTGCATCGGCCTCAGCAGCGGCGTCACCGCCCGCTTGAACTCCAGCACCTCACGCTTGAGCTGGTAGATCCGCCCGGTGTCGGTGCCCCGGGTGCTGCCCTTCGACGGCGCGGAGAACACGTCGATCTCGATCTCGTCGATGTCGACCTGCACGGCGTCGGCGACCGCGATATAGCCGTCCACCACATGGTCGGCGATGGCGTGGAGCACCGCGGAGGGGCCCTTGGCGAGCAACTCCGGGTCGTCCTGGAGCCGGTGGCGGAGGTTGCGCAGGGACCCCTGCCCGCCGTGCCGGACGGTGATCACGAAGTCGGGCCCGGTGAAGCACATCACCTCGCCGGTCTCGACGACCTGGCTGGTCGGCGTCAGCTCGGTGTGGTCCACGTAGTGGACCGTCTTGAAGACGGTGAACAGGGTGTCGTCGTACCGCTCCAGCTTGGGCCGCTGGTGGGCGTGTACGGCGTCCTCGACGGCCAGCGGGTGGAGCCCGAACTCGGCGGCGATGCCGGAGAACTCCTCCTCCGTCGGCTCGTGCAGGCCGATCCAGGCGAAGCCGCCGCCCTGGCGCACCCTCAGCATCGCCTCGCGCGGGGTGAGGCAGCCGGTTCCCTCCAGGCGCTTGCCGTCGCGGTAGACGGCGCAGTCCACGACGGCGGTGGAGGCCGACGGGTCTCGGGTGGCGTCGTACGCGCTGTACGGGCCGCCGCTCTTCCGCCGCGCGGGGCGGACGACTTGGCGCAGGTCACGGATCATCGACATGGCAGGCTCCTTCACGGCGGAGGCCGCCGCTGCGGGGCGTGGCGCAGCCCGGAATGAGGACGTGTCTCGATACGTCCGCAAAGCGGGCGGCACCGCGGGAAGCGGTGGCGGCATTCGCTACAGACAGTCAGGCAGGCGAGTCGTGCTCTTCCGTCATGCGCGGTGCCGTGGAGCCGCCGGTGCGGGGGTCCTCAGCGGAAGGAGGGAAGGAGTCGCGCGGAAGAGCGGTTGGTACTGCACGGTCGACTTCGATCCATCGCAGCCCCACCTCCTCCGGCCGGTCCCCCGTGGGGGAAGACGTCTCGTCGGGATCCGAGAACCATGCTTCCGCATGTTGTCCCGAGCAGGCGGCCAAGCCTATCAGCCGACCGAGGGCCAATCCCTTCCCATGCCCGTTCCTGGCGCGACCTATGCTCGTCGGATGGGAGAAGTTCTTGCTCTGGTCGAGGCACGGCTGCGCAGCGCGCTGGGCGAACCGGACGCGCGCGCCGCGGTCACCTTCCTCGGCGCGGACCGGATCGAGGTGCTCCGCTTCATCGGCGGTGGCGTCGTCAGGTACGCCACGCTGGGCATGTCGGCGCATCCGATGACCGACCCCGGGGACGCCTTCGCCGATCCGGTGAAGGGGCCGCGGGCCGAGCTGGTCCTGTCGGTACGCGCAGGTTCGGCGGACACCGGCGAGGTGCTGCGGCCGCTCGCCGTCCTGGCCTCGTCCCCGCAGGTGGAAGGGGTGGTCGTGGCCCCCGGGAACTCCATGGACCTGGGCGGGCCGCTGTGGCCGGGCGCCCCGTTCACCTCGGTGCTGGTCGCCGAGTCCGGCGGCCTGGTCGGGGACCTCGGTCTCGGCGGCTCCATGGACCCGGTCCGCTTCCTGCCGCTGCTGCCGATGACGCCGAACGAGGCCGCGTGGAAGCGGGTGCACGGCGCGGAGAAGCTCCGGGAGCGGTGGCTGAAGTACGGCACGGACCTCCGCGATCCGCTGAGGCGGTCCGTCCCCCTGACGTGATGTCAGCCAACCGTGCGGCACGCGTGAAGTGACGTATCTCATGGCCGGGTTGACCGGCCGGACCGCTTCCCGGCCGGACCGCTTCCCGGCCGGACCGCTTCCCGGCCGGACCGTCCGGGGGCCGTGCCGTTTTCGTGCCGGTCCGCCTCCACGCCCTGCCGCCTCGATGCCGGGGGCCGGACTGTCCGGGTGCCTGGCCGCTTCGATGCCGGGCCGGCTCCGGACCGCGCCGTTCGGGAGCCGGCCGTTCCCGGGCCCGTTCCCGGGCCCGTTCCCGGGCCCGTTCCCGGGCCCGTTCCCGGGCCCGTTCCCGGGCCCGTTCCCGGGCCAGAGCCAGAGCCAGAGCCAGAGCCAGAGCCAAGCCAAGGCCAGAGCAGGGGCCGGACGGCGTCGGACCGGGCCCCTGGCCGCGGGCAGTCGCCGCCGCCTTCGCGGGACCGGGCCCCGACGGGCCCGCGACCCGCCCGCCGCCGCAGCGCCGGCCCTCCCGTCCGCCGTCGTCGCCGTGCGTGCGGTGGACCGGGAACGCGAGCGGGCGCCCGCCGTACGCCCCCTTCCTGCTGAGGGCGGGTGAAACCGCCGTGCGGGACGGGTGATCGTCCTTGACGCGGCGCCGGACGGGTAGGACCGTTGAGCGCTATGAGGGGCGAACCCAGTTGCCCGAAGTGCGGTGGCCGGGTCAGGGCGCCCGGTCTCTTCGCCGACACATGGCAGTGCGATGTGCACGGCTCCGTCTACCCGCTGCAGCCCGTGATCCCGCCGAGTGTCGAGGCCCTCAGCGTGGTGGTGGCCCGCGCCGAGGTCCCCGTGTGGATGCCGTGGCCGCTCCCGGTCGGCTGGCTGTTCACCGGCGTCGCCTACGCCGGCGACGACCGCAGCGGCGGCCGGGCCACGGCCGTGGCCTGCTCGGGGCCCGGACCACTGGGCGGTGTGGGGGAGTTGCTGCTCGTCGCCGAGGAGCTCGGCGTCGGACTGGGCGCCCGGTTCGCGGGGATCGACGGGCCCGACCCGGGGCCGCACATGACCGTCGACACCTCACCCCAGGCCAAGGTCCTCGCCGCGGGCAGGCCGACGCCGCTCTGGCACGTCAACGACGCCCCGGAGGACCGCGCGGTGTTCGCGGGCGAGGCGCGGGGGCTGTGGCTCTGGGCGATCGTCTGGCCCGAGTCGACCGGGCTGCTGATGTACGACGAGCTGATACTGACCGATCTGCGCGACGCCGGCCAGGAACTCGAGCTGCTGCCCTGCGGGGCGCTGTCGCCGCGCCTTCTGATGTGACCGGCGGGCGGTCCTCGCCCGGATCCCGGAGCGGTCGGGCCGGGCTGACGCGGGGCCGCCTGTCGGGGCCGGGTCTGCCGTACGGCGCGCCGATCGGACCGGGCCGGCGGCGGGTGCCGCCGAACGCGGCCGGTACGCCTGCCCTCGGGTCTCGTGTGCACGGCGAGGGCGGCACGGGGTGACCACGGCGACGCGCGGCCCGTGCGGGACCCCGGCCCGGCCCGGGCAGGCGCGCGGGTTGCCCACCCCCGCGGCCACCGGCTACGCCGCCGAGGCCGATCCGGGCAGGCGCGCGCGGGTTGCCCCCGGGAAACCCGCACAAGCTCTACACGAGAGGGGCCAGGGCAGGCGCGCGCGGGTTTCCCCGGCCCGTGAGGCGTGCACCCCGCGCGGGTTGCCCCGGCCCGTGAGGCGCGTGCCCCGCGCGGGTTGCCCCGGCCCGTGAGGCGCGTGCCGGGCCACGCGAGTACTCCCGGCCCGCGAGGCTCGTACGGCCGGTGACGGTTTTCACGTGACGAGCCGGCCGGGGCGGTGTCCGGGCCACCGTTACGATGGAGCGTCACCCCGTCCGCCCCGAGCCCTGGAGCAAGCGTCGTGCGCATCGACCTGCACACCCACTCCACGGCCTCCGACGGCACGGACACCCCGGCGGAACTCGTCCGCAACGCGGCCGCCGCCGGACTCGACGTCGTGGCGCTCACCGACCACGACACCGTGGGCGGCCACGCCGAGGCGATCGCCGCACTGCCCGAGGGCCTGACCCTCGTCACCGGCGCCGAGCTGTCCTGCCGCACCGGCGGTGTGGGCCTCCACATGCTGGCGTACCTCTTCGATCCCGAGGAGCCCGAACTGGCGCGCGAGCGCGAGCTGGTGCGCGACGACCGGGTGCCGCGCGCCCGGGCCATGGTCGGCAGGCTCCAGGAGCTGGGTGTGCCGGTGACCTGGGAGCAGGTCTCCCGGACGGCCGGCGGTGGTTCGGTGGGCAGGCCGCACGTCGCCGCCGCGATGGTCGAACTCGGCGTCGTCCCCGACGTGTCCGCGGCCTTCACTCCCGACTGGCTCGCGGACGGCGGCCGGGCCTACGTCCGGAAGCACGAGCTCGACCCGTTCGAGGCCGTCCGCCTGGTGAAGGCGGCCGGCGGGGTCACGGTCTTCGCCCACCCGCTCGCCGTGCGGCGCGGCGAGGTCGTCTCGGAGGACGTCGTCGCCCGGCTGGCCGCCGCGGGTCTGGACGGCATCGAAGTGGACCACATGGACCACGACGAGCCGGCCCGGGCCAGGCTGCGCGGACTCGCCGCGGAACTCGGCCTGCTCGCCACCGGCTCCAGCGACTACCACGGCAGCCACAAGACCTGCCGGCTCGGCGACTTCACCACCGACCCCGAGGTCTACGGCGAGATCACCCGCCGTGCCACCGGCGCCTTCCCGGTCCCGGGCACGGGCGGAACGCCCGGCCGCCGGGTCTGACCGCGCCTCTCCGTCCGGGGCCCCCGGCTCCGTAGCTCCCGTGCGTGTGCCGCCCGGCCCGCCGCGGCTCGCGCGCCCGCGTGCAGACGGACCTCGCGGTGCCGCCCTCCTCGCGCCCCCTCGTCCATCCCCGGTTCTCCGGGATCCCTCCCCGTCCCACACCCGCAAGGCCTCAACGTGTTCGACTCCGCCGTCTTCGGCTCCCTGTTCCTCACCCTGTTCGTGATCATGGATCCCCCCGGAATCACCCCGATCTTCCTGGCTCTGACGTCCGGCCGGCCCGCCAGGGTCCAGCGCCGGATGGCGTGGCAGGCGGTCGCCGTGGCCTTCGGCGTGATCACCGTCTTCGGGATCCTGGGCCAGCAGATCCTCGACTACCTGCATGTCTCGGTGCCCGCACTGATGATCGCGGGCGGGCTGCTCCTGCTTCTCATCGCGCTCGATCTGCTCACCGGGAAGACCGATGAACCCAAGCAGACCAAGGACGTCAATGTGGCGCTCGTGCCGCTGGGCATGCCGCTGCTCGCGGGGCCCGGCGCGATCGTCTCGGTCATCCTCGCGGTGCAGGACGCCGGCAGCGCCGCCGAGCAGATCTCGGTCTGGGCCGCGATCGTCGCGATGCACGCCGTCCTCTGGCTGACCATGCGCCACTCGCTGCTGATCATCCGCTTGATCAAGGACGGCGGTGTGGTGCTGGTCACCAGGCTGGCGGGCATGATGCTCTCGGCGATCGCCGTGCAGCAGATCGTCAACGGGATCACCCAGGTGATCCAGGGTTCCTGACGCCGTGGCGTGCCGTGGCGTGCCGTGCTGTGCTGTGGCGTGCCGTGCCGTTGTGCCGGAAGGCCTTACGAAGCCGAGGCCCCGGCCGGCCGGATGTAGATGCGCTGGCCGATCGCGGCGGCCTGCTGCACCATTCGGCCCACGGAGGCGGCGTCCACGACGGTGCTGTCCACCGCGGTGCCGTCGACATCGTCGAGTCGCATGATCTCGAAGCGCATGGAAGAACTCCCCTCTGGCCGTCTGTGTATGTCCCCTTCAACGGGATGTCGCCTACAAACATTCCCTACGCTAAGGAAATTTTTTGGATGGCTAACTACTGGCAGGTCGTCCCCGGCCCGCTCACAATGGGGGCGTCATGAACGACTCCGAGCTTTCCGAGATGAGCGCCCGCCTGGAGCGCACCAACGAGCTGCTCCAACGCATGATCGCCGAGGTCGCCAAGACCCCGTCCACGCATGCCATCTTCGTCGACGCCGGTTACGCCTATGCTGCGGCCGGGTTGCTTGTGGCGGGTACCGAGGACCGGCGCTCGTTCGACCTCGACGCCGAAGGGCTCATCGAGGCGTTCATCGACAAGGCCCGCACGATCTTCGCGGACAGCAGGCTGCTCCGCGTCTACTGGTACGACGGCGCGCGGCGCCGCATCCACACGGCCGAGCAGCAGGCCATAGCCGAACTGCCCGACGTCAAGGTCCGGCTCGGCAATCTCAACGCCAACAACCAGCAGAAGGGCGTCGACTCCCTCATACGCAGCGACCTGGAGTCACTCGCCCGGCACCGGGCGATCAGCGACGCGGCGCTCGTCGGCGGCGACGAGGACCTCGTCTCCGCGGTGGAGGCGGCCCAGGGCTACGGCGCCCGGGTCCACCTGTGGGGCATAGAGGCGGCCGAGGGCCGCAACCAGGCCGAACCGCTGCTCTGGGAGGTCGACAGCCAGCGGACCTTCGACCTCGACTTCTGCCGGCCGTACGTCACGCGCCGGCCCGTCACGACCTACGAGGACGACAGCCCGCCCCCGTCCCGTGACGACGTGCGCTTCGTGGGCGCGCAGATAGCCGCCACCTGGCTGGCCGAACGCGGCCGGGAACCGCTGGCCGCACTGCTGCCCGGTCATCCCTACCTGCCCGGCCCCGTGGACCAGGACCTGCTCAATGAGGCGGAGAAGCTGCTGAAGCACTCACTGCGGGGCTACGCACATCTGCGGCGTGCGCTGCGGGACGGCTTCTGGGAGCACCTGCAAGGCCGTTTCTGAGGCCGCAGGACCGGCTCCGGGGAGCGGAACCGCGGAGCCGGCCGGGGGGCCTTCGAGGGGACCGGAGGAGACCCCTGGTGGGGCCTGGTGGGGCCTGGTGGGGCCTGGTGGGGCCTGGTGGGGCCTGGTGGACCTGGTGGACCTGGTGGACCTGGTGGGACTGAAGGGACCTGAGCGGGCCCGGTGGGGCCGAGGGGGCCTGGCGGGACCCCTGAGGAGGCAGGACCCTCAGTGCCGGGACCAGAAGTCCACCAGGGCCGCGGCGGTCTGCTCCGGGCGGTCCGTGTTCGGCGAGTGCTCGGCCCCCTCGATCACCGTCCGGACCGCCCCCAGCCGCACGGCCATCTCGTCGAACTGCGGCACCGGCCAGGCGTCGTCCCGATCGCCCGACAGCACGTGCATGGGCAGCGGCCGCACGGCGGCGAGTTCGTCGACCCGGTCCGGTTCCTCGGTGAGCTGCCCGCCGGTGGCCCGCAGCTGGGCGGCACGGTGACGCAGCCACCGGCGCCGCATCTGCTCGCCGTCGGTGGCGGCCTCCTCCGGCGGGTCGAGGGCGCGCATGGCCTCCCACACCTCGCTCATGTCCATCACTGCCAGCGCGTCGTTCAGCAGCTTGATCCTGTGCTGCTGGGCGGGGGCGATGCGCGCCGGGCCGGACGACATCAGCGTCAGGGTCCGGAACGGGCGCGCGTCGACGAGTACGGCGGCACGGGCGATCTGGCCGCCCAGGGAATGCCCGACGAGGTGCACGGGCGCGTCGCCGATCGCCTCCGCCTGCGCGAGTACGTCCCGCGCCAGTTCGGGCTGCGCGTAGGCGGACTCGTCGTCGGGGCCGTCGGTCTCGTACTGGCCGCGTCCGTCGACGGCGACGGCCCGGAACCCGGCCGCGGCGATCGGCTCCAGCAGCGCGACGAAGTCCTCCTTGCTGCCGGTGTACCCGGGCAGCAGCAGTGCGGTGCCCTTGCGGTCGCGCGCGTCCCCGTCCGGCTCGGCGTCCAGCACGGCGAACTCCCCGCGGCTGGTGCGCAGCGCGTAGGCGCGGGCACAGGCGGGCGGGCGGAAGGTGGGTGGCCGACTCATGCGGACGAGAGTACCGGCGCGTCCGGCCGGTGGCTCCGCCCGGGCCGCCGTCGCACGGGCGAGGGCCCGCCCCGGTCCCGGGTGGGACGGGGCGGGCCCTCGGTGAACGGCTCAGGCCTCCGGCTGGGTGGCCTTGGTGCGGGTGCGGCGTCGGCGTGGTGCGGCGGGTTCCCCGGCGGTGGCCTCGGTGCCGGTGCCGGTGCCGGTGGCCGGTGCCGCTGTGGCGGGTGCCTCGGTGGCGGTCTCCGGCTGGGCGGCCTTGGTGCGGGTGCGGCGTCGGCGTGGTGCGGCCGGTTCCCCGGCGGTGGTGCCGGTGGCGGGTGTCTCCGCGGCCGGTGCCTCCGCGGCGGGTGCCTCGGTCGCCGCGGCGACCGCCGCGGCGCTCCCGCCCACCCGGGTCCGCCGACGACGGCGCGGGGTGCGCGGCGCCTCCGCCGTCTCCTCCGCCGTCCCCTCCGCGGTGGCCGGGGCCGAGGCGGTCACGGCCGCCTGCGCCTCTACCGAAGCGCCGCCGCGGGTGCGCCGCCGCTGGCGCGGGGTGCGGGTGCGGGCGGGGGACTCGGAACGGTCTGCCGCCTTCGCACGCGCCCCGCGGCCGCCGGGCTCACCCAGATCCTCGAGTTCCTCGGCCGCCAGACCGGCCCGGGTGCGCTCGGCACGCGGCAGGACGCCCTTGGTACCCGCCGGGATGCCCAGCTCCTCGAACAGGTGCGGAGACGTGGAGTACGTCTCGGCCGGGTCGTTGAAGTTCAGGTCCAGCGCCTTGTTGATCAGCTGCCAGCGCGGGATGTCGTCCCAGTCCACCAGCGTCACCGCGGTGCCGGTCGCGCCCGCCCGGCCGGTGCGGCCGATGCGGTGGAGGTATGTCTTCTCGTCCTCCGGGGTCTGGTAGTTGATCACATGCGTGACGCCCTCGACGTCGATGCCGCGCGCGGCGACGTCGGTGCAGACCAGCACGTCGACCTTGCCGTTGCGGAAGGCGCGCAGCGCCTGCTCGCGGGCGCCCTGGCCCAGGTCGCCGTGTACGGCGCCGGAGGCGAAGCCGCGCCGGGCGAGCTGGTCGGCGATGTCCGCCGCCGTGCGCTTGGTACGGCAGAAGATCATCGCCAGGCCGCGGCCCTCGGCCTGCAGCATGCGGGCAACGAGTTCGGGCTTGTCCAGGGAGTGCGCCCGGTACACGCGCTGTGTGATGTTCGCGACGGTCGCGCCCTGGTCGTCCGGCGCGGTGGCGCGGATATGCGTGGGCTGGGACATGTAGCGGCGCGCGAGACCGATCACCGCCCCCGGCATGGTCGCCGAGAACAGCATGGTCTGGCGCCGCACCGGGAGCAGCTGGATGATCTTCTCCACGTCGGGCAGGAAGCCCAGGTCGAGCATCTCGTCGGCCTCGTCGAGGACGAGCGCCTTGACGTGCGAGAGGTTCAGCTTCTTCTGCCCCGCGAGGTCCAGCAGCCGGCCGGGAGTGCCGACGACGACGTCGACGCCCTTCCGCAGGGCCTCGACCTGGGGCTCGTAGGCGCGGCCGCCGTAGATCGCGGTCACCCGGACGTTGCGCACCTTGCCGGCCGTGAGTAGGTCGTTGGTGACCTGGGTGCACAGCTCGCGGGTGGGAACGACCACGAGCGCCTGCGGTGTGTCGGTCAGTTCCCCGGGCTCCGCCCGGCCCGCCTCCACGTCCGCGGGCACGGTGACCCGCTCCAGCAGCGGAAGGCCGAATCCCAGCGTCTTGCCCGTGCCGGTCTTGGCCTGGCCGATCACGTCGGAGCCGGAGAGCGCGACCGGAAGGGTCATCTCCTGGATGGGGAACGGTGTGGTGATGCCGACGGCCTCCAGGGCCTCGGCGGTCTCGGGGAGGATCCCGAGCTCTCGGAAAGTCTTGGCCTGCGTAGTCAGGGTGTTGCCTCTTCTGTGAGACGCGGCGCGAGGCGAACGCCGGGGGTCCCACCGCGCCTGGGTACGGGTGCCGGTCGTTGATCGGCCGGAAGGCGCGGGACCACTGCGTCGCTCGAGCGCTCGTGCCGCTGAGGGCCCCTCATGTGGCGGAATGCGCACAGAGGGCTGTCGGGTCGGAGCCGATCGGGCCACCGACCGGGCATCCTCATTCAGAGGGCCCGCCGAGATGTCCGGCAGGCTTAATACCACTGTACCCCGGATTCGCGCATCTGTGTTGTCCGAATTCCCGGGAGCCGTGTCGCGACGGGGCTGACCAGGCCCTTCCCCACGGACGGCGGCGGGCTATTGTGCGCTTCATGGAGACGCCTGACAACGCCACCGCGCCGGCCGCCGACACGGCCGAGGAACCGACCGGGATCGCCGCCCAGGACTGGGCCGCGGCCTCCGCCGACCCCCAGTACCGCGCCGCGGTCGTGGATCTCCTCGGCGCGCTCGCCTACGGGGAGCTGGCGGCCTTCGAGCGGCTTGCCGAGGACGCCAAGCTGGCACCGACGCTGGCCGACAAGGCCGAGCTGGCGAAGATGGCCTCCGCCGAGTTCCACCACTTCGAGCGGCTCCGCGACAGGCTGGCCGCGATCGAGACCGAGCCCACGGAGGCCATGGAGCCGTTCGCGGCGGCGCTGGACGGGTTCCACCGCCAGACCGCCCCGTCCGACTGGCTGGAGGGCCTGGTCAAGGCGTACGTCGGTGACTCGATCGCCAGCGACTTCTACCGTGAGGTGGCCGTGCGGCTGGACTCCGACACCCGCGCCCTGGTGCTCGCGGTGCTCGACGACACCGGTCACGGGAACTTCGCCGTGGAGAAGGTCCGCGCCGCGATCGAGGCCGATCCGCGGGTCGGCGGCAGGCTCGCGCTGTGGGCGCGCCGGCTGATGGGCGAGGCGCTGTCCCAGGCCCAGCGGGTCGTCGCGGAGCGCGACGCGCTGTCCACGATGCTCGTGGGCGGGGTGGCGGACGGGTTCGACCTGGCGGCGGTCGGCGAGATGTTCACCCGGATCACCAAGGCGCACACCAGGCGGATGGCCGCGCTGGGGCTCGCCTCGTAGCCTCCGGGAGGCGTGGGCGTGGGCGTGGGCGTGGGCGTGGGCGTGGGCCGGGGTGCGGGTGCGTCCGGCCGCGGCCCGGGGGATCCGGGTCGGTGGCCGCCGCCTCCGTCCTGTGCGCGGGAGCGTGCGGGTACCCGGCGCTCAACCCCGCCGCCCACATCCCTCGGCGTCGCCTCCGTCCTGTGCGCGGGAGCGTCCGCTCCGGCTGCCTCGGGAAGGGCGGGGACGACCTCGTCCCCCGGCGCGGGTGCGTCCGGCGCGCGGCGGCGTGCGTCAGGCGGCGGCTGATCGCCGCAGCCGCCGAGGTCCCGGCCGGATCAGCAGCGACAGCGTGACGGCGGCGACGAGCACGGCGCCGAGGAGGGTGCCCGGCAGATGGCCGGAGCCGAGGGCGGTGTGCGTCAGGTAGGCCCCGAACAGGGCACCGAGGGTGCCTGCCGGGTACACCACCCGCCGGGCCGGGAGCCGGTCCGCGAGCCGCCGCAGAGCTGCCCAGGAAAGCGCGAGGCCGAGCAGGACGGAGCCGAGAGCCTCCAGGATCACCACGGATCACCTCACGGGCGGCGGGCGGCGGATGCGGTCGTAGCCCGTCCTACCCGGACCGGTCGGCGAACAACCCTCCGCTCCACCCGGTCACCGCTGGACACAGCGGCCGCCACGGGCCGAGCGGGCGGAGACGCGGAAGGGCCCCGCGGGTGACGACCCCCTGAGCCCGAGGGCTCGGAGCGTCGCCCGCGGGGCCCTTCCGGCAGTCGGTGCCCGGTGCCGCGACCGGCGGTACCCTCCCTGTCGGGCGGGCATCGCCGGTCGAGGCACGAGGGCGTGTCGCGAAAGCAGCTCCGTCCGCCCGCAGGCCGGGAGGGACTCTCCCAACCCGCCCTGGTCGACCCGCCCTAGAGCGCGCCGAACCCCACGCGGCGCGTGGCCGGCTCGCCGATCTCGACGTAGGCGACGCGGTCGGCCGGTACCAGCACCTTGCGTCCCTTGTCGTCGGTCAGGCTGAGCAGCCGCGCCTTGCCGGCCAGCGCGTCGGCGACCGCCTGTTCGACCTCCTCGGCGCTCTGACCGCTCTCCAGAACGATCTCCCGGGGCGCGTGCTGCACGCCGATCTTGACCTCCACGGCTATGTCCCTCCGAACGGTCAGCGATGCGCGGTCAGCCGCGCCGTACGCAGCACACATTAGCCCGGTGAGGCGATGTCGTACGGCTCGGCCGTGCACGCCCGCAGCGAACAGCGGAGGGCCGGGCCGTCACTGGCCGCTGCCGTGGCCCTCGGCCGAGTGCAGCGGGAAGCCGGCGATACCGCGCCAGGCGAGCGACGTCAGCAGCTGAACCGCGGTGTCGCGCGGGATGCCCGAGCTGCTGGAGAGCCAGTACCGGGCGACCACCTGGGAGACGCCGCCGAGCCCCACGGCCAGCAGCATCGACTCCTCCTGCGACAGCCCGGTGTCCTCGGCGATCACCTCGCAGATGGCCTCCGCGCACTGCAGCGACACGCGCTCGACCCGCTCGCGCACGGCGGGGTCGTTCGTCAGGTCCGACTCGAAGACCAGCCGGAACGCGCCACCCTCGTCCTCGACGTACGCGAAGTACGCGTCCATCGTGGCGGCGACCCGCTGCTTGTTGTCCGTCGTCGACGCCAGCGCGCCGCGCACGGCCTGGAGCAGCGACTCGCAGTGCTGGTCCAGCAGCGCCAGGTAGAGCTCGAGCTTCCCGGGGAAGTGCTGGTACAGGACCGGTTTGCTGACGCCGGCCCGCTCCGCGATGTCGTCCATCGCCGCCGAGTGGTAACCCTGGGCGACGAAGACCTCCTGGGCCGCGCCGAGGAGCTGGTTGCGTCGGGCACGGCGCGGCAGGCGGGTGCCTCGCGGGCGCGCCGCCTCTGTCTGCTCGATGGCTGTCACGCCGCCTCCCACGTTCGATGTCACAAGCACAGTGTTCCGTGCGTGCGCTCTGCGCCCGCGCCCGCCATCGTACTTTCGGGTAACCGTGGTGTGCGCGCCGCGGGCGCAGAATTTCACGTACCGGACGCCCGCGGTAGGTGGTGGCTCGAAGAAGACGAACAGATCAGCGGTAGTCCTCCTCGTCGAGGGCCACCACCCTGGCCTGCTCCAGAGCGTCCGCCTCGTTCGCTCCGGCCGGGTCGATGCGCGTGAGCGGCTCGTCGTCGACCGGGCTCACCTCGGCGTGCTGCTCGGCGGCGTCGGCCTCGGGCGTCTCCTCGGGGAGCCGCTTCAGCTCCTCGCGTTCGTTCGGTGCCCCCTGGTCGTCCTCCGTGAAGGTGTCCGGGTCCGTCGGGTCGGCAGCCATCTGGATCGATCCCCCTTCCTCTGCGGAGTTCGGCCAGGTGCGGGTACCCCGTAAACCGAGCGTAGGAGCATGCCCGGCCGGACGCTATGCGGTGTGTGATGCCGAACACAGGTTCCGCCGCGTGATCGTCTCGTAACATTGCCCCCATGTCTTCGACCGAGCTGCCGGGAACCCGCGCCGCCGATCCGGCCGGGCGGACCCGTTCCGTGCGGGTCGCCGAGGGGGAGGAGATCCGCTCCGCGGCGCTCCCCGGGCTGACGCTCACGGTGCGGGCCCGTCCGCCCGCCCGCTCCGGACTGCCCCCGGCGCTCTTCGTCCACGGACTCGGCGGCTCGTCGCAGAACTGGACGTCGCTGATGGGTGCGCTGCGGGACGCGGTCGACGGCGAGGCCGTCGACCTGCCCGGCTTCGGTGACTCCCCGCCGCCCGACGACGGCGACTACTCGGTCACCGCCCATGCCCGTGCGGTGATCCGGCTGCTCGACGCGAGCGGCCGCGGTCCCGTCCATCTGCTCGGGAACTCGCTGGGCGGCGCGGTCGCCACCCGGGTCGCGGCCGTCCGCCCCGACCTGGTGACCACCCTCACGCTGGTCTCGCCCGCGCTGCCCGAGCTCCGGGCCCAGCGCGGCGCCTGGCCCACCGCGGCGCTGGGCCTGCCGGGCGTCGCCTCGCTCGCCCGGAGGCTCACCCGGGACTGGACGCCCGAGGCGAGGGTCCGCGGAGTGATGGCCCTCTGCTACGGGGACCCGGGGCGGGTGACGGACGAGGCTCTGCTGCACGCCGTCGAGGAGATGGAGCGCCGGCTGGCCCTTCCCTACTTCTGGGACGCCATGACCCGCTCCGCACGGGGCCTGGTTGACGCGTACACGCTAGGGGGACAGCACGGGCTGTGGCGGCAGGCGGAGCGGGTGCTCGCGCCGACGCTGCTGGTGTACGGCTGCCGGGACCGGTTGGTCTCCTACCGCATGGCGCGCCGGGCGAGCGCCGCCTTCCGCGACTCGCGGTTGCTGACCCTCCCGGACGCGGGCCATGTCGCCATGATGGAGTATCCGGAGACGGTCGCAGCGGCCGTACGGCAACTGCTCGACGACAGCACGAGGAGCTGATCCGGGGCGTGGGACGACACAGCCGCAAGGGCCCCGCACCCAAGGCCGCCACCACCGACGACACCACCGCCAGTGCCTCCACCACCGACGACACCGCCACCGGCGCCCCCACCGGCGGCGGCGCGGGCGCTCCCCGCAGGCCTCGACCCCCAACGCCGCCAGTACCCATGAACACGACGCGCCCCCTCGCCCGGCATCACGGTCGGGCAAGGGGGCGCTTTCGTGCGTCCGAGGTCAGGCGCGTGGCTGCTCGATGCCGATCTCGTAGGCGATCTCCCACCGAACATCCGCGACGGTGATGCCTGCGGTTTCCACCGGCCGCCCCTCCGTGTCGTAGTACGTCCGCTCAATCTCTGTGATCAAGTCGCCGACGGAGATGCCAAGGAGGTTCGCCTGCTCCTGGGCGAGTCGGGCCAGGTCGACGGGCTCACCCCGTTCGGCACCTTCTGGCGGCTGATCCTGCCGCTCGCCCGCCCGGGCAGCAGCCGGCCGCCCCGGCCGGCGCCCCGCGGCCGCCCATCGGCGCGGGTGCCCGCATCCCGGGCCCGCGCCGGGAGTTCGTCGAGGCCTTCGACCCGCCGCCGCCCGGCGACCGTGCCCCGGGCGCGGGGACCGAACCCGGCGACGGCGACGAGCCCTCCGCCAGGCACATGCGCGGCCGCACGGTCACGGGCGTCGCGGCCGCGGCCGTGACGACCGTGCTCGCGGTCGTGGTCGCCGGGCAGGTCGCCGACGCCGGGCAGGGGGGCACCGCCACCGAAGCGGCCGAGGGAGCCGAGCGGATCACCGAGGACGACACCTCCCGCTCCGACCAGCGCGTCCAGCCTCCCCCGCAGGCGGCACCGGCCGCCCCGGCGGCACCCACGTACGCACAGCTGCTGGCCCGGCAGTTCCCGTTCGACCCCGAACTCAAGGGCCCGGGGAAGTTCGAGGCGGTCCCGGGCCTGGACCGGGCGCCCGGCGAGGGCCGGAAGATCCGCTACCGGGTGGACGTCGAGCAGGGACTCGGCCTGGACGGGGCGCTGTTCGCGGACGCCGTCCAGCGGACCCTCAACGACGAGCGCAGCTGGGCACACGGCGGCGCCATGAGCTTCGAGCGGATCCCCTCGGGGGAACCGGAGTTCGTCATCACCCTCGCGAGCCCCGGCACCACCGCGGTCTGGTGCGCCAAGTCGGGTCTCGACACCACCGTCGACAACGTCTCCTGCGACTCCGCCTCCACCGAGCGAGTGATGATCAACGCGTACCGCTGGGCCCGGGGCGCTGAGACGTACGGCGCCGAGGCGATGCTGGCGTACCGCCAGATGCTCATCAACCACGAGGTCGGCCACCGCCTCGGCCACGGCCATGTGAACTGCCGCACCTCCGGAGCCCTGGCCCCCGTGATGCAGCAGCAGACGAAGTCGCTGGACATCGGCGGGATCAAGTGCCGGCCCAACCCCTGGGCGCATCCCGGTGGTTGACGGCGCCGGGCCGTCCGGTGGCGGTCGGTACGGAGGCCCGCCGTTCGGCGGCAGGCCGCCGAGGGAGCGCGGGCCGTACCGGGGGCCGTGACCGCGGCGTCCGCGCGCGGCACCGGCGCGCGCCCCTGCCGTGCCTCCGGGAAGCCCTGCGGGCGTGTGGCGGCAACCCCGGGTCCCGCGCTCTTGCTTGAGCACGGGCGCCGGGCACCTCGCGGGCGTGTGGCGGCAACCCCGGGTCCTCCGCTCTTGCTTGAGCACGGGCGCCGGACGCCTCGCGGGCGTGTGGCGGCAACCCCGGGTCCTCCGCTCTTGCTTGAGCACGCGCGCCGGACGCCTCGCGGGCGTGTGGCGGCAACCCCGGGTCCTCCGCTCTTGCTTGAGCACGCGCGCCGGGCACCCCGCGGGCGTGTGGCGGCAACCCCGGGCCCCGCGCTCTTGCTTGAGCACGCGCGCCGGACGCCTCGCCGGCGTGTGGCGGCAACCCGCCCGGCTCGGCCCGCACGTGCCGGAGGACACATGTAGCGCGACCAAACGCCACGGGAGCTGGAAAGTTACGTGCATTCACCCCTTCCGGTGGCGCGATGGACAACCGTCCGTCGCTCCACCGACATCTCCGCATAGGTTTTCTGCGCTGCGGGCCGCCGGACGGAAGGCGCCCGCCCACAGGAGATCGGGGGTGCGCTCATGCGGATCGGGTTGCTCACGGAAGGTGGCTATCCGTATGCGACGGGTCAGTCCGGGCTCTGGTGCGACCGGCTCGTGCGCGGGCTCCCGCAGCACGACTTCGACGTCTACGCCCTCAGCCGCTCCGCCCACCAGGAGGACCAGGGCTGGATGGAGCTGCCGCGCCACGTCCAGCGCGTGCGGACGGCGCCGCTGTGGGCGCCCGAGGACGACGGACGCACCTACGGGCGCCGTGAACGGCGCCTCTTCGCCGCCCACTTCGCCTCCCTCGCCGCCGCCGTGTGCTCCGACGGCGACCGCGAGGCGTTCGCCGAGGGGCTGTACGGACTCGCCGGTCTCGCCCGCGAGCGCGGCGGTCTGCACGCGGCACTGCGCTCCGAACTCGCCGTACGCACACTGGAGTCCGCCTGCCGCGCTCCCGGCGCACGCCGTGCCGTGCACACCGCCGCGGTACCGGACCTCCTCGCCTTCACCGACGAGATCGAGCGCGCGCTGCGCCCGCTCTCCCTCGACTGGTACGGGGACGGTTCCCTCGGCGCGGCAGACCTCTGCCATGCCGCGTCCGGCGGCACCGCGGCCGTGCCCGGCCTTCTGGCCAAACGCTTCTTCGGGGTTCCGCTGCTGGTCACCGAGTACGGCGTACAACTGCGCGCCCGCTATCTCGCGGCCCACGGCACGCCCCTCGCCGTGCCCGTCCGCGCCCTGCTCGCCGCCTTCCACGGCTGCCTCGCCTCGGAGGTGTACCGGCAGGCCTCCGTGATCACCCCCGGGAACACCCATGCCAGACGCTGGCAGGAGAGGTGCGGGGCCGACCCCGCCCGGCTGCGCACGGTCTACCCCGGTATGGACGCGGAGCGCTTCACCGCGGTGGGGGAGGGGGACGACCCGGGCGACCCGTACACCCTCGTCTGGGTGGGCAGGATCGAGCCGGCCAAGGACCTCATCTCGCTGCTCCACGCCTTCGCGAGGGTGCACCGGGAGGAGCCCGGGGCGCGGCTGAGGATTCTGGGTCCCCCCGCCACGGGGCCCGAGTCCGGCGCCTACCTCGCGCACTGCACGGCCCTGGCCGCGCAGCTCTTCCCCGACGAGGCCGCGGACGCGCACGCGGTCGGCGAGAACCCCGTCTCGTTCGAGGAGATAGGCGGCCCGGAGGCCACGGATCTCGCCGACGCCTACGCCGCCGGGGCGGTGATCGTGCTGTCGAGCGTCGTCGAGGGCTTCCCGATCAGCCTGGTCGAGGCGATGTTCTGCGGCCGGGCGACCGTGTCCACCGACGTCGGAGCCGTCGTCGAGGTCATCGGCGGCACGGGGCTCGTGGTTCCCCCGCGCAACCCCCGGGCGTTCGCGGACGCCTGCCTGGCACTGCTGCGCGACCCCGAACGCAGGCGACGGCTCGGCGCGGCGGCCCGCGCCCGGGCGCTCGAACTCTTCACCGTCGAGCAGAACATCGCCGCCTTCCGCGGCATCTATCTGGAGCTGATCTCCCACAGCCCGGTCCACCGCGACTCGGACGCCGTCGACGGCGACGGGGCGCCCGTCCCCTTCGCCACCCCGGCGGAGGCCCATGTCCCCGGTCACTGGACCGGCGGCCGCAGCCGCCCCCGCTGGGCGGACTCCGCTCCCATCAGCACCGCGGCCGCACCGGGAGGGCCCGATGCCTGACTCCAGAGACACAGGCACAAGCACAGACGCAGGCACAGGCCCAAGCACAGGCACAGGCACAGACGCAGGCACAGGCACAAGCACAGGCACAGACCTCGCCGCGGCCGGCGGAACCGTCACCGCACGGCAGCCCGGCCCCGGGCGCGGCCCGGTCGCCGCGCCCGACACCCACGGGCGGACCACCGGTGCCGCGGCCCGTGGCGCCGGCCCGCGGGAGCCCGCGACCGAGGCGCGCCCCACGACGGGGGCCGCCACGGCCGCTCGGGCCCGGACCGGCCGTCGCGGGCCCGCCGACCCGGTGAAGGCCCTGATGCACCGCCACCGGGAACTGTGCGAACGCGCTGTGGACCCGCTGGAGATCGCCGCTGGCCTGGAGGCCCACGGCGTCACCGACCGGACCGCCGCCCGCTTCCGGCACCGCGATGTCTTCTCCCTCGCCGAGGAGTTGTACGCCCGGGTGCCGCGCGGCGAGGAGACCCCGCAGCCCCAGGCGGACGGGGACGCCGCCGCACGTCCCGCACACCTGGTGTCGGCGATGGCGCCGGGAGCCGTCGCCGTCGCCACCGCGGTCGGCCTCCGCCTCACCGACGGCGGAGCCGGGCTGGGAGTGGGGGCCGCCGGAGCCGTCGCGCTGGCCGTCGCGCTCGCCTGGAGTCTGCGGCGCGGTCCCCTGCGCGCGCCCGGGCGTACGCCGCGCGTGACGCGCCATCTGGTGTGCTGGCTCGCGGCGTACTCGCTCGTCGGCGACGGGCTGCTGGCCGAGCTGGCCGCCGGCGGCCCCCACGGACCGTGGCCGCTCACGCCCGGTCCCCTCCTCGGTCTCGCCCTCTCCGTGGCGCCCGCCGCGTGGGCCGCGCGGCTGTTCTCCGTCCGGGCGCGGCGCAGGCTCGGCGGCAGCAGAGGGCTGGAGGAGTTCGCCGCCGGCACCCGGCCCCTGCTGCTGGGCTGCGTCGCCCTCCACACCGGAGCCCTCATCGCCCTGCTCGTGCCGGCGTCCCTGCTGCTGCCCGTGGCCGTCGCCCCGGCCGTCGCCCTCGGTCTGCTGCTCTTCCTCGCCCGGTTGCTGACCGTGCACGGCTATCCGCAGGCGGCGGTGGCCGGTCTCGCCGCCGCCTGCGCCGGCGAGGCCGTGGCGCTGGCGGCGGCTCTCGGCGGCCGTCTTCCCGGCTGCGGATTCCTCGCCCGGCCCGTCGAGGCCGCGGTGCACACCTGGGGTGCCGCGGCCGTGCCGGCTCTCGTGTGCGGCGCCGCCGCCCTCGGACTGCTGGTCCATGCGACCGCGGCCCTCTCGCGGGCCTCTGCACACAGCACTTGACGCCACTTGACGGCACTTGCAACCACTCCCCCTGCCCCCACTTGACACTAATCGACCATGTTCGCCCCTACCTGAAGCCATCTGACACCACTCGACCGTTCACGTGCCCCATGTGACCCCCGCCTCCCGCGGAGCCGACGCCGCGGGCGTATCCCGCCACCGCACCATCCCGAGGAGACAGACGACGATGACCCCGCACCACCCAGCACCGGCCCGTCGGCCCCGAGGGGCCGCGCGATGAGGGTGCTGCTGCTCGGAGCAAACGGATTCCTCGGCCGGTTCGTCGCCGACCGGCTACTGGCCGACCCGGCCGTCCATCTGACCGCGCTGGGGCGCGGCGACGACGCCGACGTACGGTTCGACCTCGCGGGCGGCAGCCCGGGAGCACTCACCCGGTTCCTGGACGCAGTCCACCCCGGAGTAGTGATCAACTGCGCGGGCACCACCCGCGGAGGCGCCCGCGACCTCACCCGGCACAACACCGTGGCCGTAGCCACCGTCTGCGAGGCCATGCGCCGCAGCGGCTGCGACGCCCGGCTCGTCCAGCTCGGCTGCGCTGCCGAGTACGGGCCCTCGCAGCCCGGTTCCTCGACCGCGGAGGACGCGGTGCCGCGCCCCGGAGGGCCGTACGGGGTGTCCAAGCTCGCCGCGACCGAGCTGGTCCTCGGGTCCGGACTGGACGCCATCGTCCTCCGGGTGTTCTCGCCGGTCGGTCCGGGAACCCCGGCCGGCTCACCGCTCGGCCGCCTGGCCGAGGCCATGCGCCGCGCGATGCAGTCCGGCGACGGCGAGCTGAAGCTGAGCGGCCTGGGCGTCCAGCGCGACTTCGTCGACGTGCGGGACGTGGCGCGCGCCGTGCACGCCGCCTCACTCTCCGCCGCGCAGGGCGTCGTCAACATCGGAACCGGCCGCTCCGTGCGGCTGCGTGACGCCGCCGCAGTGCTCGCCCGGGTCGCCGGGTACGCGGGGACCCTGCACGAGCTGGACGGACCGCCCCCACGCCCCGGTCATCCCGTGATCGGCGCTCCACGGGGCCCGGAGCCCGTCCCGGAACAGCTGGGCACCGCGCCCTACCCCTACCCCGACGGCTGTGGCAGCTGGCAGCAGGCGGACGTGCG
Source organism: Streptomyces spongiicola (assembly GCF_003122365.1). Classification (NCBI taxonomy): domain Bacteria; kingdom Bacillati; phylum Actinomycetota; class Actinomycetes; order Kitasatosporales; family Streptomycetaceae; genus Streptomyces; species Streptomyces spongiicola. The sequence continues at coordinate 5,198,862 of NZ_CP029254.1, forward strand.
AACCGCCCGCGACCGGCTGGGCTGGCGGCCGCGGATCAACCTCGAGGAGTCCCTCGCGGACATCTGGATGGAGGCGGCATGCCGCATCTGATCAGCACGGACCGCGCACTCTCCGCCACGGGCGCCGACCGGCTCGGTCTCGGTGTCCCCGGCTACGCACACCCCCTGGTCGCCCCGGCCGAATGGGCCGAGCTGGCCAGACCGGGCACCCCGCTGCACTGGGCCGTCCTCGATGTCGCGGACGGCCCGGGCAGCAGACCCGACCCCCACTGCCTGGAGGCGGCCGGCAGGCTCACCAACGCCGGAGTCCGGGTGCTGGGCCGCATCGACCTCGCCCGCGGCGACCGGATGTTCGGTGAGATCGTCTCCGACGCCCATCGCTACCTCGGCTGGTACAAGGTCGGCGGATTCCTGCTGGACCGCTGCCCGGTCGAGCAGGCCGACCTGTCCCGGGTACGCCGTGCCACGGCCACGCTGGAGGCCGTTCTCGGCGGCGGGCACATCGTCCTGGGCCACGGCGCGCACCCGCACCCCGGATACGCGGAGGTGGCCGACCAGCTCGTCACCTTCCGCGGCGCCTGGACCGACTACCGCTGGTCGCAGGTGGCGCAGTGGACCGCCGACCATCCGCCGGAGCGCTTCGTCCACCTCGTGCACGGGGTACCCCGGACGCATCTGGACGAGGCCATGAGAATCGCCCGCTGGCAGGGAGCGGGAACGATCTTCTTCACCGACCGCTCCGGCCCGAGGTGGGGACAGATCGGGGCATTCGACTCGTTGCCCGGCTACTGGGACGAAATCGTCTCGCGGATTGGACCGGGTGTCTCGGAATGAGAGGGCGCGTGGCAGTGTTACAGCGAGCACAACCGTATTGACGCAACCACCAACGACGGAGTCCCCGTGTCGCTGCCACCCCTGGTCGAGCCGGCCGCCGAGCTCACCGTAGACGAGGTCCGCAGGTACTCCCGCCACCTGATCATCCCGGATGTCGGGATGGACGGGCAGAAGCGGCTGAAGAACGCAAGGGTGCTCTGTGTGGGTGCCGGTGGTCTGGGCTCGCCGGCGCTGATGTACCTGGCGGCGGCCGGCGTCGGCACGCTCGGCATCGTCGAGTTCGACGAGGTGGACGAGTCGAACCTGCAGCGCCAGATCATCCACAGCCAGTCGGACATCGGCCGGTCCAAGGCCGAGTCCGCCCGCGACAGCGTCAAGGGCATCAACCCGTATGTGGACGTCGTCCTCCACGAGGAGCGGCTCGAGGCCGACAACGTGATGGACATCTTCGGCCGGTACGACCTGATCGTCGACGGCACGGACAACTTCGCCACCCGGTACCTGGTGAACGACGCCTGCGTGCTGCTCGGCAAGCCGTATGTGTGGGGGTCGATCTACCGATTCGACGGCCAGGCCTCGGTGTTCTGGTCCGAGCACGGCCCCTGCTACCGCTGCCTCTACCCGGAGCCCCCGCCGCCCGGCATGGTGCCGTCCTGCGCCGAGGGCGGCGTACTGGGCGTGCTCTGCGCCTCCATCGGCTCCATCCAGGTCAACGAGGCCGTCAAGCTGCTCGCCGGCATCGGGGAGCCGCTGGTCGGCCGGCTGATGATCTACGACGCACTGGAGATGCAGTACCGCCAGGTGAAGGTCCGCAAGGACCCCGACTGCGCGGTCTGCGGAGAGAACCCCACCGTCACCGAACTCATCGACTACGAGGCGTTCTGCGGCGTCGTGTCCGAGGAGGCACAGGAGGCCGCGCTCGGTTCCACGATCACTCCGAAGCAGCTCAAGGAGTGGATCGACGACGGCGAGAACATCGACATCATCGACGTCCGCGAGCCGAACGAGTACGAGATCGTCTCGATCCCCGGGGCGCGGCTGATCCCGAAGAACGAGTTCCTGATGGGCGGCGCCCTCCAGGACCTCCCACAGGACAAGAAGATCGTCCTGCACTGCAAGACGGGCGTCCGCAGTGCGGAGGTCCTCGCGGTCCTCAAGTCGGCCGGTTTCGCCGACGCCGTGCACGTCGGCGGTGGCGTGATCGGCTGGGTCAACCAGATCGAGCCTGGGAAGCCGGTCTACTAGGGGTGTCGCGAAAGTAGCCCCGTCCGCCCGCAGGGCGGGGCCCGCGGTGTCCGGCACGCGGCTCCCGTCGCCCTTCGGGCACGGGAGCCGCCCCGGCGCCGCGCTGTCGGAGTCATCCGAGTGAATCACTTCACACCGGTCACCTGGAGCGGACTTCCAGCGGACTTCCAGGGGAGCCGGCCGTCGAGGCCGGCCCCCTCGCCGCACCCGGCCCCGGACTGGCGGATGACCGGGAGGACCGTCGTCCCGACCGTGCTGCCCGCCCGCGGCCGTCCGGACCCGTACCCGGGTGGCGCTGAGCGGGCGCGGGAGCGGGCGTCTAACCGCAGGTCACGCCGTCCTCCGGAACCTTGCCCTCCAGCAGGTAGCCGTCGACGATGCCTGTCACGCATCCGTTCGACGGGGTGTAGCCGCCATGGCCCTCGCCCTTGTTGGTGAGCAGGACGCCGACGCCCTCGCCCAGTTCGTCCGCCATCCGCCGGGCCCCCTCATAGGGGGTCGCCGGGTCGCCGGTCGTGCCCACGAGCAGGATCGGGGCCGCGCCCTTCGCGCTGGTATCGGGGGTCCCGTCCTCACCGGGGACCGGCCAGTCGGCACACCATCCCGCCGTGTCCCAGGCCAGGAAGGGTCCGAACACCGGGGATATCCGCTCGAACTCGGGCAGCAGGGCCTTCGCCTCGGCGGGGGTCGGGCGCTGCGCGTCGTCCACGCACGATATCGCCCGCTGCGAGTGACTCTGCGTACCGTAACCGCCGTCCGGCCCACGGTCGTTGTAGGAGTCGGCAAGAGCCAGCAGCTTCGTTCCGCGGCCCCGCCCCTCCGCCTCGTCGAGGGCCGCCGTCAGATCGGGCCACATGCTCTCGGAGTAGAGGGGAAGCACGATTCCGGTGAGTGCCAGGCTCTGGTTCAGCTCGCGGCCGTAGCCCGCCGGCAGTGGCTCCTCGTCGATCCGCGCCAGCAGCGCCGCTATCCGGGCCGTGCCCCGCCGAGGGTCCTCGCCCCTGCTGGTCAGGTAGTTGTCAAGGGCGCGCTGGAAACCGGTGGTCTGGTTGCGGGCGTGCCCCACCGTGTCAGCCGTCGGGTCGACCACGGCGTCCAGCACCATCCGCCCCACGTTCCCCGGGAAGAGATGGGCGTATGTGCCGCCGAGCTGGGTGCCGTAGGAGATGCCGAAGTAGTTGAGCCTGCGGTCGCCCAGGACATGGCGGAGGACATCCATGTCCCGCGCGGCGTTCGCCGTGCCGACATGCGCGAGGAGTTCCCCGGAACGGCGCTCGCAGCCCTTGCCGAAGTCCCTGGCGTCCGCGAAGTAGGCCGCTTCCTCCGCTGCCGTGTCGGGGGTCAGGTCGACGCGGTCGGCGGCCGCCTCCATGTCCTCGTCGTCGCGGCAGACCACGCCCGAACTCGCCGACACCCCGCGCGGGTCGAAACCCACCAGGTCGTAGCGCGAGTTGAGCTTCTCGTACTCCGCTGCGGCCCGGGGCAGCAGGCCGACGCCGGACACTCCGGGGCCGCCGAAGTTGAACAGCAGCGAGCCGAGCCGCCCGCCGTCGCCCCGCGCCGGGCGGCGGACCAGTGCGATGGAGATCGTCTTGCCGTCCGGGGCGGCGTAGTCGAGCGGGACCCGCACCGAGGCGCAGGTCCAGCCCTCCGCATCCGCGCAGGGCGCCCACCGGGGCCGCTGGTTCGCGAGCGAGCCGGGAAGCCCCACGGCCGCGTCGCCAGGCCTCACCGGGACGGACGCGGAGGCCGCGGGGCGGCCCCTGCCGTCCCCGCCCGCACCACCTTCCGCGTCACAGGCGACCGCCGCCCCGCCTGTCAGCACCAGCGCCACCGCCGCCGCGGCCGGTCCCGTACGCAATGACATCCGTGCCCCCGTGCATCTCCCGATCCGTTCCACCTGCTGCGCCATCCTAGGCGCCGTCACTGACAGTGACCATGGGTGCCGTCCGTGGACGCGGCCCGGCCGGCCGTCAGCGGCAGACGGTCCCGGATGCCGGTACCTTCCCGTTCAGCAGATACCGGTCCACCGCTTCCGCCACGCACTTGTTGCCGCTGTTGTAGGCACCGTGTCCCTCGCCCTCGTACGTCAGCTCGACCCCGACCCCCTCGCCGAGCGCCTCGGCCATGGCCCGGGCGCCCTCGTACGGGGTCGCCGGGTCACCGGTGTTGCCGATGACGACGATCGGGGCGGCGCCGGGCGCGCTGACGTCGGGCGTCTCCCACTGCCCGGGCACCGGCCAGTGCTTGCAGCCCATCAGGCCCCAGCCCAGGTAGTCGCCGAAGACCGGCGACGCCTTCCGGAACTCGGGGAGCCGCGCCTTGGTCTGGTCCAGGGAGTAGCGCTCCTTGAAGTCGACGCAGTTGATCGCGGCGTTGGCGGCCTGGAGATTGCTGTACTGCCCCTCCCTGTTGCGTCCGTTCATCGCGTCGGACAGCGCGAGCAGCAGGGAGCCGTCACCTCCGTCCGCCTCGTCGAGCCCCTGCTCCAGCAGCGGCCAGTACTCCTTGGAGTACAGGGCCTGGGCGATGCCGTTGGTGGCCTGGGTCTGGGTGAGTTCACGGTCGCCGATGCCCGGGATAGGCTGCTTCTCCAGCCGGTTCTGGAGGTCGATGACGAACTGCTGGATCTCCTCGGGGGTGCCGCCCGGCAGCTGGCAGGCGTCCCCACGCGCGACGCAGTCCTCGGCGAAGTTGGTGAACGCCAGCTGGAAGCCCCTGGCCTGGCCGAGCGAGCCCTCCACCGCGGTGCTGGTCGGGTCGACTACGGCGTCGAACACCGCCCGTCCGACGTTCTTCGGGAAGAGGTGGGCGTAGACGCCGCCGAGTTCGGTTCCGTAGGAGATGCCGAAGTAGTGCAGCCTGTCGTCACCGAGGACCCGGCGCATCAGATCCATGTCCCGGGCGGCGTTGGTGGTGCCGACGTAGGGCAGGTCCGGCCCCGAGTTCTCCTCGCAGGCGGAGCCGTACCGGCTCAGGTTCTCGCTGTACGCCTTCTCCTCGGCGCTGTCGTCCGGGGTGGCGTCCTGGGCGTAGTACGCGTCCAGCTCCTTGTCGTCGAGGCACTCGACGGGCTGGCTGCGGCCCACCCCCCGAGGGTCGAAGCTCACCAGGTCGTAGCGGGCGCGCAGCCGCTCGAAGTCCGCCGCCGCCGCGGGCAGGGTGCTGACCCCCGAGCCGCCGGGCCCGCCGAAGTTGAAGATCAGCGAACCGATCCGGTTCGCCTGGTCTCGGGCCTTCGCCCGGATGAGGGCCAGCTCGATGGTCTCGCCACCGGGCTTCGCCCAGTCGCGCGGAACCTCCATGAACGAGCACTCCCACGCGGTGCCGCCGGGCAGTGGCGAGGGCGCGGTGCCGCCGCCCTCGGCCTCCGAGGGCGCGGGGCACGGCCTCCAGTCGAGGCTCTGGCCGGCGAGATCCCGGTCACCCTGCTCCCCGTTCCCGCCTCCTCCGTCACCCTCCGAGCAGCCCGCGGTGACCAGGAGCGTGGTGGCGATGCCGGCGGCGAGCAGGGTCCCGACGCGCCGCGCGGCTCCGCCGCGGCGTCCGGGACTCCCGGTGAGATGGGTGATGACCGGCGCCCCCTGCGCGGCGCCGTCCCGGCGAGGGGGGGCAGCGGACCGGTGCGGGCCGGGCGCCTCCGGAGGGCCCGGGGCGTCGTGGTCCCGGCCGTCGCCGCCGGGATCGGGGCCGGCAGCGGGACGACCGGCGGGGGAGGTCGGCATGCCCCCATCCTGCGGCCCGGCGCGGCGCTCCGCCTGTCGGCGGCGGCCCGCCGGGGCCGGGCGGGCGGCACCCCGGCCCACCGGAGGGCTCCGGCGGAGGCCCTCCGGTGGGCCGGCGAGCCCCCGGACGAGGGGTCACCCGGCAGCCCCCTCGTCCGGGGGCTCGGCGTACGCCTGGTCAGCCGGTCGGGCGGGCGGCACCTGGTGAGACGGGCAGCCGGTCGGGCAGTCGGGCGGTGAGCCGGTGAGCCGGTGAGCCGGTCGGGCGGTGAGCCGGTGAATCGGTGAATCGGTCATGTCGGCCGACCGGCTGGCTCGGGCTTCGCCGGAACTCGAAGCTCCGGGGCCCTACCCGGTCTGCGGTGGCCTGCCGGCACCCCCGGAGAGGACCACCGGCAAGCGAGGCTCGGCCACCGAGCCCGGCCCGGGAACACGCCCGGGCCGGGTCCGGGTCCGGTGCCGGCGCCGGCCCGGGCTCCCCCGACGCCGGCCACCCGGACGGGAGCGCCGGTCACCAGGACGGGAGCGCCGGTCACCAGGACTGATAGGGCGAGGGGTGCTGTCCGGAGGACGGGTAGGACGACGGGTACTGCCCCGGCTGCTGTGCCGGGGTGCCGGTGCCCGGGCCGGGACCGTGCGGTCCGGAGGCCGGCCGGTCCCAGCTGTCGCGGTCGCGGTCGCGGTCGTTGTCGTTGTCGTTGTCGCCCAGCATCATGTCGGGGTCGAACATGACGATCACGGCGGCGACCAGGAGCGCGGCGAGCGGACCGGCGAGCATGAGCAGGAGAAAGCCCATCAGACCCGTGGGTGACTGCGAGGCCACGGTCTGGCCGTCGAGGTGGACGGAGACCGCGGCCATGCCGGTGTAGTGCATGCCGGTCACGGCCACTCCCATGACCAGGCTCGCGCCCAGGCTCGCCCACAGTCCGTGGATGGAGACCGCCGCCCACAGCGCCGCGGTGGCGGCCACGACGGCGATCACGACCGACAGCACCACGGTGGGGGTGTCGTAGTGGAGGGCGCCTGCGGTGTGCATCGCGGACATACCGAGGTAGTGCATGGCCGCCACACCGAGTCCGGTGATCGTACCGGCCACGGCCAGGTTCACCGGTGAGCCGCCCCGGTAGCCGACGAGGAACACGCCGACGGCGACGACCGCGATGGCCACCGCCAGGCTGAGCAGCGTTCTCGTGGTGTCGTAGCTGACCAGCGCCCCCTGGATGCTGAAGCCGATCATGGCGACGAAGTGCATGGTCCAAATGCCGCAACCGATCGACACGGCGCCCAGTGCCAGCCACTTGGCTCGGCCGCGCGGTCGCCGCAGTGAGCGTGTCGTGCACCGCAGCCCCAGCGCCGCGCCGAGGCATGCCATCAGATAAGCGGATACGGGGGTTATCGCGCCGTAGTGGAAGTTGGAGATCGTGGCGGTCATTCAGGGTCCTCCCCATATATGTGACGGCGGGATGTGTATGGCGGGCGGATGGGGGCGGCGGCGGGAAGTGTGCGACGCGCGATGTATGGGGCGGCGGGTGGCACCGCCGATGAGGTGTCCCGGCGCGAGGGTGCGGCGTGTGCTCCTGCCGGGCCCCGACGGGGCCGGGTCCGGCCGCGGGTGGGAGAAGGGCGCGCGGGTCTCCGGTCGGAGAGCCGCAGCGGCTGGGGATCGATCGCCAGGTCCTCCACCCAGGTGTTCGCGTCAGCTCGGCCGGTGATGCCGAACCGCACACAAGTCGAGCCAGGCAAGACGAGAACTAGTCAAAGAACGATCAGATCCCGCCATCTGGCCGAGTTGTGGGCTATTCAAGCACAGAATGTGCACACCTCCTCCTCGTTCGGTCATCACTTAACCGAACTGAGAGGGTCGGCCGTGCCGGGTGCCGGGTGCCGGGTGCCGGGTGCCAGATGCGGGGTGCGCGGGGTGCCGGGTGCGGGGAGGGCGGGGAGGACCCCGTGTGACTGCCGCCGCGCTGTCCCGCACAAGGAGGGCGACTGCGGTACCGCCGCCGCGACCCCCGTTCCCGCCGCCGTCGGTGGCTCCGAGAGCGGCCGACGTCTTCCGCCGAGGGCCGGGCGTCGTCGAGTTCCGGGCGTTCCCGGGTGCGGTGCGGCAGCCGGGCGCCGTCGGTTCCGGGACCGCTGCTGTGATCCGGCGGCCGCAGGGTCCGACGGCGCACCGACCCGCTACGTGCGTTGGGCGCGACTCGCCCGAGCCGGCGCACCGAGGTCGGGGGAGCGGGGGACCAGCTACGCGCGCGGGCGCGACCCTCCACCTCCACCATCCGCAACGGCACGGTGACCGGATCGGCTACGCGCGCGGGCGCGACCCTCCACCTCCACCATCCGCAACGGCACGGTGACCGGATCGGCTACGCGCGCGGGCGCGACCCCGGCGGGATCCAGCCGAAAGAGGCCTGGGTGGGACCCGCTACGCGCGCGGGCGCGACCGGGGAACGGATGTGCGTCGGAAGGCGCGGGGGTGGAACCCGCTACGCGCGCGGGCGCGACTCGCGACGTTCGCCGAGGTGTGCGCCTCGGCTTCCGAACCCGCTATGCGCGCGGGCGCGACGGCAGTGTTCCCGGTGGCGGGGTCCGGTGGCGGGGTCGCGCGGGATCCGGCCCGACCCCGCCGCCCAGCCGAACCGCCCGATCGAGGCGCACCGCCGCACCGCTGGCCGCACCGAGCCGCACCGATCGCACTGCCGTCTCGGCGCGGTCAGGTCGTGCGGTCGGGTCGTGCGGTCGGGTCGTGAGGGCACGCATGGTCGCGGCCGCCTCGCGCGGCCTCGCAGGCGCCGGGAGGGATCGGTCATCCGCAGCTCGTCAGAGCGCGCCCTTCCGGGTGAGGTGGTTGAACGACAACCACCCCGGCAGCACCGGAAGCCAGAGCGTCAGCAGCCGGTACAGCAGCACGGCCGGCGCCGCGACCTCCGGCGGCAGCCCCACGGCGATGAGCCCCAGGGTCAGCGCGCCCTCCACGGCGCCCACACCACCGGGTGTCGGGGCAGCCGACCCCAGGGCGTTGCCGGCCAGGAAGACGACGGCGATGCTGGCGTAGCTGAGTTGCTGGTCGCCGTTGTCGAAGGCCCGGATGGAAGCGTCCAGGCACATCACGAAGGAGCCGGTGAGCAGCAGCATGCCGCCGATTCCGGTGATCAGCTTCCCCGGCCGCTGGAGCACGTCCAGCATGCGCGGGACGACCCCGGCGAACAGGGACCGCAGCCGGGTCGCCACGAACTTCCGCAGGAAGGGGATCGCGGTCACCACCAGCACCAGCACCGCGACCGTCAGCAGTCCCGCGATGACGGTCCTCGACGGCGTGAGTGACGAGGTCTTCTCCGTGCCGGTGAGGTAGCCGAAGGCGAGCAGTAGCAGGATGTGCGCGCCGAGACCGAAGAGCTGCGAGGCGCCGACGCTCGCCACGGCGAGCCCGGGGCGGACCCCGGAGCGCTGTAGGAAGCGGGTGTTCAGCGCGACACCGCCGACGGCCGCGGGCGCGACGATCTTCACGAAGGAGCCGGCGACCTGCGCGACGACCGTCCGCGGGAACGGCACCCGCTCCGGCACGAAGCCCAGCAGGCTCATCGCGGCCGCCATGTAGCTGAGCGCCGAGAACAGCACCGCCGCGGCGACCCAGCCCCAGTGGGCCTGGCTGACCACGGTGAGGTCGGTCCGAGTGATCTGCGACAGCAGGAAGTACGCGGCGATCGCCCCGGCGATCAGACTGACCAGTGTGCGCGGCCGGATCCGCTCCAGCCGGGCGGGCTCCACCGGCGCCTGCGGACGGATCAGCAGTACCTGGTGGCGGATCTGGGCGAGCAGGTCCTCCTCCCGTGCCTCGTCCAGTGCCTCGCCCATGGCCCGCTTCTCGGCCTGTCTCTCGGCGCGCAGCGATCTGCGGACGGCCCTCCTGTCGTCATCCGCCCCCTGCGTGCCCTGCTCGGCCCTCTCCCGCCGCGCCGACTCGGCCGCGGCAAGCACCGCCTCCCGCTCGCGTTGCGCCCGCTCCCGGGCCAGTCGGCGCAGCGTGGCCCGGGTGGAGCGGCTGAGCGCGATGGGCTGAAGCAGCGGCAGGCAGTCCGCGACTCCGTCCGGTCCCAGCACCTCGACGGCCGCGGCGACCGCGCGCTCGGCTCCCACCCGCAGACCGAGCGTCGTCAGCAGCTGCGCGATGTCCATGCGCAGTACCACGTCGCCCGCCGCGATCTCGCCGCCGCGCAGGTCCGTCAGCACCACCCTGCCGGAACGATCCACCAGGATCGCGTCGCCGATGAGCCTGCGGTGCGCGATGCGGCGCGACTGCAGCGCCCGTACCTGCCGGAACGCGCCGTGTACCACCTTGTCGGTGATCTCCCCGTCCGACAGGGAGTCCAGCGAGCGGCCGCCGAGGTGCTCGTACACCAGCATGACGGCGTCCGGGCCCAGCTCGGACGTGGCGATCAGCCGGGGCGCGTTGGCACCGGCGGCGATGGCGGCGTAGGCGAGCAGTGCCTCCTGTTCCAGGGCCTGGCGCAGCGACTGGTTGGAGCGGCGGGTGGTGATGCCCCGCAGCGTCAGCCGGCGCCACACCCGGTAGAAGTAGCCGTGCGCCTGCTGCTCGCGGTCGACGACGGTGACGTCGAGCGGCGGGCCGTCTTCCAGGGTGACGAGGTACCGTCTGCCCCGGTCGCCCTGGTCGGCGTAGTCCGGTGTGTCCTCGGCACGCATGGCCGTCACCGGGCGGAAGCCGACGTGCCGCAGGCCCGCCAGGAGTGTCTGGCCGGTCGGCCGCACGTTCGGGGAGCCGACCGCGTACAGCGTTCCGTACGCGACGGTCCAGCCGATCAGCACGGTCAGGATGATCGAGAACGGTGTGGTGTAGCCGGCGACGAGCATCGCGAAGGCGTCGAGCAGCAGCACACCCCACAGCGCGACGCGCCAGCGCGGCCTTCGCGCCATGCCGACCGCCGTCATATAGGCGATCACGGGTGCGAGATAGCCGTGTACCGGGTCGGTGAGCCCGCCGCCCGAGGCGGGCTGGGTGAGTGCGTCCTGGATCTGGGCCGGGGCGGCCTCGGCGACCCACAGGTCGGTGGCGAGCGTCACACCGTGCGCGAGGACGGCCGCGAGCACACCGTCGGCGATCCGCAGTCCGTCCCGTTTGATCAGCCGCTCGATCGCGAAGGCGACGGGGACGAGGAGCACCGCGATGCTCGACATCAGCCCGGCGAGTTTCACCAGCAGGTCGGGGGCCTGACCGGTGCCCTTGGAGATGTCCGACTCGAGGCCGGTGGTGGTGCCGTGGGCGAAGGCGGCGAGACCCAGGACGACGACGATCGCCAGGATGCCCGCCAGCAGCCGCGTCAGGTCGGAGGGGCGGTGGACACGAGCAGGCAGCAGGGGCTCGTCGCCGGAGAGGCGGTCGATGTGGGCCACGTCGTCGCCGTCGCCGGCCGTGCGCCGGCGCTCGTGCTCCGGCACCCGGCGGCCGGACTCGGCAGGAGGCCGGATCGGCGTGGTGGGCCGGCCCTGCTCCCCGCGACCCTCGGCCGGGGCGGAACCCTCGGAGGTGTCCCGGGAGGAGCCTGCGGCGGGGTGGGTGGGGTCGGCCCTCAGGCCCCGCTCCGGGTCCCGGTCCCGCTCCGGATCCTGGCCTTGCTCCTGCTCCGGATCCCGGTCCCGCTCCGGGTCCCGGTTCTGCTTCGGGTCCCGGTTCTGCTTCGGGTCCCGGTTCTGCTCCGGATCCCGGTCCTGCTTCGGGCCACGGTTTCCGGCAGGGTCCCGGGCGTGGTCCTGGTCCTGGTGCTGTCCGGCCGGGTCCGGGGCGGGGTCCGGGGCGCGGTTCTGGCCTGCGGCCGGGTCCGGGGCGGGGTCCTGGTGCTGTCCGGCGGCTCCGGCGCGCGACTCGGGGCCGGAGGTGCTCGCCGCCGCGGGAGGCTGCACGCCCAGCTCCTTCGTCGTGTCGGTCTCTTCTTGATCTCGTATCACCAGTCACCGCCCGGACGATGGTGGCATGGCGAACCGACAGCGGGTGGCATCAGGGTGCGGCGCGAAGGTGCGCGCTGTCCCTCCTGCCCCTGTTTCGCTTGGTATATGCAATATGCCGCGATCTCGGTCCGCTGTCGGTGGCATGGGGCAGGATGGTCCGGATGAGCGATGAGGTACCGGAGCTGCGGGAGCCGCCGGAACTGCCGGAGTACGCGGAGAGGGTGCTCGGTGTCGCCGAGCACATACCACCCGGCCGGGTCATGACGTACGGGGACATCGCCGAATGGCTGGGTGAGGGAGGGCCGCGCCAGGTCGGCAGGGTGATGGCGCTCTACGGGGGAGCGGTTCCCTGGTGGCGGGTGGTGCGCTCCGACGGTGCCCTGCTGCCCGGTCACGAACTGCGGGCACTGCGGCACTACCGGGCCGAAGGCACCCCGCTGCGGCAGGCGCCGCCGGGCGCGGTGGGCCATGTGCCCCGCCTCGACATGAGGCGGGCCCGATGGGACGGCGTCACCCGTGCTGCGGACGGGACGGGCGGAGGGACTCACATCTGACAGCTTCCGCCATTCGAAGGCGCGATGAGACGTCCGGAGCCCGCCGCCGGTGCCCGCGACGGTTCCGGGCGGTCCGTCCGCGGCGCGGGAGCCCGCGGGCGTAGCGTCTTCCCCACCGCCGGGGGTGCTCGCGCCGCCGGCGGCCCCTCCCACCGGCCCCCGGGCCCCTCCGCCCCGCCCGTGCCCCCGCACCGGGCCCTTCGTCACCACTGTCAGCACACCCACCAGGACCGGCGATCCACGTGAGTTCCTCCTCTTCCACCGGGCGTACACCGCACCGTCGGGTACGGCAGGGGATCCCCCCGGGCCCGCAAGGGCGCAAGGGGCGGGCCCCGGGCGCGTACCGACTTGTGCGTACCTCGCCGGGCCCGGTGGATCCCCCTCTCCTGGACGCCTCGCAGCGTGCCGTGGTTGACCATGGGCGCGGCCCGCTGCTCGTGCTCGCGGGACCGGGCACGGGTAAGACGACGACCCTGGTCGAGGCGGTCGCCTCCCGGATCGAGCGGGGTGCGGACCCGGAGCGGCTGCTGGTGCTCACCTTCAGCCGGAAGGCGGCGGTCGAACTGCGCGACCGGATGGCGGTGCGGCTGGGGGGCCCGCGGGCGCCGCAGGCAACCACCTTCCACTCCTACTGCTACGCGCTGGTGCGGGCCCACCAGGACGCGGACCTCTTCGCCGAGCCGCTGCGCCTGCTGTCCGGTCCAGAGCAGGACGTGGCCGTCCGTGAGCTGCTGGCCGGACAGCTCGACCTGGAGCAGGAGTCAAGGGCCGGGGCACGCTGGCCCGCCGAACTGCGGGCATGCCTCACCACCCGCGGCTTCGCCGACGAGGTGCGGGCCGTGCTCGCCCGGAGCCGGGAACTCGGGCTCGGCCCGGACGCGCTGGCGGCCTTCGCCCGGCGTACCGGGCGTCCCGACTGGGGTGCCGCCGCTGCCTTCCTCGCCGAGTACCTGGACGTCCTGGATCTGCAGGGCGTCCTGGACTACGCCGAACTCGTCCACCGGGCGTCGCTCCTCGCCGAGCGGCCGGGGACGGGCGACCACATCGCCCAGCGGTACGACGCGGTCTTCGTCGACGAGTACCAGGACACCGACCCGGCTCAGGTCCGCCTGCTGCGGGCGCTGGCGGGGGACGGCCGCACCCTGGTCGCGTTCGGCGACCCCGACCAGTCCATCTACGCCTTCCGGGGCGCGGACGTGAACGGCATCCTCGACTTCCCCACCGAGTTCCGGCGCGGCGACGGGCGCCCGGCCCCGGTCGCGGTGCTGAGGACGTCCCGTCGCTCCGGGACGACCGTGCTGTCGGCGACCCGTCTGCTCACCCAGCGGATGCCCCTGCCCCGGCTGCCCTCGGACCGGGTCCGGGCCCACCGCGAGCTGACCGCCGCCCGCTCGGGCGGTCGCGTCGAGGTCTACACGTATCCGACCGCCTCGACGGAACTCGGCAACGTCGCCGACATCCTGCGGCGCGCCCACCTGGAGGAGGGCGTGCCGTGGCACGACATGGCGGTCCTCGTCCGCGCGGGCAGTCGCAGTCTCCCGTCGACACGGCGCGCGCTCACCATGGCCGGCGTGCCGGTCGAGACGGACGGTGACGACGTCCCCCTGCGCCACGAGGCCGCGGTGACGCCCCTGCTGGCCGCACTGCGGACCGCGGCGAGGCCGTTCGCACCGGGACACACCGCGGCCGGGGAGGGCCGGGACGGTGGCAGCGGGGCAGAGGGCGGCGGGGCAGAGGGCGGCCGGGCAGAGGGCGGCGGGGACGGTGGCGGCGCGGGAGCGCACACCGGGGACGGCGGCGGGCGGCCAGAAGGCGCTCGGGAAGGCGGTCGGCACGCCTTCCCCGTACCCCGTTCCCTCCTGGACGAAGGTTCCGGTTCCGGCACCGGTTCCGGCACCGGCTCCGGTGCCGCGGACCACGGCCCCGTAGGTGCCGACCACGCAGACCCCGGTACTGCGAATTCCGGTCCCACGAATTCCGGTCCCACGGATTCCGGTCCCACGGATTCCGGTCCCACGGATTCCGGTCCCACGGATTCCGGTACCGCTCCCGGCTCGGTGCGTCAGGAGCAACCTCCGATCGATGCCGACACCGCGGCGACTCTCCTCACATCCCCCCTCGGCGGTATGGACACAGCCGACCTCCGCCGCCTCGGCCGCGCCCTCCGCGACGAGGAGCGCGCGGCCGGCGACCGCGTGCCACCCCCCTCCGACGTGCTCATCGCCCGCGCCCTGGCCGAACCCGAGCGGCTCACCGTGCACGACCCCGCCTACGCCCGCCCTGCCCAGCGGCTCGGTGTCCTGCTGCGCAAGGTCCGTGACCTCCTCGACGGCGGCGGCACGGCCGAGGAGGCCCTCTGGGAGCTGTGGACCGGCACGTCCTGGCCGCAGCGCCTGGAGCGGACCGCCCTCCGCGGCGGTCCGGCCGGCCGCAACGCCGACCGCGACCTCGACGCCGTCTGCGCGCTGTTCGAGACCGCGGCCCGAGCGGAGGAGCGCACCGGCGGCCGGGGCGCCCTGAACTTCCTCGACGAACTGGAGGCCCAGGACATCGCCGCCGACACGCTCGCGCGCCGGCCCGAACGCCCCGCGGCCGTCCGGCTGATGACCGCCCACCGTTCCAAGGGCCTCGAGTGGGGCCTCGTCGTGGTCGCCGGCGTACAGGAGGGCCTCTGGCCGGACCTGCGCCGCCGCGGGTCGCTCCTGGAGGCCGACCGGATCGGCCGCGACGGACTCGCCGAGCCCCTCACTCCCGGCGCCCTGCTCGCCGAGGAGCGCCGTCTGTTCTACGTCGCCGCCACCCGCGCCCGGGACCGCCTCGTCGTCACCGCCGTCAAGGCCCCCGCCGACGACGGTGACCAGCCCTCGCGTTTCCTCACCGAACTCGGCGCCGAACCGAGCGACATCACCGGCCGGCCGCGCCGCCCGCTCGCCGTCGCCCCGCTGGTGGCCGAGCTGAGGGCCACCACCGTCGACCCCGAGGCCTCCGACGCGCTCCGCGACGCCGCCGCGCGACGGCTCGCGCGTCTCGCAGCGCTCACCGACGACGAGGGACAGCCCCTCGTGCCCGCGGCGCACCCCTACCGCTGGTGGGGACTGCAGGAGCCGACGCACAGCGGGGTGCCCCTCCGCGATCGCGACCACCCCGTCACCCTGTCCGGCAGCGCCCTCGACCAGCTCGCGAACACCTGTGCGCTGCAGTGGTTCCTGGGACGGGAGGTCAGGGCGGACGCCCCGGCCACCGCCGCCCAGGGTTTCGGCAACGTCGTGCATGTCCTCGCCGACGAGGTCGCCTCCGGCCGTACCCCCGCCGACCTGGCCGTCCTCATGGAACGGCTCGACTCCGTGTGGGACGCCCTCGCCTTCGACGCGCCCTGGAAGTCCGCACAGGAGAAGGAGCACGCGCGTGCGGCGCTCGAACGCTTCGTCCGCTGGCATGTGACGGACCGCGGCGGCCGCACCCCCGTCGCCACCGAGCACGACTTCGACGTCACGCTCGAGGCCGGCCCGTACGAGGTGCGCATCAGGGGTTCCATGGACCGCGTGGAGCGGGACGAACGAGGCCGGGCGTACGTCGTCGACTTCAAGACCGGCAAGCAGGCCCCGACCAGGGGCGAGGTCGAGCGCCACCCCCAGCTCGCCGTCTACCAGCTCGCCGTCCGCGAGGGCGCCGTCGACGAGTTCTTCGACGGTGACCGGCCCGAGCCCGGCGGCGCCGAACTCGTGCATCTTCGCCAGGCAGCCCCCAAGAAGGAGGGCGGGGAGGCGGTGCCCCGCGTCCAGTCCCAGGAACCCCTCTCCGGCGAATGGGTCGGTGATCTGCTCGCCACCGCCGCGGGCCGGGTCCTCGACGAACGCTTCACCCCCAGCACCGGCTCCCAGTGCGAGCACTGCGCCTTCCGCTCCTCGTGCAGCGCCAGGCCCGAGGGGCGTCACATCGTCGAGTGACGGCGGGACGGTACGCCGCCGCCCTGCCGCCCTGCCGCCCTGCCGTGCCGCCGTGCCCGCGCGGCCCGCGCCGCCGCCCTGCCGTGCGCCGCCTCGCCCTGCCGCCCTCCGCCGGCCACGCCGCGCTGCGCTCCCGCATCGGCTATGTCACCCAGGCCCCCTCCGTCTACGACGACCTGACCGTCCGCCAGAACCTCGCTTATTTCGCCGCGGTCCTCGACCCGGGCCGCGCCGCCGCCGAACGTCGACGGCACCAGGTCTCCCAGGCCCTCGCGGACGTGGACCTCACGGCGCACGCCGGCGCGCTCGCGGGCAGGCTCTCCGGAGGGCAGCGCAGCCGCGTCTCCCTCGCCGTCGCCCTCCTCGGCACGCCCGACCTGCTCGTCGTATGCGACGCAACGGCGAGAACCTCCTCGTGCTGGCCGGCGAGGACGCCGTCCGGCCCGGCTCGCGGGCCAGGCAGCGCCCGGCCGCCCCGCCCGGCCCGCCCCGTGGGCCACCGGTGGGCGGTGCTGTCGGTGGTCGCCGCTAGCCTCTCTGAGGTGTCCGCACGCATCACCGACCCCGAGCAGCTCAAGGAACTGCTGGGGGTCCCGTTCACCCCGGAGCAGACGGCCTGCATCACCGCGCCGCCCGCACCGCAGGTCATCGTGGCCGGGGCCGGATCCGGGAAGACCACGGTGATGGCCGCCCGGGTGGTGTGGCTGGTGGGCACCGGCCAGGTGGAGCCCGAGCAGGTCCTCGGGCTGACCTTCACCAACAAGGCCGCCGCCGAACTCGCCGAGCGCGTGCGCACCGCCCTCGTCCGGGCCGGGATCACCGACCCGGACGTGATCGACCCGGACGCCCCGCCGGGAGAGCCGAGCATCTCGACCTACCACGCCTTCGCCGGACGCCTCCTCACGGACCACGGACTCCGACTGGGGCTGGAGCCGACCTCCCGGCTGCTCGCCGACGCCACGCGCTACCAGCTCGCCGCACACGTGCTGCGCGAGGCCCCGGGCCCCTACCCCGCACTGACCAAGTCCTTCCCCTCCCTGGTCGGTGATCTGCTCGCGCTCGAGGCCGAACTGGCCGAGCACCTGGTGGCGCCCGAGGACCTCCGGGCCCACGACTCCGCGCTGCTGCGCGAACTGGAGGGCGTCGTACTGGGCAACGCCGACCTGCGCAAGGTCCCCGAGGCGGCCGCCGCCCGCCGGGAACTGCTCGACCTCGTCGTGCGCTACCGCGAGGCCAAGCGGTCCCGCGACCTCCTCGACTTCGGCGACCAGATCGCGCTCTCCGCGCGGCTCGCGCTCACCCGCCCGGAGGTCGGCCGCGTCCTGCGCGACGAGTTCCGGGTGGTTCTGCTGGACGAGTACCAGGACACTTCCGTGGCCCAGCGCCTGCTTCTCGCCGGTCTGTTCGGTCGGGGAGCGGCCCCGGGCGGCGCACCGGCCGAGGGCGCGGGCCATCCCGTGACGGCGGTGGGCGACCCCTGCCAGGCGATCTACGGGTGGCGCGGCGCGTCCGTCGCCAACCTCGACGACTTCCCCCGGCACTTCCCCCGCGCCGACGGCCGCCCGGCCACGCGCTTCACCCTGAGCGAGAACCGCCGCAGCGGCGGGCGCCTCCTCGACCTCGCCAACGGCCTGGCCGAGCCGCTGCGCGCGCGCCACGAGGGCGTCGAGGCGCTCCGCCCCGCGCCCGGCGCGGAGCGGGACGGAGCGGTGCGGCTCGCGCTGCTGCCGACCCACGCGGAGGAGATCGCGTGGCTCGCGGACTCGATCGCCCATCTCGTCCGTACGGGCAAGGAGCCCGGCGAGATCGCGGTGCTCTGCCGCACCGCCGGCGATTTCGCGGCGATCCAGGGCGCGCTCGTCGTCCGGGACGTCCCCGTGGAGGTCGTCGGACTCTCCGGGCTGCTGCACCTGCCGGAGGTCGCCGACCTGGTCGCGGTCTGCGAGGTGCTCCAGGATCCGGGTGCGAACGCCTCGCTGGTCCGCCTCCTCACCGGACCGCGCTGGCGCATCGGGGCACGCGACCTGGCCCTGCTCGGCCGCCGGGCGCGCCTGCTGGTCCACCGCCCCGACGACGGGGAGGCGGATGCCGACCAGCGGCTCGCCGCGGCCGTCGAGGGCACCGACCCGGCCGAGGTCGTCTCCCTCGCCGACGCCCTCGACACGTTCCTGGAGCAGACCGGACCGGACGACGGACTGCCGTTCTCCGCCGACGCCCGGGTCCGCTTCGCCCGTCTCGCCACCGAGCTGCGCGACCTGCGGCGCTCCCTCGCCGATCCGCTCATGGACGTCCTCCACCGCGTCCTCGCCACCACCGGACTCGACGTGGAGCTCTCCGCCTCGCCGCACGCCCTCGCCGCCCGCCGCCGCGAGACCCTCGCCGGCTTCCTCGACGTCGCCGCGTCCTTCGCCTCCCTCGACGGCGAGGCGACACTGCTGGCCTTCCTCGGTTTCCTGCGGACGGCCGAGCAGTACGAGAAGGGTCTCGACAACGCGCTGCCAGGCGGCGAGAACACCGTGAAGGTGCTCACCGCCCACAAGTCCAAGGGGCTGGAGTGGGACGTCGTCGCAGTGCCCGGTCTGGTCGCCGACCAGTTCCCCAGCACCCGCCCCCGCGAGTCCTGGACCTCACAGGCCAAGGTGCTTCCGCACGTACTGCGGGGCGACGCCGCCACGCTGCCCGGCATCACCTCCTTGGACGCGAAGGGCCTCAAGGCATTCAAGGAGGAGATGAAGGCGCATCAGCACACGGAGGAGCTCCGGCTGGGCTACGTGACGTTCACCCGGCCCCGCTCACTGCTCCTCGGCTCTGCGCACTGGTGGGGCCCCACCCAGAAGCGCCGCCGCGGCCCGTCGGAGTTCCTGGAGGCGTTGTACGGCCACTGCATCGCGGGCTTCGGGGAGATCGAGGCATGGGCCGACGAACCGGAGGAGGGCGCCGAGAACCCGGTGCTGCACGCCGCGAAGGCGGAGCAGGCGTGGCCGCTTCCGCTGGATCCCGTGGCGACCGCGCGCCGGCGGGAGGCCGCGCAAACGGTCCTGGCCCACCTTGCGTCGATGACCGGCGCCGGAGCCGTGGCGGTGCCGGGCTGGTCCGGCGCCGCGCCCGGCGGCGCCTTTCCGGCCCGGCCCCACGACCGTGAAGGGGTCCCCATCGGCGGATCCGCGCCGGGCGGCCCCCGCCGGGAGACACCTTCCGGCGACGACCTCTGGCCCGGGGAACTCACGGAGCCCGGCGGTGAACCGTGGCCGGAGGACCTCTGGCCGGAGGACGACTGGCCTGAAGACGACCGGCCCGAGGACGACTGGCCGGAGGACGACCGGCCCGAGGACGGCCGGCCGGGCGGGAGTCACGCGCCCGCCGGCAGCGCGACAGCAGACCCGGAAAGGCCGACGGGCCCCCGGCCCCCGCGCCTACCGTCCGCTGACGCCGCTGACGCCGCTGACGCCGCTGACGCCGCTGACGCCGCTGACGCCGGAGCCGCCGACGGGCCCCCGGTCTCCGAGCCCGGCCGCCCGGGGCATGTCGCGAACGTCCCTCCCGGCCCGCGACGCCTGTCACGCTCGCTCGCCGCGTTGTCGGAGCCGTCCGAGTCCGTCCCGCACGAGGATGATCCTCCGGATCCTCCGCCTTGCGATCGCACGCACCCGACGCCGCAGTCCCCGCCCTGCGGTCGGACGGAGCTACCGTCGCGACACGACCCGGCGCCCCGGGAAACCACGGCCGCCGGTGCCGCGTACGACGGGGAGGTTCCCGTCCCGGACACCTCCGCTCCGGTCCGCCGACGGCTGCCCGCACAGCGCGCCGAGCCCCTCACTCCCGAGGACGCCCGGGCCGTCGCCTCCTGGGACCGCGACCTCGAAGCCCTCACCGGTGAACTCCGCCGCGCCCGCGGATCCGTGCGGGAGGTTTCCCTGCCGGCCTCGCTGTCGGCGTCCCAGCTGCTGCGGCTCGCCGCCGACCCGGACGGCTTCGCGCGGGAGCTGGCGCGCCCGATGCCCCGTCCGCCCCAGCGCGCGGCGCGCCGGGGCACCCGCTTCCACGCCTGGGTGGAATCCCGCTTCGAGGAACTGCCGCTGCCCATGCTGGGGCCGGACGAACTGCCGGGGGGCGACCCCGACGAGGCCGGTATCGAGGACGAGCGCGAGCTTGCCGCGCTCAAGGAGGCGTTCGAGCGCACGCCGTACGCCCGCCGTGTCCCGTACCGGCTGGAGGCTCCCGTCCAGGTCACCCTGGCGGGCAGGGTCATCAGGGGCCGGATCGACGCCGTCTACCGCGACGGTGCGACGGGCGCCTTCGAGATCGTGGACTGGAAGACCGGCCGCGGCCGGGACGCCGATCCGCTGCAACTCGCCGTCTACCGTCTCGCCTGGGCCGAGCAGCACGGCCTCCCGCCCGAGTCGGTCGCCGCGGTGTTCGTCCATGTGCGCACCGGAGAGATCGTCCGCCCCGGCGGACTGCCCGGCAGGGCGGGCCTGGAGCGGATCCTCCTGGACGACCGGCCGCCGCGCGGCGGCCCGGGGCCCGATGACGGCGGGGCCGGTCCCCCGGGGTCCCGCGGCCCGGGTCCGACGACGGTGCACGGGCTCGACGACGGTGCACGGGCTCGATGACGGTGCACGGGTCCGTCGGGGGTGCCCGGGTCCGCTGAGGCAGCCCGAGGCCCGAAGCCCGAGGCCCGGCGCCCGGCCCGGTTACGGGGCCGACCACGGATGGCCGACGGCCCGGCGGCGCCGTCCGCCCTCTGTCCGGCCCCCGTCCTGTGCCGTCCTGCGCCACCCGGTCCCGGCCCGGCCCGGCCCGTTTCCGCCCGGCCCGTCCCCGACCGGGCGGTCGGCGGGACCGCTCCCGGGGCCGGATAGGCTCAAGGCCATGAGCGACACCCCGGACAACGCCGTCCGTACGTACATAGCGGAGCACCGCGCGGCCTTCCTCGGCGACCTCGCCGAGTGGCTCCGCATCCCGTCCGTCTCCGCGCAGCCGGAGCACGACGGGGACGTACGGCGCAGCGCGCGGTGGCTGGCGGCGAAGCTCCGGGACACCGGCTTCCCGACCGCCGAGGTCTGGGAGGTCCCCCCGGCCCTGCCGGGTGCCGCACAGGGAGCCCCGGCCGTCTTCGCCGAGTGGCCGTCCGGCGACCCGGACGCTCCCACGGTGCTCGTCTACGGCCACCACGACGTGCAGCCCGCATCCCGGGAGGACGGCTGGGACACCGACCCCTTCGAGCCGGTCGTGAGAAACGGGCGGATGTACGGCCGAGGCGCCGCCGACGACAAGGGCCAGGTCCTCTTCCACACCCTCGGAGTGCGCGCCCACCTGGCCGTCACCGGCCGCACCAGCCCGGCGGTGAACCTCAAGCTCCTCGTCGAGGGCGAGGAGGAGTCCGGCTCACCGCACTTCCGTGCCCTGGTCGAGCAGCGCCGGGACCGGCTCGCCGCCGATGCCGTGGTCGTCTCCGACACGGGAATGTGGTCGGAGACGACCCCCACCGTGTGCACCGGAATGCGCGGTCTCGCCGACTGCGAGATCGCCCTGTACGGACCTGACCAGGACATCCACTCCGGTTCCTTCGGCGGTGCCGTGCCCAACCCGGCCACCGTCGCCGCCCGGCTCGTCGCGGCGCTGCACGACGAGAACGAGCGGGTGGCGGTCCCCGGGTTCTACGACGGTGTCCGCGAGCTGACCGCGACCGAGCGCGAACTCCTCGCCGAGTTGCCGTTCGACGAGTCCGGGTGGCTGCGCACGGCAAGGTCGTACGGGACGCTCGGCGAGGCGGGCCATACCACCCTGGAGCGTGTCTGGGCCCGCCCGACCGCCGAGGTCAACGGCATGGGCGGCGGCTACCAGGGGCCGGGAGGCAAGACGATCATTCCGGCCTCGGCCCGGCTGAAGCTCTCCTTCCGGCTGGTCGCCGGCCAGGATCCGGACCGGGTGGAGGACGCGGTGCGCGCCTGGGTCGCGTCCAGGATGCCCTCGGGTATCCGCCACGAGATCGCCTTCGGCGCGGCGACCCGGCCCTGCCTGACGCCCCTGGACCATCCCGCCCTGCGGTCGCTCGCCCGGTCGATGAGCCGTGCCTTCGACGGGCAGAAGGTCCGCTTCACGCGTGAGGGCGGGTCGGGGCCCGCCGCAGACCTCCAGGACGTGCTCGGCGCCGCGGTCCTGTTCCTCGGCGTTTCCGTGCCGTCCGACGGTTGGCACGCGCCCAACGAGAAGGTCGAGCTGGCCCTGCTGCTGAAGGGCGCCGAAGCCGCCGCGTACCTGTGGGGCGACCTGCCCGGCGCCCTTCGCTGACAGTCAACCGGTTCATGCGCAGAGAACCGGTCATGCGCAGAGAACCGGCCGAGAACCGGTCAATCCGGGGGAGTGGGAAGCACCTGTGAGCACCTTCGACCATGTCGCCGACGGCCGTCCCATCGGCCTCACCGCACCCAGTGGCATCGACCGCGCCGCGCACCACCGACTCGACGAGGCCTGGCTGGCGGCGGCGTGGAGCCATCCGACGACACGGGTGTTCGTCGTCTGCGGCGGGCAGGTGCTGGTGGACGACACTCCCGACGGCCGTACCGAGCTGGTCACCACCCCGGCCTTCGAGGCACCCCCCACCGAGACCCACCGGTACTTCCTCGGCACCGACGAGGACGGTGTCAGCTACTTCGCGCTGCAGAAGGACTCGCTGCCCGGTCGTATGGACCAGTCCGCCCGCCCCGCGGGGCTGCGCGAGGCCGGTCTGCTGCTGCCCCCCAGGGACGCGGGACTGATGGTCCACGCGGTGGCCCTGGAGAACTGGCAGCGGCTCCACCGTTTCTGCTCCCGCTGCGGCGAGCGGACCGTCATCGCGGCCGCCGGGCACATCCGCCGCTGCCCGGCCTGCGGCGCCGAGCACTACCCGCGCACGGACCCCGCCGTGATCATGCTCGTCACGGACGAGGAGGACCGGGCGCTGCTCGGCCGGCAGGTCCACTGGCCGGAGGGCCGCTTCTCCACGCTCGCGGGCTTCGTCGAGCCCGGTGAGTCGATCGAGCAGTCGGTGATCCGGGAGGTGTACGAGGAGGCCGGCGTCACGGTCGGCGAGGTCGAGTACGTCGCGAGCCAGCCGTGGCCCTTCCCGTACAGCCTGATGCTCGGTTTCACGGCCCGGGCCACCTCGTCCGAGGTCTCGGTGGACGGCGAGGAGATCCAGGAGGCCCGCTGGTTCTCCCGGGAGGACCTGCGGGCGGCCTTCGAGTCGGGGGAGGTCCTCCCTCCGTACGGGATCTCGATCGCCTCCCGGCTGATAGAACTCTGGTACGGCAAGCCGCTGCCGAAACCGGGTACCCCCGCCTGACTCCGTGCGCGTTCGGCCGTGCGCGTTCGGCCGTGCGCTCTGAGGCCGCGCCCCGGGCCCGGCCTCCCGCCCGGGCCGATCGCCTCCGTACCCCGGCGGCGGGGGCGTCCGTCCGGCGGAGAGGCTCCGGCACGGCGACGCCCCCTCCGGTCCGTGCCCGAGGGGGCGTGACGGGTGCGGGCCGGTGCGTCAGATCGCGAGGGCCTGCTTCACCTGGGCCAGGCTGGGGTTCGTCATGACGATGTTCTCCCCGCCGTTCGGCGGCACCACGAGGACGGTCGGGACGGTCTGGTTGCCGTTGTTCGCCTTCTCGACGAACGCGGCCGACTGCGGGTCCTCCTCGATGTTGATCTCGACGTACGAGATCCCCTCGCGGTCCAGCTGGCTCTTCAGCCGCCGGCAGTAGCCGCACCAGGTGGTGCTGTACATCGTCAGAGTGCCCTGCATGTCTCTCTCCCGCTTCTCTGGGCCGGTGGGGGTGGGTGTCCCACAGGGTTTCCGGGTGGTGAACGTACGCGGCCGCGCCGCCATTCCCCATACGGGCACCCCGGGTGCTTCCGTGCCGGTCCCAGGGGTGCTCCTGTACCGCTGGGACCGCTGGGACCGCTGGGACCTCCGGGGCCTCCGGAACCGCTGCCACACCTCTGCCACCGGTACGACCAATGCCCTGCCGCTGTGGACAACCGTCCCGGTGATCTCGCGGTACCTGGCAGCATGGCGGGGTGACAGCAGCAACGCACTCCTCTCTCTTCCCTCCGGTCCCCGAGTCCGCGGACGCGGTGCTGGACGGGCTCGACCCCGAGCAGCGGGCGGTCGCGACGGCCCTGACCGGCCCGGTGTGCGTCCTGGCCGGCGCCGGCACGGGCAAGACACGGGCGATCACGCATCGCATCGCCTACGGGGTGCGGGCCGGGATACTCCAGCCGGCGAGTGTGCTGGCCGTCACCTTCACCAACCGTGCGGCGGGGGAGATGCGCGGCCGGCTGCGGCAGCTCGGCGCAGGGGGAGTACAGGCCCGCACCTTCCACTCGGCGGCGCTGCGGCAGCTCCAGTACTTCTGGCCGAAAGCCGTCGGCGGGGAGGTGCCGAGGCTGCTGGAGCGCAAGATCCAGCTCGTCGCCGAGGCGGCCGCTCGCTGCCGTGTCAGGCTCGACCGCAATGAGCTGAGGGACGTGACCAGCGAGATCGAGTGGGCCAAGGTCACCCAGACCGTCCCCGCCGACTATCCGGCCGCCGTCGCCAAGTCCCTCAGGGACGCCCCGAGGGACCCTGCGGAGATCGGCCAGATCTATGCGCTGTACGAGCAGCTGAAGCGCGACCGCTCGGTGATCGACTTCGAGGACGTGCTGCTGCTCACGGTCGGCATCCTCCAGGACCGGCACGATGTCGCCGACCAGATCCGCCGTCAGTACCAGCACTTCGTGGTGGACGAGTACCAGGACGTGTCGCCGCTCCAGCAGCGGCTGCTGGAGCTGTGGCTCGGCGACCGGGAGAGCCTGTGCGTCGTGGGGGACGCCAGCCAGACGATCTACTCCTTCACCGGAGCCACCCCCGACCATCTGCTGAACTTCCGCACCCGCCACCCCCGGGCGACGATGGTGAAGCTGGTGCGGGACTACCGGTCGACCCCCCAGGTGGTCCATCTGGCCAACGGCCTGCTGGGACAGGCTCGCGGTCGCGCCGCCGAGCACCGGCTGGAGCTGGTCTCGCAGCGCGACCCCGGCCCGGAGCCGTCCTACACGGAGTACGCGGACGAGCCCGCCGAGGCCGAGGGCACCGCCGGCCGTATCCGCGACCTGATCGCCGCCGGTGTCCCGGCCGGTGAGATCGCCGTGCTGTTCCGGGTCAACGCCCAGTCCGAGGTCTACGAGCAGGCCCTCGCCGACGCGGGCGTGCCCTACCAGCTCCGCGGAGCGGAGCGGTTCTTCGAGCGCGCCGAAGTCCGGGAAGCCGGCGTCGCGCTCCGGGGAGCCGCCCGCGCCGGGGGGAACGACGCCCTGCTGGACCACGCGGAGGACCTGCCGTCGCAGGTTCGGGCCGTGCTGTCCACCAAGGGCTGGACCAGCGAGCCGCCCGCCGGTTCGGGTGCGGTGCGCGACCGCTGGGAGTCGCTGGCCGCCCTCGTCCGGCTGGCCGAGGACTTCGCGCGCGGCAGGCCCGGGGCCGGACTCGCCGAGCTGGTCGCCGAACTCGACGAGCGCGCCGCGGCCCAGCACGCCCCGGCCGTCCAGGGGGTCACCCTGGCCTCGCTCCACTCGGCCAAGGGACTGGAGTGGGACGCCGTGTTCCTGGTCGGGCTCACCGAGGGGATGATGCCGATCACCTACGCCAAGACCGAGGAGCAGGTCGAGGAGGAGCGCCGGCTCCTGTACGTCGGTGTCACCCGCGCCCGGCTCCATCTGTCGCTGTCCTGGGCGCTGTCCCGCTCACCCGGGGGACGTGCCTCCCGCCGCCCCACCCGCTTCCTGAACGGGCTCAGGCCCGGCTCCGCGGCCCCCGGCTCCCGAGCGGCCGGCGGTGCCGGAGGTGCCGAGCGCGGCGACACGGGCCGCCGGAAACGCCGCGGCCCGGTGCTGTGCCGGGTGTGCGGCAAGACGCTCACCGACGCCGGCGAGATGAAGCTGATGCGCTGTGAGGACTGCCCCTCCGACATGGACGAGGCACTGTACGAGCGGCTGCGCGAGTGGCGCTCCGGGCAGGCCAGGGAACTGGGCCAGCCGGCGTACTGCGTCTTCACCGACAAGACCCTCATGGCGATCGCCGAGGCCGTACCCGGCAGCGAGCGGGAGCTTGCCGCGATCTCGGGCGTGGGGGGACGCAAGCTGGACCGTTTCGGTGCCGATGTCCTGGCCATCTGTGCAGGCCAGGAGGCTGGTGGTGGCGTGGAGGAGGACTGATGCGAACTCGTCGGGAAAATAGTTTGCGCGCGCGCCAGTCGTCCCCATAGGTTCTTAACCACGGGAACGGCGGCTTCTCCGAAGCCCTGTTGCCGTGCTGTACTTGTCCGAATACATGTGACCGGCCCCGGCCGGTCCCCCGAGACGCCGAGAGGAGGCGATTCCAGTGATCAGCATCTACACCAGCATTCTCCGCGCCACCGCCGAAGTGACCGATCGCTCGGTCGTCTCCGCCTGCTCGCTCGGCCTCTCCGGCTCGGCGTTCATCGGCACTGGTGTGTCCTGCTCCGCGGCCGCCCTTCCGGTCGTCCTCGGCGCCGACCTGCCTGTCCGGGAGCGCAACGAGCGACCGACCGGGGCACTGGAAGCAGCAGCAGTGGCGGCAGAGGCCGAGGCCTATGCCCTCGTGGCGGCCAGTGCCGGAACCAAGAAGCAGACGACGCAGCACCACACGATGTGGGCCTTCCGTGGGCTCGAACCCTGGAGTGATCCAGCCTGATCCAGGATCAGGCCGGCGCCTTCAGGGCCGCGGAACCCCACCAGGGATCCGCGGCCCTTCTGTTTTCCCGATGAGGAAACGGAGCGAAGGGGCCTCGGGACCAGCAAGACCCGGTACCAGCCGAAGCCCGGTCCACCGACCGGACAGAACAGACGAGGAAGACACCACCGTGCAACTCGAAGCGCACGCCCCGTCCGTACCGCCTTCCCAGACGATCCCCCCGCCCGGCCCCACGGAGGACTCCACCTTGACCCCCCTCACTACGCTCACCGCGCTCGACGACGCCATCGAGAGCCTCGGCGCACCCGTCCCCTGCCGTTCCTACGACCCGGAGGTCTTCTTCGCCGAGTCGCCGGCGGACGTCGAGTACGCCAAGTCCCTCTGCCGCACCTGCCCGCTGGTCGAGGCCTGCCTCGCCGGTGCCAAGGATCGGCGTGAGCCCTGGGGCGTCTGGGGCGGAGAGCTTTTCGTCCAGGGTGTGGTCGTCGCCCGCAAGCGGCCGCGTGGCCGCCCGCGCAAGAACCCGGTAGCGGCATGAGCGCGCATCCGGGAACCGTCGACCGACCCCTCACGCACGATCCCCAGAAGCAGGCCCCGATGACCTCTTCCACCAGCGAGCCGTCCGGTTCCGCGACCCCGTACGTCACCACCATCGGCGCGAACGCCTCGCGTCAGAACAGGACCCGTGAGATGCAACTCATCCCAGAAGCCCTGGCCCGTGCGCATATGCACGAGCGCCTTCGTGCAGCGGAAGCGGAGCGCCGGGCCGTGCGCCTGGCGGCCGCTCGGCGGATGCAGCGGCGTGCCGAGCGCGCGTCCCTGCGCGCCCGCCGCGCGCTGGCCATGGCCGTCATGCAGTAATCCGGTCGTCAGGCCTCCGCAGCCGACGCAGGCACGGTCGTCGGCATCGCCGGCGCCAACGATGGGGGCCGGTCCGCGGGCCGGCCCCCACCGGTGCGTTGTCCCGTCCCGGGCACCGCCCGGGGTTATCGTCACGTGGTGGACGAACAGACTCCTCACCCTGCTCAGCCGGGTGCCGAGAACGTCGTGTGTTCCCGGTGCGGCGCGGTCGCCGAGGGCACTCCTCCCACCTGGACCTGCTCCGTGGAGAGCGGACGCCGGCACTACTTCTGCGACGAGTGCGCTCGGGCCAACATCAGGTCCATCGAGGGGCGGCTCGACTCGTCCTGGTGGTGACCGGACGCCCCCGGCCGGGCCATCCCGCTCCCGGCCGGACGGTTCCCGCCTGCTGGGAGGACTGGGCCGGCGCCGCCTCCGGGAACGGGCCGGCCGAGGTCAGACCTCCGCCGCAACGTCGCCGGTCTCGGCACCTGCCTCACCGCCGGTCGGGGCACCGCTCTCGCCGCCGCTCTCGCCGCCGGTCTCGGCACCGGCGAGGAAACCGGGCAGCCAGCTCTCGAGTTCGTCCCGGAGCCGCACGGTCGCGTTCAGCTGGCAGAGCACGCCGATCGTGCTCAGTGTCACACGGTGGATCAGCAGATAGGCCGGCGGCAGATTGAGCTGCCTGCCCAACTGGTGTGCGGGGGAACGGGGATCCGCTATCCGGGCCGCCTGGGCGCGCATCCAGCCGCGAGTGAAGGTGAACCGGTCCGCTTCCGCGGGTTCGATGATCGGCAGCAGGTACTCCAGCACCGCGTCGGGGTCGAGGTCGATCGACTCCTTGACGAAGCCCTCCTCGCACAGCACCCCGTAGACCGCGTCGGCCTCCCCCGCCAGAGTCATCCGGAGCGAATCGCCGATCGTCCGGGGGAGTCCGCCGGGCAGCCGGTCCACCGTGCCGAAGTCCAGGACGCCGAGCCGACACCGGGTCGGATCTCCTTCGCCCTCCTCCGCACCGGCCGCGGAGAGCAGCCGGAAGTTGCCCGGGTGCGGATCGGCGTGCAGCAGCCCTGTCCGGGCGGGGCCGGAGAAGAGGAACCGGGCCAGCAGCTGGCCGGCCCGGTCCCGCTGTTCCCGCGTGCCGTCGCTGATCACCTCTGCCAGCGGAGTGCCGTCCATCCACTCGGTGACCAGCACCCGGTCGGCCTGGTGGACCACATCGGGCACCACCACGTCGGGGTCGCCCGCGAACTCCGCGGCGTGCTCCCGCTGGGCCCGGGCCTCAAGTGCGTAGTCCAGCTCTTCCGCCACCCGGTCGTGGAGTTCGGCGATCAGTGGCTTGACGTCCATTCCCGGGATCAGCGGTCCCAGCAGCCTGGCGAACCGGCTCAACTGGGACAGGTCCGACAACAGTGCCTCTCCTGCCCCCGGATACTGGACCTTCACCGCGACCTCGCGCCCGTCGTGCCAGACCGCTCGGTGTACCTGGCCGATGGATGCGGCCGCCGCGGGCCTGTCCTCGAACTCCAGGAAGAGCCCGCGCCAGTCCCCGCCCAGCCGCTCCGCCAGCGCCTCATGGACCGTGCGGGCGGGCATCGGGGGCGCGGCGTCCTGGAGTCTGGTGAGCGCGGCCCGGTAGGGCCCGGCCACCTCCTCGGGCAAGGCCGACTCGAAGACGGACAGGGCCTGCCCGAACTTCATCGCACCGCCCTTCAGCTCACCTAGCACCCTGAACAACTGCTCGGCCGTGCGCTGCTGCAACTCGCGCGCCACGATCTCCGCGGACCTGCCGCCGATCCGCCTGCCCAGACTCCAGGTGGCGCGGCCGGCGAAACCCAGTGGCAGAGTGGCCAACTTGGCCGTGCGGGTGACCGCCTTCCGGGGAAGATCAGACATGCGCCCCTCCAATTCCCAGCTGCCGCGCCGCGTCCACCATCCGGAACTGCTCCGTCGGCGCCGCTGCCCCGGCCATTGTGTCGTGCGGCGTCCCCGCCCCCGAGGCGCACTCCCCCCGAGTCTGCCCAGCCGCGCCGCAGGGACAGTCACGGTGGGCCCGGATCCGCCGCGATCGCCACTCGAGCAGCGGCAGTGACACCTCCCAGCGGGTGCCCGCGCTGGTCGGCAGTTCACCGTCCAGGAACGACAGGGCGTGCGAGGCCGCCGTGCCGGCGACCGCCGTGGCCAGTCCGAGGTCGCACGGACCCGGGTTCGTCCCCTGGCGGCGGGGCGTACGCCACTGGGCCGCCATCCGCGGCCACACCGGGTCCCGGTCGGCCCGCCCCAGTGCGAGACAGCCGGCGCACGCCGAGCCTCCCGGCAGTACCAGCGGGCCCACCACTCCGGACGCCTCGACCACACCCGCATACAGGTGGGGGGTGCCGGTGGCCATCCAGTTCTCGGCCGCCACCGGATCCGGGGCGTATGCGGGGAAGCCGTCACGGGGGGCGACGACCACCAGGGAGAGCGGTGGTGGTTCCGGCGGTGCGCCGTCGGACCGCCGGGCCGTCCGCCGCCCCCGGCCGGGCGCGGACCTGAGCACCAGCCGCTGGGCGGAGACGGCCCTGCGTTCCCCGACGGCCTCCGGGGGCACCCCGCCGGGCGCCACGTCCCACGGCTCCACACGACCTCCGTCCAGCACGTCGACCCGGCCCACCCCGGAGGCGGACAGCAGGGCGGCGAGTGCGGCACCGACCCGGCCCGCGCCCCGCACCTGTACCCGCATCGCGCTGCGGGCAGCCAGCCGGGCCGCGCCGCCGCCCGGTTCGGAATGGACCACCGACAGCGACGCCAGGTCCGGGCGCAGCCGGTCGTACGCTTCCTTCCGTTTCCGCAGAGCGGAGGCCGCCGGACCCCCACCCGTCACGTCGTCCACCAGGCCCGCCTCTCCCAACCGCTCCAGGAGAGCGTCGACATGGCCGTCGGGGAGCCCTATCGCCCGGGCCTCCTCACGCAGCCGGGGCAGCCCCCGTGTGCCGTCGATGAGCGACATCAGGCTGCCGGTCGCCGTGTCCACGGGCCCCATCACCACCGCATGGGCCGCCGTCACCCCGAACTGCACATGACGCAGATCCCGCCACGCCTGCCGCAGTGCAGGCTTCACCACCGGATGCACAACAACCCCCGTTCGCAGACGAATTACTGAGCACGCGGCCCAACTCTCCGCGTTTGACGTTCGTTGGATCTCACCGGGCCCCGTCGGTGCGCGATCAGGGGAGTCCCGGCGGCCCATCGGGTGAGACCGATTCCGTGCGGCATCAGAATGCCCGCCCCCGCCGGAGCGCGGAAAAAGTTGTCCACAGGTATGGGGTATTGGTCATTCGAATCGTGCGCCGTGCGCCGTGCGCCTTGGGACAGGGCGCTATCGTTTCCCCGTCCGGCCCCGAACCGCCCGGGGCGGGACTTCCCCCGCTCCAGCCGGTACCGTCGGGGCGTGTCCGCCGACCGACCGCTCCCCGCCCCGAGCCAACACCGCAGCACGACCGCCCAACCGCCCCGCCCCGCCGCGACGAGCGCGGTCGAGGTGCGGCGCAGCGCCAGGCGCCGCCGAACGGTCTCCGCGTACCGCGACGGCGACCGGACCGTCGTGCTGATCCCCGCCCGGATGAGTGAGGCGGAGGAGCAGCGCTGGGTGACGGTGATGCTGGACAAGCTCGCGGCCCAGGAGAGCAGGCGCGCGCTCGGCGACGGAGAGCTGGCGGAACGCGCCCGCCTGCTCTCCGGGCAGTACCTCGACGGACGCGCGCGGCCGGCGTCGGTGCGCTGGGTGACCAACCAGAACACCCGCTGGGGGTCGTGCACTCCCGCGGAGGGCAGCATCCGCCTCTCGCACCGGCTGAAGGGCATGCCGGAGTACGTCGTGGACTACGTGCTCCTCCATGAGCTGGCCCACCTTCTGGTGCCCGGACACGGGCCCCGCTTCTGGCGGCTCCTGGACGCCTACCCGCGCACCGAGCGCGCCCGCGGCTACCTGGAGGGGGTGGTCGCCGCGGACCGCCTGCCGCACCTTCCGGCCGCCCGGGGCGGGTGACTTGCTCCGATCCCGTACCGAAAGCGTCCCGGCTCGGCCCGATGTCACCGCAAGCCGTTAGCCTGGCTCGACGCAATCGCAAGTCGTCGGGACGGGGGGACGGTCGTTACGCATGGCCAGGGAATTCCAACGCGGCCACAAGGCCAGGATCAGTGACCTGACACCGGGGACCGATCTGTACGTGGGTGTGCAGATCTCCGCCCCCGGGCTGAGCTTCGACATCAGCTGCTTCGGTCTCGACGCCGACGAACGGCTGTCGGACGAACGCTATTTCGTCTTCTTCAACCAGCCGAAGTCGCCCGAGGAGTCGATTCAGCTGCTCGGTGCGCAGGCCGGCGACACGGAGTCGTTCCGCGTCACGCTGGACCGCCTTCCCGCGCATATCCACCGGCTGTCGTTCACCGCGACCATCGACGGCTCAGGTCACATGTCGCAGATCGGCCCCGGATACATCCGGATCGTCGCGGGCGGTGAGGAGGTCGTCCGCTACGCCTTCACCGGCTCGGAGTTCTCCACCGAACGCGCCGTGATGCTGGGCGACTTCTACCTCAGGGACGTCTGGCGGTTCGCCGCCGTCGGCCAGGGCTTCGACGGCGGCCTCGACGCGCTGCTGAAGAACTTCGGCGGCGAGGTGGCCGAGGAGGAGCCCGCTCCGCAGCAGCCGCAGGCCGTCCCCGGGTTCGCCCCGCCGGCCGCTCCGGCCCCGGCTCCGGCGCCCTCGTTCGGGGTCCCCGCCGGGCCCCCGGCCCCGCCGGCCGGACCGCCGCAGCCGCCGCCCGGGTTCGGCGCGCCCGCCCCGCAGCCGCACGCGGCGCCGACGATCGCCGCCCCGATGAGCCCGCCCGCCGGTACGGTGCCGCCCCCTGCCCCGCCCCCGTACGGGCAGCCCCCGCAGCAGCCTCGGTTCGGACGGGTCCCGGGCCCGCCGACGGGGCAGGTACCCGCGGCGCCGGCCCCCTACGCGCAGCAGCCCGCCCCGTACGGCGTGCCCGGGGTGCCGCAGGGCGTCCCCCAGGGCGTCCCGGGGACCGGTCCGGGCCTTGAAGCGGCCCTTCAGCCGTACGAGGAGCTGCCCACCGGCCAGCGGTGGACCCCGCAGAACCAGCAGCTGATGCGCGTCGACCTGGCCGTGGGCGGCACACCCGTGCTGGCCCGCCAGGGCAGCATGGTCATGTACCAGGGCAAGGTCGACTTCGGCTACAAGGGCGCCGGCTTCTCCGGTCGGCTCGTCGGGAACGCCACGGGCCAGGAGATGCAGCTGATGCGGTGCAGCGGCCGCGGCCAGGTCTTCCTCGCCGAGGACGCCGCGCAGCTGCACCCCGTCGAACTCCAGGGGGACGCGATCTGCGTCTCCGCGGAGAACGTGCTCGCCTTCGACGAGTCGCTGCAGCACGAGGTCCGCCGCATCGAGGGACACGGCATACCCGGCGGGGCACTGTTCACGATGCAGTTCCAGGGCACCGGCACGGTCGTCGTCAAGACCCGCGGAGTCCCGGTCGTCCTCCCGGTCACGCCCACCACGTTCGCCGACGCCAACGCCGTCGTGGCCTGGTCGGCGGCCTCCCAGGTGATCCTCTCCAGCCAGGTGCGGCTGCGCCGCAACGCCTTCCCGGGCCACAGCGGAGAGACCGTGAACCTCCAGTTCCGGGGAGCCCCCGGCAACTTCGTCGTCGTCCAGCCCTACGAGGTCTGAGGGAGCCCGGAGAATGAACCAGCAACTCGCGGGCTTCGCCCCGACGCCCGCGGTGGCCCGGATGGAGAACCACGGCCGCACGATGCTCAAGGTCGCCATGGCCTCCGGCCGGGACCTGTTCGCCCGGGCCGGCTCCATGGTCGCCTACGAGGGCTTCATCCAGTACGAGCCGAACCCGCCCGCCGTCCGCCGGATCGCCGGCCAGTGGGTCACCGGCGAGGGCGCGCCCGTCATGAAGTGCTCCGGTGACGGACTGCTGTATCTGGCCGACTACGGGGCCGACGTCGTGGTCGTCAATCTCGACGACGACTCGATCTCGGTCAACGGCACCAATCTGCTGGCCTTCGACGCGCATCTGCAGTGGGGCGTCGAGAGGGTCAAGGGCCTCGCCAAGTTCGCGGGCCAGGGGCTGTGGAACATCACGGTCTCGGGCACCGGCTGGGTCGCCCTCACCTCGCGCGGTACACCGGTCGTCGTGGAATGCGGCCGCGGCGAGGACGAGACCTACGTCGACCCGGACGCCCTCGTGGCCTGGTCGCCGAATCTGAGGGTGAAGGGCAAGCGCAGCTTCAAGGCGTCCTCCCTGATCGGGCGGGGCAGCGGAGAGGCCTTCCAGATGGCCTTCTCCGGCCAGGGCGTCGTCGTCGTACAGCCGAGCGAGGACAGCACCGACCGACTGCGGGTCCGGGGCTGAGGGGGAGCGAGAACACATCATGCAGAGCCCGCTTTTCAGCCACACGGAACAGCAGTCCCAGGAGCGCTATGCCGTGCAGAACCCGCAGCTCCTGCGGGTCTCGCTCAGCGGAGACGACGACGTCCTCGCCCGCAAGGGCGCGATGGTCGCCTACCAGGGACTGATCGACTTCGACGGCGAGTACGAATCGCCGGGCCGGCGCGGCGCCCGGGCCCGCACCGGCGAGGGCCTCGATCTCATGCGCTGCTCGGGCCAGGGCACGGTCTACTTCGCCAACCTCGCCCAGTACGTCCACGTGGTGGACGTGGACCAGGAGGGCATCACGGTGGACAGTGCCTATGTGCTGGCGCTGGATTCCGCACTGCACACGGAGGTCGTCGCCGTGGACAGCCGGTACGGCATCTCCGGCTCCGGGAAGTACCAGACCAGCATCACCGGGCGGGGGAAGGTCGCCCTGATGACCTCGGGGCAGCCGCTGATGATGCAGGTCACCCCGGACAGGTACGTGAGCGCGGACGCCGACGCGATCGTCGCCTGGTCGTCCTCGCTGCGGGTGCAGATGCAGGCGCAGACCCACTCCGCCGGGGTCTGGCGCCGCCGGGGCGACACGGGCGAGGGCTGGGAACTGAGCTTCCTCGGGCAGGGTTTCGCACTCGTCCAGCCCAGTGAGGTCCTGCCGCCGCAGCACGCGCAGGTGGGTCAGGGTGTGAGGGCCCAGTTCGGTGCCGGCCAGCATGGATCCCGCGGCCAGAACCAGCACAACGTCTGGGGTTGAGCACACGGCGACCGGTCGGGGGCGGTCCGTCGGTCGCGGACCGCCCCGATGCCGCCTCACGCGCCCCGGTGCCGCCTCTGATCTGACCCGCCCCGGTGCCATGCCGGAGCCACCCGGTGCCGCCCTGCCCGCCCGGCTCTGCCCCCCCGGCCCTGATCGCCTGGCTCGGTCACCCGGCCCCGTCATCACCCGGCCGGCTCTGATCGGCCGCCCCGAACCGACCGGGACGGTCTGCCGATCTGCCGAACGGATCCCGGGCCGTCCGGGGCATGGAGCAGAGGGGGCGGCTCGGCGCACCCGGCGCCGCGCCGGTACCCGGGGAATGCCTGGCCGGGACAGCCGCCGAAGCCGGGCCGGTGCGGGCGGAAGGCGGGCCGAGACCGCATCGGAGCCGGGCCGAAACCGCATCGCAGCGGGGCCGGTGCCCGGCTCTGCCCGGCACCGGCCCGGCTAGAGCCTGGCGCGGGTCCGCTCCAGAAGACGGACCACCGACGCGTCCGCGACATCCGCCACCTCCGCGTAGCCGAACCAGCGCAGGTCGAGTGACTCGTCGCTGATCGCCGGAGCCGAGTCCGGCGCCGCCAGCGCCGCGTACTGCACATCCAGGTGCCATTGGCACGGTGCCGGGATCGCGTGCCGGTCCAGTGCCACGGGACCTCCGGGCAGCAGACCCAGCCCGGCGATGCCCGATTCCTCGGTCGCCTCGCGCAGCGCCGCGTCCGCGAGCCCGGCGTCCCCCGGCTCGCAGTGGCCGCCCATCTGCAGCCACATGCCGAGCTTCCTGTGCAGGGTCAGCAGCACCCGCTCCCGCGCCGGGTCCACGACCAGGGCGCTGGCCGTGATGTGCCCGGCCCGGCAGGCCTTCCACACGCCGTCGGGGCGGTCCGCGAGATGGTCCAGATAGGCCCGGCGCAGCTCCCGCTGTCCGCCGTCGTAGCCCTGGAGCACGCGGACCGCGTCGTCGTACAGACTCACTTCTGGGTGTCGTCCCCGTCCCGGCCCTCGGCCGCGTCGCCGAGCATCTTGTCCAGCTCCGAGAAGTCGAGCTGCTCACGGTGGACGAACCCGTCCGGGTCGTCGAGATCGTCGGCCGTCGGCAGCATGTCGGGGTGCGCCCACAGCCCGTCGCGCCCGTCGACACCGCGTGCGTCGGTGAGCGACGCCCACAGCCGGGACGCGTCCCGCAGCCGGCGTGGACGCAGCTGGAGACCGATGAGGGTGGCGAACGTCTGCTCCGCGGGACCGCCCGAGGCGCGGCGGCGGCGAAGCGTCTCGCGCAGGGCGTTCGCCGACGTCAGCCTGTTCCCGGCCGCGTCGTGCACCACGGCGTCCACCCACCCCTCGACCAGGGCCAGCGCGGTCTCCAGACGGGCCAGCGCGGCCTTCTGCGCGGGGGTCTCCTCCGGCTGGAACATGCCCTGCTGAAGCGCCTCCTGCACCTGCTCGGGGTGCGCGGGGTCGAACTGGCCCACCACGTCCTCGAGCTTGGACGTGTCGACCTTGATCCCGCGGGCGTAGCCCTCGACCGCGCCGAACAGATGCGAGCGCAGCCACGGAACGTGGGCGAAGAGGCGCTGGTGGGCCGCCTCGCGCAGCGCCAGATAGAGCCGGATCTCGTCCTTGGGGACGCCAAGGTCCTTGCCGAACGCCTCGATGTTCAGCGGGAGCAGCGCGGCCTTCCCGGCCGGGCCCAGGGGCAGGCCGACGTCCGTCGAACCGACGACCTCGCCCGCGAGCACGCCGACGGCCTGGCCGATCTGCTGGCCGAACATGGCGCCGCCCATCGAGCGCATCATGCCGATCAGCGGACCCGCCACGGCCTGCATCTCCTCGGGCAGTACATCGCCCATGGCGACACCCACGCGCTCGGCGACCGGGTCGACGAGCTGCCGCCACGCCGGAAGGGTCGACTCGACCCACTCGGCGCGGCTCCACGCCACGGCGGTGCCGGCCCCGGACGGCAGGGACGTGGAGCCGTCGAGCCACAGGTCGGCGAGGCGCACGGCCTCCTCGACCGCGGCACGCTCGGCGGGGCCGACGCTGGAGTCCCTGGTGCCGTCCGGAGTGCCCTGGGAGACGGTCTGACGTGCGATCTGCTTCGCCATGTCCCAGTTCACCGGGCCGCCCTCGTAGCTCAGCATCTGGCCGAGCTGCTGGAAGGCCGCCCCGAGGTCGGTCGGGTTCAGCGAGCCGAAGATCGCGGCGAACGGGTTGTCCCCGCCGCCGGGCCCCTGCCCGCCCCCGGGGAAGCCGAATCCGAAGGGGTTGGCCGGGCCGCCCTGGCCTCCCTGGCCGCCCCCGGAGCCCTGCCCGCCTCCGGCAGGGTCCTTCTTCTTGCCCTCGTCGCCGCTCTCCGGCTCCTCCGGCGGAAGGCCGAATCCGAATGGGGTGTCACTCACGGGTTTCCTCGGCTCGTAGGGCCACCGGCTTCCCGCCGGCGGCGAATGCCCGACAACACCACCAGCCTAAGCGTCGCCCGGCCGGCGGCGGAGGCGTCGACATGTGCGGCCGGACATGGGCTGGATGCTCCACCGGCTCACTGCCTGCGGCAGGATGGACGCCACCTCGTACGTACACGACGGTCCGCGCACGTACTGAAGACAACCGCTGGAGACGCCCGGTGAGTTCCCCAGACCCGCAGGTTCGCGCAACGCGAAACCCCTCGACCCCGGCCCCGGGGCGCGGCCCCGTGGTCGCGGTGACCGGCGCCGCCTCCGGCGTCGGCGACCTGCTGACCAGGCGCCTCGTAGCGTCGGACGACATCGGCCGGGTCGTCGCGGTCGACGAGCGCCGGGGCGACGTCCCCGAGGCGCACTGGCACGTCCTGGACGTCCGCGACCCGGCGATCGCCGAGAAGTTCCGCGGAGCCGACGTCGTCGTGCACCTGGCGCTCGACCTCGACCTCGAGACCGACTCCGCGGCACGTAGCGCGTACAACGTGCGCGGTACGCAGACCGTGCTCACCGCAGCCGCGGCCGCGGGTGTCCGCCGCGTCGTGCTGTGCACCTCGGCGATGGTGTACGGGGCCCTGGCCGACAACGACGTCCCGCTCTCGGAGGACGCGGAGCTGCGTGCCACGGCGGAGGCCACGGCCGTCGGCGATCTGCTGGAGATCGAGCGGCTGGGCCGCCGCGCTCCTCGCGCCCACCCCGGCCTGAACGTGACCGTCGCCAGGCCCGCCGTGCTGGTCGGCGGCACCGACACGGCGCTCACCCGCTACTTCGAGTCGCCGAGACTGCTCGTCGTCGCGGGTTCCCGTCCCACCTGGCAGTTCTGCCATGTCGAGGACCTGGTGAGCGCGCTGGAGTACGCGGCCCTCGAGAAGGTCGACGGGGAGTTCGCGGTCGGCTGCGACGGCTGGCTGGAACAGGAGGAGGTCGAGGAGTTCAGCGGTATCCGGCGCATGGAGCTGCCCTCGGCGGTCGCCCTCGGCGCGGCGGCGCGACTGCACCGCATCGGCCTCACCCCCTCGCCGGCGGGCGACCTCGCGTACACCATGCATCCTTGGGTCGTCAGTGTCGGCAGGCTGCACGACGCCGGCTGGCGTCCCCGGTGGACCAATGAGGAGGTGCTGGGCGCCCTGCTCGAGGAGGTCCAGGGCCGGCACACGGTCGCAGGGCGCCGGCTGGGCCGCAAGGACGCCACCGCGGCGGCGGGCGCGGCGGGCGCGACCGTCGCTCTGCTGGGCACGGCGGCCCTCGTCCGCCGCGCCCGCAAGCGCCGCGGGCTCTGAGGCGGGCTCGCGCCGGGGCCCGGAAGCGGCCCCGCGGCGGCGGCGCTCGTGCTCCGGTGGCGGTTCTCCCGCCCGGGGTGCCGCCTGTGGGTCCGTGCCGGGATCTGAGCCGGGATCTGAGCGGGGATCTGTCCTGGGATCTGAGCCCGGACCTGTGCCCGGACCTGTGCCGGGACCTCTCCTGGGATCCCTGCGATCTGAGCCGGGACCTGTCCTGGGATCGGTTCCGGGGACTGCCCCGGTTCGCGTTCCCGGTGTGCCTGGGGAACCCCCTTCTCCTGACCGGGAGAAGGAACCGGAGTGCGGTCCCCGGCCTCTGTAGAAGACTCCAACCTCCTTCGCCGCCGCCCGGTCGAATGCGCTATTCCGGGATGTCGGCGGTGTGCGGCACGATGGCTCCATGGGACGCATTGACGATCACCCGGGTGAGCAGGCGGCGGAGGACCCGATCCGGTTGCTGGCGATCAGGGACACCCCGCTCTCCGTGGACGAGGTGTTCCGTGCCGTGGGCGATGCGGCGGCCGGTGGCACGGCGCTGTTCGTGGGCACCGTGCGGAACCACGACGGCGGCGCGGACGTCGAGGCGCTCGGCTACTCCTGCCATCCCACCGCCGAGGCCGAGCTGCGCCGTGTCGCGGAGAAGACCGCCGCCGAGTACCCGGTCCGGGCCCTGGCCGCCGTCCACCGCGTGGGCGACCTGGAGGTCGGGGACCTGGCCGTGGTCGTCGCCGTCTCGTGCCCGCACCGGGGTGAGGCCTTCGAGGCGTGCCGCAAGCTGATCGACGACCTCAAGCACGAGGTCCCGATCTGGAAGCACCAGCAGTTCTCCGACGGCACCGAAGAATGGGTCGGCGCGTAGCGCCGTCGTTGTGGGGTGGTGGTCGGGTGGCGGGTGGGTGGGTCGGTGTGTAGCGCCGTCGTTGTGGGGTGGTGGTCGGGTGGCGGGTGGGTGGGTCGGTGTGTAGCGCCGTCGTTGTGGGGTGGCGGGCGGGAGGGTCGGCGTGGAGCGGTGTCGTACGGCGACCGATGGCCCGATTTGCGTAACCGCCCCCCGGGCACCAGCGTTGAAGCGGCACTCGGTTAATCTGCTGATCGGTCGGCTGCACAGGCAGTGGTTCCAGCTTCTGGGGTAGGGAGGTCGTGATGGCGGCGCTAGCTTGGTTGCTGATCCCGCTTTTCGCCGTCGTCGGCGCGGCGATATGGGGGAGATGGGCATCGAGGAACCGGACCACCGGCGATATCGCGGAACTCGCCGGCTACGCGCGCTTCCGTGACGCGATGGAGAGGTCCCACTCCGGGACGGACGCGGTCTGACGCGGCGGGTCGCCGAGGCCCCTCACGGGGAGCGTTGCCGTCTCCCCCGGGCGTCTGATGTGCCCTTGTGCGGTGCTCTGCCCCGGGCCCCGTACGGACCGGCCCGACAGGTGCACTGACAGTCCGGTCCCGTACTGTCGTTCCATGCCACGCCGCACAGCGACGATGCTCGCCTCCACCCTGGTCCTCATCGTGCTGCTCTGCGTGGGTGTGCTCATGACTCCGCCGTACTCGGAGATGACGCCCGGGCCCACGGTGAACACCCTCGGCGACTCCGGTGGCGAGCCGGTCCTCCGGATCTCCGGCCGCAAGACCTATCCGACCTCCGGTCATCTCAACATGACGACGGTGCGGGTCACGGGCGCGGACTACCGGATGAACCTGGCGGAGGTCGTGTACGGCTGGCTGGCGCACGACAACGTCGTGGTGCCGCATGAGACGCTCTATCCGGACGGCAAGACCGAGGAGCAGTCGAACCAGGAGAACGCGGAGGAGTTCAGCCAGTCCCAGGAAAGCGCCAAGGTCGCGGCCCTGCGCGAACTGGGGATCCCGGTGAGTTCCCGCGTCGTCGTCTCCTCGGTCCGCAAGGACAGCCCGGCGGAGGGCGCCCTGCACGCGGGCGATGTGATCAAGGCGGTCGACGGCACGCCGGTGAAGCGGCCGGACGACGTCTCCCGGGCCGTGGTCAAGCACCGGCCAGGCGACAGGGTGGCCTTCACGATCGTCCCGGCGAAGGAGGCCGCGGCGGCGGAGAAGGCCGGCAGGGAGCCCACGGCGTCCCAGGACGTGCAGGTCGGCACGGTGCGGTCGGAGCAGGCCGACCGGACGATCGTGGGCATCACGGCCGGTACGGACCACACCTTCCCGTTCTCCGTCGACATCAAGCTGGCCGACGTGGGCGGCCCGAGCGCGGGGCTGATGTTCGCTCTCGGCATCGTCGACAAGCTGAGCCCGACCGACCTCACGGGGGGCGCGTTCGTCGCCGGTACGGGGACGATCGACGACCGGGGCGTGGTCGGCCCCATCGGCGGCATCGAGATGAAGCTGGTCGGCGCGCGGAACGCGGGGGCGAAGTACTTCCTGACGCCGAGCGCCAACTGCGCCGCAGCGGCCGCCGGTGTCCCCGACGGCCTCACGCTGGTCAGGGTGAAGACGATCGGCGACGCGACGAAGTCGCTGGAGAAGATCCGCACCGGGAAGACCGCCGGTCTGCCCGGCTGCTCCGAGGGCTGAGAGGTCCTTCCCGGGAAGCGCGGCACCCGCACCGGCCGGGCCCGACGGGGCGCCGGGCCCGACGGAGCGCCGGGCCCGACGGAGCGCCGGGCCCGACGGGCCGACGGGGCGCCTGGCTCCCGCGTGGGGCGTGAGGGGGGAGTGCCGCCGGACCGTGAGGGTGCGTGCCGCGACCACGACACGCGCCCTCACGCCCGCTCCACGCCCTCGGCGCTGCTACACGCCGTTACGCCTCGAAGGTCGCCGAGAGGGCCTCGGCGAGTCCCGGCACCAGGTCGGCTCCGGTGAGCACCTCGGTCGCGGTGTCCTTGTCCCGGAGCCGCAGCGCCGACTCCCGGGCGCCGTCCCGCAGCACCGCCACGGTCATCCGGACCTCCTGGCGGTCCGGGTGCGCCGCCACCCACTCGGCGAGGCCCGCCTCGTCGAGGCCCTCGGGGACGGAGGCCTCCGCGGACGGCGGCAGCATCAGCCGCTCCACGGTGAGCGCGCACCCCGCCACGGCGTCGGGCCAGGCGATCGTCGCGAGGAACTCGTCCAGCGGGGCGCCGGAGGGGATCTCGTCCTGCTCGACCGGGGTCAGCGGCGCGGCCGCGCCCGCTCCGTCGGGGTCGCCGGGTTCGTCGAGACCGAGCTGGGCGGCGAGAGCCGGCTCCTGGGCGCGCAGCTTCGCGGTGTCGACGAGGGCGAAGAGCCGGGCCGGCTGGTCCCAGCCGAGGCCGGAGGCGTACTCGTCGATTTCGAGCACCGCGCGGGTGAGCGGGCTCGCGGCCATCGGGGGGCCGCCGGGGGAAACGTTGGACATGCTCAATATCCTGCCTCCTCCGGCCCCGGAGTCGGGAACTAGGTAAAGCTTCAGTAAGTTGCATGAGTGGGCCCTACGATCGCGTGGGCCCGCAGCAGAGGTGCCGGACGCATGGGACGGCACCCGAAACAACGCTTACACAACCGCGAACTCGAGGGGCGCACGTTGGCTTTCCAGATGCCGGACCGCGGCGGAGGCCCGACCGGGCCACGGATGAGAGTGGGCCGGCCGTCCCGGCGCGTACGGACGCTGCTGATGACGCTCGGCGTGCTGGCCGTGCTCGCCATGGCCTTTGTCATGTTCGCCGGGTTCTGGACCGACTGGCTCTGGTACCGCTCGGTGAAGTACTCGTCGGTGTTCAGCACCACCCTCTGGACCAAGATCGGTCTGTTTGCGGTCTTCGGCCTGCTGATGGCCGCATCGGTCGGGCTGAACATCTGGCTGGCGCACCGGCTGAGGCCGCCGCTGAGTGCGATGTCGCTCGAGCAGCAGAGCCTCGACCGGTACCGCATGGGCATCGCCCCGTACAAGAAGTGGGTGCTCCTCGGGATCACCGCGCTCGTCGGGCTGATCGCCGGAGCGTCCGCCTCCTCCCAGTGGCGCACCTGGCTGACGTGGATCAACGGTGTGCCGTTCGGCCAGAAGGACCCCCAGTTCGGGATGGACGTGGCGTTCTACGCCTTCGACCTGCCCTGGTACCGCTTCCTGCTGGGCTTCGGCTTCGCCGCCGCGGTGCTCTCCCTGATCGCCTCGGTCCTCACCCACTACCTGTACGGGGGGCTGCGGGTCACCAGCCCCGGGGCGCGGGCCACCGCAGCGGCGACCGGCCATCTGTCGGTGCTGCTCGGGATCTTCGTCGCGCTCAAGGCCGTGGCGTACTGGCTGGACCGGTACGGCCTGGCCGTGAAGTCCAGTGACTTCAAGGCGGCGGGCAACTGGACGGGCCTGCGGTACGTCGACGCGAACGCCTATCTGCCGGCGAAGACGATCCTGTTCTGCATCGCGGTCATCTGCGCCGTGCTGTTCTTCGCGACGCTCTGGCGGCGCACCTGGCAGCTCCCGGTGATCGGTTTCGGGCTGATGGTGCTCTCGGCCATCCTCATCGGCGGCCTCTACCCGGCCATCGTGCAGAAGTTCCAGGTCCAGCCGAACGAGCAGGCCAAGGAAGCGCCGTACATCAAGAAGAACATCGACGCCACGCGCGAGGCGTACGGCATCGACGCGGCGAAGTCCGAGAACTACGGCGGCAGGGGCGACCCGAAGCGGAAGGCCCAGCAGCGCGAGCAGGCCGCCACGGCGGCCAGCTACCGGCTCGTGGACTCGAACATCGTCTCGCCCGCCTTCCAGCAGCTCCAGCAGGAGCGGAAGTACTACCAGT
This sequence comes from Streptomyces spongiicola, assembly GCF_003122365.1. NCBI lineage: Bacteria > Bacillati > Actinomycetota > Actinomycetes > Kitasatosporales > Streptomycetaceae > Streptomyces > Streptomyces spongiicola. Next base: position 5,242,343 of record NZ_CP029254.1, read on the forward strand.
TCCCCGCGACCCTCGACGTGGACCGGTACACCGGCCCCGACGGGAAGCCGCAGGACACGGTCATCGGTCTGCGCGAGCTCAACATCAAGGGCATCCCCAAGCGGAACTGGATCAACGACCACTTCACCTACACCCACGGCTTCGGCGCGATCGCGGCCAAGGGCACCAACACCATCACCGACGAGGACCAGGGCACGGTCGGCGCCCCGGACTTCATCGAGTCCGGCCTGCCCACCGAGGGCCAGCTCGGCACGTACGAGCAGCGGGTCTACTACGGCGAGAAGACCGAGCAGTACTCGATCGTCGGCGGCCCGCAGAAGGAGCTGGACTACGAGAAGAACGGCGAGGTGACCACCAGCTACAAGGGCAAGAGCGGGGTCGACCTCTCCGGTGCCTTCAACCGGGCCGCGTACGCGGTGGCGCTCAGCGAGCCGCAGATCCTCTACTCGGGAGCGATCGGCGACGGTTCGCGGATCCTCTACAACCGCACGCCCAAGGAGCGCGTCGAGGCGGTGGCCCCCTGGCTCACCATCGACGGGGACGCCTACCCGGCGGTGGTCGACGGCCGGATCAAGTGGGTCGTCGACGCCTACACCACGACGAACGGATACCCCTACGCGTCGCGCACGACGCTCGGGGACACCACGGCCGACTCGCTGACCGACAGCCAGCGTGCCGTCGTCGCGCAGCAGAACCAGGTCAACTACATCCGCAACTCGGTGAAGGCCACCGTCGACGCCTACGACGGCACGGTGGACCTGTACCAGTGGGACACCCAGGACCCGGTCCTGAAGACCTGGATGAAGGCCTTCCCGGACACGGTCAAGCCGAAGGGCGAGATCGGGCCGGACCTGCTGGCCCACCTCCGGTACCCGCAGGACATGTTCAAGGTCCAGCGTGAGCTGCTCACCCGGTACCACGTGACGGACCCCGACCAGTTCTACACCGGCAGCGACGCCTGGCAGGTGCCGAACGATCCGACGCAGAAGGACGGCAGCGCGGTCCCGCCGTACTACCTGAGCCTGAAGATGCCGGGCGAGCAGGAGCAGAAGTTCTCGCTGACCACGACGTTCACGCCCAGCGGACGGCCCAACCTGGGCGCGTTCATGGCCGTCGACGCCGATGCCAACAGCAAGGACTACGGCTCGATCAGACTGCTGAGGGTGACCTCCACCGTGCAGGGCCCCTCGCAGGTGCAGAGCGAACTCAACAGTGTGCCGGAGGTCGCGACGTTCGTCCGCGACCTGCGGGGCACCGATTCGGAGATCGACTACGGCAATCTGCTCACGGTCCCGCTGGACGGCGGTTTCCTGTACGTCGAGCCGGTGTACGCCCGAGGCGGTGCCGCCAACTACCCGCTGCTGAAGAAGGTGGCGGTGTCGTACGGCGGCAAGCCGGTCTTCAAGGACAGCCTCGACGAGGCGCTGAACGCGGTGTTCGGGGTGGACGGCGAGGAGCCGCCGGCCACGCCGCAGCCGCCGGCGGAGCCGGGCGACGACACCACGCCGCAGCCGCCGGCTACGGGCAGCGCGGCGCTGAAGCAGGCCATCGCGGACGCCCAGAAGGCGTACGAGGCGGGCCAGGAGGCGCTGAAGAAGAACGACTGGACGGCGTACGGCAAGGCCCAGGCGGAGTTGCAGGCGGCGCTGGACCGGGCGGCGGCGGCACAGTCGCAGGCGGCTCCCGGGGCACCGTCGCGTAAACCCGGAGGCTGACCGAACGGGTGGTTCACCGGACGGACTCCACTCCGCACCGTGGTACGGTAGGTGCACAACGACGCGGGGTGGAGCAGCTCGGTAGCTCGCTGGGCTCATAACCCAGAGGTCGCAGGTTCAAATCCTGTCCCCGCTACTGAGATCGAGGGCCCGGATCCAATCAGGATCCGGGCCCTCGGCGTGTGTGGAGAAAGTTCTTCCCGAAGTCTGTCCCGATTCGGACGGGTTGGATCCGGCGCCCCGGAGTGACACGTGTTTGGCTTGTCTCTCTGTGGGCATGTCGACAAAACGCTGAAGTGACCTCACTGGCTGCGGTATACCAGGTGTACGCGGGTTGCGGGTGGTGCGACGATGGATTTCATGGGGGACGGGACAACTCTGTTGGAGATGGGACGGTTTGCGCACGAGCACGCCGTCACCGCCGTGGCGGCGGTGGGTCTGGCCGATGCGGCGGCCGTGGACGCCGTGGACGCCGAGGACCCGCTCGAGTCGCTGACCTCTGCGGATCCTCTGCCCGTCACCGACGCCGAGACCGACGCCGAGACCGACGCCGTCACCGACGCCGGGGCCGAGAGCGAGGCCCGGCACCGGCGCGCCGCCGAGGCGGGCGACGTGGCCTCCATGAGCGTCCTCGGGGCGATGCTCCTGCGCCGGGGCGATCTCGACGGAGCGGAGCCGCATCTGCGTGCGGCCACCGCGGAGGGGGACCGCGCCGCCGCGAACAACCTCGGTGTCCTGCTGCACCAGCGCGGTTACGCCGACGAGGCGGCCGGCTGGTGGCGGATCGCCGCGGTCGCCGGCTCCGCCGCCGCGGCGCACGCGCTCGGCCGGCACTTCCGGGAGCGCGGCGACGAGCCGGCCGCCGAGTACTGGCTCCGCCAGTCCGCCGAGCAGGGGCACGCCCTCGGCGCCTACGCCCTGGCCGATCTGCTGGAGCACCGCAGCGAGCCCGACGCCGAACGCTGGCTGCGCGCGGCCGCCGAGCAGGGCCACCGCGAGGCCGCGTACCGGCTGGCGCGTGCGCTCGAGCGGCGTTCGCCGGGCGGGGGCGCTCCGGAGGCCCGCCGCCCCGCAGAGGCCTCCGCAGTCAGGGGGCTCCGCAGGTGCGGTGGCAGCCGTGCGGCCGTGGCCGGTACGGCCCGCGGCGCGGCGGGGCTCGAGGGTGCGGCGGGGCTCGAGGGTGCGGCGGGGCCCGAGGGTGCGGACGGGCCGAAGCCCGCGATCAGCTCCCGGGCGAGTTCTCCCCACATGGGCCGGGCCCTGGCGAGGTAGGCCGCGGGGAGACCGCTGGTGGCGAACAGCTGGCCCGCCAGCGCCATCAGGTGGTCCCCGACCAGCATGGCAAGTGACCGGGCGGCGGCGTTCGCCCGGGGGCGGCCGGTGACGGCGGACCGCAGCGCCATGTGCGCCGTGGGCAGATGGTGGCGCAGCGGGCTGTCGTCGATGAGGTCGTCGTGGACGATCGCCGCGGCGTGGACCAGTTCCATCGAGCGCGGCATAGGTGTCCGAAGCCGTACGGAGGCGACGTGCCGAAATGATCAGGAGCGTAGCGCTGAGCGGCGCTGCGGCCGCCGTCATCCCCGCCCCGCGCGGCGCCGCCGAGCCGTTGGCGCCGGCCGCGTCCCCGGCGGACGGCCCCGCCGCGTACACGGCGTCCTCTGCATCCTCGGCGTACACCGCGTCCTCGCCGTACACGGCGTCCTCGGCGCCCGGGGAGTCCGGACGCCGGGACGAGGCGGAGCAGTGGTACCGGCAGGCAGCCGCCCGCGGGCACCGCCGGGCCGCGCTGCACCTCGGCGGCATCCTGGAGCGCCGGGGCGAGCTGAAGGAGGCCGCGCGCTGGTACCTCACCGCGGCCGGGGACGGCGAGGCGCGTGCCGCCTGCGCCCTGGGGTTCCTGCTGAAGGACACCGGCGACGAGGAGGGCGCCGCCGTCTGGTGGCTGCGGGCCGCCCAGGACGGCGACGGCAACGCCGCCAACGCGCTGGGCGCGCTGCACGCCGCCCGCGGTGAGCACCAGTCCGCCGAGCGCTGGTACCGCGCAGCCCTGAACGCGGGTGATGTGAACGGGGCGTACAACCTCGGTCTGCTGTGTGCCGCCCAGGGCCGTACCGGTCAGGCCGAGCAGTGGTATCGCCGTGCCGCGTACGCCGGGCACCGCGAGGCGGCCAACGCGCTCGCCGTCCTGCTGCTCCAGGCAGGGGACCCGGCCGGTGCCGAGCCCTGGTTCTCCAAGGCCGCCGAGGCGGGGAGCGTGGACGCCGCGTTCAACCTCGGGATCCTCCATGCGGGCCGGGACGAGGACCGCGCGGCGCTGCGCTGGTACGCACGGGCGGCGGCGGCAGGGCACACGGAGGCCGCCCTGCAGGTCGGGATGGCCTGTCTGCGCGACGGGGACGAGCACACCGCCGAGCGGCATCTGCGCTGCGCCGCGGGCAGCGGAAGCGCCGAGGCGGCGTTCCGGCTCGCGACGGTGCTGGACGCGCGCCAGCCGCCGCCGGGCGCGCCCGCGCTCGGTGAGCCGATGGGGGAGAAGACCGAGTGCGAGGAGTGGTACGAGCGGGCCGCCGCGCAGGGGCACCGCCGGGCGCAGGTGCGTATCGGCATGCTCGCCGCGGCCCGCGGCGAGCATGCCGAGGCCGCCCGCTGGTACCGGGAGGCGGCGGAGGCGGGCAGCCGCAACGGCGCCTTCAATCTGGGGCTGCTGCTGGCCCGTGAGGGCAACGAGCGTGAGGCCGCCCTCTGGTGGGCCCGCGCGGCCCGGGCGGGCCACGGGCGTGCGGCGCTCCGGCTCGCCCTGCTGGCCGCGCGCCGCGGGGAACTGGCGGAGGGCCAGCGCTGGTGTGCCCGCGCGGTGGAGCTGGGGCCCGCCGAGGTGGCGGATCGGGCGGCCGCGCTCCGCGAGGCGCTGCACCAGGAACTCACGGCCTGAGGCGCGCGTCACACCGCCCGGCGGCCCGAACGGGTTGTCGGGCGAGCCGCTCCGTCAGCGGTGAGACCTGCTGGAACCCCGGATTCCATGGTGCGTTGGCAGCGGGTCGGTCGGCTGATCTCCGGCAATCACGTGGCCTGCCGGAGGGACCGTTGGACTGAGGCCGCGTGCGTGCGGACCAAGCCGGTCGTCTCGAGCGTCTCGCGCCAGCGGTCGATCGGGATGTGCCGTGCCGTCCCGGCCTACCGGCCGACGGCGCGCAGGGTCTCCTCGACCACCCCGGTTTCCCGTATCGAACGTCGTCGCCGGATCGACCCAAGCCTGGTCCACCGGCATGTTCCCGGGCCAGTCCGGCCGCCGGTGTTCTGGGGCCTGGCCGGGCCCGTGGCAACGCGTGCGCCGGGCCGTGGAGCCTTCTCTGACCGGGCGTGCCACCTGTCATCGCAGGTGGTTGTACGCCTGGTCGGCGTCGGCTACGGCCTCGGGGTGGACGTCGTGGGCGGCGCGGCCGTCGGCGATCTTCTGCCAGTTGGTCCGGGCGAGCACCCGTTGGACCGCGAGCACCTGGGCGGCTCGCAGACGTGCCCGGATGCCTTCGCCGAGGGCGTCCGCCAGTGCTCGCTCGTCCTCGAGCTGGTACTGCGTGAGCCGTCCCGCCAGGCTCGGTGTGGTGAACACCAGCCGGTGGAACGCCACCACCTCGGGATGGTCGTTGAGGCCGGTGACTGGGTCGTACCGATCGAGGCCGGCCCGGAAGTGCCGGTGCAGAGCCGTCACCGGCGTGATATCGGACCTGCGGTCACGTACGACGCGTGCCGCCTCGCCCTGGTGGTCCGCGAACCGGTGCAGCACCAGGTCTTCCTTGGTGGGGAAGTACCGGAAGAGGGTTGGCTTGGAGATCTCGGCCGCCGCGGCGATGTCGTTGACCGAGACGCGGTCGAAGCCGCGCTCCAGGAACAGCGAGACGGCCGCGTCGCCGATGGCGTGGCGCGTCCGCTCCTTCTTGCGGGCCCGCAGTCCCGTCGGCTCGCTCATCCGACTACCGTAACATTCATGACTGAGTTGCCTTTTTAACCGAGTAACGTTTTCATGGGTGGCATGAATCAGGCGAACATTCCTCCCGTGCTCGTCACCGGGGCGACGGGGCGGATCGGCCGCGTCGTCATCGACCAACTCCTCCACGCGGGAGTGCCGGTCCGCGCCCTCACCCGTCGCACCGAGGCGGGGGCGACGCTGCCGGCGAAGGTCGAGGTCTTCACCGGAGACCTCGCCGCGCCCGAGACGCTCGACCCGGCGTTGAACGGCGCCGGTCCGGTCTTCCTCGTCTGGACCGCCCCGCCTCAGACCGCCGCGGCAGTCGTCGAGCGGCTGGCAGCCCATGTGCAGCGGGTCGTCTTCCTCTCCTCCCCGCATCGGACGCCGCATCCATTCTTCCGGCAGCCGAATCCCATGGCGGTGCTGCACGCCGACATCGAGAGGCTCATCGCGGCCACCGGACTCGAGTCGACGATCATCCGGCCGGGGATGCTCGCGTCGAACTCGCTGGCCTGGTGGGCGCCCGCGATCCAGACCGGCGAGGTCGTCCGGTGGCCTCACGGTGCTGCCGAGACGGCACCGGTCGACGACCGCGACATCGCAGCCGTCGCGGCGCGGGCGCTCTACCAGGACGGACACGTTGGAGCCGACTATGTCCTCACGGGCCCCGAATCGCTGACCCAGGCCGCGCAGGTGGACGCCATCGCTGACGCCCTGGGGCGCCAGATCGCCTTCGAGGAGATAACGCCGGACGAGTTCCGAAGACTGTCGGAGGGTATGGTGCCCAGCTCGGTTGTCGACATGCTGCTCGCCGCGTGGAGTGCGGCGGTCGGACGGCCCGCGTATATCACCGCTGCGGTGGCCGACATCCTTGGGACGGCACCGCGAACGTTTCGTCAGTGGGCCGCCGACCACGCCACCGTGTTCACGGAGGGTTCGCAGCCGAGTGCGACGTCGAGGTGAACCGCGTCGTGATGCTGGTGAGCCACCGGTCAGGTGAGGGCTGCACTGCGTCCACGAGGACGGACAGCCGAGAAGCTTCCCGGGATCGGCCACCGTTGACCGCAGGGGCTGCTCACGCAGACAAGAACCTCCACGGTCGACAGGAACCTCCACGGTCGACAGGAACCTCCACGGTCGAAGGGATGCGGATTTGCTCAGGTCCGCGGGGTGACGTACTGTTGATCAGGCCGACGCGGGGTGGAGCAGCTCGGTAGCTCGCTGGGCTCATAACCCAGAGGTCGCAGGTTCAAATCCTGTCCCCGCTACTGAAGGCCGTAGGCCCGGATCCAATCAGGATCCGGGCCTACGGTGCGTTGTGGGCCGTGTCGGCGGTGGGCGCTCCCCAGCGCCCACCGCCGACGACGGTGACGGTGACGCGCGGCACCCGTTCCCGGCCGTGGACGGTACGGCCGGGGGCCGGGTGGGCGGCGCGGCGGACGGCGCCGGGTGGGCGGCTGGACGGGGTCCTCGAAGGCCGGCGCGCCGTGGACGGGGTGCGGTCGACGGGAAGGCGCTGTTGACGGAAAGGGCGCGTCGGCGGAAGGGGCGCGTCGGCGGAAAGCCGACGGAAGCCGGTCGAAGGGGACGGCCGGGCCGCCGTGGTCCGGCCGTGAACGGCCGCGGGGCCTCGCCCCGCGTGGGGGCTAGGCGCTCGCGCAGCTCGGGCAGAGGCCCCGGTAGGTGACCTCGACGTCCGAGATCGTGAAGCCGAAGCGCTCCGAGTCGGGCAGGTCCGTCAGCGGATTGCCGTTGGGGTGGACGTCCCGGATCGCGCCGCAGCGCCCGCAGACCAGGTGCTGGTGTGGGCGGTGGGCGTTCGGGTCGTACCGCTTGGCGCGGTGGTCCGTCGCCACTTCCAGGATCTCGCCCAGTGAGACCAGCTCACCCAGGGTGTTGTAGACCGTGGCCCGGGAGATCTCCGGCAGTCGTTCGACCGCGCGGGCGTGCACCTCGTCGGCGGTCAGATGGACGTGCTCACCGTCGAGGACCTCGGCCACTACGCGCCGCTGCGCGGTCATGCGCCAGCCGCGTCCGCGCAGGCGTTCCAACAGGTCGCTCATGCGTATCAGCCTAACAGTCGGGGGAGTAGCTCCCGAACGGGTGTGACTTTGGATGTACGTTTGACTTAGACGTTGTCTATTGTAGGATCGTGGTCATCATTAGCCAAGGGACAGGACTGACAGGCGATGACGCAGTTTTCGCAGGAGGCGCACATGTCGCAGGGACCGCTCACCACGGAGGCCGGTGCTCCGGTCGCGGACAACCAGAACAGCGAGACCGCGGGCGTCGGCGGACCTGTCCTGGTCCAGGACCAGCTGCTGCTCGAGAAGCTCGCGCACTTCAACCGTGAGCGCATCCCGGAGCGGGTGGTGCACGCCCGCGGCGCCGGCGCCTACGGCACCTTCACGGTGACCGCCGACGTCACCCGCTACACGCGGGCGAAGTTCCTCTCCGAGGTCGGCAAGCAGACCGAGACGTTCCTGCGCTTCTCCACCGTCGCGGGCAACCTCGGCGCGGCGGACGCGGTGCGCGACCCCCGCGGGTTCGCGCTGAAGTTCTACACCGAGGAGGGCAACTACGACCTCGTCGGCAACAACACCCCGGTGTTCTTCGTGAGGGACGCCGTCAAGTTCCCCGACTTCATCCACACGCAGAAGCGCGACCCGTACACGGGCAGCCAGGAGGCGGACAACGTCTGGGACTTCTGGGGTCTCTCGCCCGAGTCGACCCACCAGGTGACCTGGCTGTTCGGCGACCGCGGGATCCCGGCCTCGTACCGGCACATGAACGGATACGGCTCGCACACGTACCAGTGGAACAACGAGGCGGGCGAGGTCTTCTGGGTCAAGTACCACTTCAAGACCGACCAGGGCATCAGGAACCTCACCCAGGCCGAGGCCAACCGGCTCGCCGGTGAGGACCCGGACAGCCACCAGCGCGACCTGCGTGAGGCCGTCGAGCGCGGTGACTTCCCGTCGTGGACGGTGCAGGTCCAGATCATGCCCGCGGGGGACGCCGCGACCTACCGGTTCAACCCGTTCGACCTCACCAAGGTGTGGCCGCACGAGGACTACCCGCCGATCGAGATCGGCAGGCTGGAGCTCAACCGCAACCCGGAGAACATCTTCGCGGAGGTCGAGCAGTCCGTCTTCAGCCCCGCGCACTTCGTGCCGGGCATCGGCCCCTCCCCGGACAAGATGCTCCAGGGCCGCCTTTTCGCGTACGGCGACGCCCACCGCTACCGCGTCGGAGTCAACGCCGACCACCTCCCGGTGAACCGCCCCCACGCCACCGAGGCGCGCACCCACTCCCGCGACGGCCTGCTCTACGACGGCCGCCACAAGGGCGCCAAGAACTACGAGCCGAACAGCTTCGGCGGCCCCTTCCAGACGGACCGGCCGCTGTGGCAGCCGGTCCCGGTCTCCGGCGGCACCGGGAGCCACGAGGCCCCTTCGCACGCGGAGGACGACGACTTCGTCCAGGCCGGCAACCTCTACCGGCTGATGTCGCAGGAGGAGAAGGGGCGCCTGGTCGAGAACCTGGCGGGCTTCATCGCCAAGGTCTCCCGCGGTGACATCGCCGAGCGGGCGATCGGAAACTTCCGTCGGGCGGACGAAGACTTCGGCAAGCGGCTGGAGGCCGCGGTCCAGGTCCTGCGCGGCTGACGAAACCAGCACTGGACCGCTTGCCGTGGCGGAGCGGGCCGGATCTCCCCGGGGGGAGGTCCGGCCCGCTCGTGTCTGCGCGGTCAGCCCGGTCTGCCGCGTCAGCCCGTGAGCGTCTCCTCGGTCCGGTGCCGGAGCCGGTGCCGGGCGGGTGCCCAGCAGCGGATGATGTCGCGTACCGAGACGACGCCGACCGGTCCCTGGGCGTCGAGCACGATGAGATGGCGGAAGTCGCCGTGGGCCATGGCGTCCGCGGCCTCCTCCAGGGTCCAGGTGGGGGCGGCGAAGACGACGTCGTTGGTGGTGTGGGCGGCGGCGGATTCGAGGTCGGGGTCCTGGCCGGTGCCGAGCGAGACGAGGACGTCCCGCTCGGTGAGTATGCCGAGGCCGCTGGTGTCGGGGTCGAGGACGACGGCCGCCCCGACACGCCGCGCGGCCATCAGCCGAGCGGCCTGCCTCAGGGTGTGTGCGGGGCCGATGGTGAGGACCACCGTGCTCATGGCGTCACGGACGAGCATGGATGGAGCCACCTCCTTGATGAATCCTTCAACGAGAAGGGATTCACAAGTTCACAAATGGGGAGGCTCTCAGAGTCGCAGCGATCGGGCGGGCCAACAAGGGGGAACGCGGCGCCCAAGGGGGGAGCGCGGGAGGCGAACCGGCCGGTAACCGCCGTGGGCGGCCCTTCGCTCAGCCCCGGTTGAGGTACTCCAGCAGCTCCTCGTGGAGCAGCCCGTTGGAGGCCGCCGCGTTTCCGCTGTGCGGTCCGCGGACCCCGTCGAGGCCGGTGAACGCCCCGCCCGCCTCCTGTACGACGATCGCGTTGGCCGCCATGTCCCACAGCGATAGCTCCGGCTCCGCGCAGATGTCCACCGAGCCCTCGGCCACCATCATGTACGGCCAGAAATCGCCGTACCCGCGGGTCCGCCAGACCGCCCGGCTGAGGTCGAGGAAGCCGCCGAGCCGGCCCCGCTCCTCCCAGCCGTCGAGCGAGGAGTAGGCGAACGAGGCGTCGGACAGCTCCGCGACTCTGGAGACGTGCAGCCGGGTCGCCGAGGACAGGCTTCGCCCGGTGTAGGCGCCCGCGCCCTTCGCCGCCCACCAGCGGCGGCCCAGCGCGGGCGCCGAGACCACGCCGACCACCGGCTGGTAGCCGCCCTCGCCGGCCTCCATCAGGGAGATCAGCGTCGCCCACACGGGAACCCCGCGGACGTAGTTCTTGGTGCCGTCGATCGGGTCGACGACCCAGCGCCTGGGGCCGGTGCCCTCGAGGCCGTACTCCTCGCCGAGGATCGCGTCGCGCGGCCTGGCGCGCTGGAGCTGGTGGCGGATCAGCTCCTCGGCCGCCTTGTCGGCCTCGCTCACCGGGGTCATGTCCGGCTTGGTCTCGACCTTGAGGTCGAGTGCCTTGAACCGGTCCATGGTCGCCGCGTCGGCGGCGTCCGCGAGGACGAGGGCGAGACGCAGATCATCGTGGTAGTCGGCCATGCCCGCACTCTATCCCCGGGGCCCGCCCGGCCGGTCCGCCTGGCCGTCCCGTCCCACCTGTCCAGTCCCGCCTGTCCGCCCGGCCCGTCCGTCTGTCCGGCCCGTCCGCCCGGCCCGTCCGTCTGTCCGGCCCGTCCGCCCGTACGCCCGTACGCCTGGCCGGACCGCCCCGTCCGTCCGCCCGTACGCCTGGCCGGACCGCCCCGTCCGCCCGTCCGGTGCCACCGGGCCCGAAGGCGTCCGCGACTCCGCCCGCACCCTTGACAGCAGGTGCTCGCGCGCCAACTCTGAGTGAGAGCCACGGGGCCGTCAAGGGCCCCGCCCGGGAGGACCACGATGTCCACAGCGCGCGAAGCCCTGCTGAACGCCGCTCACACCGCACTCGCCGACCGGCCCTGGCCCGCCGTCCGCATGATCGACGTCGCCTCGGCGGCGGGCGTCTCGCGGCAGACGCTGTACAACGAGTTCGGCGGCAAGGACGGTCTCGCCCGGGCCCTGGTGCGGCGCGAGGCCGATGCCTACCTCTCCGGTGCGGAGCGGGTGCTCGCGGAGCCGGCCGCGGCCGGCGAGCAGCTGGTCCGGCTGGCCGAGTGGACCGTGGCGGAAGCCCGTTCCCGGCCGCTGCTGCGCGCCCTGCTGACCGGTGCGTGGAGCGACCGGCTCCCCGCGCCGACGCCCGCCGGCCGGTCCGCCGCGGGACCGGCCGTTCCCGCCCAGCGGCGCGCGGACGCGGGCCACCCCGCCCCCGGAGAGCTGGTGGCGGCGGTACGCGACCGGTCGCTCGCCGCGCTGGAGCCGGGCACCGGTCGCCGCGCGGAGGAGGAGGCCGAGGCCGGGCGACGCTGCGAGCTGGCCGTGCGGCTTGCGCTGTCCTGTGTGGTCGCGGGTCCGCCGGAGGGCGTCGGCCGACTGGTCCGTACGGCTCTCAGTGGGCCGGGCCGGAGAGTTGCAGGCCGATGACCCCCGCGACCACCAGCGTGATCGAGACGATCTTCAGGGTCGAGGCGATCTCCCCGAGGAAGACCATTCCGTAGATGGCCGTGCCCGCCGCCCCGATGCCCGTCCACACCGCGTAGGCGGGCCCGACGTCGAGCTTCCGCAGGGCGAGGGTCAGCAGCCCGAAGCTGCTCACCGCGAACACCGCGAACCCGATGGTCGGCCAGAGCCGGGTGAAGCCGTGGGACAGCTTCAGGCAGATGGCGAACCCCGTCTCGAGGAATCCGGCGACGACCACGAGTAGCCACGCCATGTCAGTGCCTCCCGCGTCCCCGAGCCCGCGTACCGCGCAATGCGACCGCTTGCCTTGCTTGGTGCGAATTATGCACTCACCGCGGTCGCCCGTGCGGACGGCGGGCTGCTGACAGCTGACAGCTGACAGCGGGCAGGCGGGCAGCGGGCAGCGGGCAGGCGGGCAGATGGGCAGATGGGCAGGCGGGTCAGTCGCCCTCGCGCCGCTCCCGGGTCGCCAGCAGCCGCCGCAGGGAGTACAGCCGTGCCGGATCGGCGTGCCCCCGCGCCACCCAATCGTCCAGGGCGCAGCCCGGCTCGTCGTGCGAACATGCGCGCGGGCAGTGCTCCATGCCGGGCTCCAGATCGGGGAAGGCGTGGATGACCCGGGACGGGTCGACGTGGTGCAGCCCGAAGGACCGCACGCCCGGAGTGTCGATCACCCAGCCTCCCGCGCCGGCCAGCGGCAGGGCGAGCGCGGAGGTGGTGGTGTGCCGGCCGCGGCCCGTGACGGCGTTGACCCGGCCGGTGGTGCGCCGCTTCCCCTCCGGCACCAGCGCGTTGACCAGCGTGGTCTTCCCGACGCCGGAATGGCCGACGAAGGCGGTGATCCGGTCGTCGAGGTGCTCGCGCACCACGTTCGCCGCCTCGCCCGCGTACAGCTCGTCGCGTGAGGTCACGACGTACGGGATGTCGAGCGCGCCGTACAGGTCCAGCAGTGCCGACGCCGGGGCCAGGTCCGACTTGGTCAGTACGAGCAGTGGTTCCAGGCCGCCGTCGTAGGCCGCGACCAGGCAGCGGTCGATCAGCCGCGGGCGGGGCTCCGGATCGGCGAGGGCCGTGACGATCGCCAGCTGGTCGGCGTTGGCGACGACGACCCGCTCGTAGGGATCGTCGTCGTCGGCGGTGCGCCGCAGCAGGGAGGCGCGCTCCCCGATGCGGACGATGCGGGCGAGCGTGTCCTTGTGCCCCGACAGGTCGCCGACCAGATCCACCCGGTCGCCGACCACGGCCGCCTTGCGGCCCAGCTCCCGGGCCTTCATCGCCACCACGGTGCGGTCGTCCACGAGGCAGGTGAGCCGGCCCCGGTCCACGGTCAGGACCATGCCCTCGGCGGCGTCCTCGTGCTTCGGGCGGATGCTCGTACGGGGCCGGTTGCCCTTGCGGTTCGGGCGGACCCGGACGTCGTCCTCGTCGGTGTGCTTGCCGTAGCGGCGCATCTCGTGCCGTCCCGCTCAGTTCCCGGCGAGCATGTCGGTCCACATCCTCGGGAAGTCGGGGAGGGTCTTGGCGGTGGTCGCGACGTTCTCGACCTCCACGCCCTCGACGGCCAGGCCGATGAGCGCACCGGCCGTGGCCATCCGGTGGTCGTCGTAGGTGTGGAACACCCCGCCGTGCAGCGGGCGCGGCCGGATGCGCAGGCCGTCCTCCGTCTCGGTGACATCGCCGCCGAGTTCGTTGATCTCCTTGGTCAGGGCGGCGAGGCGGTCCGTCTCGTGGAGCCGCAGATGCGCGACGCCGCGCAGCGTGGAGGGGGAGTCGGCCAGTGCGGCAACGGCGGCGATGCCCGGGGTCAGCTCGCCGACCTCGCCCAGGTCGACGTCGATGCCGTGGATCCGGCCGGAGCCGGTGAACGTCAACCCGGCCTCGGTCAGCTCGCACGAACCGCCCATTTCGGTGAAGATCCCCCGCAGTGCGTCACCGGGCTGGGTGGTGCGCTCCGGCCAGTCCGGAACGGTCACCCGTCCGCCGGTGACCAGCGCCGCGGCCAGGAACGGCTGGGCGTTGGAGAGGTCCGGCTCCACGGTCAGGTCCCGGCCCAGCAGCGCGCCGCTGCGGACCCGCCAGACGTCCGGCTCGCCGCCGGTCTCCGGCTCGTCGACCTGCGCGCCGACCGCGCGGAGCATGTCGACGGTCATCCGGATGTGCGGCATGGACGGCAGCCGCGAGCCCCGGTGCCGGACCTGCACGCCCTGGTTGAAGCGGGGGGAGGAGAGGAGCAGAGCGGAGACGAACTGGGAGGAAGAGGACGCGTCGATCTCCACCTCGCCGCCGTCCAGCGCCCCGCGGCCGTGCACGGTCATCGGGAGCGCACCGCGGCCGCCGTCGTCGATCCGGGCACCCAGGGTCCGCAGGGCGCGGATCACCTCGCCGAGCGGACGCTCGTGGGAGCGGGGGTCGCCGTCGAAGCGGACGGGCCCGTCGGCGAGTGCGGCGACCGGCGGCAGGAAGCGCATCACCGTGCCCGCGTTGCCGACGTCCACCGCCGCGGGTCCGTGCAGCCCGGCCGGGATGATCCGCCACGCCTCGCCGCTGTCGGGGCCGCCGGTCGCGGTGGAGCTGGAGGAGACCTGCTCCTCGATGCCGACGCCCATGGCGCGCAGCGCATCCGCCATCAGCAGGGTGTCCCGGGACCTCAGCGGGCGGCGCAGCCAGCCCGGCTCCGCCGCCAGCGCGGCGAGCACCAGCGCGCGGTTGGTGACCGACTTCGATCCGGGAACGGTGACCGTCGCGTCGACGGGCCCACTCGCGTGGGGGGCGGGCCAAAGGGCGGTGTGCACGGGGCTCTCGGTCATGGCCCTCACTTTAGTGGCCCCGCGGAGGCCCGGTCGCTCGCCGGCCGGTCGCCCGGCACCCCGACCCGTCAGGGATCGAGCAGCCGGAGGCCGCCCCCGATCAGGGAGCACAGCGACACGGCGTGGAAGAGGAACAGCCACATCGCGGGCGGGACGTGCGTCATCCTCGCCAGCTGGTCCGCGTCCGAGTCCGGCGCACCCCCGTGCCGGCGCTTCACCTGTAGCTCGAAGACCGGCCGGACGCCGCCCAGCAGCAGGAACCACACGGCCGCGTAGGCGAACGCCGCCTGCACCTCCGGTTCGGTGAGCCAGGACACCAGCAGGAAGGCGGCGCCGGTGAGGACGACGGTGAGTGCCCCGTACGCGTTGCGGATCATCACCAGCATCGCGATCAGCAGCGCGGTGGCCACCCACAGCAGCAGGGTGATGCGGTGCGAGGCGAGCAGCCAGGCGCCGCCGAGCCCGAGCAGCGGCGGGGCGGTGTAGCCCGCGGCCGCCGTGAGGATCATGCCGGGTCCGGTCGGCCGGCCGCGGCTGACCGTCAGTCCGCTGGTGTCGGAGTGCAGCCGGATGCCCTCCAGCCGCCGGCCGGTGGCCAGGGCGATCAGGCCGTGCCCGCCCTCGTGGGCGATGGTGATGGCGTTGCGGGACAGCCGCCATATCGCGGACGGGGCGACCGCGGCCAGGGCGAGCACGGCCGTGCCTATGACCAGCCAGCGGTCGGGGGCCGGCTGGGTCGCGAAGATCTCGGGTGTGACCATGTCCGGGGTGGCTCCTCGGGGGGTTCGGGGCGTGGCTGTCCGGTGCTCGGATGCGGACGGTAGCTGAGACGCCGGCGTGGCAGCGATCGTTCCCGGTGGCAAACGTGAGGCTCGCAGGCAGACGTGAGGCTCGCAGGCCAAACGTGAGGCTCGCAGGGCGGGAGCCGCGGGGTGCTCCGGACCGGGCCGGACCGGGCCGGACCGGTCCGCTGGCACGACCGGAGCGCGAGACGGCCGGCTCGCGGCGTGGCGGCCCGGCCATGAGGGGCGACCGTGAGGCGGCGGCCGGTCGCCCCGCGGAAGCGGCCTGGGTACGCCACGACCGCGCCCGGCGGCGGTCTGGCACTCTTGGACGTGCCCCGGCGACGGGGGCACAGGACCAAGGACAAGGCGGAATCGCGCGGCCGGCACCTCGCCCGGGGGCGCCACACGCCCGGCGGTCGGGGTGCCGCATGCGGCGCCGCCCCGGCGCCGTACCGGCCGGTGCCGATCGGTTCCGACCGGTGCTGACCGGTGCCGACCGGAGCGGCACGCCGGTGCTGACCGGAGCGGCACGGTCCAGCGTTTCCGCGGCTCGGAGGGGTGGTTTGAGATGTGCGGACGGTACGCGGCGAGCCGGAGGCCCGAGGACCTCGCGGGGCTCTTCCGGGTCGAGGGGTGGGAGCCGTCGGAGGCGCTGGCCCCCGACTGGAACGTGGCCCCCACCAAGGAGGTCCTCGCGGTGCTAGAACGCCCCCTGAAGGACGCGGACGATCGCCGTCCGGTTCGTCAGCTGCGGAGGCTCAGATGGGGCCTCGTCCCGTCCTTCGCCAGGAACCCTGAGGGCGCGGCCCGGATGATCAACGCCCGAGCCGAGACCGTCCACGAGAAGCCCTCCTTCCGCCGGCCCTTCCGGTCCCGTCGCTGCATCCTCCCCGCGGACGGTTACTACGAGTGGGTCACCGGCACCGAGGAGCGGGAGCTGGAGGTGAAGGGGAGGAAGAAGCGGCCCCGCAAGCAGCCGTACTTCGTCACCCCGGCCGACGGCTCCGTCTTCGCCATGGCCGGGCTCTACGAGTTCTGGCGCGACCCGACCCTGCCGGACGACCACCCCCGGTCCTGGTGGGTGACCTGCTCCGTGATCACGACCGAGGCGGAGACCGGGCCCCTGGGGGTGGCACCCGCCGAAGGCCCCCGCTCGCTGTCCGACATCCACCCGAGGATGCCGCTGATGCTCACGGAGGACCGCTGGGACGCCTGGCTCGACCCGTCCCGTACCGACCCGGACGAGCTGCGCGGGCTGCTGGCGCCGCCGCCCACCGGACTGATGCGCGCCTACCCCGTGGGCACGGCCGTCTCCAACGTCCGCAACAACGGGCCGGAGCTGGTCGAGGAGCTGGCCGCCCCCGAGGTCGGCACGCTCTTCTGACTTCCCTCGGCCCCCCTCGACTTCCCTCGGCTCCCCTCGGCCCCCCCTCGGCTCCCCTTGACTCGCCTTGGCTCCCCGCGATTCCCGGGCCCCGGTGTGACACTGCTGTCGTGACGGAGAGCGAGATCGTCGGTACACCCGCCGGGGACGCCCGCATCACCTGGCACCCGGCCCCCGGCCGGGCCCGCCTGGTGCTGGCGCTGAGCCATGGCGCCGGCGGCGGCGTCGATGCCCGGGACCTGCGGGCCCTGGCGGCCGGGATGCCCGCCGCCGGGGTCTCGGTGGCCCTGGTGGAGCAGCCGTGGCGGGTCGCGGGGAAGAAGATCGCGCCCGCGCCGAAGACTCTGGACACCGCCTGGCGGGGCCTCTGGCCCGCCCTGGCGGAGAAGGGGCTGCCGATCATCGCGGGCGGGCGCAGCGCCGGGGCGCGCGTGGCCTGCCGGACCGCCCGCGAGCTGGGGGCGCGTGCCGTCCTCGCGCTGAGCTTCCCGCTGCATCCGCCGGGGAGGCCCGAGAAGTCCCGTGCGGACGAACTCCTCGGCGCCGGGGTGCCGGTTCTGGTCGTCCAGGGCGGCAGTGATCCGTTCGGCAGGCCGGAGGAGTTCCCGGACGGCGCGTACGAGCTGATCGCGGTGGACGCGGCCGACCACGCGCTCTCGGTGCCCGAGCGGGCCGCCGTCACCCAGCGGGAGGTACTGGGGAGCGTCGTCGACGGCGTACGGAGATGGATCACCGCCCTGGTGTGATACCGGGGGCGGTTCCCGGCGGTTCCGTGGAGGTTCCCGGCGGTGTCCGGCGTTTCCCGGCCGTTCCGTGGCGGTTCCCTGTCCGTGAGCGGCCCCGTCGCCGTCCGGGAAACCGCCTGGTTGCCGTCTGGGAGCGGTGCGGTTCCCTGTCCGTGAGCGGCCCCGTCGCCGTCCGGGAAACCGCCTGGTTGCCGTCTGGGAGCGGTGCGGTGGCCGCCCGGGAGCGGCCCGGTTCCCGCCCGGGAATAGCGGAGGGCGCGTTCCCCGTTGTGCAGCACGTCAGCACAGGAGAGTGGAGAGGGAGTCCGTCGCATGGGTTCGACCATCTGCCCGGGCCGGTCGCAGGCCGCCGACCTGGACTGGACCGTGCTGCCCGCACCGAAGGCGGCGACGACTCGGGCGGCGGGCGGAGCGGTTGGTCGTCTATCCTCCGATTCGAGTGGGTCCGGTCTCGGTCCCGCCACAGCGTTGGAGGAGGTGGGTCCGGTCACTGGGACCGACGACGGCCGCACGGAAGAGACCGCCGCCGAGCGCAACGCGCGATTCGAGCGGGACGCACTCGGCTACCTCGACCAGATGTACTCGGCCGCGCTGCGCATGACACGCAATCCGGCCGACGCCGAGGACCTCGTGCAGGAGACGTACGCGAAGGCCTACGGTTCGTTCCACCAGTTCCGCGAGGGCACGAACCTCAAGGCGTGGATGTACCGCATCCTCACGAACACCTTCATCAACTCCTACCGCAAGAAGCAGCGCGAACCTCAGCGCAGTGCGGCGGAGGAGATCGAGGACTGGCAGCTCGCCCGAGCCGAGTCGCACATGTCGACCGGTCTGCGCTCGGCCGAGTCCCAGGCGCTCGACCACCTGCCGGACTCCGACGTCAAGGAAGCCCTGCAGGCGATCCCCGAGGAGTTCCGCATCGCCGTCTATCTCGCCGACGTCGAGGGCTTTGCGTACAAGGAGATCGCGGACATCATGGGGACGCCCATCGGTACGGTGATGTCCCGACTGCACCGCGGCCGCCGCCAGCTGCGCGGAATGCTGGAGGACTACGCCCGTGAGCGCGGGCTCGTTCCCGCGGGCGCCGGGGAGTCGACGAACGATCGGAAAGGCGCGGGCTCATGAGCTGCGGAGAGCCGCACGAGACTGACTGCGCGGAGGTACTCGACCATCTGTACGAGTTCCTCGACCGTGAGATGCCCGACGCCGACTGCACCAAGTTCGAGGTGCACTTCGAGGAGTGCTCCCCCTGCCTCGAGAAGTACGGCCTGGAGCAGGCGGTGAAGAAGCTCGTCAAGCGCTGCTGCGGCCATGACGACGTGCCGGTGGACCTTCGGGCGAAGGTCATGGGACGGATCGAGCTGATCAGGGCGGGCGAGGCCGTGCCCGACCACGATGTGACGGCGGGCCCGGCGGATGTGCCCAGCCCGGCCGAGTAGCAAGCCCGGTCGAATAACCGGCCCGGTTGAGTAGCCGGCCCGGCCGGCGGACCCGGGAGTGCGGCCCCTTGGACACGCCGGGGGTCGCGCCTGTGCGCTGTACCCGCCCCGGTGTCGCCCGCCCCCACCGCGCGCCCGTCTACGCACACACACGCGCGCCTGTCACCCGATGGTGCCAATCGTCCGCGACCGAACGTCCGGACGCGGACGACTCGTTAGCCTGACGCTCTGTTCTGGGGGCTGCCGAGGAGGCTGACGGCGGGTGAGACGCATTCCCCGACCGGCGCGCGCGTACATCCTGTGCGCGGTGGTCGGCGCCGGAGCGTGCGCCCTGCCCGCGCTGCGCCCGGGAGCGGACACGCCCTGGACCGCCGTGGCGCTGCTGGCCGGGCTGTACGCCCTGAGCGAGGTGCCGGGGCGCCGCGGGGTCCTCGGACGGCTGTTCGGCGGGTCCGCCCCGGTCGGCTCCGGATCGTTCGGATCGTTCGGATCGTTCCTCCCCGTCCTGTTCGCCGCCGCGCTGCTGCTGCCGCCCGCCGGGGCCGCGCTGGCCGCGGTGCCGGCTGCCCTGCTCGGACGGGTGGACCGGAGCACGGGGGGTGCCCGCCGCGCCTGGCGGGCGGCCCGGCTCGCCCTGGCGGCGGCGGCCGCGTCCGGCGCGGCGGCGCTGTGCGGCGGTCCAGCCGCCCTGGCGGGCCCCGCACTCCCGTACGCCCTTCTCCCGGCCGGTGCCGCGGCGCTGGCGTTCTGCCTGGTCGTGACGGCCCTGGACGGGGGCATCCTCGCCACCGCCGAGCGGGTGCCGCTACGGACCGCCTGGCGCGGGCTGCTGCCCGGGGCACTCGGACCGCACCTCGTCCACGGGCTGGCCGGGCTGATGGCGGCCGTCATATGGCGGAGCCCCTACGGTCCGCCGGCCGCGCTCCTCGTGCTGCTGCCCGTGTACGTCGCCGGCCGGGTCTTCGCGCAGTGCCATCGTGAGCAGGGCGCCCACCGGTCCACCATCCGCGCCCTCGTCCAGGCCGTCGACATCAAGGACCGCTACACCCGGGGGCACAGCGAACGGGTGGGGCGGGCGAGCGCGCTGATCGCCCGCGAGCTGGGCATGGACGGGGAACGGCTGGACGTGCTCCGCTTCGCCGGCATCCTCCACGACGTGGGCAAGCTCGGCGTGCCCACCCGGGTGCTGCGCAAGGACGGCCCGCTGACCCCCGAGGAGCGCCGGGTGATCGAGCTGCACCCCGAGTACGGGCACGAGATCGTCCGGGGCATCGGCTTCCTCGGCGAGGCCCGGGACGCGATCCTCCACCACCACGAGCGGCTCGACGGCACCGGCTACCCCCACGGCCTCGCCGGCCGGCAGATCCCCGAGGCCGCCCGTGTCGTCGCCGTCGCCGACGCCTTCGACGCCATGACCTCGACCCGCTCCTACAGCAGGGCGCGGCCGGTGCACACCGCGGTCGAGGAGCTCAAGCGTTGTGCGGGCACCCAGTTCGACCCGCGGATGGTCCGGGCCCTCGTCCGCGCCCTGGAACGCCACGGCTGGGAGACCGCCGTGACCGCGGGCACCGCCGGCGGGCCGGCCGTGCCCGTACAGCCGGCCCGGGGAGGCGGCGGCGCGCCCGCCCCGCACGACGCGGGGCCGCCCGCCCCGAAGGACGCGGAGCCGCCCGCCCGGCACCGGCGGGGCGGATGAGGCCGGCCCCACCGGGCACCGTCACCGCCGTGAACGCGGCGGCCGCCCTGCTCGCCGCGGCCGGACTCGGGTGGACCGGGTGGCGGGGGCTCGCCGAACCCGCGGTCGCCCTGGCGTTCGGCCTGATGATCGCGGTGGGCGAACTCGCCCGCCGGGAAGCCCGGCCGGGGGAGCGGGAGCCCGCCCCTCTCGGTGCCGCGAGCGCGTTCGCCTACGCCCTGCTCGGCGCGAACGCCGGGCAGCCCACCTCGCACGGCGTTCCCCAGACCGTCGCCGTCGTCACGGCCGGCGTTCTCGCCGGTGCCGTCCCGCATGTCGCCCGCGGCCGGGGACCGGCGCTCGACCATGTGGCCCGCAGGGTGGTCACGGTCGCCTTCGCCGCGGTCTGCGTCCAGCCCCTCCACGGTCCGGGCGCACCCGCGGAACGGCTTGCCGCCGGCCCCGGCCACGCCGCGGCGATGCTGCTCGTGCTGGTGCTCACCGCCCTGTGCG
Organism: Streptomyces spongiicola; assembly: GCF_003122365.1. NCBI lineage: Bacteria > Bacillati > Actinomycetota > Actinomycetes > Kitasatosporales > Streptomycetaceae > Streptomyces > Streptomyces spongiicola. Next base: position 5,263,526 of record NZ_CP029254.1, read on the forward strand.
ACGCCGTCCTCGCGTCCCTGCTGGTGCGGGCGCGCACCCTCCCCCGTGGCGCCGAGCGCACGGGAGGCGCCCCCGTACCCTTCGGGCCGCTGCTGCGCGACGAGCTGCGCTCGCTCCCCGGCATCGGCTGCGCGGTCTGCGCGACCGGTGCCCTGATGGCGCTCGGCACGGCCGTCGCCGGGCTCTGGGCGCCGCCGGTGTTCTGCCTGCCGCTGCTGCTCACCCAGTTGTCGCTACGGAGGTCCGCCGCGGCGCGGACGACGTACCGGCAGACCGTCGCCTCACTCGCACGGGCGACCGAGATCGCCGGCTACACCCCGCACGGGCACGCGCGCCGGGTCGCGGCCCTGAGCGCCCTGGTCGGCCGCGAGATGGGGCTCTCCGGTCCCGATCTGACCGTGCTGGAGTACGCGGCGCTGATGCACGACATCGGCCAGTTGTCGCTGGTGGATCCCGTCCCGGAGGGTGCGACCGCCCTGCTTCCCGTGCCGGAGCAGCGCAGGATCGCCCTGCTGGGCGGTTCCGTCGTCCGCCGGACCGGGGTTCCGCCGGCCGTCGCGGTGGTCGTCGAGCGGCAGGCCGACCCGTACCGCGAGCAGCCGCTGCCCGCCCGTATCGTCCGCGCCGTCAACGCGTACGACGATCTGACCGGTGAAAGTGCGGGGAACGCGCTTTCCGCGATGGAACGGCTCCGGCTGGGGACCGCGCACGACTACCAGCCCGAGGTCGTGGAGTCCCTGGCCCGGGTGCTGTCGCGCGGGGGTCTCGGGCCCGCTCAGCCCGGGTAACCCATGGGTAATGAGCGGGCGTCCGACCGGGCATGGTTGGATGCGAAAGAAGGAGCACCGAGAGATATCGGCACACGGTCATTCGGACGGTGTGCGGGGGCAATGACCCGAGCGACCGGCAGGCGGGAATCGTGAGGATCTTCGGGAAGGTACGGCATCGGCCCTCCGCCTCTTGGCGGCAGGCCACCGACCGCGCGTTCACGCTGATCGGTGACGGCCGGTACGAGGACGCGGGCGCGCTGCTGACGCGCGCGGCGGACCTGGAGCCCTGGCTCTCGGAGTCCTGGTTCAACCTCGCCCTCCTGCACAAGTTCCGCCACGACTGGGAGCAGGCCCGCGCCGCGGGCCTGCGGGCCGTCGCCCTCCTGGACAAGGAGGCGGGCGCACCCGACTGGTGGAACGTGGGGATCGCCGCCACCGCCCTCCAGGACTGGCCGCTCGCCCGGCGCGCCTGGCAGGCCTACGGGCTGAAGGTGCCCGGTCGCCCCAGGGCCGCGGGCGGCGGGGCGGCCGCGGAGCCCGTCGGGATGGAGCTGGGCAGCGCGGCCGTGCGGCTGTCGCCCGAGGGGGAGGCCGAGGTCGTGTGGGGGCGCAGGCTCGACCCCGCGCGGATAGAGGTGCTGTCGATCCCGCTGCCGTCGTCCGGCAGGCGCTGGGGCGAGGTCGTCCTGCACGACGGTGTTCCGCACGGCGAGCGCACCACCACCGCGGGGCACAGCTTCCCCGTCTTCGACGAGATCGAGCTCTGGGCGCCCTCGCCCGTGCCGACCTGGGTGGTGCTGCTGGAGGCCGCGACCGAGGAGGACCGGGACGCGCTGGAACAGCTCGCCGCCGACGCCGGGTTCGCGGCCGAGGACTGGTCCTCGTCGGTGCGGCTGCTGTGCCGGGCCTGTTCCGAGGGGGTGATGCCGAGCGCCGAGGGGGAGGGGGAGCATCTGGACCCGCACGACCACAGCGAGCCGGGCCATCCGGGCCCGCTGGGCCACCGCACGGCCGGCGAGCTGTGGGTGCCGGAGCGGGAGTGCGGGATCGCCGCGCCCGCCGCGCTGGTGCGGGGACTGCTCGACGGCTGGGTGGCCGACAGCCCCGACAGCCGGGAGTGGCGCGATCTCGAGGAGGTCTGCTGACCGCCGCCGCAGGGCCGTAGGCTGTACGGGTCATCGGGACGGTTTTGAGGAAGGCTTACGGCGGAAATGGCGCAGCAGGAGACGGACGAGCAGATCAACGACGGTTTCGCCGTCGACACGGAGGACTGCGAGGAGCGCGAGCGGACCCACCGCGAGCGCGGCAGCGCCCGTCCCATCACCGTCGTCGGCAACCCGGTGCTCCACCGGGAGTGCCGGGACGTCACCGAGTTCGACGACAAGCTCGCGGCACTGATCGACGACATGTTCGCCAGCCAGCGGGCGGCGGAGGGCGTGGGCCTGGCCGCCAACCAGATCGGTGTGGACCTGAAGGTCTTCGTCTACGACTGCCCGGACGACGAGGGCGCGCGCCACGTGGGCGTCGTGTGCAACCCGGTGCTACAGGAACTGCCGCCGGAGCGCAGGGCCCTCGACGACTCCAACGAGGGCTGTCTGTCGGTCCCGACCGCGTATGCGTCGCTCGCCCGCCCGGACTACGCCGAGGTGCACGGCCAGGATGCCGACGGCAAGCCGATCAAGGTGCGCGGAACCGGCTACTTCGCGCGCTGCCTGCAGCACGAGACGGACCATCTGTACGGCCGGCTCTACATCGACCGGTTGTCGAAGCGGGACCGCAAGGACGCGCTGCGGCAGATGGACGAGGGCACGCCGCGCTACGAGACCGTGCCCAACGACTGAGCGCGCCGGCGGGGCCGTCCGGCGTGTGACGGCGGTCCGGCGTGCGACGGCCGTCGTGCGTCCGACGGCCGTTCCCGTGTCCGACGGCCGTTCCGGAGCGCCGTGAGCCGGTCAACCCGCCCCGCCCGGCCCACCGGTGCGGGGCGCGGTCATGACCGCCGACGGACCGGTGAGTGGGATCTCGCCATGCCCTGTTGGCGCGCCTGGACCGTCGGGCCGGTCTCCGGCGTGCACTTCCCATCCGGTCCTCGGCCACCGCGGGGGCCGCTTCCGGCCGGCGTCCAGCCGCGGGATCCGGGCGGACGGGGCGGACGGGGCGCCCTCGCCCGCGCGGGCGGCACACGACGCGGGCGGGCGCCCGGACCCGTCGGTGGTCCGGGCGCCCGCCCGTCCGCGTCCCCAACCTCACCGGGCGTTACACCTGGTCGCAGGCCCTCCCCGGAGGCCCTCCCCGGAAGCCGGGGCAGAGGCGGCGCGGGAGGCCGGGGCCGCAGCAGGCGTCGGAGACCCGCGCCGGAAGCCCGCGCCGGGGACCCGCGCCGGAAGTCCTCGTCAGAAGCCCTCGTCAGAAGTCCTCGTCCAGGTCGACCGTGCCCTCGACGGCGACCTGGTACGCCGACGGCCGGCGCTCGAAGAAGTTCGTCAGCTCCTGCACACCCTGCAACTCCATGAAGGAGAAGGGGTTCTGCGAGCCGAACACCGGGGCGAAGCCCAGCCGGGCCAGCCGCTGGTCGGCGACGCACTCCAGGTACGCGCGCATCGACTCGGTGTTCATTCCCGGCAGCCCGTCGCCGCACAGGTCGCGGGCGAACTGCAGCTCGGCCTCGACCGCCTCCTTCAGCATGTCCGTGACCTGCTGCCCGAGCGCGTCGTCGAAGAGTTCGGGCTCCTCCTTGCGGACCGTGTCCACGACCTCGAAGGCGAAGCTCATGTGCATGGTCTCGTCCCGGAACACCCAGTTCGTCCCGGTCGCCAGCCCGTGCAGCAGACCCCGCGAACGGAACCAGTACACATAGGCGAACGCCCCGTAGAAGAACAGCCCCTCGATGCAGGCCGCGAAGCAGATCAGGTTCAGCAGGAAGCGGCGGCGGTCGGCCCGGCTCTCCAGCCGGTCGATCTTCTCGACCGAGTCCATCCACCGGAAGCAGAACCGGGCCTTCTCCCGGATCGACGGGATGTTCTCCACCGCGGCGAAGGCCGCGGCGCGGTCGTCCGGATCGGGCAGATAGGTGTCGAGCAGCGTCAGATAGAACTGGACGTGTACGGCCTCCTCGAAGAGCTGCCGCGACAGGTAGAGGCGCGCCTCGGGGGAGTTGATGTGCTTGTACAGCGTGAGCACCAGGTTGTTCGCGACGATCGAGTCGCCCGTCGCGAAGAAGGCGACCAGACGGCCGATCAGGTGCTGCTCGCCCGGGCTGAGCCTGGCGAGGTCGGCGACGTCCGAGTGGAGGTCGACCTCCTCCACCGTCCAGGTGTTCTTGATGGCGTCCCGGTAGCGGTCGTAGAAGTCCGGGTAGCGCATCGGGCGCAGTGTCAGCTCGAAGCCCGGATCGAGCAGGTTCTTGTCGTTCATAGCAGTCGGCGCGGGGCGCCGTCCTCCAGAGGTGGGGTGCGGATGGCGGGGCGGAGTTACTGGCAGGCCTCGCAGGACTCCGGGTTCTCCAGGGAGCAGGCGACGGCCTCGGGGTCGGCGGCCTGCTGGACGGGGATGGTGGCGTCCGGGATGGTGGCGGCCGGGGTCGTGCCCGAGGCGGCCGGGGTCGTGCCCGAGGCGGCCCGGGCGATCCGGGTCGCGGGGCGGGACCGCAGGTAGTACGTGGTCTTCAGGCCCTGCTTCCAGGCGTACGCGTACATCGAGGAGAGCTTGCCGATGGTCGGCGTCTCCATGAACAGGTTCAGCGACTGCGACTGGTCGAGGAACGGGGTGCGGGCCGCGGCCATGTCGATCAGGCCGCGCTGCGGGATCTCCCAGGCGGTCCGGTACAGCTCCCGCACCTCGGCCGGGATCCAGTTCAGGCCCTGCACCGAGCCGCCGGAGTCGCGCAGCGCCTCCCTGGTCTGCGCGTCCCACACGCCGAGCCGCTTCAGGTCGTCCACCAGGTAGGAGTTCACCTGGAGGAACTCGCCCGACAGCGTCTCGCGCTTGAAGAGGTTGGAGACCTGCGGCTCGATGCACTCGTACACACCCGCGATCGACGCGATGGTGGCGGTCGGCGCGATGGCGAGCAGCAGCGAGTTGCGCATGCCGGTGTCCGCGACCCGTTCGCGCAGCGCGGCCCAGCGCTCGGGCCAGGCGAAACGCGCGTCGTAGTGGTCGGGGTGCAGCACACCCCGGGCGGTGCGGGTCCGCTCCCAGGCCGGGAGCGGACCGTGGCGCTCGGCCAGGTCGCAGGACGCCTCGTAGGCGGCCAGCATGATCCGCTCGGCGATGCGCGTGGACAGGGCCTTCGCCGCGGCGGAGTCGAAGGGCAGGCGCAGCTTGAAGAAGACGTCCTGGAGGCCCATCGCGCCGAGGCCCACCGGGCGCCACCTGGCGTTGGAGCGGCCGGCCTGCTCGGTCGGGTAGTAGTTGATGTCGACGACCCGGTCGAGGAAGGTCACGGCGGTGCGGACGGTGTCGTCCAGCCGCGCCCAGTCGATCACCTCCTCGCCGTCGGCGGCGTCCCGCACGACGAACGCGCCGAGGTTCACCGAGCCGAGGTTGCAGACGGCGGTCTCGCCGTCGTCGGTCACCTCGATGATCTCGGTGCACAGGTTGGAGGAGTGGACGACGGTCCCGGGCTCCGCGGTCTGGTTGGCCGTGCGGTTGGACGCGTCCTTGAAGGTCATCCAGCCGTTGCCGGTCTGTGCGAGGGTGCGCATCATGCGCCCGTACAGCTCGCGGGCGGGGATGGTGCGGCGGGCGAGCCCGGCGGCCTCCGCCCTGCGGTACGCGGCGTCGAAGTCGTCGCCCCAGAGGTCGGCGAGTTCCGGTACGTCGGCGGGGGAGAACAGCGACCAGTCGCTGTCGGCGTTCACCCGGCGCATGAACTCGTCGGGGATCCAGTGCGCCAGGTTGAGGTTGTGCGTGCGGCGCGCCTCCTCGCCCGTGTTGTCGCGCAGCTCCAGGAACTCCTCGATGTCCGCGTGCCAGGTCTCCAGGTACACGCACGCCGCGCCCTTGCGCCGGCCGCCCTGGTTGACGGCGGCCACCGACGAGTCCAGTGTGCGCAGGAACGGCACGATTCCGTTGGAGTGGCCGTTGGTGCCCCGGATGAGCGAACCGCGGGAGCGGATCCGGGAGTACGACAGGCCGATGCCGCCGGCGTGCTTCGAGAGCCGCGCCACCTGGTGGTAGCGCTGGTAGATGGAGTCCAGCTCGTCGAGCGGGGAGTCCAGCAGGTAGCAGGACGACATCTGGGGGTGCCGGGTGCCGGAGTTGAAGAGGGTGGGGGAGGACGGCAGGTAGTCGAGGCGGCTCATCAGCCCGTAGAGGGAGGCCACTTCCTCCAGCGCGCGCGGGGTGTCGTCCTCGGCGAGACCGCAGGCGACGCGCAGCATGAAGTACTGCGGGGTCTCGACGACCTTGCGGGTGATCGGGTGCCGGAGCAGATAGCGGCTGTAGAGGGTGCGCAGGCCGAAGTACCCGAAGCGGTCGTCGGCGCCCGGGTCGACCAGCGCGTCGAGGCGCCGGGCGTGCGTCTGGACGAAGACGGCCGTGCGGTCCGCGATCAGCCCCTCGCGGTGGCCGACGGCGATCGAGCCGGAGAACGCGGAGGCGCCCTGGCCGGCCGCCTCTTCGGCGATGGCGAGGGTGAGCAGTCGTGCCGCGAGCCGGGAGTACGCCGGGTCCTCGGAGATCAGGCCGGCGGCCGCCTCCGTGGCCAGTTCGCGCAGTTCGGCCTCGTCCGATCCCGCGTGACGGCCCCGGAGGGCGGCCCCGGCCACCCGGCCGGGGTCGGTGTCGGGCAGGTCGGAGGTGAGTTCGGTCAGGGTCCGCAGAAGCGCGGTGCCTGGTCCGTCGGCGAGCTGCGCTGAAGCAGGATCGGGCGGCGCGATGGTCACGGGGTGCTCTCCCTCGCTCGGCTGGGGGCCGGCGGGGCAGGGGCACGGACGCACACCCGGGCAGGGCGGACCGCGTCCACCGGCCTGTTCCGCGAGGCCCGGACGTCTGGGCACCCGGGCCGGACGGTCCGGGCGCACCGCCGGCAGGTTCTCGGACTCACCCGGGCGTGCGGGTCCTGGTCTCGGACCAGCGCACACCGGTACACCGTTGCGGGACAGTTCCGGATTCCCACCGGATTCCCCTGCGTCGACAGCGAGGATGAGCATACATGTAGGGGGGGTGAGTTGAGGTACCCCCCACATCTTGTGTCGTGACCCGCTCAGAGCTTCAGGCGTGGCTGAGCGGGGGCGGCAGCCCGGGCACGGGTCTCCCGCCTCCGTCCCGTGCGGGGAAGGGGCACGCGGACGGGCCTCCGGCCCTCCCCGGGGGAGGCGCGGAGGCCCGTGGACGGCCGGCCGGACCGGGTGCTCAGCAGCAGCGGAATCCCTTGCGGGGGTCGGCCTCCCGTTCGTCCGTGCGGCGGCGTTCGAACTCGCGGCGGGACATCACCTCCGCGTCGGGGTCGTGCGCCCGGGTGTGGGCCACATAGCGGTCGTACACCGACTCGCCCGAGACCTCGCGCACGTACCAGCGGACCCAGCGCACCGCGCGCCGTACGCCGCGCACCACCGCCGCACCCGCCCTGCCCGCCGTACCCGCCGTACCCGCCCTGCCCGCCGTACCCGCCCGTCCCGCCGTACCCGTCATGCGCGCCCCACCCGTCCTGTCATACCCGCCGTACCCGCCCGTCCCGTCCCGCCCTGCCCGCCCCACCCGTCATGCGCGCCACGGTGCTCACGTCCTGCCGCTTCCGGCGGCCTCCCGGTCCGGGGCGCCGGCGCCGGCGCCGACCGCCGCGAGTTCCGCCTTCTCCTCCTTCGTGGCGAACAGTCCGGCGGGTGCGACGAGCTTCGACTCGACGTACGGGACCTCGGCGAGCCGGACGGTCTCCGGCCTGCTGATCGCCCGGAAGCAGACCCGGGCGGCGTCCGCCAGGACCACCACGATGAGGAGGGCGAACAGTGCCGAGAGCACACCGTCGACGGTCGAGTTGGTGACGATGGTGTGCATGTCGTCCATCGACTTGGCCGGGGCCAGCACCTCGCCGGAGTCGATGCCCGCCCGGTACTTCTCGCGCTGGGAGAAGAAGCCCACCTTCGGGTCGCCGGAGAAGACCTTCTGCCAGCTCGCGGTGAGGGTGACCGTGGCGTCCCAGGCGAGCGGGACGGCCGTGACCCACGCCCACTTGAGGCGTCCGGACTTCACCAGCAGCGTGGTGCAGACCGCGAGGGCGACGGCCGCGAGGAGCTGGTTGGCGATGCCGAAGAGCGGGAAGAGCTGGTTGATGCCCCCGAGCGGGTCGTGTACGCCGACCCAGAGGAAGTAGCCCCAGCCGCCGACGACGACCGCGCTGGCGAACCAGACGCCGGGCTTCCAGCTGATGCGCTTCATCGGCTGGTAGACGTTGCCGAGCGAGTCCTGCAGCATGAACCGCCCCACGCGGGTGCCGGCGTCGAGCGTGGTGAGGATGAAGAGCGCCTCGAACATGATCGCGAAGTGGTACCAGAACGCCTTCATCCCGGCGCCGCCGACGACCGCGGAGAAGATCTCCGACATGCCGAGCGCGAAGGTCGGCGCACCGCCGGTGCGGGAGAGCAGGCTCGCCTCCTCGACGTCCCCGGCGGCCTGGGTGAGTTGCTCGGGGGTGACGGTGAAGCCGAGGTCGGCGACCGCCCGGGAGGCGGACTCGACCGTCGTCCCGATGGCGCCGGACGGGGAGTTGATCGCGAAGTAGAGACCGGGGTCGAGGATGCAGGCGCAGATCATCGCCATGACCGCGACGAACGACTCGGTCAGCATGGCCCCGTAGCCGATCATCCGGATCTGGGTCTCCTTCTGGATCATCTTCGGGGTGGTGCCCGAGGAGACCAGGGAGTGGAATCCGGAGAGCGCGCCGCACGCGATGGTGATGAAGACGAACGGGAACAGCGAGCCCGCGAAGACCGGCCCCTGGCCGTTGCCGGCGAACTCGGTGACGGCCGGCATCTTCAGCGTCGGCATCGCGATGACGACGCCCAGGGCCAGCAGCACGATGGTGCCGACCTTCATGAAGGTCGAGAGGTAGTCGCGCGGGGCCAGCAGCAGCCAGACCGGGAGCACGGAGGCCAGGAACCCGTAGGCCATCATCCAGACGACCAGGGTGCCCGGCTCCAGGGTGAAGAACGCCGCGAGCGAGGAGTCCGCGACCCAGCCGCCCGCGATGATCGCGAGCAGCAGCAGCGCGACGCCGATGACGGACACCTCGCTGACCCTGCCCGGCCGCAGGATCCGCAGGTAGACGCCCATGAACAGGGCGATCGGGATCGTCATGCCGATGGAGAAGACACCCCAGGGGGAGTGCGCCAGGGCGTTGACGATCACGAGTGCCAGCACCGCCAGCAGAATGATCATGATCGCGAAGACGGCGATCAGGGCGGCGACGCCGCCGACGGGGCCTATCTCGTCCCGTGCCATCTGGCCGAGCGAGCGGCCGTCCCGGCGGGTGGAGAAGAACAGGGTGACCATGTCCTGAACGGCACCGGCGAAGATCACTCCGACGATGATCCAGATGGTGCCCGGCAGATAGCCCATCTGGGCGGCGAGGATCGGGCCCACCAGCGGGCCCGCTCCCGCGATGGCCGCGAAGTGGTGGCCGAACAGCACCCGCCGGTCGGTCGGGTGGAAGTCGACACCGTTGTCGAGCCGCTCCGCGGGGGTGGCGCGGGTCCTGTCGGCCCGGAGGACGCGGTACTGGATGAAGCGCGCGTAGAACCGGTAGGCGATGGCGTACGAGCCGAGCGCGGCCGCCAGCATCCAGGCGGCGGAGACCTCCTCGCCCCGCGAGAGGGCGAGTAAGCTCCAGCCGACCGCGCCCACCAGCGCGACGAGTGCCCATACTGCGATGGCCCGCGGAGTCATGCTCCGCCGGGATGTGCTGGATGGTGCAGGCTCGGCCATGGTGTGGCTCCCGTCCCCTGATCCCCTGGTGATCGCCGGTAACGCGCGAGCAATCTAGGCGACCGCCGCCTCGGGCGTCACCCCCGGTTCGCATCTCGGTACGGCAAAGACTGCGAGGGCGGCGTCGGGCACGGGACTGCTCCACGACCCCCGGCGGGGCCCCGGCTGAACTCCGACAGAACTCCGAGGGGGCTCCGGCTGAACTCCGACAGAACTCCGGCAGGGCTCTGGCAGAACCAACTCCGACAGAACTCCGGTAGAACTCCGGCAGGGCTCTGGCTGAACTGCCCGGTAGGGCCCCGGCAGAACTCCGGCAGGGGCCGAGCCCGGGCTCGGCGGGCCGTCAGGAGGTCCCGGGGCGCCGGAGTCTGGCCACGAACTTGTAGCGGTCGCCCCGGTAGACCGAGCGGACCCACTCCACGGGCTCGCCGCCGGCGTCGCGCGAGTGCCGGGAGAGCATCAGCATCGGCAGGCCGACGTCCGTGCCGAGCAGTCCCGCCTCGCGGGGGGTGGCCAGGGAGGTCTCGATGGTCTCCTCGGCCTCGGCGGGACGGACGTCGTACACCTCGGCCAGCGCGGTGTAGAGGGAGGTGTACTTCACCAGGGACCGGCGCAGCGCCGGGAAGCGCTTCGCGGACAGGTGCGTGGTCTCGATCGCCATCGGCTCGCCGCTGGCCAGCCGCAGGCGCTCGATGCGCAGCACCCGTCCGCCCGGTGCGATGTCCAGCAGCCCGGCGAGCGTGTCGTCGGCCGTCACATAGCCGATGTCCAGCAGTTGCGACGCGGGTTCCAGGCCCTGGGCCAGCATGTCCTCGGTGTAGGAGGTCAGTTGGAGCGCCTGGGAGACCTTGGGCTTGGCGACGAACGTGCCCTTGCCCTGGATGCGCTCCAGCCGTCCCTCGACGACCAGTTCCTGGAGCGCCTGGCGGACGGTGGTGCGCGAGGTGTCGAACTCGGCGGCGAGCGTGCGCTCCGGGGGCACGGGCGTGCCGGGCGGCATGGTCTCCGTCATGTCGAGCAGGTGCCTTTTGAGGCGGTAGTACTTGGGTACGCGTGCGGTCCGGGCCGCCGTCCCGTTCTCCGGCCCGGTGCCTGACCCGTCCGTGGTCATGGCCTGCCTTCCCGACTCGTGTGGTGCTGCCGTCACCGGCTCCTCCGTTGGTTGCGGCTCACATGGTGGCACGGTCCGGTCACGGGTCGTCGCCCTCCCTCGGGTGTCGGTCCGGTAACGGACGCGACAGCCCTTCTTATACACCCTTGACACCCCTAAAGGTCTAGGCCAAGCTCGCGGTACTGGTCTAAACCATTTAGGGCCATGTCCCGGCCCCACGGGCGGTCTCGGCGTACGACTCCGTGTTCCTCGCGGTGGACGGGGGGTGCAGCATCCCTGAGGAGGGTGGCGTGAAGCGCAAGCTCATCGCGGCGATCGGCGTCGCGGGCATGATGGCCGGCCTCGCCGCGTGCGGTTCCGGCGGCGGGGACGAGGCCGGGGCGGACGTCGGGGAACTCACCGTCTGGCTGACGGTCGACGCCCAGAACAACTGGCCCGAGCTGGTGAAGGCGGCCGACGACGCGGTCACCGGAAAGCACCCCGGCCTCAGGATCAGGCACGAGTACTACGGCTGGCCGGACAAGAACGCCAAGCTCGACGCCGTCCTCGCCACCGACAAGGCCCCCGACGTCGTCGAGATGGGCAACACCGAGATGCTCGGCTACATGGTCAAGGGCGCCTTCGCCGAGGTCGACCCGAAGCGCTTCGACCGGTCCGACGCCTGGCTCGACGGCCTGCGGGAGTCCGTCACCTACGAGGGCCGGACCTACGGCGTCCCCTACTACGCGGGCGGCCGCGTAGGCAACTGGCGCAAGGACGTCGCCGCCGAGGCCGGGGTGGAGACCCCGCCGGGGACGTACGCGGAACTGACCGCCGCCCTGGACGCGATCCAGAAGAAGAAGGGCCCCGGGTTCAGCGCCTGGTACCAGCCCTCGCCGGACTGGTACGCCGCGATGTCCTTCGTCTACGACGCGGGCGGCGCCATCGCCGAGCAGGAGGGCGGCCGGTGGAGGGCCACCCTCTCCTCGCCCGAGTCCCTCAAGGGCCTGAACGAGTACAAGAGGGTGCTCGACACCTATATGAAGGCCGACAAGACCAAGGACGAGTCGGACCGCCACATCGTGTACGGCCAGGGCAACGCCGGCATGATCTTCGGCGCTGCCTGGGAGGGCGCGACCGCCGAGGATCCCGGGAACGACAAGACCGGCAAGCTCAGGGGCAACCTCGAGAACTTCGTGATGCCCGGCCCGTCCGGCGGCAACATGCCCGTGTTCCTGGGCGGTTCGGACCTGGCCATCCCGGTCAGGTCGAAGGCGCAGGACGTCGCCGCTGAGTGGATCAACGCCTTCACCGGCGCCCGCGGGCAGCAGGGCCTGCTCGCCAAGGGCAACCTGCCCAACAACAAGACGGACCTGGCGGCCCTGAAGGGCGATCCGAAGACGGCCGTACCGGCCACCGCCGCCGAGTCCAGCTGGTTCGTCCCGATGGCACCGGGCTGGGGCCGGGTGGAGAAGGCCCAGACCCTGAAGACCATGCTCCGGCAGATCGGGACCGGGAAGAAGTCGGTCGAGGAGGCCGCGAAGTCGGCCGACGAGGCGATCGACAAGGTCATCAACACCAAGTGACCCTCCGGCAGGGCCCCGTCACCGACGGCGGGGCCCTGCTCCCGTACCAGGAGAAGGACGGCTGGGAGCGCCCGATGAGTGCCGCAGACACGACCACTGCCAAGGTGCCGCCGACGCGGCCGCCGGCATCCCATGGAGCCGGTGGAGGGACCGGTGGAGGCGCCGGTCAGGGGACCGGTGAAGGGACCGGTGGAGGGACCGGTGGAGGCGCCGGTCAGGGGACCGGTGAAGGGACCGGTGGAGGGACCGGTGGAGGGACCGGCGGAGGCGCCGGTGAAGGGACCGGTGAAGGGACCGGTGGAGGGACGGGTGGCGGCGCCGGTCAAGGGGCCGGTCAAGGGGCCGGCGGAGGCGCCGGCGGGACCGGTGCGGCGGGGCGGCCGGCCCGGCAGCGGCGCCGGCCCGCAGGTGGCGGGGCCGCGATCCCGTGGGCGCTGCTCGCTCCCTGCCTGCTGGTGCTGCTGCTCGTCCTCGGCTATCCGCTGACCCGGCTGGTGGCCCTCTCCTTCCAGAAGTTCGAACAGCCCCAGCTGTGGGGCTTCCAGCAGCCCGAGCAGGTCGGCCTCGCCAACTTCACCAGGATCCTCGGGGACGGGGAGTTCTGGGCCGTCGTCGTCCGCACCGTCCTCTTCGCCGGTGGCGCGGTGACCCTCACCATGGTGCTCGGCATGCTGACGGCCCTGCTGCTGCAGCGGGTGTCCGGCTGGGTGAAGGTACTGGTCAACATCGCGCTCGTGGCCGGCTGGGGCATGCCCGTCATCGTCGCCACCGCCATCTTCAAATGGCTTTTCGACACCGACTACGGAGTGCTCAACTGGCTGCTGAGCAGGCTCCCCGGTGTCGACATGATCGGGCACAACTGGTTCGCCGGCGGCCCGCAGGGCCTCGCCGTCATCATGCTGCTCGTGGTCTGGGGCGCCGTCCCCTTCGTGGCCATCACGCTCGGCGCGGGGCTCACCCAGGTGCCCAGGGAACTCGAGGAGGCCGCCCGGCTCGACGGCGCCGGCTCGTGGGGCGTGTTCCGCTACGTCACCCTGCCGGTCCTCAAACCGATCATCGTGATGCTCACCACGCTCTCCGTGATCTGGGACATGGGTGTCTTCCCGCAGGTCTTCGTGATGCGGAACGGACATCCCGAGGCGGAGTTCCAGCTGCTGACGACCTACTCGTACGACAAGGCCTTCGTGGTCAACGACTACGGCGGCGGCTCGGCGATCGCCCTGGTCACGGTCGTGCTGCTGCTCGGCGTGGTCGCCGTCTACATGCGCCAGATGCTCAGGATCGGAGAAGTCGGGTGAACGCCGTGACCGGGAACGTTGCCCCGCTCGGCCGCCGCGGGACCGGACGCGGCAGGCTCGGCTGGAACCTGCTCGGCCTGCTGGTCTTCGCCACCGCGGGCTTCCCCGTCTACTGGATGCTCAACACGGCCCTCAAACCCGCGAGGGACGCGATCGACCCGGACCCGCTCTTCTTCCCCCGGACGTTCACCCCGGAGAACTTCGCCCGCGCCTTCGAGGTCGCCGACTTCTGGGGCCCGGTCGGCCGCAGCCTCGCCGTCTCGCTGGTCGTGGTGCTCATCGGCATCACGGTCGGCATGCTGGCGGCGCTGGCGATATCGCGCTTCGCCTTCCGCGGCCGCAAGGTCGTGATCGTCGGCATCCTGGCCGTCCAGATGGTCCCGCTGGTCGCGATGATCATTCCGGTGTTCCTGCTCCTGAACGACCTCGGCCAGTACGACAGGCTCACCGGTCTGATCATCACCTACCTCACCTTCGTCCTCCCCTTCACGGTGTGGACGCTGCGCGGGTTCATCGTCAACATCCCGAAGGAGCTGGAGGAGGCGGCCATGGTCGACGGCTGCACCCGTACCGGCGCCTTCGTGCGGGTGGTCCTCCCGCTGCTCGCCCCGGGCATGGTGGCCACGTCCGTGTACGCCTTCATCCAGGCGTGGAACGAGTACCTGTACGCCCTGATGCTGATGAGCCAGCAGAACCAGACCGCCACCGTCTGGCTCGGCAACTTCACCACCAAGCACGGCACCGAGTACGCGCCGATGATGGCCGGTGCCACGATGATGGCCGTCCCCGTCGTGATCCTCTTCCTCCTCGTCCAGCGCAGGATGGCCGCGGGTCTGACGGCCGGCGCAGTGAAGGGATGAACCCTCCCATGACCACGCTCGTGGACCGCACCGACTCGCTCACCCGCGACGCCCTGGCCGTGCTGCAGCCCGGCTTCGCCGGCACCACCGCCCCCGACTGGCTGCTGCGCAGGATCGGCGAAGGACTCTCCTCCGTCGGGCTGTTCGGCCGCAACATCGCCTCGCCCGGCCAGCTCGCAGCCCTCACGGCCCGGTTGCGGGCGGAGCGCGAGGACGTCCTCGTCGCGATCGACGAGGAGGGCGGCGACGTCACGCGCCTGGAGGCCCGCACCGGCTCCTCCTTCCCCGGCAACTACGCGCTCGGGTCGGTGGACGACGTGGAACTGACCCGGGCGGTGGCCGCCGCACTCGGCCGCCGGCTGGCCGGGTGCGGGGTCGACCTCAACTGGGCCCCCTCGGCCGACGTCAACTCGAATCCGGACAATCCAGTCATCGGGGTGCGTTCCTTCGGTGCGGATCCCGCCCTGGTCGCCCGGCACACCGCCGCGTACGTCAGGGGCCTCCAGTCCGCGGGCGTCGCCGCATGTGCCAAGCATTTTCCGGGACATGGTGACACCGCCGTCGACTCCCACCACGCCCTGCCCCGGATCGATGTGGAGTCGGCCACGTTGCACTCGCGTGAGCTGCGGCCTTTCCGCGCGGCCGTCTCGGCCGGTTCCAAATCCGTCATGAGCGCGCATATCCTGCTACCCGCGCTCGACCCGGATCGTCCGGCCACCCTGAGCCCGCGGGTCCTCACCGGACTGCTGCGGCAGGAGCTGGGCTACACCGGACTGATCGTCACCGACGGCATGGAGATGCGGGCCGTCTCCGCCGTCTACGGCATCGAGCGCGGCAGCGTCCTGGCGATCGCCGCCGGTGCCGACGCGATCTGCGTCGGCGGCGGCCTGACCGACGAGGACACCGTGCTTCGGCTGCGCGACGCGCTGGTCGCCGCGGTGCGCCGGGGCGAACTGCCCGAGGAGCGACTGGCCGACGCGGCGGCGCGGGTGCGCGCGCTCGCGGACTGGACCAGAGGGGCCAGGGGGGCCAGGGGGGCGGCATCGGAGCCGGGCGCGGCTTCACAGGAGGGGACCGCGCCCGGCACCGAGATCGGTCTGGCGGCCGCCCGGCGGGCCGTGCGCGTGACGGTGGCGGAGTGCCGCACCGAGCCGCTGACCACCGCGCCGTACGTCGCCGCCTTCACCCCCGTGGCGAACATCGCCGTCGGCGGTGAGACCCCTTGGGGGGTCGCGGCGGAACTGGCCCGCCGCCTCCCGGGCACGGAGACCGGCAGCTACCCGGACGCCGCCGTCGACGACGTCCTCCTGGCGGCCGGTGGCCGCCGCATCGTGGCCGTCGTGCGCGACGCCCACCGCCACCCGTGGATGTCGCGGTCCCTGGACGCCCTCGTGGCGGCCCGTCCGGACACGATCGTCGTGGAGATGGGCCTCAACACCGCCCCGCCGAGGGGGTCCCTCCATGTGGCCACCTACGGCGCGGCGCGGGTCTGCGGGATCGCGGCGGCGGAGGCCGTGACCGGGGCCTGAGGGCGAGGGGGTACGCGCCCCCGGTGGCACCGGCGGGGTCCCGGCGGACGGGTCCGGCGGCGCACGGCCGCCCCGCCGGGCCGCCGGCAGGTAGTACCACCCGGCCGGCCGGGTGGTACTACCTGCCGACGGTCCTCACGGAAGTCACCCCGAAGATGCGGATCCACCACGAGGAGGCCTTCGGCCCCGTCGCGACCGTCTACCGCGTCGCCGATCTCGACGAGGCCGTGGCGGTCGCCAACGACTCGCCCTTCGGGCTGAGTTCGAACATCTGGACAAGGGACGCGGGCGACATGGAGCGCTTCGTCCGGGACATGGAGGCGGGCGGGATCTTCTTCAACGGGATGACCGCCTCCCATCCGGCGATGCCCTTCGGCCCAGGTCGCGGTGGGGGAGAAGAGCAACGAGATCCCCGCCGCCCGCCGTTGCCGAGGGTCCCGGCGCACCGGCGACCGCGACGCCGGAGCGGAGCGGGACGGGCGCGCGCCGGCCGTCGAGCCCGGTCGCGAAGACGGCGACACCGGTCCGCGGGCGCTGCGCGCGGACCGGTGTCGCCGCCGTGTGCGTGATCGGTTTGCGTGTGCGTGTGCGGCGGCAGGTGGTCGCGGGGCCCGCGCCGCGCGTTACAGCCCCTGCCAGGCCGGTTTGCGGGCGTACGCGTGACGGAAGTAGCCCGCCAGCTTCAGTTTCGAGGCCGCCGCCTCGTCGACGACGACCGTCGCATGCGGATGCAGCTGCAGCGCCGAGGCGGGGCAGACCGCCGCGAGGGGGCCCTCCACGGTCGCCGCGACCGCCTCCGCCTTTCCCTCGCCGGTGGCCAGCAGTACCAGGTGCCCGGCCTCCAGGATCGTGCCGATCCCCTGGGTGATGACGTGCTGCGGCACCTGCTCGATGTCGCCGTCGAAGAAGCGGGAGTTGTCCGCGCGGGTCCGCTCGGTCAGCGTCTTGATCCTCGTGCGCGAGGCGAGCGACGAGCAGGGCTCGTTGAACCCGATGTGCCCGTCCGTGCCGATGCCCAGCAGTTGCAGGTCGACACCGCCCGCCGCCGCCAGGGCCGCCTCGTACGCCGCGCAGGCGGCGCGGACGTCCTCCGCGGAGCCGTCCGGGCCGATGAACGACTCCGGGCTCAGCCCGAGCGGCTCCACCACCTCGCGCAGCACCACCGAGCGGTACGACTCGGGGTGCCCGGCCGGCAGGCCCACGTACTCGTCGAGCTGCGCGATCCGGGCCCGGGAGACGTCCGCCGTCCCGGCCCGGACCCGTTCTGCCAGGGCCTCGTAGACGGGCAGCGGCGTCGACCCCGTGGCCACCCCGAGCAGGGCGTCGGGCTTGCGGCGGAGCAGGTCCGCGATGCCCTGCGCGACGAGTTCCCCGCCGGCCCCGGCGTCCTGGACGATGACGACTTCCACTCTGGGCCTGCCGATCGATTGAAAGGTCATGTGGTATAGACCAATATAGCAGAGCGTGGGCGGCGCCCCGGTGAGTCCCGGTCGCCGCCACCGCAGCGGTTGCCGGGTCCGCAGCCGGGTCCGGGAACGCGCCCGGAGCGATGCCGCCGAGTGCCCGCCGCGCATGGCGACCCGCCGCGTCCCGACGGGTCCGGGTGTGGGTCCGGGTCCGGGGCCGGGTGCGGATGCGGATGCGGGTCCGGCGAGGCCCCGCCGCACGCACCCTGCTCCGGCCCCGGCGGGCTCGACCGGCTGCCCGGCGGCGCCGCCGCGCCCCTCCCCTGCGCGGGGGCCTGGCGACCGGCCGGTCGAGGGGGGTCTGGGGGGCGGGCTCCGTGCCGCCCGTCGGGGGACGGCGGAGCGCGTCCTGCCGAAACCGGAGTGCCCGGGATGCTCACGGCCCCGAAAGACCCGCGGGCCGCGGCGCCGGGACGGGACCCTCAACCCGTCCGGCACCGCAGCCCGGAGTTGCCCGGCCGGCGGGGTGTGCGGCCCCGGTCGGCCGTGTGGAGGCCCGCGGCGCAGTCAGGGCAGAGAGCGCCGGGTCCTCGGTCCACCCTCCTGTGCGGGGAGGGTGGAGGTCTTCTGCTGTCAGCCGTCCGGGGCGGGTCCCGGTACGACGATGTCATCATTCTGGGCTGGACCGTTCCGCGCTGTCCATCCGTCCGCACACACTGTCTTCCGGGCCCATCCTCCCCTACGGAGGCCCGTCCCGTCAGGTTCTCGCCAAAGGTACGCTCACAACGTGCCCTCCATGAACGACCTCGTACGCCAGCACACCGCTCTGAGCGAGTCCGACCTCGAGTGGCTGCACCTGCTGGTCTCGGAGTGGCAGCTGCTCTCCGACCTCTCCTTCGCGGACCTCGTCCTGTGGGTTCCCACCCTCGACGGCACACGCTATGTCTCGGTCGCCCAGATGCGGCCGAACACCGGCCCCACCTCCTACCAGGACGACATGGTCGGGCATCTGGTCCCCCGCGGCCGCCGCCCGCTGCTGGACGCCGCGCTCGACGAGGGCCGCATCGTGCGCGAGGGGGACCCCGAGTGGCGGGAGGAGGTGCCGGTACGGGTCGAGTCGATCCCCGTACGGCGCGACGGGCGGGTCCTCGGGGTGATCGCGCGCAACACCAACCTGCTCACCGTGCGCACCCCCAGCCGGCTCGAGCTGACCTATCTGCAGTCCGCGTCCGACCTCGCCCAGATGATCGCCGCCGGCGCCTTCCCGTTCCCCGAGCAGCAGGTCGACATGGACGCCTCGCCGCGCGCCGGCGACGGACTGATCCGTCTCGACGCCGACGGCGTCGTCCAGTACGCGTCCCCGAACGCGCTGTCCGCGTACCACCGGCTCGGTCTCGCCGCCGACCTGGTCGGGCAGCACCTGGGCCAGATCACCGCCGAACTGGCGCCGTCCCGGGGGCCGGTCGACGAGGCCCTGGTCAAGCTCGCCAGCGGATACGCACCCCGGGAGACCGAGGTCGAGGGCAACGGCGGCGTCATCCAGCTCCGCGCCATCCCGCTGAAGCCCAAGGGCGCCCGTATCGGCTCCCTCGTGCTGCTCCGCGACGTCACGGAACTCCGGCGCCGCGAGCGTGAGCTGATCACCAAGGACGCCACCATCCGGGAGATCCACCACCGGGTGAAGAACAACCTCCAGACGGTCGCGGCACTGCTGCGCCTCCAGTCCCGGAGGATGGACTCCGTGCGCGGCCGGGAGGCCCTCGACGAGGCGGTCCGGAGGGTCGGGTCCATCGCCATCGTCCATGAGACGCTGTCCCAGAACCTGGACGAACGGGTCGAGTTCGACGAGATCGCGGACCGGGTCCTCGCCATGGTGGCGGAGATCTCCCCCGGCAAGGTGGACTGCCGGCGCAGCGGCCGCTGCGGAATCCTCGACGCCGAGGTCGCCACCCCGCTCTCCATGGTCCTCACCGAGGTCCTGCAGAACGCGCTGGAGCACGCCTTCGCGCCGGGGGAGCACGGCACCGTCGAGGTGTCGGCGGTGCGCAGCGGCCCCCGGTCCGCCGAGCGGCTGCTGATAACCGTGCAGGACGACGGCCGGGGGCTGCCCGAGGGCTTCGACGCGAAGACGGCGGGAAACCTGGGGCTCCAGATCATCAGGACGCTGGTGGAGGGGGAGTTGGGCGGCACCTTCGACATGAAGCCGGCCGCCGGGCGGGGGACGCGGGTGGTCCTGGACATTCCCGTCCGGAGCCAGAAGTAGCCCCGGCAACCGGGCGGGACGGCTCCGGGCATCCGGGCGGGACGGCCCACGGGCCTTTCGCCGAGCGGCTTCGGGCAGCCCTCCGGAGCGGCTTCGTGTAGCCCTCCCGAGGGGCTTCGCGCAGCCCTCCGGAGCGGCTGCTCCGGGCGGCACGTGTGGGGCGGCTCCTCCGGGGGCGTGCGGGGCGGACGCGGGAGGGATCCGCTGCGGCCGGTGGGCCGCCGGGCCGGTGCGGGAACGGGCGTGCCTGCCCGCGGTGCGCGACAGCGAGCCCCGGACCGCTGGAGATGGTCCGGGGCTCGAAAGCTGCGGGATACTGCTGCGCGCTGCGGCTCGGGGGCGGTGAGTGCGTACTCGCCGTACGCGCCGCCGGGCTCAGGCTGTTGGCAGGGGGCTCAGGCGCTGGCGTTGCGTGCCCGGTTGCGGGCGGCGCGGCGCTTCATGGCGCGGCGCTCGTCCTCGCTGAGGCCACCCCAGACGCCGGAGTCCTGGCCGGACTCGAGCGCCCACTGCAGGCACTGCTCCATGACGGGGCAGCGACGGCAGACGGCCTTGGCTTCCTCGATCTGCAGCAGCGCAGGACCGGTGTTGCCGATGGGGAAGAACAGCTCGGGGTCTTCCTCGCGGCAAACGGCGTTGTGACGCCAGTCCATGGCTGCTACCTCTCTTGGTATTACGTGCAAGTTGCTTGTGAATGTGAACGCTTTCACGAATCCCCCCGCAAGGGAAGGGCCTGCATCCAGATGAACTGGCTGCGGTCCTGGCTGAGGAGGGGTTCTGGCTCTCAGCGGAGGCCGGTCCTGCGGGCCGTCCCGAGCGCCACGTAGAGATTCGCAAACCTCGGCGGCGGATACAACCCCTTCCGGAAAGTTTTTTTTGATTCCTCGGTGTCGACTAGGTCACAGCCGTACTTCCATGGGGTGGATCCGCGCCTAAACGTTCGAGTGGAAGGACTTTTGCCCGTTCCGCTCACACAATCACACGCAGTGCACGGCGTACGCCTGTGAACGTCACGCTGCTGCGCAGTCCGAGGTGGTCACCATCCATCTGGAAGGGGAGTGAGACCTTCGAATGCAAGGTGAAGTCCGTGAGGTCGTGAAAAGAGGCCACATGCCTGCCGCGCGGCCCGCGGTCCGGGGTCGAGGTGAGCAGCTGGGTCGCGTAGCGGGCCAGCGCGGGGGTCGACAGCCGGCTCAGCCCGAGCACGTCCAGGGCGCTGTCGAAGGACGCCGCCGGGGTCGCGTACACCGGGCGGTTGCCCAGGTAGGTCCAGGGGGAGGCGTTGCAGACGATGGACAGCACCAGCTCGCGCACGGGGTCCGCCCCGGGGCGTTCCAGGGTGATCGCACCGCTGCGGCGGTGCGGGTCCGCGAGGAACTGCCGCGCCGCCTGGCGTATGTAGAGGGAGTGCGTCGAGATCCGGCCGCGCTCCCGCTGCTGCTCGACCCTGCCGACGACTCCGGCGTCGAAGCCGAAGCCGGCGCAGAAGGTGAACCAGCGGGGCGGAACGCCCTCGTCCGGTGTGCCCGGTGTACCGGCCGCTATGCCGAGCCCCACCGTGCGGCCGCTCCCCGTCTCCAAAGCGTCCAGGATGGCGCCGGTGGCCTCCACGGCGTCGTTCGGCAGCCCCAGGGCGCGGGCGAAGACGTTCGTGGAGCCGCCGGGGACGACCGCGAGCCGCGGCAGGGCGTCGGGGTCCGGGCCAGCGTGCAGCAGCCCGTTCACGACCTCGTTGACCGTGCCGTCGCCGCCCAGCGCCACGACCATGTCGATGTCGTCGGAGTCGGCGGCCCGTCGGCCGAGGTCGCGCGCGTGGCCCCGGTACTCGGTGGTGACGGCCTCCAGCTTCATCTCGCTCGCGAGTGCGTGGATCAGGACGTCGCGGGTGCGGGCACTGGTGGTGGTTGCCGCCGGGTTGACCACGAGGAGTGCGCGCATGGCCGCCAGGGTACCTACCGCGCGGTACACGGCCCAGTCCGGGGCGTGCGCCCCGGCCCCCCGTACGCCCTGCGGGCCGGACCGGGCGCGGGGCTACCCTGCATGGGTGAGCGGTGCAGAGCAGACTCCCGAGACCGTCCCCGGCGCCCCCGTGGGGCGGCGGCCCGGCAGGCCGGCCGCGGCGGCCGCGCTGTGCGGCTTCCAGGCCCTGGCGCTCTTCGTCGGCGGCCTCTACATGCTGGTCTCGGGCCTGACCGGCGACCCGGAGAGCACCTCGCAGGCCGGGACGGGCGGGGTGACGCTGATCGCGCTGGGCCTCATCCCGCTGCTCGCCGCACGCGGACTGCTGCTGGGGCGCGGCTGGAGCCGCGGCCCCGCGATCATCACCCAGATCATGGCGCTGCCGGTGGCCTGGACCCTGCTCCGCGCGTCGGGCGCGCTGATCCCCGCGGGCATTCTGCTGGCCGCCGTGGCCGTCACCGCGCTGGTGCTGCTGCTCGACCCGCGTACGGCGCAGGCGCTGGGCATCCGAGGCCGTGCATAGCCTCCGAAGGCGGCGCCCCCACGCGTCGTCTCCGTGCAGCGCCGCCCACGGCTGCCCGCCGGGAGCGGTGGCCGCGCGCAGCCGTCGTCTCCGGCGGCCGGGGAAGCCGGGGAAGCGGGGGGATCGACCGCCCGGCGTGGACGGACCGTCCGGCGTGGATCGACCGCGGAGTGGGATCGGCGGCCCTGCGTGGGATCGACCGCGGAGTGGGATCGACGGCCCTGCGTGGGATCGACCGCCCGGAACCGCCGGAGGGTCACTCCTCGACCAGCAGCTTCTCGCGGAGTTGTGCGAGCGTGCGCGCGAGGAGGCGGGAGACGTGCATCTGGGAGATCCCGACCTCCTGGGCGATCTGCGACTGCGTCATGTTGCCGAAGAACCGGAGAAGGAGAATCCGCTTCTCCCGGGGCGGCAGATCCTCCAGCAGCGGCTTCAGCGACTCGCGGTACTCGACGCCCTCCAGCGCCTCGTCCTCGGCACCCAGGGTGTCGGCGACCGCCGGGGACTCGTCGTCGGTGTCGGGGACGTCCAGCGAGAGCGTCGAGTACGCGTTGGCGGACTCCAGGCCCTCAAGGACCTCCTCCTCGGAGATACCGAGCCGCTCGGCGAGTTCGTGGACCGTGGGGGAGCGGCCGTACTGCTGGGACAGCTCCGCGGTCGCCGTGGTCAGTGCGAGCCGCAGCTCCTGGAGCCGCCGGGGGACCCGCACCGCCCAGCCCTTGTCGCGGAAGTGCCGCTTGATCTCCCCCACGACCGTCGGCGTCGCGTAGGTCGAGAACTCGACGCCCCGGTCGGGGTCGAACCGGTCCACGGACTTGATCAGCCCGATCGTCGCGACCTGGGTGAGGTCGTCGAGCGGCTCGCCGCGGTTGCGGAAGCGGCGGGCCAGGTGCTCCACCAGGGGCAGATGCATCCGCACCAGCTGGTTCCGGAGTTCGGCACGCTCGGGGGAGCCCTCCGGAAGTCCGCGCAGCGCGATGAACATCGAACGCGCCTCGCTCCGGTTGTTCGGAGCGTGGTGCCCGTGTTCCCTGAGGTCGTGCTCGTGGTCGCTCATGGCCGCCCTCTGCCAGTGCCTCGCCCGGGAGGTACCACCCCCAGCCTGCTTCTGCTCCGCCGCGGCCGGGAGGCCGTCACGCTCGTCCACCGGGTGCGGCCTGGCCTGCTGCTCCGGGATGCCCGCCGGCGCGCCGGCCGGCTCCGCCGGGGCCGTGGGCCCGCCGTTCCGCGTTCCGGAAATCCGCTCCTCGTCGCGCACCGGACCGTCCCCGTCCCTCACGCCGGCCCGGGTCCCGCGCCGCGCTGCTTGTACAGGCTGATGGAGACCGTGCGGTCCTCCGCCACGGAGGAGTCGACCTTGCCGGCCAGTGCGGAGAGCACCGTCCAGGCGAAGGTGTCGCGCTCCGGGGCGCGGCCGTCGGTCGTCGGGGCCGAGACCGTGACCTCCAGGGAGTCGTCGACGAGCCGGAAGACGCAGCTGAGGACGGATCCGGGGACGGCCTGCTGTAGCAAGATCGCACACGCCTCGTCGACCGCGATGCGCAGGTCCTCGATCTCGTCGAGGGTGAAGTCCAAGCGCGCCGCGAGGCCGGCCGTGGCCGTACGCAGCACGGACAGGTAGGCACCCGCAGCCGGCAGCCGGACTTCCACGAAGTCCTGGGTCCCGGGCTCGCCTGCGATGTCGGACACCCTCACCTCCAAGGTGGCACAAGGTCGATCGAGGCTCCGGGAGGGCGTCCCGGAGTCGAGTGCTGCGCTTCGGTGCGCAGCCAGTACCTGGACTGGCGACGCTATCGCGATCCATGGTGCCGTGTCGCCGGGGACCCCTACCCGGCGCTGTCACTCATGGTAAGCCCATGGGTACGCACAGTGGCTAGTGTTCTGCGGCCCTCAATTGCGAGAAGTCGGCGGAGCTTTGACGTACCCGGACGTCAGACGATCGAACCGTCCGCGAAGCACCATCGCCAGCTCTCACCGTGCTCCAGGGTGCGCATCACCGGATGTCCCTCCTGCTCGGCGTGGTGGAAGGCGTGCCGGCCCGGTGACGAGTCGCAGCACCCCACGTACCCGCACGTCAGGCAGATCCGCAGCTGCACCGGGTGCGTCCCCTCGGCCCGGCACACGAGGCAGGTGTCGCTCAGGCGCCCGGGTTCGGGGCGCGGCAGGTCGAGAACGTGCGGGCACTCGCTCATGATGGCCAGGTTACGACGCGGGCGGCTGAGGAGCGGATCATGGATGCGCTGTCGGTGGTGGCGCTGGTCGCGGCGAGTGCCGCGGTCGCCGGGATCGCCCGCAGGACGGTGGTGCCCGCGCCGCTGCTCCTCGTCGCGGCCGGTCTGGTCGCCTCGTACCTGCCCGGAGTCCCGGCGTACACCCTGGACCCGCACATCGTGCTGCCGCTGATCCTGCCGCCGCTGCTGCACATCGCCGCGCTGGACAGCTCGTACCTCGACCTGCGGGCCAACATCCGCCCCATCGCCCTGCTCTCCGTCGGCTACACCCTCTTCGCGACCCTCGTCGTGGGATGGGCGGCGCACCTGGTGATCCCCGGCCTCCCGCTGACCGCCGCACTCGTGCTCGGCGCGGTGGTCGCCCCGCCCGACGCGGTGGCGGCGACCGCGGTCGCCCGCAGGCTCCGCCTGCCCGGCCGGATCACCACGATCCTCCAGGGCGAGTCCCTGGTGAACGACGCCACCGCCATCACCGCCTACCGGGTGGCCCTGGCGGCCGCGGTCGGCGAGGGCATCACCTGGGGCGAGGGCGTCGGGATGTTCCTCGTCGCCGCGGCCGGGGGCGTCGGCGTCGGCCTGGTGCTGATGGTGCCGATCCACTGGCTGCGGACCCGTCTCGGCGAACCCCTGCTCCAGAACACCCTGTCCCTGCTGATCCCCTTCGTCGCCTACGCCGCCGCCGAGCACGTGCACGCCTCCGGCGTGCTGGCCGTCGTGGTCGTCGCCCTCTTCCTCGGGCACCGGTCCTGGCAGGTCGACTTCGCCACCCGGCTCCAGGAGGAGGCGGTCTGGCGGATGGCCGCCTTCGTCCTCGAGTCGGCCGTCTTCGCGCTGATCGGGCTGCAACTCGCGCCGGTCGTGGGGCAGATCGGCTCGTTCTCGGCCCAGGAGGTCGCCGGGTACGCCGTCCTCGTCTTCGGCGTCGTGGTGGCGTCCCGCTTCGTGTGGGTCTTCCCCGCCACCTTCGTCCCGCGGATGCTGTCGCGGCGCATCCGGGAGCGCGAGCCCGGTGTGGACTGGCGGGCCCCGGTGATCGTCGGCTGGGCCGGGATGCGGGGCGTGGTGTCCCTGGCGATCGCGTTCTCCATCCCGGTCCTCACGTCCGCGGGAGAGCCCTTCCCGGCGCGCAACCTGATCCTGTTCCTCACCTTCACCACGGTGATCGGCACCCTGGTGGTGCAGGGGCTCACCCTGCCCGCGCTGATCCGTGCCCTGAAGCTCCCCGAGCGCGACCCGCTGAGCGTCACCCTGGCCGAGGCGCAGGCCCAGAGCGAGGCGTCCCGCGCGGCGGAGCGACGGCTGGAGGAACTCGTCGCCGATCCGGCCAACGCCCTCCCGGGTCCCCTCCTCGACCGGCTGCGCACGGTCCTCGAACACCGCAGGAACTCGCCGTGGGAGAGGCTCGGGGCGGTCAACCCCGTCACGGGCGAGTCCGCCGACGGCACCTACCGCCGCCTCACCCGCGAGGTGATCCAGGCCGAGCGCGCGGTGTTCGTGCGGCTCCGCGACGAACGCCGGATCGACGACGAGATGATGCGGGCGCTGCTGCGGCGGCTGGATCTCGAGGAGGCGGCCGCCTACCGCGAGGCCTCGGGCTGAGGCCCGCCGGTGATCACCGCCGCCACGGCCGTTTCCGGCGGGAAGGCGCCCTCGCCGGCGAGGGCGACGAGTCCGTAGAGCATTTTGGCGACATAGAGACGCTCCACGGGCAGCCCGTGGCGTGCCTCGAAGTCCCGCGCGAAGGCCTCGAGAGCCGGTGGGACGCGGGCGTACCCGCCGAAGTGGAACCGCTCGTCGAGCGACCAGTCGCCGACCTTCGCCCCGAAGGCCTCTCTCTGGAGGGCGGCCGTCCGCTCGCCCAGGAAGCCGCCCTTGAGCACGGGCACTCCGAGTGCCCGCGCCCCGTCACCGAGTCCGGCGGCGGGTCCGTGCCCCAGTCCGGCGGCGGGCCCGGCGGCGGGTCCGGCGGCGGGTCCGGCGGCGGGTCCGTCCCCGAGTCCGTAGGCGAGCCCGGCGGCAAGCCCGGCGAGCGTCCCTCCCGTCCCGCACGCCACGGCGGCCACATCGGCCACGCCCCGCAGCTCGCGGCCCAGCTCCGTACAGCCCCGCACCGCGAGAGCGTTGCTGCCGCCCTCCGGGACGACCCGGCACCCCTCCGGCGCCCCGCAGCGCTCCAGCAGCTCCGCGAGCACCTCCGGGTCGGACACGCGGCGGTACGTGGCCCGGTCCACGAAGTGCAGCCGCATCCCGTCGGCGGCACAGGCGGCGAGCGAAGGGTTGAGGGGTCGCGCGGCGAGTTCGTCGCCCCGGACGACACCGATCGTGGGGAAGCCGAGCAGCCGCCCGGCGGCGGCCGTGGCGCGCAGATGGTGGGAGTACGCGCCGCCGAAGGTGAGCACGGTCCGGCCGGCCGCCGCACGCAGGTTCGGTGCCAGCTTGCGCCACTTGTTGCCGGGCAGCTCGGGGTGGATGAGGTCGTCCCGCTTGAGCAGCAGCCGCAGCCCGTGCCGCGCGAAGCGCTCGTCCCGCACCTCCTGCAAGGGGGAGGGCAGCCGGGGCCGGAGTGCACGGTCGAGGTCTACGGGCTGGCTCACCCGCCCATTGTCGCTTCGCCTTCTCGCCGTCCCGTCACGGCGTCCGGGGCACTCCCCGGCCCCACAGCTCCTCGGCGTGCTCCGCGAACCGGTCGAACATTCCGCCGTCTCGCCGGCGGCGCGGATGGAGGAGGGGTGAGCCGTGGCCGGCGAGCGGGGCCGGGTGGGGCGTCACGAGCGCGTCATGATCGAACCTGAACAGCCTTGGGCCAGATCACGTCTTCATTCACCTTCAGCGCCCGGCACGCGTCGACGCGGTTTCCTGCATGCGGTACGAGTTCGGCGCCGGTCAGCCACCGTTCCACCGTCCTGGGCGCCACACCGATGCGCGTGGCAAGCCTCCGGGGCGTGAGCTTGGCGTCTTCCACAGCTGATCGTAGAGCGGTGTCCAAGACTTCCCCCGGCGACATGTGGGCGTTCTTGAACCGTGGTGCGCAACGGTACGACTGTCCCTGATTCGGGGAGGGATACGTCCTCCATCCTGGGGCACGGAGCATCACGGCCATCACGGCCATCACGGCCGTCACGAATCCGGACACGACCATGGACCCGGCCCCGCATCTCCTGTTCGGCCCGGAGCCTCCGATGCCGGTGGCGGACCGCGACGTGTGCCAGGACACCCCCGGGTCATCCCTTCGACAGGGGGCAGACAGCCGTACCGGGCCCGGAGGCCAGGCACCCCGTTTCAGGGCCACGAGAAGGGTAACGGGGGAAGGGAGGCAGCCGGGGCCGGATGTGTTCCCCCCGTCGTTCACCCGGCCGTTGCCCCCGTCGTTCCCCGGCCGTTCTCGCCGCCCCGGCCCGGCCGGGGCCCGGCCGGGTGCCGCCGAGGACCGGTGCGGGGTGATACCCGCGTCGGCGGGAAGCCTGCTCTGGTGGCTCCCCGCCGCGCTCGCCGCGTTCACACGGTGCTTCTGTCCGAGCGGCGGGGCCCGCTCGCGCGGGCAGCCCGCCGCCCCGCGTGGCGGGAGCACGGCCCGGCCGTGCTCCCGCCTGCTCGGTGGGGGTGTCGGCCCGGTGAGTCCGCCGGCCGCGACCGCCGGCACACCGGCCCGCGCGGGCCGCGCTCGCGGGGCCCCCGTCAGGCGAGCCGTTCGGCGATCCGGGCGCGCATGGAACTCATGGTGAATCCCCGTGGGTCGATCTTCCCCGGCTGCCACTCCAGGTGCCCGATGACCGAGGGCGCGCCCCACCCGTGGCGCCGGCAGACGGCGGCGGCCGCTCGCTCGATCGCCTCCAGCTGGACCCGCGGCCACGGGTCCCTTCCGTCACCGAGGTTCTCGCACTCGAATCCGTAGAAGTGCGGGTTCCCGTCCGTGTTCGCCTCGTCGTCGGGGGGCAGCGCCGTCTCGGCGATGACGGCGCGCAGGACGTCGTCGTCGCCCGGCCCGGCGTGGTTGGTCCTGCCGTACCCGACGAGGTGGACCCTGCCGTCCTTGGCGATGACGCCGTGGCACAGCGGGCCCGGCAGGCCCTGGTAGCCGTCACGGCAGAGGCGCACGGTGTCCGCGGTGCCCGAGGTGGCGGTGTGATGGATCATCACCCCGTGCACGGGGCCCCAGGGGCCGATGTGGTCGCGGTTGTGGGTGCGCCAGGCACCGACCTGGACGATCGTCAGCCCCTCGCCGAGCAGGGCGTCGAGGAAGCTGTCCGCGGACATGGGTGGGGCCATGGCCGACTCCTTCACGGCTGGATGTGTGGGTATGGAGCTTTTACCCGCAACTCCCCGGCGAGGCGGCCCGTTCGCACGATGTGCGAGCCGATCCGGCCAGCGCGCCGAAACGCTCGCGCCCGCGCTTCGCACATCATCGTTCAGTCCCACTCATTTGTGTGATGGCGCGTGCACGCACCGTGCTGAAAGGCTCTTCGTCGCAGGTCAACCCATGATTACGAAGGAGCCCCATGTCGGTTGGTACGGACGGTCCGCTCGGTGACGAGGTGCGCGAGAGCGGCCAGGACGCGGCACCGCCGCAGCAGAGTCTGGGTACGGCCGCTGCGCGGAACCTGGCGACCACCACCAAGTCGGCCCCCCAGATGCAGGAGATCACCTCACGGTGGCTGCTGCGGATGCTGCCCTGGGTCCAGGTGCAGGGCGGTACCTACCGGCTGAACCGCCGGCTCAGCTACGCGGTCGGCGACGGGCGCGTCACCTTCGTCCAGACGGGCAGCCAGGTCGAGGTCATCCCGGGGGAGCTCGGCGAACTGCCTCCCCTGCGGGGATACGACGACGAGGCCGTGCTGCGCGAACTGGCCCAGCGCTGCCGGCAGGTGCGGTTCGCGCCGGGTGACGTGCTGGCGGCGAAGGGCGAGGCGACGGACCGGGTGTTCCTCCTCGCGCACGGCCGGGTGGAGCAGATCGGCACCGGGCCCTACGGCGACGAGGCCGTGCTCGGCGTCCTCGCCGACGGCTCCTACTTCGGCGAGAGGTCGCTGGTCGACGGCGACGCCGTATGGGAGTTCACCGTCCGGGCCGACACGGCCTGCATCGCGCTGGAGCTCACCCGGCAGGACGTGCTGACCCTCGCGGACCGCGCCGAGTCACTCTCCGGACATCTCCGGTCCGTGGTG
Source organism: Streptomyces spongiicola (assembly GCF_003122365.1). NCBI lineage: Bacteria > Bacillati > Actinomycetota > Actinomycetes > Kitasatosporales > Streptomycetaceae > Streptomyces > Streptomyces spongiicola. The sequence continues at coordinate 5,293,125 of NZ_CP029254.1, forward strand.
TCGGTCCCCCACCAGCGGACCAACAAGTACGGGGAGGCCGCCATCGACCTCTCGGCCGGCCACGTCGGAGAGGCGGTCGTCCCGCACACGTTCGTCGACTACGAGGCCGCACCGCGCGAGTACGAGCTGAGCGTCGCACAGACCGTGCTGAAGGTGCACAGCCGGGTCGCCGACCTCTACAACCAGCCGATGAACCAGACCGAGCAGCAGTTGCGGCTGACGGTCGAGGCGCTGCGCGAGCGCCAGGAGGACGAACTCGTCAACAACAAGGACTTCGGCCTCCTGGCCAACTGCGACTACGGACAGCGGCTCCAGCCGCACGACGGCGTGCCCGGCCCCGACGACATGGACGAGCTGCTCTCCCGCCGGCGCGGCTCCAGGCTGTTCCTGGCCCATCCGCGGGCCATCGCGGCCTTCGGCAGGGAGTGCAGCAGGCGCGGCGTCTACCCGGACACCGTGGACATCGGGGGCAGCCGCATCCCCTCCTGGCGCGGTGTGCCGATCTTCCCGTGCAACAAGATCCCGATCTCGAAGGCCCGTACCACCTCGATCATCTGCATGCGTACGGGCGAGGACGACCAGGGCGTGATCGGTCTCCACCAGGCCGGCATCCCCGACGAGATCGAGCCCAGCCTCTCCGTCCGCTTCATGGGCATCGACGAGCAGGCCCTCATCTCCTACCTGGTCACGGCCTACTACTCGGCGGCGGTCCTGGTGCCCGACGCACTGGGCGTGCTGGAGAACGTCGAGGTGAGCCGCTGGCACTGACGCCCGGCGCCGCCACCGGCGGGGGCGGCACGCCGCCGCTCCCGCCCCGCCCCTGCCGTCAGCCCTGCCAGCCCCGTCACCCCTGCCAGCACCTCCTTCACCCCTGTCGCCCCTGTCACCCCTGTCACCCCCTTTCAGCAGAGGACGAGACCGTGACCATCACCAGAGCGGACACCGCGGCCACCGACGCACCCGAGGCGGCCCGGCTCCTGGAACGCACCCGCAGCGCCGTCGACCCCCGGCTGCGGGACACCGTCGGGTCCCTTCCCGCCTCCATACGCCGTGTCGCGATGTACCACTTCGGCTGGGAGCACGCCGACGGCACTCCCGCCGCCGGGCCGGCCGGCAAGGCGATCAGGCCGGCCCTGGTGCTCGCAGCGGCCCGGGCGCTCGACGGGGACCCGCACCAGGCGCTGCGCCCGGCCGCGGCCGTGGAACTCGTACACAACTTCACCCTGCTCCACGACGACGTCATCGACGAGGACGCCACCCGCCGGCACCGGCCCACCGCCTGGACGGTGTTCGGCACCCCGGACGCCATCGTCGCGGGTGACGCGATGCAGGCCCTGGCGCTGCGGCTGCTCGCCGAGGACCGGCATCCGGCCGCCGCGGCGGCCTCCGCGCGGCTGGCGGCCTGTGTGATCGAACTCTGCGCGGGCCAGCAGGCGGACTGCGCCTTCGAGCAGCGCGGGCCCGGGGAGGTCTCCCTCGACGAGTGCATCGCCATGGCCACGGCCAAGACCGGGGCGCTGCTGGGCTGCGCCTGTGCCCTCGGCGCGCTGTACGCGGGGGCGGGCGAGGAGGAGACCGCCGCGATGGACGCGTTCGGCAGGGAGGCGGGACTCGCCTTCCAGCTGATCGACGACCTCATCGGCATCTGGGGCGACCCTGACCGCACGGGCAAGCCGGCGGGCGCCGACCTGGCCGCGCACAAGAAGTCGCTGCCGGTGGTGGCGGCCCTGGGTTCGGGCACCGAGGCGGGGGCGGAACTCGCCGAGCTGTACGCCGGGCCGATGGGCCCGGGGGCGGTCGCCAGGGCCGCGGACGCGGTGGAGCGCGCCGGGGGCCGGGACTGGGCCCAGCTCCAGGCGGCGGACCGGATGGGCCGGGCCGTGCAGCAGCTCTCCCGCGCCGTGCCCGACCTCGGGGCGGCGGGGGACCTGCTCGCGCTGGCCGAGTTCGTCACACGCCGGAGCCGCTGAGCCGGGACCGAGCCCGGGTGGGCCGGTGCGTGCGCCGTCCGGGCCGCAAACCTAGGATCGCAGCGGCCAGTTGACGATCGCGGAGAGGCGGCCCGGACATGGGCGTACGGATTCGGCAGGCGGGAGAGCGGGACCGAGAGGCGGTGGTGCGGCTGCTCGACGAGGCGTTCATGCACGACCCGGTCAGCGGTTGGGTCTTCCCCGACGAGGCCCACCGCCGCCGGGTGCACGGCGTCTTCCTCGGTGTCTTCCTCGACACCGCGCTCGCCGAGGGGCGGGTCGATCTGATCGAGGACGGGACCGCGGCCGCTCTCTGGCTCCATGTGCCCGCGGAGGCGCCCGAAGAGGAGGACGACACCCCCGCCCGGATGCGGGAGACCGCCGACCCGGACAACGAACGGGCCGAACTCATCGGTCGGCTGACCGGTGCGGTCCATCCGCAGGGCAGGGCGCACGAGTACCTGCTGCTGATCGCCGTCTCCCCGGACCGCCAGGGCGAGGGGCTCGGCACCGCTCTGCTGGGGCCCGCCCTGGAGCGGTGCGACCGGGAGGGCCTGCCCGCCTACCTGGAGGCGAGCAGTGCCCGCAGCTGCCACCTCTACCGGCGGATGGGCTTCGCGTTCACGGACAGCGCCATCCGGCTCCCCGACGGCCCGCAGATGTGGCCCATGTGGCGGGAGCCCGGCGCGCGGGGGAGCGGGGGCGTGGGGCGGGACGCGGGGCGGACCCCCGCTCCGTAGGGCGGATCCCGGTCCTTGCGCGGCACACGGTCCAGAGGGCGGACCCCGGTCCGTACGCCGAACCCCGCGAGGCACCGGTCGTCTCGAACCCGGCGAGGCACCGGTTCGCGCCGAACCCCGCGGAGGACCGGGCCGCGCCGGACCTGTTCCACCCGAAGCCCGGCCCGTCGGGTCTCGGGGACGATCCGGTTGACCACGGTGCCCACCAGTTCGTCCGCCTCCCGGCGGGAGCGCACGTCGGGCAGCGTGAAGTGCTCCGGCGGCGGCCCGGTCACGGCCGGACGAGCCGGCCGGGACTCGGGAGAGGGAGGTGTGCGGCGAGGCCGAGCGAGGGGCCGACCGGGGCCCGTTCGCCTGAACGGACCTGCGGAGGACCGTTCGAGAGCCGACCGGCTGTGCAACCCGACCCCTCGTACCGCTACAGTCCGCGCCATGTCAACGGAGTCGACGGACGTGTGGACCGGCTGGTACCGGGACCGCCGCGGAGCGGAGGCGATCGCCCTGGCGACCGCCTCGGGCGGGCACAGAGTGAGCACCCGCATCAGGGGAGTCGAGTACGCGGGGCCGCAATTCGCCGCCCTGGCCGCGGTGGAGTCGGGCGAACGCCTCTCCGGCTGCGTACTGGAATGGGACATGGCGCTGCCCGTCACTCTGGACGGAGCGGCGGACCAGGCCACCCTCGCCTGTCTGCTGGCACTCGGCGAAGCCGGGCCCGAGGGCACGCCCGGCCGGGTGGACCTGAACCTCACCCTGCTCTTCGGCGGGGCGGCGTACGAGTCCGGGGTGGCCGGAGGCGACTTCGACGCGGCGCTCGGGCGCATCCGGCGGCAGTTGCCGGAGGGTGCCGAACTGGGCGGGAGGCTGCTGGAAAGCGCCTGAGCGGCCCGCCGGGTGGCCGGGTGGCCGGACTCGGGCGGCGCGCCCCCTTCCGGAGGCGGCCCCGCATCCGCTGCTCGGGGCCGGCCGGGTCGCCCGCCCGGCCGGGTCGCCGACCACCGGGTGACGGGCCGTGGCCTGCGCGCACACGGCCCCGGCGTCCGGCTCCGGCGTCCGGCTCCGGTCTCCGGGCGCCGCGGGGGCGCCCTCGCGTTATCGGGACACGACCATCAGGCCCTGCGGGGAGAGACCCTGCGGGCCGGTGGTCCTGCTGGGTCCTGCGAGGGTGCGAAGTCCGGGGCGGCGGGCCTCGCCCGGGTGACTCCGGTGAGATGGGGCGGATCTCGGTGGGGCGCGGACTCCGAGGAGGCGGGCCTTGAGCGGTCTGCGCGGGCCGGGGACGCCATCCGGGCGCGGGCCCGCCGTCGGCCGCGCACGGCCGGGCCGCCCGCGTGGGCTCAACGCACCGCCCTTCCCCACAAGAAGTGGATCAGAACCGATCACGCCGACCACCTGCGGGATGCCGATCGGCCGCCAACGGCGGACGATCACAGGGCATTGACACACGCCTGCTCTGCCGAGTCGGGCCGACGACGGCTTCACCGACGTCGCGATGACCGCAGAGGGGGAGACGGTACCGGCCGCACCGCCGCCACGGTCTACGCCCCGCTGGGCTGACCGACCCGTTCGTTCCCGTCTCCCTCCCGGTGCCCGCCCGGCGACCGGGCCCCTGAGCGGGCACACGGCGGCTGCCGTTCGCCCGGGTGGGTGATGACGGGCTCAGCCCGGTTCCTCCGAGCTGTCCTGGCCGTCGGCCCCGGGGCGGGTCAGGGTTCCGGTGAATCCGCCGTTCCCGGACCACTGGAGCTGATCGCCGGCTTCCAGCTGGATTTCGAAGGCGTTCGGGCAGTAGGGGCGGCGGCCGCTGAGCATGGTCTCCGGCCAGAAGGACGGTGAGGGCACACCGAACGTGAGGGGTCTGCCGGGGGGTTGGGTCGGTTTCCCGAGTTGTGCGGTGCAGGTGGCCAGGTTTCCGACGACGATCTTCCCGCTCAGCGAGTCGGATGTGACCGGGCCACGGCCCGGCGCGCGGGTGATGGTCAGGGAGACGGCGCGTTCCTGTGATCCGTCGGGGCTGCTGACGTTTCCCCGCCAGGTGCCGAGCAGGGCGACCGGGTCGCTGGCGGGGGTCGCCTCGGGCGTGGGTGAGAGGTCCGGTGCGGTGGTGTCGGAGCGGACCGCGAAGTCCACGAAGAGTCCCTTGACGGCGGCGTTGCCGGTGCCCAGGGCGGCGAGGACCACCGTGTGGCCCTTGATGGTCGCGGCGGAACTGAGCAGTCCCTCGTCGCCGAAGGTCGGGAGCCGCCGGGAGGACCACTCCTGGCCGTCCTTCGACTCCCAGATCGTCGGATGGGACTTGTTGAGGAGGATGACCCTGCCCAGCGCCAGGAAGGAGCCGTCCGCGTGGACCATGCGGTCAACCATCGCGGAATTGGGCAGGGCGGGCGGCTCCACCGGCAGCGGGGTGGCGGGAGACCAGCTCACGCCGCCGTCGAGTGAACGCGCGACGACCAGCCGCATGTTGCCGGCGGTGTCCTCTCCCGGTCCGGTGTCCTCTCCCGGCCCGTTGTCCTCTCCCGCTCCGGCGTCCTCTCCTGGTCCGGTGTCACCACCCGGTCCGGCGCCGTCACCCGGCCCGGTGTCACCACCTTCTGATCCCGCTCCACTTGAGGACCCCGTGGCGTCATCAAGGTCCGCGAATCCCGCCGCCACCAGGGTCTCACCGTTCCTGGCGACCCCGGCGGTCTCGTAGAGCAGCCGTGGACGGATTCGGGAACTCACCTCGTTCACCTCACCCCGCTCGTCAATGGTGAGGATTGCCGGCCGGATACGCGGTTCGGCCCCGGCCTCGACTGTCTCGCCGGGGATGTCGTCGGAGCAGTGGCCGTAGGCGACGAGGCCCGGCCCGCCCGGGCCGGCGTCGTGCTCGTAGGAGCAGAGTTCGAGGCCCTGGAGAGGGAACTCCTCCCACTCCGAGCCGTCCGGTGTCAGCCTCCACATGGTGCTTCCGCCGAGGTTCGAGTAGACGTTGACGCTGTCGGAGTACAGCGTGGGCAGGTTGAAGAGGGAACCGTCGTGCGGGGGAATACTGACGCGTTGCCAGTTCTTCCCGTCCGGGGAACGCCAGGCGGTCGTTCCCAGCCAGCTACGCACCCCCTGGGTGCTGGTGCGCGCGCCCACGGCGAAGAACCCTCCGCCCCAGTGGGTCAGTCCGGAGACCAAGGAGTACTCACCTGGGGCGCGACTGTGGGAGATGAGGTCACCGGTCTGCCATTGCAGCCCGTCGGTGGTGTACCAGGCGTTCAGGTCCGGGCTGGTGTCACCCTTGTCGAGGGCGTTTCCGACGGCAACCATGGTCTGTCCGTCGCTGCTCAGGAACTGCGGATGGAAGGGGGCGCCCTGGACGGGTACCTCGTCTATCGGGAGGTAGGTCCACTGACGGGCGGTGGGTTCCCTGTCTCCGCCCAGTCGGTCGCAGGCGTAGAGCGATGCTGCGAGGGCGCCCACCAGGAGGACCACGGCGGCGCCGATCACCAGCGGGGTCCTTCGCGTGGCCGGAGTGGTGGTCACCGCTTCGCCTCCGTCAACGAGCACGAGTTCACCGTGCGGGTGGACGTGTCGAGTAGCTTCCGGCCGCCGCCCACCGTCTCGATGTCGTAGATCGGGACACCGCGGACGCCGCCCACCGAGCGGAACGGCCCTTCGCGGTGCGTCCTGCGTTCGCCGTTCTCGGTGTAGGTGATATCGAGGACCCATTCGTAGTACGCCGAGCAGCTGTGCACGGCGAAACTGGCGTGGAGCGGCTTCTCCTTGCTCACGCTCGTGCCGGTCAGCAGGGAACCACCCGGTGCGTCAAGCCGTAGCTCCTTGCCGTTGACCACGGTCACCATCCGCTTTCGGTCAAGGTCGAACACGAGTGATCGAACGGTGCTGGTGGCACCGGTCTCGCCACCGCCGCATCCGTGCCGCTTGTGGAGCACCCAGTCGAGCGGAACATGCTTCTGCCGGCTGAGGATCCGTGGCTGTGCCGAGTGGACGTGGACGGGGTCGCCACCGGTGGTGGTGAAGGCCAGCGTCAGGGTGCCGACCTCCCAGGAAGCGGCGCCTTCGGCCGCGGCGATGTCGCGGGGGTCCTGGTCGAACTTGTCCAGGTCGAGGTCGTGAACCGCCAAACCCCCGGCGGGCATGGCGACCGCGGTCTGCGTGCCGCACCCTTCGGCTTCCGCGGGCCAGGCCGCGTGCACCACCAGCTTGCGGTCCTCCTCGAACAGGCCGTAGAAGAAGGACGTGACACGCGGCACCACGTCCTGCGCCACCAGCAGGAAGATCGTCAGGGCAAGGCCGGTGAGTGCTCCCGCGGGCCCCAGCCACCGGCCACGCCAGCTCGTCGAAGGGTGGTCTCGTCGGCTTGGCTGCTGTCTACGCCGGTATCCGTGCACCGGGACTCTCCCCTCAGTGGGTCCCTGGCCAGCATGAGAGATCAACTACCCTGTGTGGTGGAGTAATTGTATACGGTGACGGCTCGTGTTGTGCCGGACTGCCGTGAGCGCCCATGCCCACGGCGCTCCCGGTGCTCCGGAGCAGCTGATCGCGCGAACCAGGCCAACGGGTGGGTGGACCCGGGGGCCTGTGAATTCGGCGACCAGATCCCCGAGGCGGGGCTCGGCGACTTCGGCGGCGGCATCGGGTCGGCGGACATCGCCTTCGACGCGGTGGCGTTCGCGCCGGGCACGTACAACGGCCGCAGGCCGAACGGCGATACGACGGTAGACCCGACCGCTCCGCAGCAGGCGCGGGTCGAGCCGGACGAGGACGTCACCGACGGCCTCTTCTCCGCGGCCGGCAGCTCCTCGACGGACACCGCCACGACGGACACCGCCTCGACGGCGCTGATGCACGGCGTCGCGGCCTCACGACCAGACAAGTCGCCCATCGACAACGGAACAGACCGGATAGTCCCCCGCGCCGATCCTCGTCAGCATCTCCGCCACGGAGTCGAAGTAGTGAGCCAGTGACGCGTACTCGCCGGTGACCGTGGGCGCACCAACGAACCATCTGCCGATACGTCCGTCCCTCGCGTCGATGAACCGTCCCGCCCAGCTGTCCCGATCCGACAGGAACGGGATCCACTCCTCGCGCCACTCGCCCCCACCGGACAAGGGGTGGTTCGCGTAGAGCTTCTCCATCGCCCGGATGCCCAGAAAGAAGCTCGTCTCGTCCGGGAACCCGGCGTAACCGCAGCAGGCCACGTCGTCGTCCACATCGTCCTCGGGAAGATCCGGGTTGTTCTGCAGCAGCCACGCCCGCAGGTCCTGAGGCAATGAGACACCCATGCGCTCCTCGGCGGCCGCGAGTACCGGCTCCGGGGCCGGGCCGGGCAGGTCCGCGTGATCGGCTGGAGCATGCTCCCGCAAGAGATCCACTACGCGGGACCAGCTCTCCACGACACTCATTCCCCGGTGCCCCTCTCTGGACGGATTCGTCATGCCACTCAGCGGGCTCACCTGTTGTAGCCGGATAGCGCGGTGGGCCGGTCAAAGCGCCCTCGGGCTGCTGGAGCCCACGCTCTCACACGCTCTCCGCGGTTTATGCCGCTTGCGCCGGCTGCCGTGCGGCCTGTTCCGGTCCTGGGCCGACGTCACCTCGCCGTACGCCTCTCCGAGGAGGGGCTCTTCACCATGGAGGAGGGCGAGCACCTCAACTACCGGCGCTGGACCACCAGGTGGAAGAACTGGAACTGCGCTCGCAGGGTCCTCCAAGCGGCCGGGAGCGAGTTCGCCGGACGCGAGGGCCGCAAGCCCGTCGGGCTGCCGCACGCGGTGACCCGCGCCCCGCGGCACTACTGCGCCTTCGCGCTCCTCGCGCTCCTCGCCGGCGGCGCGAGCGTCCAGCAGGTGCGGCTCGTCCTCGGGCACGCGTCCGCCGTGATCACGCTGCGGATCTCCGCCCGCCCGCGGCCGGGCGGAGACGACCGCACCCGGTCCGCCGTGGACGCCGTGTTCGGCGGCCTGCGGGCCGGGTGCGGACAGCCGGGCGGCGCCGATCGCGAGCGTGCGGATCGGGCAGCCCGGGTGGGGATCAGGCCTTCTTGGTCTCCCAGAAGATCCGGTCGATCTCGGCGATGAGCTCCAGGGCCTTCTCGCCCGTCTTCGGGTCGGTCGAGGCCTTGGCCGCGGAGAGCGCCTTGAGGGTCTCGTTGACCAGCTGGTGCAGCTCCGGGTACTTCTCGAAGTGCGGGGGCTTGAAGTAGTCGCTCCAGAGCACCGACACGTGGTGCTTGGCGAGCTCCGCGCGCTGCTCCTTGATCACCGTGGCACGGGACTGGTAGTGCGGGTCGTCGTTGGCGGCCATCTTCTCCTGCACGGCCTTGACCGACTCGGCCTCGATACGGGCCTGGGCCGGGTCGTAGACGCCGCAGGGCAGGTCGCAGTGTGCGCTGACCTTCACCTTGGGGGCAAACAGGCGGGAGAGCATTGAGCTGTCCTTCCTCGTGATCGTCTTCTCAGGTGGGAGATTACTCCGTGAGAGGCGCGTTTTCGCGGGTGCCCCCTGGGGCTTGGGTCAAAAGTCCAGGGTGATCGCGGAACGTGCGGTGGAACGTACCGAGAGACGGAGGTGGCCCATGACGGGGCTGGGCCGGGAGCCGGGTGCGCCCTTCGGAGTCGCGGAGGTGACCGGGCCCTCCATGCTCCCCGCGCTGGCGCACGGGGACCGGCTGCTGGTGCACTACGGCGCCGCCGTGCGGGCCGGGGAGGTGGCCGTGCTGCGGCATCCGCTTCAGCAGGACCTGCTGATCGTGAAGCGGGTGGCGGAGCGGCGCGAGGAGGGCTGGTGGGTGCTGGGGGACAACCCGTACGCCGAAGGGGACAGCCGGGTGTTCGGCGCGGTGCCCGACGATCTGGTGCTGGGCCGGGTGCGGGCGCGCTACCGTCCCCGTCCGCGGGGTCCGAGGTCGGCGCTCGGGCTGCTGGTGTGGGCGTTCTCCGCGGTGCGGCCCGTGCTGTCGGACCGCTCGGTCTCCAGGCGCTTGCGGGCCCGGTAGGCGGCCACGTTGGCGCGGGTGGCGCAGCGGTCGGAGCAGTAGCGGCGCGAGCGGTTCGTGGACGTGTCCAGGTAGGCGTTGCGGCAGGGCGCGGCCTGGCAGAGGCCGAGCCGGTCGACGCCGTACTCGGTGAGGTGGAAGGCGAGTCCCATGGCGGCGATCGCGGCGTAGCCGGAGGTCGCGTTGGACGGGTGGTCGGCGAGGTGCATGTGCCAGCGCGGCCGGCCCTCCTCGTCGAGGAAGTCGTGGCCGGAGACCTGCGGGCTCACCGGGAAGTCCAGGAGCAGTGAGTTGAGCAGGTCGACGGCCTGGGTCTGGTCGCCCGAGTCCGCGGCGGTGAAGACCGCCCGGAGCCTGGTCCGCACCGACCGGAACCGGGTGACGTCCGCGTCGGTGGCCCGGCGCGCCATCGGGGACGCGCCGAAGAGTTCGCGGACGGCTTCCACCGATGTGAGCGCGTCCTTGCCGCGGGCCGGCTCCTCGGTGTTGACCAGACGCACGGCGTAATCCGAGTAAGAGGCCAGTTCCACTTGTAGTCCTTACGGATGAGGGCTAGTGTCGGCGATGGATGAGGTAAGTAATGCTCTCAGTCCGAGGGTATTACGGATCGGAGGAGTGCGGATGACCGAGAGCGCGGCCGCGACCGGAACCGACTGGCGGGCCTGGCAGGACAGCTGGGACCGCCAGCAGGAGTGGTACATGCCCGACCGCGAGGAGCGGTTCCGGGTGATGCTGGACATGGTCGAGGCCTTCGCCGGCCCCGAGCCGAGGGTCCTGGACCTCGCCTGCGGCACGGGGAGTATCACGGACAGACTGCTCAAGCGCTTCCCGAAGGCGGAGAGCGTCGGCGTCGACCTCGACCCCGCCCTGCTGACCATCGCCGAGGGGTACTTCGCCGGGGACCGGCGCGTCACCCTCGTCACCGCCGACCTCGCGGACCCGGACTGGACCGCGGCCCTCCCGTACTCCGAGTACGACGCCGTACTGACCGCCACCGCGCTGCACTGGCTGCGCGCCGAGCCCCTCGCCGCCCTCTACGGGCAGCTCGCCGACCTGGTCGCGGACGGGGGCGTCTTCATGAACGCCGACCATATGAGGGACGACACCACCCCGCGCGTCAACGCGGCCGAGCGCGCCCACCGGCAGGCCGCCAGGGACCGGGCCAAGGCCGCGGGGGCGCTCGACTGGGCCGACTGGTGGGCCCTGGCGGCCGCGGACCCCGTCCTGTCCGGTCCCACCGCCCGGCGCTTCGAGATCTACGGAGAGCACGCGGAGGGCGACATTCCGTCCGTCCGGTGGCACGCCGACACCCTGCGCGCCGGGGGCTTCGCCGAGGCGCGGCCGGTGTGGGCGTCGCCCTCCGACGCGCTGGTGCTCGCGCTGAGGTGACCCGGCCCGGACGACCGGAAGCCGGGGGCGGCAGGGCGTGCCCTGCCGCCCCCGGCTTCCGGTGCGGCGTTCCACAGGAGCGTTACAGCACCTTGGAGAGGAAGGCCTTGGTGCGGTCGTGCTGGGGGTTGGTCAGCACGTCGCGGGGGTTGCCGGACTCGACGACGACGCCGCCGTCCATGAACACCAGGCTGTCGCCGACCTCGCGGGCGAAGCCCATCTCGTGGGTGACGACCACCATCGTCATGCCGTCCTCGGCGAGGCCGCGCATGACGTCGAGGACGTCGCCGACGAGTTCGGGGTCGAGGGCGCTGGTGGGCTCGTCGAAGAGCATCAGCTTGGGCTCCATCGCCAGCGCGCGGGCGATGGCGACGCGCTGCTGCTGCCCGCCGGAGAGCTGGGAGGGGTAGTTCCCGGCCCGGTCGGACAGTCCGACGCGGTCCAGCAGCTTCAGGGCCCGCTCGCGGGCGACGGCCTTGCTCTCGCCCTTCACCTGCACGGGTGCTTCCATGACGTTCTCGACGGCGGTCATGTGGGGGAAGAGGTTGAACCGCTGGAACACCATGCCGATGTCGCGGCGCTTGAGCGCGACCTCGCTGTCCCTGAGCTCGTAGAGCTTGGCGCCCTTCTGGCGGTAGCCGACGAGTTCGCCGTCCACCCAGAGCCGCCCCGCGTTGATCTTCTCGAGGTGGTTGATGCAGCGCAGGAAGGTGGACTTGCCCGAGCCCGAGGGCCCGATCAGGCAGAACACCTCGCGGGGGGCGACTTCGAGGTCGATGCCCTTGAGGACTTCGATGTGGCCGAACGACTTGTGGACGCCTTCGGCCTTGACCATGGCGGTCATGCCGCGACTCCCTTCGGGCGGCGCACCGAGAAGACGGTGGCCCTGATCTTCTGCAGGGGTGTGGGCGGCAGGCTGCGGCTGGAGCCGCGGGCGTAGTAGCGCTCGAGGTAGTACTGGCCGACGCTCAGCACCGAGGTCATGATCAGGTACCAGGCGGCCGCGAGGAAGAGCATCTCCACCGGGGCGCCGGAGGTCTGGCCGATGTCCTGGGCCTGGCGGAGCAACTCGGAGTACTGGACCACCGACACCAGCGAGGTGGTCTTCAGCATGTTGATGACCTCGTTGCCCGTCGGGGGCACGATGACGCGCATGGCCTGGGGGATCACCACGCGCCGCAGGGTCTTGGTGTGGCTCATGCCCAGCGCGTGCGAGGCCTCGGTCTGCCCTTCGTCGACCGCGAGCAGGCCGGCGCGGCAGATCTCGGCCATGTAGGCGGCCTCGTTCAGCCCCAGGCCGAGCAGCGCGGTCAGGAACGGGGTCATGAAGTCGGACCACTCGTCCTTGTAGAACGGCCCGAGGTTGATGAACTCGAAGACCAGGCCCAGGTTGAACCAGACGATGAGCTGGACCAGGACCGGGGTGCCGCGGAAGAACCAGATGTAGAACCAGGCGATCGACGAGGTCACCGGGTTCTTCGACAGGCGCATCACCGCCAGCAGGATGCCGCCGACGATGCCGATGGCCATCGACAGGGCGGTCAGCAGCAGGGTGTTCCCGACGCCTTCGATGATGCGCGAGTCGAAGAAGTTCTGCGGGATCGCACCCCAGTTGATCTTGCCCTGGGAGAAGGCGACGACGATCGCCGCGAGCAGCGCGATCGCCACGACGGCGGCGACGTACCGGCCGAAGTGCCGCACCGGGATGGCCTTGATGGCCTCCGGTCCGGCCTCCGGCGTCGGCGGAGTGTCCTCCGGACCCGTCTTGTCGATATCGACAGTCACGTGGAGCCTTTCCGTGCTTCAGTGCCGAGGTCTGGGTCCCGATCCGGGTCAGGAACCGCCGTTGATCTTCGCCTCGGTCACCGCACCGGCCTGGACGCCCCACTTGGCGATGATCTTCTCGTACTCGCCGTTCTCGATGATGGCGGCCAGCGCGGCCTGGAGCGCGTCACGCAGCTCGGTGTTGCTCTTGGCCACCGCGATGCCGTACGGGGCCGCCTCGACCTGCTCGCCCACGAGCTGGAAGTCGTTGCCGCCGCCGGAGGTCTTCACGGCGTAGGCGGCGACCGGGAAGTCGGAGGAACCGGCGTCCGCTCCGCCGGCCCGCAGACGGGTCTGGGCCTGCTGGTCGTTGTCGAAGGGCTCGATCGCGATCTTGCCCTTGTCGTCCTTCAGGCACTTGGCGTTCTCGGCCTTGGCGAGGTCCTCGGACACCGTGCCGCGCTGCACGACGATCTTCTTGCCGCACAGGTCGGACCAGGTCTTGATGCCCTGGTCGTCGCCCTTCTTGGTGTAGATCGAGACGCCGGCGGTGAAGTAGTCGACGAAGTCGACTCCCTCGCCGACCTTCTTGCCGGTCTCGGAGTCCACGCCGTCCTGGCGGGCCTTGGTGTCGGTCATGGCCGACATGGCGACGTCGTACCGCTTGGAGCGCAGGCCGGTGATCAGGGTGTCGAAGGTGCCGTTCTCGAACTCGAACTTCACGCCGAGCTGCTTGCCCAGGGCGTCCGCGATGTCCGGGTCGATGCCGACGACCTTGCCGGAGTCGTCCTTGAACTCGACGGGCGGGTAGGCGATGTCCGAGCCGACCTTGATGACGCCCTTGTCGCGGACCGACTGCGGCAGCTTGTCCGCCAGCGGGGCGGCGGAGGCGTCCGCGGAGTCCTTCTCCTTGGTGCCCGATCCGGAAGTCGTCTGGTCACCGCAGGAGGTGAGCAGCAGGGCACCGGCGACCGCGATCGCGCTCACCGCGGCGATCCTGGACTTGGCGGCGGTCGAGCGGCGGGTGGTGCTTGCGGTCATGATCGTGGTCCTCCGGCAGGTGTGGGGTTGCCAGGCATCGCGCACTCGTCTTCGAGTGTCGACCTTGTGTGTTTCCGGCATCTTGCCATTCGGACTAGCCCATTCAGTGGGCTACGCATGTCAAAATCGGATAACGGGTGATCCCCGAAGCGCTACGGGCCGGTACGCCAGGGCCCTGTCGGCCGCATCATCTGCGGCCCTTCCTTCTTTCGGCCGGAAGATCTTCGGATCGTCTCGGGATGTGGACGGCATTAATCATGCTGTTCACCAGGTGTTCCTACCTTGTCAGCATATGTCGCCACAAGTCGGATACCTGGGCGGTCACGGGCGGGCCGATGGGCTCGTCTCCGGTGCCGTCCGTCCGGTAAGAAGGATCCTTACACCCCTCATCCGGGGCTCAGGGCGCGTTGTGCGGCGCGCCCGCGCGTACGTACCTCCCCCTGTCGCGGCGGGCCGACCGCCGGCGACGGGGAACGAACGCGGTGCCCGCCCACCCCTCCTCAACCAGGAGCGGCCACCCTCAACTGATGAAGACTTAAGGGGTCAAACGAACATGGCAGCGGAGATCGTCAATCCCGGCAGCGTCGGCGGGACGGAGAGCGCACCCGGGGAATCCGGGGAACCCTTCGATCCGGCCTTCGCGCTGCACCGCGGCGGCAAGATGGCCGTCCAGGCCACGGTGCCCGTCCGGAACAAGGACGACCTGTCCCTCGCGTACACACCCGGTGTCGCCAAGGTGTGCACCGCGATCGCCGAGAAGCCCGAGCTCGTCCACGACTACACCTGGAAGTCGCAGGTGGTCGCGGTCGTGACCGACGGCACCGCGGTTCTCGGACTCGGAGACATCGGACCGGAGGCCTCGCTCCCCGTGATGGAGGGCAAGGCGATCCTTTTCAAGCAGTTCGGCGGCGTGGACGCCGTTCCGATCGCCCTCGCGACCACGGACGCCGACGAGATCGTGGACACGGTCGTGCGGCTCGCCCCGTCCTTCGGCGGAGTGAACCTGGAGGACATCTCGGCGCCCCGGTGCTTCGAGATCGAGCGCAAGCTCCAGGAGCGGCTCGACATCCCGGTGTTCCACGACGACCAGCACGGTACGGCCGTGGTCACCCTCGCCGCCCTGCGCAACGCGGCCAGGCTGACCGGCCGGGGCCTGGGCGACCTGCGCGCCGTGATCTCGGGCGCGGGCGCGGCCGGTGTCGCCATCGCCAAGTTCCTCCTCGAGGCGGGGCTCGGCGACGTGGCGGTGGCCGACCGCAAGGGCATCGTCAGCCGTGACCGCGACGACCTGACCTCGGTCAAGCGGGAACTCGCGGAGATCACCAACCGGGCCGGACTCAGCGGCTCGCTGGAGACGGCGCTGGCCGGCGCGGACGTCTTCATCGGCGTCTCGGGCGGTACGGTGCCGGAGCCCGCGGTCGCCTCGATGGCGCCGGGAGCCTTCGTCTTCGCGATGGCCAACCCGAACCCCGAGGTGCACCCGGACGTGGCGCACAAGTACGCCTCGGTCGTGGCCACCGGCCGCAGCGACTACCCCAACCAGATCAACAACGTGCTCGCGTTCCCCGGCATCTTCGCGGGCGCGCTGCAGGTGCGGGCCTCCCGGATCACCGAGGGCATGAAGATCGCGGCGGCGAACGCGCTGGCCGACGTGGTGGGCGACGCGCTCGCCCCGGACTACGTCATCCCGTCGCCGTTCGACGAGCGGGTCGCCCCGGCGGTCACCGCGGCGGTGGCGGCTGCGGCGCGGGCGGAGGGCGTGGCCCGGCGCTGACGCCGTTCGCCGCCGGGGCCCGGACCCAGGCCCTCGAACCCCTCCTCGCGGCCCCGGACGCGCGCGACGCGTCCGGGGCCGCGCTGTGCCTGCGGGGTGCCCGCGCTGTGCCCGCGGGGTGTCTTTGGCGTGCCTGCGCTGTGGCAGCTCCGTGCCTGCGGCGTGTCTGTGGCGTGCCTGCGCTGTGGCAGCTCCGTGCCTGCGGTGTGCCCGTTCCGTGCCTGTGGCGTGTCTGTGCCGTGTCTGCGGCGTCTGCGGCGTGCACGCGCTGTGCCCGCTCCGG
The DNA here is from genome assembly GCF_003122365.1 of Streptomyces spongiicola. Classification (NCBI taxonomy): domain Bacteria; kingdom Bacillati; phylum Actinomycetota; class Actinomycetes; order Kitasatosporales; family Streptomycetaceae; genus Streptomyces; species Streptomyces spongiicola. The sequence goes on from NZ_CP029254.1 coordinate 5,309,065, forward strand.
GGGCGCGGCGCGTCCGCTCTGTGCCCGCCGCGCGCCGGTGGGGCGGGCCCCGCCGGCCTCCCACCGGACCGGGAGCCGTCCCGGAGACGAAGGGCCGCTCCCGGTCCGGACGAGGGCCCAGGGACGGTCCAAGGACGGTCCGGACGAGGGCCCAGGGACGGTCCGGACGAGGGCCCAGGGACGGTCCGGAGGACGGTTCAGGGACGCAGGGACGCGTGTCACACCGGAGCGTGGTTCCGCCCGCGCACCGGCCCGCCCTACGCTCACGGTCATGTTCGCCGCATACGCCGCCCGCATCGACCGCGACCAGCCGCTCAACGGACTGGAGCTGGGTGACCGCCCGGCCCCCGGGGACCGTCCCGGCTGGACCACCATCAACGTCAGGGCCGCCTCCCTCAACCACCACGACCTGTGGTCGCTGAGGGGAGTCGGGCTCCCCGAGGACAGGCTGCCGATGATCCTCGGCTGCGACGCCGCCGGTGTCGACGCGGACGGGAACGAGGTGGTGCTGCACTCGGTCATCGGCCAGAGCGGCCACGGGGTCGGTCCGGACGAGCCGCGCTCCATCCTCACCGAGAGGTACCAGGGCACGTTCGCCGAGCAGGTCGCCGTCCCGACCTGGAACGTCCTGCCCAAGCCGAAGGAACTCTCCTTCGAGGAGGCCGCGTGCCTGCCGACCGCCTGGCTCACCGCCTACCGCATGATCTTCACCAACGCCGGTGTCCGGCCGGGCGACTCGCTGCTCGTCCAAGGCGCCGGCGGCGGAGTCGCCACCGCCGCGATCGTCCTCGGCAAGGCGGCCGGTCTCCGCGTCTTCGCCACCAGCCGCGACGAGGCCAAGCGCAAGCGCGCCGTGGACCTGGGCGCGGTCGACGCGTTCGAACCGGGTGCCCGGCTGCCGCAGCGTGTCGACGCGGTCATCGAGACGGTGGGCGCCGCCACCTGGTCGCACTCGGTCAAGTCGCTGCGCCCCGGGGGCACCGTGGTCATCTCCGGTGCGACGAGCGGCGACCGGCCCTCGCACGCCGAACTGACCAGGATCTTCTTCCTGGAACTCAAGGTCGTCGGCTCCACCATGGGCACCCGGGACGAACTGGAGGACCTGCTCTCCTTCTGCGCCGCGACCGGTGTGCGGCCGGTGATCGACGAGGTCCTGCCGCTGGACCGGGCGCGGGAGGGCTTCGAGAGGATGGCCTCGGGCGGGCTCTTCGGCAAGATCGTGCTGACCGGCTCCTGAGCCCGAGGATCCGCCGAATCCGCCGAATCCGCCGACGGGGCTCCGGCACGGCCGTCGCGGCACCGTGCCGGAGATCCCGTCCGCGCCACCCGTCCGCCGTACCCGTCCACCCGCTCCACCCGCTCCACCCGCTCCACCTTCCGGGCGGGTGGACGGGCGCCCGGTCGGTCGCGGCGGGTCCGGACGGCCCACCACGCCGCCCGCACGGGAGCGCGACACAGGCCGGAAGGAACGCCGGATCGGGATCGGTGCAACCGCCCCCACGGGAACCCGGGAACGCGGGGACCCGGGAACGGGTGGACCCGCCCCACGGGAACCCGGGAACGGGTGGACCCGCAGGCGCGGCGGGGCGCTCAGCCGCCCACGCGCAGCAGCGCCGAGATGTGCGCGGCCGCCGTCGACAGATGGCGGCGGGCCTCGGCGAGCTGCGCCGAGGTCACCCCGTGGTCGCGGGCCGCGTCCCGGATGTCGTCCCGGAAGCGGTCCAGAAGCCGCTCGAGGTCGCGCGCCGGGTCACCGGACTCCGCCGTGTTCTTCGCCCACCGGGGCTCCTCGCCCGCCGGGCCGGGCTTGGCCTGCTGCCGCTGACCCGCCGCGCCCCGTGAGGCCAGTCCCCCCAGTTGCGCGGTGAGTTCGGAGAGCCCCTCCCGTACGCCCGCCGGCCAGTCGCCACGGGCGAAGTGCCCCTGGACCTGGTCCTGGACCTGGCGGGCGATCCGCTGGACCTCGTCCCGCGCCCGGTCCTGAGCCTCCCTGGCCTGGCGGCGCGCGGTCTGAGCCTCCTCACGGGCCCGGCGGGACTCGTCCTTGGCCCGGCGCGCCTGCTCCTTCCACTCCTGCTTCGCGCGGCGCATCTCCTCCTTCGTCGCCTGCCAGGCGTCGTCGGCGGCGTCCGGGCCGGTGGCGCTACGGCTCTCCGTCGCCGCGGCGCGCATCTCGCTGCGCAGCTTGCCGGCGGCGCCGCGCACGTCGTCGCGGATCTCCGCGGCCAGTTCCGAGACGGACTCGCGGATCTCGAGTTCGAGGTCGGCCAGCTCCCCGCCGCGGCCGGCGAGTTCCTCACGGCCGGCGTCGGTGATGGAGTACACCTTGCGGCCGCCCTCGGTGGCGTGGGTGACCAGTCCCTCGGCCTCCAGCTTGGCCAGGCGGGGGTAGACGGTGCCGGCGGAGGGCGCGTAGAGCCCCTGGAAGCGCTCCTCCAGCAGGCGGATGACCTCGTACCCGTGGCGCGGCGCCTCGTCGAGGAGCTTCAGCAGGTACAGGCGCAGCCGGCCATGGGCGAATACGGGGGGCATGTCAGAGCACCTTTCCCGTCTCGTCCTCGTACGGTTCGCCCGCGCGGGGCGGGCGGCGCAGGAGGGCGATCGACCCGGACACGGTGGTGGCGCGCAGGGAACCGCTGCCCGCACCGAGAGTGCCGGTGATCTTCTTGGCGCCCCACTGGCCGCTGACGCGGAGGCCCTCGAAGGCGTTCGAGACCGCGCCGCTCGCGGTGTTGGCCTCGACGCGCGCGTCCGCGGGGTGCGGCAGCCGGATGGCGACCTCACCGGAGACGCTGGTGAGGCGGATGTCCGTGGGCGCTCCGTCGAGGTCGATCGCCATGTCGCCGCTCACGGAGTCGGCCTGCACGGACGATCCCGCGCCCTCGATCACGGTCAGATCGCCGGAGACGGAGTGGAAGCGCAGGTCGCCGGTGACGGCCTGGGCCTCCAGGCTGCCGGAGACGGTCTCGGCCCGGACGGTGCCGGAGAGCCCCACGAGCGTGGTGTCGCCGGTGACGCCCCGTACGTTCGTGCGGCCGCGGATGCCGGAGACGACCGCACCGGCGCCCACGACACCGACCTCGACGGACGCCTCGGCGGGCACCGCGAGGGACACCACCGCGTGCCGTTGCCGTTCCCTGCGGTCGAGCAGCTTGAGGAAGCCCTTCCAGGGAAGGTCCTGGTAGGCGACGCTGACCGTGGCGCCGGTCCTCGTGACGACCAGCGGCGGGCCGTCGATCTCGGAGACCTCCAGCCGGGCGGAACCCTCGTCGGTGCCGACGATGTTCACCGTCCCGTCGACGATGCGCACGCTGAGGGACTTCACGGGCTCGTCGAAGGCGAGCTTGGTCGGCTCGGCGACTTCCCATGTCGAGTCGGGCATGGTGCTGACCTCCCGGGGCCTGCCTGGGACGCAATATATCGCGTCTTGTTGCTAACACGATATATCGCGGACAGGGGAAGTCAAGGGGTGCCGCGAAGGGTGGCGGCGAATGCGGACGCAGCGGCCTGGCGTGGGGCGTATGCACGCGACTTCAGCAGCAGCGCTGCTGCTCTGCCGGGCCGGGACCGGAGCGTGCCCGTGCCGGAGGGAGAGCCCTGGCCGAGCGACGAGGAACCCTCGACCGGTCACTCTCCCGCTGGGCCGCGGCCCTCGCCCCGCGCCGGACACCGACGCCCGCGCCCGGCCGACGCCCGGCTGACGCCCGGCTGATCGGACTCGTCGCGATCCTGACCCGGACCGGCCTCGCCCTGCCCGGCGGCGTCGCACCGGGCGCGGACCCGGACGGCCTCCGCGCAGCGGCCCGGTCCACCGCCGTACGGGACGGAGCCGCTGCGCGCACGCCGCGTACCGCGCACGCCGCGTACCGCGCACGCCGCGTACCGCGCACGCCGCGTACCGCGCACGCCGCGTACCGCACACCGTCGGTCACCGGTCACCGGTCACCGGTCACCTGACACCGGCCCCCGGCCGCCGCGGTCCGGCGTCGCGGCCTTCGCGCCGCTCGCCGCGGGCTTCCCGCTGACGGGGTCTGGGGCCTCGCCCGCCGCAGCGCGGGGTGGACGGCCGCCCGTGCCGTACCGCTCGCCCACGGCCCCCCGGCGCCGGCCCGCGACCGGGCGCCGGCGCGGTGACGGCACGGGGTCGTGTCCCCCCGTCGGGGTGTAGCCGATCACGGTCCGTCGCCTCCGCTTCGGAGCCGTCCGGTACGTGCCGCTGCGGTCCGTCGTGCGATCACCGCTGGTCCCGGCTCGGCGAGCCCCAACAGGGCCGCCGGCGACGGCGATTCGGGCCGCGACCTGCGGATTCCGCCAGCTTGATCGGCTACACCACTCGGCGGACACTCGGCGGGACGCCTTCCAGCACGGCCGAACGGCCGGACGGCCGGACGGCCGGACGGCCGGAACCGCCCCGCTACTCCTCGTCGTCCTCGTCGTCTTCGAGCCGCGCCAGCCAGGTGGCCAGCCGCTCGACCGGGACCTCGAAGTCCGGGTTGAGATCGACGAACGTACGCAGCTGCTCGGCGAGCCACTCGAAGGTGATCTCCTCCTCGCCGCGCCGCTTCTCCAGCTCCTCGATGCCACGGTCGGTGAAGTACATGGCCACCAGCCTAATCCGGTCCCGTCGGTGGTCCGTCGGTGGTCGGTGGTCGGTCGGTCGGTGGTCCGTCGGTGGTCGGTCCGGCGTCTGTGCGGTCGTCCCCACGAACGTCTCCGGCGGCCGCCGGGCGGGCCGGCGTGTCCGGGGGGTCGTGCCGACCCGCGCGGCCGGTCATGACAGGCGGGCGGCACCAGGGCGCCTGACGGTGATGGGCGGGGTGGGACGCCGAGGCCCTCCGCGACCTCGCGGCGACGCTTCGAGCCCGGCACGTTCCCACGGTGTCCGCCCGTCCACGCAACCGGCGGCGAAACAGGCCGGCACCCGGGACACCGCGGCGTGACGGGTCCGTGTCCAGCCTCCCAGGTCGATCACCCCTTCCACGGTATCCGCGGCCGCGGGGGAGCGATCGCGTGGAACGGGCAGCCCGGCCTCGGCATGGGTGACGGGGCGGCCGGGGCGGCGGGAGAGGGCCGGCGGTGGCGCGTGGACCGGCTCGCACCCGCCGCCGAGGTCGCCACGCATGCCCGAGGGCCCGGCCCCTCGCGATCGTTCGCGCACGGGGCCGGGCCCTTTTCCGGTGTGTACCGCCGCAGCGGTCCTGGGGCGTCCTGAGGCGTCCTCGGTTGTCCTCAGGCCTCGAAGACCTCGTCGACCAGCTGCTGCTGCTCCGCCTGGTGCCGCTTCGCCGAGCCCACCGCAGGGGACGACGAGTGGGGGCGGGAGATGCGGCGCAGGCGCTCGCCGTGCGGGATGTCCGCGCCGACCGCCAGGTCCAGATGGTCGATCAGGTTGAGTGCGATGAACGGCCAGGCACCCTGGTTCGCCGGCTCCTCCTGAGCCCAGAGGTACTTCTCGGCGTTCGGGAACCTGGCGATCTCGGCCTGCAGTTCGGCACCCGGCAGCGGGTACAGGCGCTCCAGGCGGATGATCGCCGTGTCGGTGGCACCGCGCTTCTGCCGCTCGGCGTCGAGGTCGTAGTAGACCTTGCCGGAGCAGAAGACGACCTTGCGGACGTCGGCGGCGTTCACCGCTCCCGAGTCCACCCCGGTGTCCCCGATGACCGGGCGGAAGCCGCCGGTGGTGAACTCCTCCACCTTGGACGCCGCGGCCTTCAGACGCAGCATCGACTTCGGGGTGAAGACGATCAGCGGCTTGTGGTGCGGGTTGTGGACCTGCCAGCGCAGCAGGTGGAAGTAGTTCGACGGCAGGGTCGGCATCGCGACCGTCATGTTGTTCTGGGCGCACAGCTGGAGGAAGCGCTCCGGGCGGGCGGAGCTGTGGTCCGGGCCCTGGCCCTCGTAGCCGTGCGGCAGCAGCAGCGTGACGCCGGAGGTCTGGCCCCACTTCTGCTCGGCCGAGGAGATGAACTCGTCGACGACGGTCTGGGCGCCGTTGACGAAGTCGCCGAACTGGGCCTCCCACATGACCAGCGACTCGGGGCGGGCCAGCGAGTAGCCGTACTCGAAGCCCATCGCCGCGTACTCGCTGAGCAGCGAGTCGTAGACGTTGTAGCGGGCCTGGTCCTCGGACAGGTAGAGCAGCGGGGTGTGGTCCTCGTTGGTCTCCTGGTCCACCAGCACCGCATGGCGCTGGCCGAAGGTGCCCCGGCGGGTGTCCTGGCCGGCGAGCCGGACCGGGGTGCCCTCCATCAGCAGCGAGCCGATGGCGAGGGTCTCGCCCATGCCCCAGTCGATCGTGCCGTCCTCGACCGAGGCCGCGCGGCGCTGCAGCTGCGGCAGCAGCCGCGGGTGGACGGTGATGGTTTCGGGGACGTTGACCTGCGACTCGGCGATCCGCTTGACGATCTCCTGGGAGATCGCCGTGGTGACGGACACGGGGAACTCGGCCTGGGCGTCGGGGACCTGGGCCGGGGCCGGGTGGCTGGTGGCCTCGCGGACCTCCGCGAAGACCTTCTCCAGCTGGCCCTGGAAGTCCTGCAGCGCCTGCTCGGCCTCTTCCAGCGTGATGTCGCCGCGACCGATGAGCGACTCGGTGTAGAGCTTGCGCACCGAGCGCTTCTTGTCGATCAGGTTCACCATCTGCGGGTTGGTGAACTGCGGGTTGTCGCCCTCGTTGTGACCGCGGCGGCGGTAGCAGATGAGGTCGATCACGACGTCCTTGTTGAACGTCTGGCGGAACTCGAAGGCGAGCCGCGCCACCCGGACGCACGCCTCCGGGTCGTCGCCGTTCACATGGAAGATCGGCGCCTCGATCATGCGGGCCACGTCGGTCGCGTACATCGACGAGCGCGACGACTCCGGGGCGGCGGTGAAGCCGACCTGGTTGTTGATGACGACGTGGACCGTGCCGCCGGTGCGGTACCCGCGCAGCTGCGACATGTTCAGGGTCTCGGCGACGACGCCCTGTCCGGCGAAGGCCGCGTCGCCGTGCAGGGCGACCGGCAGGACGGTGAAGTCCGTGCCGCCCTTGTTGACGATGTCCTGCTTGGCGCGGACGACGCCCTCCAGGACCGGGTCGACGGCCTCCAGGTGGGACGGGTTGGCGACCAGCGACACCTTGATCTGCTCGCCGTCCAGGCCGGTGAAGGTGCCCTCGGCGCCGAGGTGGTACTTCACGTCGCCGGAGCCGTGCATCGACTTCGGGTCGAGGTTGCCCTCGAACTCGCGGAAGATCTGCGCGTACGACTTGCCGACGATGTTCGCCAGGACGTTCAGCCGGCCGCGGTGGGCCATGCCGATGACGACCTCGTCGAGGCGGGACTCGGCGGCCGAGTCGATGACCGCGTCGAGCAGCGGGATGACGGACTCCCCGCCCTCCAGCGAGAAGCGCTTCTGGCCGACGTACTTGGTCTGGAGGAAGGTCTCGAAGGCCTCGGCGGCGTTCAGCCGGCGCAGGATGCGCAGCTGCTCCTCGCGCTCCGGCTTGGCGTGCGGGCGCTCCACCCGGTCCTGGATCCACTTGCGCTGCTTCGGGTCCTGGATGTGCATGAACTCGATGCCGGTGGTGCGGCAGTACGAGTCGCGCAGCACGCCGAGGATGTCGCGGAGCTTCATCATCGACTTGCCGCCGAAGCCGCCGACGGCGAACTCGCGCTCCAGGTCCCACAGGGTGAGCCCGTGCTCGGTGATGTCGAGGTCGGGGTGCTTGCGCTGGCGGTACTCCAGCGGGTCGGTGTCGGCCATGACGTGGCCGCGGACCCGGTAGGAGTGGATCAGCTCGAAGACCCGGGCGGCCTTGGTGACGTCGTCGTCGTGCGAGGCGTCGATGTCCTTGAGCCAGCGGACCGGCTCGTAGGGGATGCGCAGCGCCTCGAAGATGTCGTCGTAGAAGCCGTCCTCGCCGAGGAGGAGGTTGGCGACGATCCGCAGGAACTCGCCTGACGCGGCGCCCTGGATCACCCGGTGGTCGTAGGTCGAGGTCAGGGTCATGACCTTGGAGACGCCCAGCTTGTTCAGGGTGTCCTGGGAGGTGCCCTGGAACTCGGCCGGGTAGTCCATGGAGCCGACACCCATGATCACCGACTGTCCGGGCATCAGCCGCGGCACGGAGTGCACGGTGCCGAGGCCGCCGGGGTTGGTCAGCGAGACGGTGACGCCGCTGAAGTCGTCCATCGTCAGCTTGTTGCTGCGGGCGCGGCGGACGATGTCCTCGTAGGCCTGCCAGAACTCGAAGAAGTTCATGGTCTCGGCCTTCTTGATGGCCGCGACGACGAGCTGCCGGTCGCCGTTGGGCTTCACCAGGTCGATGGCGAGGCCGAGGTTCACGTGCGGGGGCTTGACCAGGACCGGCTTGCCGTCCTTCTCGCCGTACGACCAGTTCATCGACGGCATGGCCTTGATCGCCTGCACCATCGCGTACCCGATGATGTGCGTGAAGGAGATCTTCCCGCCCCGGGCGCGCTTCAGATGGTTGTTGATCACGATCCGGTTGTCGAAGAGCAGCTTCACCGGGACGGCGCGGACGGACGTGGCCGTCGGCAGCTCCAGCGAGGCGTTCATGTTCTTCGCCACGGCGGCGGAGGGGCCGCGCAGCGGCAGCATCTCCGGGCCGCCGGCCGCCTCGGTGGTGCCGGCCGCCTTCGCGGCGGGCCTGGCCGGAGCGGCGGCGGGCTGCGCGGAAGCGGCGGGCTTCACCGGTGCCGGTGCCGGTGCCGGTGCGGTGGCCGGTGCCGCGGCCTTCGCCGGTGCGGCCGGTGCCGGTGCGGCGGGGGCCTGCGGGGCGGGTGCCTGTGCGGCGGGAGCCTGTGCGGGGGCCTGCACGGGGGTCGCGGGCGCCGGAGCCTGTGCGGTGCCCGGCGTCTGCGCGGCCGTCGTGCCCGCCGAGGCCGGCGGCGTCGCCGCGGCCTCGCCGGTGGCCCCGCCGCCCGGCTTGTAGTCGGCGAAGAAGTCCCACCAGGCGCGGTCGACGGAGTTCGGGTCCTGGAGGTACTGCTGGTAGATCTCGTCGACGAGCCACTCATTGGCCCCGAACGCGGCAGCGGGGTTCTTCCCCTGCCCGTCGGGGTCGGTCGACGTACTCGAGTTACTGGGGGACTGAGACGACACGGCGGCAACCGCCCTCTTCCGCTTCACAAGGTGATGGACAGCGGAAATAAAGGCTACGCCTACGCGGTGGGGAGGTGCAGGCCGGGCGTGGTCTTCGTCGCCTAAGTCACACCTGGCAACCGGTTTCGGCGCAGGAATTGGCGGGAAACAAACACGGTTTCCCTGCGGATGGGGTACGGCGGAACGCGGCCGCGGCCCGCCCGGCCGCACCCGTGCCCCGCTCCCCGAACACCTGGACGCGGGACGCGCCCGTCCGGTTCGCCACGGGCCTCGCTCCTCTTCGAACCCTACGTCAACCGTGTGACGAGGGGATTCCCGGGAGGGTCACCCTGATGCGGCATCCGCGCGTCGATTCGGCCACCCCGATGCCGCCGCCGTGCAGCTCCACCGCCCAGCGCGCGATGGCCAGGCCCAGACCGGTGCCCCCGTCGCTGCCCGGACCGTGCTGCGAGGGGGCGCTGCCCCGGTTGAACCGCTCGAAGACCCGGTGCCACTCCGACTCGGGGATCCCCGGGCCCTCGTCCTGGACCTCCAGGTCCAGGGACTCGGCCTGTGCGCCCCGGCGGGCACGGACGGTGACCCTGCCGTGCGGCGGCGAGTGCTTGACCGCGTTGTCGATCAGGTTCGCCACGACCTGGTGCAGCCGCTCCGCGTCCGCGTGCGCGGTCAGCTCCGGCGGCGAGACGTCCAGGTGGAGATGGACGTCCTTGCGGGTGTGGTTGCCGGAACCCGAGGGCAGCCCTCGCCGCCCGGCGGCGAGGTTGGCCTCCTTCAGCACTCCCGACAGATAGGGCCAGACCTCGAAGCGCCGGGCCCGGAGCGTGACCACCCCGTTGTCCAGCCGGGAGAGGTCCAGCAGCGTCTCGACCAGCCGGGACAGCCGCTCCGTCTGCTTCAGGGCGGTGCGCATCGTCTCGGGGTCGGCCGTCGATACCCCGTCCACGACGTTCTCCAGTACCGCGCGCAGGGCCGCTATGGGGGTGCGCAGCTCGTGGGAGACGTTGGCGACCAGCTCCTTGCGGTGCCGGTCCACGGCCTCCAGGTCGTCCGCCATGCGGTTGATCGTGGAGGCGAGGTCGCCGAGCTCGTCGCGGCGGCCGTCGCCGCGCACCCGGCGGCTGAAGTCGCCGTGGGAGATCGACTTGGCGACGGTGTTCATCTCGTCCAGCGGGGCGGTCAGCCCGTGCGCCACGAACTGGGTGATCAGCAGCGTGGTGATCATGGCGAAGACCGTGATGTAGCGCAGCTCCGCCCCGGTGCGGAAGGCGACCAGCGCCAGCCCGGTCGTGATCAGCACCGCCATCACGACCAGCGCGCCGAGCTTGGTCTTGATCGAGATCTCCACCGCACCCAGCCGGGACCGGAGCCGGCTCGGCCGGGTCATGGAGCCGGGGTCTCCAGGGCGTACCCGACGCCGTGGACCGTCCGGATCCGCTCGGCTCCGATCTTGCGCCGCAGCGCCTTGATGTGGCTGTCGACCGTGCGGGTACCGGAGGCGTCCGCCCAGTCCCACACCTGGGCGAGCAGCTGCTCCCGGGAGAGGACCGCGCGCGGTGTGTTCGCCAGGCAGACCAGCAGGTCGAACTCGGTCGGCGTGAGGTGCACGTCCCCGTTCCGGACGCGTACGCGGCGCTGGGCGTGGTCGATCTCCAGGTCGCCGAGGCGCAGGATCCCGCTGCGCGGCGTCACGGCGGCCAGCGCGGCGCGCTCCACCCGGCGCAGCAGCACGTGCACCCGGGCGGCCAGCTCGCGCATCGAGAACGGCTTCGTCATGTAGTCGTCGGCGCCCACGCCGAGCCCGACCAGCATGTCGGTCTCGTCGTCACGCGCGGTGAGCATCAGCACCGGGACGGGGCGCTGCGCCTGGACCCGGCGGCACACCTCGAGGCCGTCGAAGCCGGGCAGCATCACGTCGAGGACCATCAGGTCCGGCTGCCACGCCTCCGCGGCGTCCACGGCCGAAGGGCCGTCGGCCGCGGTCTGGACCAGGAATCCCTCGGCGCGCAGACGGGCCGAGACGGCGTCGACGATGGTGGTGTCGTCCTCGACGACCAGCACCCGGCGCTGGGCACTTCCGGTCGGGTGTGCCGCCGTGCCGTTGCCGCCGGTGTGTGTCTGCTCCATCGCCCCGCCCCTGTCGCGCACTGCGAGCTGCGTGTAGATCGGTGTGTCAGTTAGGCAGCGTAAGGGCACCGCCCAGGTCCCGGCTACGCAGGGCGAACTGCCAGGTGGACCACGTCGGGAACGCCTCGTGCAACCGCGATCTCTTCGGTTCTTACCCCGCTGAATCCGGCATTCCGCAACGTCCGCTCGAAATTCTCGGAGGGCTGCGCCGACCAGACGGCGAGGACCCCTCCGGGGCTCAGGCGCCGGGCGCAGGCCCGCAGCCCGTCCGGTGCGTAGAGGCTGCTGTTGTCCTCGGTGACGGTCCAGTCGGGGCCGTTGTCGATGTCGAGGCAGAGCGCGTCGTACGTGTCCGAGGTGTGACGCAGATACGCCATCAGGTCCGTGTGCAGGACGGTGGTGCGCGGATCGGCCAGTGCCGCGGCGGAGACGCGCCTCAACGGGCCCGTCGTGTGCCAGTCGATGATCGCCGGCTCCCGTTCGGCGACGGCGATCCGGGACCAGCCGGGCTCGGCCGCCGCGTGGGCCAGGGAGAAGCCGACTCCCAGCCCGCCGATCAGCACGGACGGGTCAGGACGGCCGGCGAGGGCCGTGTGGGCGGCGTCCACGAGCAGCCGCTCGGAGCGGCCGTCCGATGTGTCCATCAGAAAGCAGCCGTTGGCGATGATCTCGTGGATCTCCCCGCCGGGACCCCGGCGTTCGCGCAGCACGACCTCGCCGTACGGGCCTTCGCGCCGGTCGAGGGTCCGGGGGGCGGCGTCGCCGCTGAGGGGGTCCATGGACGCTCAGGCTAGTGCGCCTCGGGCGGGGTTCGCCCGTCGCGACGGGGTGAACGGTGCCCGAGGCGGCCCTGGGGGCTGCGGCCCGATCCCGGCGGCCGGGCGCGCGCCCCGGGATCGCGGACCCCCGTGGGAGCCGGCCGGGCCCGCGGGCCCGGGCGCGGGGCCGGTGCCGGCTCATCGGGATCGGGGGCGGGGGGCCGGGCTCCTCGGGATCGGGGGTGGCGCCGGCTCCTCGGGCCCTGGGCGGGGTGGGCCGGGGGAGCGGGCCGCGGGGTCGCCTACCTCGACGAGAGGTATCGCTCACAGCGAACACCTGCCCGGGAACATCGAAGACCTCCTCTGCATTGAGTCGATGTAACTCAACTTGACTGCCGAAGGGGAGATCATGGCTCCGACGCCCGCACCGCTCACCCTGCCTGTGCTTCCGCTCGACGACGAGGTCGTACTGCCCGGGATGGTGGTGCCGCTCGACCTGTCCGACAACGAGGTACGGGCCGCGGTGGAAGCCGCCCAGGCAGCGGCGCGAGCGGAGCCGGGAAAGCCGCGGGTGCTGCTCGTCCCCCGGATCGACGGCACCTACGCCGCCACCGGTGTGCTCGGCACCGTGGAACAGGTCGGACGGCTCTCCGACGGAGACCCCGGCGCCCTGATCCGCGGCCGCAGCCGGGTACGCGTCGGTGCCGGTACGACCGGTCCCGGCGGCGCCCTGTGGATCCACGGCACCCTCATCGACGAGACGCTGCCCGACCCGCTGCCCGGTTCGGTCACCGAACTCGTGAAGGAGTACAAGGCCCTCGCCACCAGCTGGCTGCGCAGGCGCGGGGCGTGGCAGGTCGTGGACCGCGTCCAGCAGATCGACGACGTCCCGGCGCTCGCCGACAACGCCGGCTACTCGCCCTTCCTGTCCACCGCGCAGAAGGTCGAGCTGCTGGAGACCAGCGACCCGGTCGCCCGGCTCAGGCTCGCCACCGAGCAGCTCCGCGAGCACCTCGCCGAGCAGGACGTGGCCGAGTCGATCGCCAAGGACGTCCAGGAGGGCGTCGACAAGCAGCAGCGCGAGTTCCTGCTGCGCCGCCAGCTCGACGCGGTCCGCAGGGAACTGCGCGAACTGGGCGGCGAGTCCGACGGCGAGGAGTCCGACGACTACCGCGCCCGGGTCGAGGCCGCCGACCTCCCGGAGAAGGTCCGCGAGGCCGCTCTGAAGGAGGTCGACAAGCTCGAGCGCGCCAGCGACCAGAGCCCCGAGGGCTCCTGGATCCGCACGTGGCTCGACACCGTCCTCGAACTGCCCTGGAGCGAACGCACCGAGGACGCCTACGACATCAGGGGAGCCAGGGCCGTCCTGGACGCCGAGCATGCCGGCCTGGACGACGTGAAGGAGCGGATCACCGAGTACCTCGCGGTCCGCAAGCGGCGCTCCGACCGCGGACTCGGCGTGGTCGGCGGCCGGCGCGGCGGCGCGGTCCTGGCGCTCGTCGGCCCGCCCGGCGTGGGCAAGACCTCGCTCGGCGAGTCCGTCGCGCACGCGATGGGACGCAAGTTCGTCCGCGTCGCGCTCGGCGGCGTCCGGGACGAGGCGGAGATCCGCGGCCACCGGCGCACCTACGTCGGCGCGCTGCCCGGCCGGATCGTCCGCGCCGTCAAGGAGGCCGGCTCGATGAACCCGGTGGTCCTCCTCGACGAGATCGACAAGGTGGGCTCCGACTTCCGGGGCGATCCCGCGGCGGCGCTCCTCGAAGTCCTCGACCCGGCACAGAACCACACGTTCCGCGACCACTACCTGGAGGTCGAACTCGACCTGTCGGACGTGGTCTTCCTGGCCACCGCCAACGTCCTGGAGGCTGTTCCGGAGGCACTGCTCGACCGGATGGAGCTGGTCAGGCTCGACGGCTACACCGAGGACGAGAAGGTCGTCATCGCCCGGGACCACCTGCTCCCGCGCCAGCTGGAGCGAGCCGGCCTGGAGCCGGGCGAGGTGGCCCTGGAGGAGTCGGCACTGCGCAGGATGGCGGGCGAGTACACCCGCGAGGCGGGCGTGCGGAACCTGGAGCGTGCGATCGCCAGGCTGCTCCGCAAGGTCGCGGCCCAGCACGAGCTGGGCCGGCGGGAGCTGCCCTTCACCGTCGGCGACGGCGACCTGCGCGCCCTGATCGGCCGGCCGCACCATGTGCCCGAGTCCGCGCAGGACCCGTCGGAGCGCCGCACCGCCGTGCCGGGCGTGGCCACGGGGCTCGCGGTCACCGGTGCCGGGGGCGACGTCCTCTACGTCGAGGCGTCGCTGGCCGACCCGGAGACCGGTGCCTCCGGACTCACCCTCACCGGTCAGCTCGGCGACGTCATGAAGGAGTCCGCACAGATCGCACTGAGCTTCCTCCGCTCGCACGGTGCGGAACTGGAGCTTCCCGTCGGCGATCTGAAGGACCGCGGCGCGCACATCCACTTCCCGGCGGGAGCGGTCCCGAAGGACGGGCCGAGCGCGGGCATCACGATGACGACCGCGCTGGCGTCGCTGCTCTCCGGCCGCCCGGCCCGCACGGACGTGGCGATGACCGGTGAGGTGTCGCTGACCGGGCGGGTGCTGCCCATCGGCGGTGTGAAGCAGAAGCTGCTGGCCGCGCACCGCGCCGGGATCACCACGGTCGTGATCCCCAAGCGCAACGAGGCCGATCTGGACGACGTCCCCGCCGAGGTCCTGGAGAAGCTGGAGGTGCACCCCGTGACGGACGTCCGCCAGGTCCTCCGGATCGCGCTGTCCCCGGCCGAGGTGCCGGTGCCGGCCGCGGCGTGAGCGCGGGGCACCGTCCCGCCGGTCGCCGTCTGGCCGGTCGCTGTCTGGCCGGTCGCCGTACGCCGCCCCGCGCCCGAGCGGGCGGCATACGGCGACCGGCCGTTCCGGCTTTCCGCGCGTCGTGGCGATGGCCGTTCCCGCTCCCCGCGCGTCGTGGCGACGGCCGTTCCCGCTCCCCGCGCGTCGTGGCGACGGCCGTTCCCGCTCCCCGCGCGTCGCCGTGACCGGGTCGGGAGGTGGAGCCGGTGCCTGCCGTCGGCCGGTGCCTGCGAAATACTGGGTGAGCTGCGGTGACGGCGGTCGCCGAAGAGGACTCTCGTCTCCGGGAGAGCGCGTGAAGGGTGCTGACGTGCACGGAAGCGGTAGGGGGAAGGACACCGGGCCGAGGGGAGGCGACGGCACGGACCAGGAGTTCCATGAGTTCCTGTCCCTGGAGCGGGAGTTGGCCGTCTTTCTGCGCCGGGCCCGGGCCAGCTCCGGCGAGATGGCCCGCGAGGTGCATCCCGGACTGGAGCCCTCGGCGTACGGACTGCTCGTACGGCTGGACGAGTCCGGCGCTCAGCGTGCCACCGATCTCGCCGGGTACTTCGGCGTCGGCAAGGCGACGATGAGCCGGCAGCTGCGCGCGCTGGACGAGCTGGGCCTGGTCACCCGGGAGCCCGACCCGGCCGACGGCCGCGCCTCCCTCGTCCGGCTGACCGACGAGGGACGCACCCGCTTCCGGGCCGTACGGAAGGCCCGGCGCGACCGCTATGTGCGCAAGCTGGCCGGCTGGGATCGCGGGGAGGTCGCGGAACTGGCCCGTCTGCTGCACCAGCTCAACGCCCGGTCCGAGGAGGGCTGAGAAGGGCTGAGGAAGGCCGCGATGGGCCGAGGAGGGTCGCGATGGGCCGCGAAGGGCCGAGGAGTCCCGGCTCGCCGGCCCGGATCTTGTCCCCCCTCGCACGGGGCCCTGCTCTTCGGCCCCCGGCCCTGGCCGCTGTCCCGGCTCCCGCCCGGCTCCCCTGCGGCACCTTCCCGGCTCCCGCCCGGCCCCACTCCCGGACCCGCCCGGCCCTGGCCGCTGTCCCGGCTCCCCTGCGGCACCTTCCCCGCTCCCGCCCGGCCACACTCCCGGACCCGCCCGGCCTCACTCCCGGCCCCCGCCCGGCCCCGCCCGGCCCCCTGCAAGTACCTCTACTACCACCCTCCCCGCCTTCTCCTGGCCTTCTCCTGGCCTCCGCCTGGCCTCCGCCTGGCACCGACCCGGGCCCGCGGTGCCCTCGGCGGCGCCCGGCAACCCGGCGCCCGCCTCTCCTCCGCTCCCGGGTCCGGCCCGGACCGGCCTCGTCCCGCGAGCGCGGCACGCTCGTCGCCGAGACGCCGCACGCAGGTCCCCGCCGTAAGGGATTCAGGCCCCCGGGGGTCCGACCGGGTCCTGGAACTCCGCGTACACCGCGGTCGCGTCGTCGTGGATCTTCCAGCGCTTCCCGCCGCCCCGGCCGGCGTCCGCCGTCTCCAGCGCCCGCACCCGGCCGACCAGCCCGTGCGGCCCCTCCTTGCGCAGCAGCCCCATGAGTTCCGCCCAGCTCCCCTCCGAGAAGAGGTCGGTCCAGCGGGACGCCCCGTCGGTGAGGGCGGCCACCGCCCGAACGTCCCCACGCGGAGTCGTGCCCGTGACCGCCCGCGCCGCCACCCCCGGGTCCGCGGCCGCCGTGAAGAAGCCGCCGTCCTGGTTGCGCAGGGCGTCCGTCGCGCTGACGGAGCGGAGGACCTCCCTCGGGATGCGGTCGAGCCGGTCGTCCAGCACGGCGTGCACGACCCCGTTCGGCGACTCCAGCAGAAGCGTCGAGTCCGAGAGGACCAGGTGCTCGACCGACTCGCCGTCCCAGCGAACCGCGACCACCGTTGCCTGAGGCGTACGGGCGTGAGAAAGGTCACAGCTCTCGCGGTGGGTGTCGGCGGTACGCCGGATGGACAGGGCCAGCACCTCGGACAGGGGCATATCCCTGCGCGAACCGGACAGTTCGAGAAGCGCGCCGCCCAGGTGCGAGGTGAACCAGGGGACGCCGTGCACACAGCCGTCGCCGCCGCGGGGCGGCGTCACCCCGTCGAGGACCACGAGCGATCCGCCCTGGCCCGTGGCCGGGAGGGAGAGTGACGCCCAGTCCTCGTTCGGGCGTTCGGCGGTGCCGGGCACGGAGGCGAGCTCGAAGCGCATGGCCCCCAGTCTGCATGAGCCGACACGTTTTCTTCACGAAGCCTGCAAGGGCGTGGAATTGGTCTCCACCAGCGGCTCGACCTGGGTGTTCTCGGCGGAACCGGCGGCCCCGTGGAGCTGCGGGCGGGCATCTTGCCAAAGCGCGGGCCGAAGGTCCAACTGATCCTCTGTGCACAGGGAAAGTGCAATTGCGAACGGGTTGTTTGCCAACTCCGGAGTCGTGTTCACTCGTTCGTGTGGCGGAGCGGCCGATGAGCGCCCCCCTCTTGAAGCCGCTGGGATGGTCGTGGATCGTGCCAGAGGTGGGGGACTCGCGTGTGATGACCGGTCGTCACCTCTGCTTCATGGGCGGACGAGTCAGGAATGCGAGCACCGGTGCAGAAGAAGCGGCCTCGGGGCAAGGGCAGCACGGACGGTACGGCCTCTTCGGGGCCCGCGGCACCGCAGGTGCCCTCGTCGCCCGCGATCCCCTCGGCGACGTCGGACGGTCGTGCGGCTGCCGTGCCCCCGGCGTACACGGGACCCTCGGCCGAGGCCCGGGCGGCCTCCGACCCCGCGCTCCTCCCCGGCGGGCGCCCCGTACGGGTACGCCGCCGGCTGGTGGCGGGCGTCGCCGCCATCACCCTCACGGTCGCGGCCGCCGGTGCTCCGGCGATCCTCCTCGCCTCCGACGACCTGACCGAGTCCCAGCGGCTCGTCACCCTCGCCGAGCTCAACCGCCAGGCCGTCACCCTGGCCCACTCCCTCGCCGACGAGCGCGACGAGGTCACCGCGTACATCGCGGCAGGCCGCGAGGACCAGCAGGGCGACAAGAAGGACCGCCGCGAGATCTCCGGCAACCGCAGCGCCCGAGTCGACCGGCAGATAGACGAGATCCGGGGCAACGTCCCGGCCGACCACGCCGACCTGCGCCGTGGCCTCGGCACCGTGAACTCCGTCCGGCGCGCCGCGCTCACCGGCGAGGGCGCCGCCATCGAGGCGTACAAGGCGTACACCGACATCATCGAAGGGCTGCACGCTCTCGCCGGGGAACTCGCCGAGACGACGCCCGCCCGCGCCGCCGAGGCCACCCGCGCGCCGGCGGCCCTCGGCCTCGCGGTCGAGCAGGCGTCCGCCACCCGCGGCCTGCTGCTCGCCGCGCTGTCCGTGCCCGGCCAGACGAGCGACGGCCCCTCCTACGACCCGATCACGGGGCTGCCCGTCGAGAACGAGGACGACGCCCGAACCGAGGCCGCCCGCGACGTCCTCAGCGCTGCGGCGCAGCAGGCGCGCGTCCGCGAGCTCGCCGCGCTCGCCGACTTCGACCAGGTGGCGGGAACCGAGGCCCGCGGCCGGCTCACCGGCACCGTCACCGGCCCCGACGTCAAGACGGCCGAGGCCTATCTCACCCGCCTCACGGACCAGCCCGAACTCTCCGAGAAGGACCGCGCGTCCAACCGCGAGAAGCTCGAGGCCTCGCTGTCCGCCAGGATCGAGCAGATGCGCGGCGTCGAGTCCGCGCTCGCGTCCGCCCAGGTCGAGCGCCTGGAGCAGCTCCGCGACGACGACGTCACCGCCCTGGAACTGCGCATCGCCCTGCTCGGTGGCTGCCTGCTCGTCGCCATCGGCGTCTCCGCGGCCGTCGCCCGCACCCTCACGCGCCCGCTGGCCGTGCTCCGTATCGGGGCGGCCCGCCTCGCGGGGGCGCCCGAGGGTGAGGAGCCGATCCGTTTCACCGGCCGCAACGACGAGTTCGCCCAGGTCGTGCGGTCGCTCAACATCCTGCATGGCAAGCTGGTGGACCTTGCCGCCCGCAGTCGGCACCTGGACACCGAGAGCGGTGAACCGGACTCCTCCCGGCAGGAGTTCACCGCCCAGCGGGCCGAACTCCAGGAGCGCACGGCCGAGGTCACGGAGCAGCTGGCCAAGCTGCGCCGCACGGTGGGCCACACCTTCGTCAACCTCGCCCTGCGCACCCTCGGTCTCGTCGAGCGCCAGCTGGGGGTCATCGAGGGCCTGGAGGAGCGGGAGCAGGACCCGGACCGCCTCGCCACCCTCTTCAAGCTCGACCACATGGCCACGGTGATGCGCCGCCACAGCGAGAACCTGCTGGTCCTCGCCGGAGCCGAGCACGGCCACAGCCACCCCGGCCCGGTGCCGCTGGTCGACGTCATGCGCGCCGCGGTGAGCGAGATCGAGCGGTACGAGCGCGTCACCATCCAGTCCCTGCCGCCGCACGCCCACATCGCCGGGTTCGCAGCCGACGACCTGAGCCACCTCGTGGCGGAACTGCTGGAGAACGCCGCGTCCTTCTCGCCCCCGGACGCCCAGGTCCAGCTC
This sequence comes from Streptomyces spongiicola, assembly GCF_003122365.1. Classification (NCBI taxonomy): domain Bacteria; kingdom Bacillati; phylum Actinomycetota; class Actinomycetes; order Kitasatosporales; family Streptomycetaceae; genus Streptomyces; species Streptomyces spongiicola. Next base: position 5,328,383 of record NZ_CP029254.1, read on the forward strand.
TCCGGATGGCTGCTGGAGAGCGGCGAGATCATGCTCTCCGTCCAGGACGAGGGCATCGGGATGGCCCCTGACCGGCTCGAGGAAGTCAACACGCGCCTGGCGTCCACCGAGCGGGCGGACGACCTCGACCCCGCTGAGAACGGCGAGGGACTGGGGCTGCAGGTGGCCGGCCTGCTGGCCCGTCGCCACGGTGTGCGGGTCCAGCTGCGAGAGCAGAAGGGCGGCGGAATCGCCGCCGTGGTGGTCCTTCCGCAGGGACTGCTGCCGGAAGGCCCGGCGACGGCCTCGCGGCAGACCGTTCCCGTGCCCGGTGCCGGTCCGGCGGTGAGCCTCCCCGGCTCGGTCGCGGAGGCCAACTCCAACGCACTGCCCGGCCGGCGCGTCCCCGTCGGCGACCCGCTGGTCGCCGCGGCCGAGCAGGCCGTCCAGGACGCCGGAGTGGACGGGGCGGGGACCGGGTCCGCCGTGCCGGGGCCCCGAACGCCCTCCGAGCCGGCGAGCGGCGCGGCGAGTGGGACGGTGAGCGGGGCGGTCAGCGGCGCGGTGACTGGGACGTCGAGCGGGGCGGTCAGCGGCGCGGCGAGTGGGACGGGCACGGAACACGGGGCCACGACGTCCGGTGCAGGGTCCTTCGCGCCGGGGCCCGCCGTGGGGCAGACGGGTGGCGACGCCGGTGCCGCTCCCGGGTCTTCGCCCTTCGGGCCTGAGGCGTCTCCCGGCCGTTCCCCCTTCGCACCCGAACCCTCGAACGCTCCTGCCGCCTTCGTGACCGAGGCCGAGCAGCCGCACAGTCCGGACGGCGAGCCCGTCCCCGGCAGCGGGTACGGCCGAGACGGCGAACACGGGCGTGGTGAGCAGGGCCACGGCGGTGAGCAGGGCCACGGCGGTGAGCAGAGCCACGGCGGTGACCATGGGCACGGCGGCGAGTACGGCCTTGACGGTGGTCAAGGCCGCGGTGCTGACCACGGGCACGGTGCTGACCACGGGCACGGTGCTGACCACGGGCACGGCGGTGAGGGCGCCGGGGAGCCCGCCGCGTCCACCCCGGAGACCACCCTCCAGGTCCGTCTGCCCCACCCCGCACCGGAGCCCGACGCCCATGAGCGCGACGGGACGGGGGCCGCACCCGGCAGAAGGCACGGAGCGAGCGGCCCAGACTCCGCCACCGACCCGGCCACCGACCCCGCCACCGCCCTCGCCATCGACCCCGCCGCCGACCCCGCCCCAGACCAGGGCGGCGCGGCCGCGGACGGCCACCGCACCCCGGAGGCCGAGGCCGCCGCGGAGCCCGGCGACGCCGAGGAGATCGTCACCGACAAGGGTCTGCCCAAGCGGACGCCCAGGGTCGTCGCACCGCTCGGCGCGCCCAAGGAGCGCCGCAGGTCCGTCGACGCCGAGGAACTCCGCCGGCGCCTCGGCGGATTCCACCAGGGTGCCAAGGAGGGTCGCCGCGACGTGGAGGCGGAGTTCGCCGAACCTGCCCGGCCACACGGCGCGGAACAGACGTCACAGAGCGAGGAATCGGGGGACACCGTCGAGGAGGCACGCAGTTGACCGCGACAGGAACCTTCGGGCTGAGCAGCGAAGCCCGTAACCTTCACTGGTTGTTGGGCAACCTCGTCGAGGAGGTACCGGGAGTGCACTCCGTCGCCGTCGTCTCGTCCGACGGACTGCTTCTGCTCTCCTCCGACCCGGCGCACAACGCCGCGTCCAGCGCGTCACCCCGCCAGGACGGCCCGCGTGGTTCCAGCGCAGACCTCGCCACCGTCGTCTCCGGCATCGGCAGCCTGACCATCGGCGCGGCCAAGCTGATGGACGGCGGCGGCGTCAAGCAGACCATGGTCGCGATGGAGGAGGGCAGCCTCTTCGTGATGTCGATCAGCGACGGCTCGCTGCTCGGCGTGCACGCCACCGCGGACTGCGACATGACCGTCGTCGCCTACCACATGGCGCTCTTCGTGGGTCGCGCCGGACACGTACTCACCCCCGAAGTCCGCAGTGAACTGCGCAAGTCGTTGGAGAGTGCCAAGTGACCGCCGCCCAGCCCGCCCCCCGGCTCCCGGTACGGGGGGACGGAAAACGTCCCGCCCGCGTCCGCCCCTACTCGCTCACCGGAGGCCGCACCCGCTTCGGCCATGTCCTCCTGGTCGAGACGTTCGTCGCGGCCCTGGAGGCGGGCGACGACCGGAAGGAGCTGACGAACGGCAACCTCACGTCCCGGGTGATGCCCGAGATGCGGGCCATCGTCGAACTCTGCCGCCGGATGCGGACGGTCGCCGAGATCTCCGCGCTGCTGAAGATGCCCCTGGGCGTGGTCCGGGTGCTGATCAGCGACCTCGCGGACCAAGGAATGATACGTGTGTACGGCACCGGGCACGGCGACGGCCGCCCCGACCGCGCGCTGCTCGAAAGGGTGCTGAGTGGACTCCGTCGTCTCTGACCTCGCCACCGCCGCGGAGGACGAGAACATACAGCCCTGGCAGAACGACCACACCCGTGCACCGATCGCCACCAAGATCGTCGTCGCGGGCGGTTTCGGCGTGGGCAAGACGACCTTCGTCGGGTCGGTCTCCGAGATCACGCCGTTGCAGACCGAGGCGCTGATGACGCAGGCGAGCGAGGAGACCGACGATCTCACCGCCACGCCGGAGAAGCAGACCACGACCGTCGCGATGGACTTCGGACGGATCACCCTCGACGACGATCTCGTGCTGTACCTCTTCGGCACCCCGGGCCAGCAGCGGTTCTGGTTCATGTGGGACGACCTGGTGCGGGGCGCGATCGGCGCGATCGTGATGGCCGACACCCGGCGGCTGAAGGACTGCTTCCCGGCGCTGGACTACTTCGAGAGCTGCGGCATCCCCTACGTCGTCGCCGTCAACCACTTCGAGGGAACCCCGTCCTACGAGGCCGACGACGTGCGGGAGGCCCTGACCGTACCCGCGCACGTCCCAGTGGTGATCATGGACGCGCGCCGGCGGACCACGGTGGTCGAGTCACTGCTCACGCTCGTGGGCCACGCGCTCGACGTCACTCCCGAATAGCCTCCCGCCGCCCCCCACATCCCGTACGTCTCCATCCCCGTACATCCAGAAAGAGACGAGTCATGCGGAAGATCCTGATAGTCGGCGCCGGTCAGTCCGGTCTTCAGCTCGCCCTCGGCCTCCAGGCGCAGGGCTACGCGGTCACTCTGATGTCCAACCGCACGGCGGAGGAGATCCGGTCCGGCCGGGTCATGTCCACCCAGTGCATGTTCCACACCGCGCTCCAGCACGAGCGCGATCTCCAGATCAACTTCTGGGAGTCGCAGGCCCCGAAGATCCAGGGACTCGGCGTCTCCGTGGCCGGTCCTGACTCGCAGCGGGCCGTCGACTGGCTCGGACGGCTCGACGGCTACGCCCAGTCGATCGACCAGCGGCTGAAGATGGCCGGCTGGATGGAGACCTTCGCACAGCGCGGCGGCCAGCTCGTCATACACGGCGCGGCCGTCTCCGACCTCGACTACTTCGCCCGCGCCTACGACCTGGTGCTGGTGTCGGCGGGCAAGGGCGAACTCGTGTCGATGTTCGGCCGCGACGCCTCCCGTTCCCCGTACAGCGAGCCCCAGCGCGCCCTCGCGGTCGCCTACGTCCACGGCCTCGGCCCGCGTCCCGAGCACCCCGATCTGGACGCGGTCCGCTGCAACCTGGTCCCGGGGGTCGGCGAGCTGTTCGTCATGCCCACGCTGACCCTTTCGGGGCGGGCGGACATCCTGTTCTGGGAGGGCGTTCCGGGCGGCCCGCTCGATGTCTTCCAGGGGCTGAAGGACCCCGCCGAGCACCTCTCCCTCACGCTGGACCTGATGAGGAAGTTCACGCCGTGGGAGCACGCCCGCACGGCCGAGGTCGAACTGACCGACGCGGGCGCCACCCTGTCCGGCCGTTACGCCCCGACCGTGCGCAACCCGGTCGGCCGGCTGCCCGGCGGCGGCCTGGTGCTCGGCGTCGGGGACGTCGTCGTGGCGAACGACCCGGTCACCGGGCAGGGCTCCAACTTCGCCTCGAAGTGCGCCGCCGCCTACCTGGCATCGATCGTGGAACACGGCGACCGGCCCTTCGACGAGCACTGGATGCGGGCGACGTTCGACCGCTACTGGGAGATGGCGCAGCACGTCACCAAGTGGACCAACGCGATGCTGGGCGTCCCGCCCGAGCACGTGCTCGGCCTGATCGGCGCGGCGGGCCGGCTCCAGCCGGTCGCCGACCGCTTCGCGAACGGCTTCAACGACCCTTCGGACTTCGAGAACTTCTTCTTCGACCCCGAGAAGACGGCCGCCTACCTGGCCTCGGTCGGCGGCACGGCGGCCTGAGGCCGACGGCTGACGTGACGGTCCCGCCCCGGCCTGCGAGGTGCGGGGCCGGGGCGGAGTCTCCTCCCCGGGCGCCTCACGGATCGCACTGCACCGCCGGCCCACGGCGGCATCCGCGCGGCCTCCCGCCCCCGCTGCCGGCCGCCGGGGACCGCGTCCGGCTCGCCGCGCGGGCCTCGCACCGGGCAGGGCGCCGTGCGGGACGCCGTGCCGAATCGGACGCCGCGTGGAGCGGGTAGAGCGGGTAGAGCCGGTGCCGTACGCCGTGGACACCGAACGCTGCCTCCGTGGACACTGCCGGTGCTCGGTGCTCGGTGCCCGAGCCGCTCGCCTGTCCCGTACGTCCCGTGTGTCCCATACGTCCCCGCATGGCCGCGCACGGCCTCCGTACGCCCCCGTACGGCGCCGCGCTCGCCGTCGAGCTATCGGGCCCGCTTCGGCTTCGACCAGGGCCAGTCGAGCCTGCGGCGCTCCCGCCCCTCCGGGGCGTACTCGTACCTCCAGCCGCGCGGCAGCCCGAGCCGCCTGGTGTGCCCGGCGACGACCCGCCGGTAGGCGTACACGGTGTTCGGCCCGCCGTCCTCGGCCGGCACCGGCACCTCGTACCAGGGGGGAGGGTTGCCGGTGGGGCCGACCAGGACGGGCAGCACCCGTCCGTCGAGCGGGCCTCCGACGAAGGGGGTGTTCTCGCTTCTCACCCGTCCAGTCTCGCTCAGCGCCGCCGTCCCGTCCCTTCCGGGGCGGTGGCGCTGCCGTGCGGATCGGGGCCGTGCCGTGCGACCCGGGCGCTGCCGTGCGATCCGGGCGGTGCCGGTGCACCCGCACCCGTGCACTTCCGGGGCGGACTACCCGGCGAACCCGTCCCGGAGCAGGTGGCCCGCGTCGTCCGTCAGGGGCAGTACCTGACGGGCGAGCGTGCCCACCGGACCGGCCGGGGTCTCCAGCGCGAGCAGCTCCCGGACGACGTGCGCGGTCTCCTCGTCGGTGGCCGCCGTCGCCGTGAGCAGGGCGACGAGATGGCCGATCAGCCAGTCGCGGAGTTCTCCGGGGGACGGGTGCTTGTCCTCGTCCAGCCAGATCAGCGAGGCCGCCTCCACCGCGGCGATCCAGGTGCGGACCATCAGGCGTAGGCGCAGGCGCGGGCCCGACCCCGGGACGCCGAGGTGCACCAGGATCTGCTCGGCGGCCGCCCGTCGCACCTCGTCCACGATCGCGCTGGTACGGGACGTCTCGGCGACGCTGCCCCCGCGCATCAGCGCGCTGAACCCGGCGTCGTGCTTGTCGACGAAGTCGAGGTAGCGGTCCAGCACCCGGCCCAGCCGTTCGCTCGGCGGACCGGTGGGCGGTTCGGTGAAGCACAGTACGAGTGCGTCGGCGGAGCTGCGCAGCGCGGCCTCGTACAACTGCTGCTTGCCGCCGGGGAAGTACCGGTAGACGAGCGGCCGGGACACCCCGGCGGTCTCGGCCACGTCGTCGAGTGACACGTCCTCCGGCGCCCGGTGTGCGAACAGCGTGAGGGCGGCACGGAGGAGCTGGCCGCGCCGCTCCTCCACGCTGAGGCGCCGGTACGCGCGCTGCGTCTCGGGGGCACTGGAGGTCATACCGGCAGCCTAACGGCCGCCTTCCGGCGCGGGGACCCGTCTCCGGCGGCTACCGGGGAACGCCGGATCGGGGAATGCCGGATCGGGGAACAGCGGCATGGATCCCACGACCGAGGCGCCATCAACGCACGCCGCCCGCCTCCCGGGCCGGGAGCCGCCCCGTCCTGCGCCGCCCGCCACCCCGGCGCACTCAGGCGTACTCAGGCGCACCCCGGCGCACTCAGGCGAGGAGCCCCGAACTCCGCCACAGCCGGCGGCCCGGGCCCCTCAGGACGCCGATGTCGTCGAGGAAGTCCGTCAGGCGTCCGGCTCCCGACCGCATCACCTCGCGGCGGTGCCCGCTCGCCTTCACCTGGGCGACGGCCTCGCGCCGGTCCAGGCCGACGCTGCCGTAGACCTCGGGGTTGACGAAGCAGACGGAGAACACCCGGGCGGCCTCGCCGCAGCTGAGCCGGGTGAGTTCCCGCTCCCAGCGCGGTGCGGTCACCATCTGGCGGCGCAGCTCCTCGCGCGCGTACCGGACGTGCCGCGCCTCCTCCGCCACGTGGATCCGTGTCACACCGCGGATCAGGGTCTGCACGCGTTCGTCGGGGAAGGCCAGGCGCTGCATCCAGTCGAGGATCTCCTCGCCGAGGAGCGTGGCGGCGAAGGAGCCCGGGGTCGTGGAGACGGTCTTCAGTACGCGGGCGAGGTTGTGGTAGAGGCGCGGTACCGGGTAGACGGGGGTGCCGCCCTTCCTGATCATCCTGGCGAACATCATCGAGTGCCGGCACTCGTCCGCTATCTCGGTGAGGGCGTAGCGCACGTGATCGCTGGTCACGGGTTTGTCGTAGATGTGCCGCACCAGCAGCTGCATCAGGATGACCTCGAACCAGATGCCGAGGGAGGCGAGGGAGGCGGCCTCGTGCCGGGCCAGCTCCATCCGCTGTTCCTCGGACATCCGCCGCCACAGCGGGGTGTCGTAGAGGGACACCAGTTCCGGTGGCCAGAACCACTTGCCCTCCTCGAACGGGGCGTCCCAGTCGAGTTCCCTGTCGGGGTCGAAGGAGTGCCTGGCCGAGGACTCGAGCAGTCGCGCGGCGACCTGTTCGCGGTCCCGCAGGGGCCCGAGGGCGTCGCGGATCGGCGTGAGATCGCGTTCGGTCACGGTCGTCATGCGACTTATGAGACTGTGCGTCAGCAAGACCGTCAATCCCTTGTGCGTCACTTGTTGACTGCGCGTCTACCAGCGTGTGAGCCTGCCAGCAGACCGTCAGTTCGTCAGTGCGAGGCGAGGGAGCCTTTCGTGTCGACGTATGACCGCTACACCAGCCCGCCCCAGGAACCCGTCTGGTCCGTACCGGCAGCCGGCCACGCCCGCTTCAGCTGGGAGTACGACGACGGTCGCGACCGCCTGCTCGCCCTCTACCAGAAGGGCAAGGACAAGCAGTGGGACGGCGCCAGGCGCATCGACTGGGATCTCGAGGTCGACCCGTACGACCCTCTCGGCACCCCCGACGAGGCCCTCAGCCTCTACGGGACCCGCCACTGGGCGAAGATGACCGAGAAGGACAAGGGGGAGCTGCGCCGGCACTACTCCTCCTGGCAGTTCAGCCAGTTCCTGCACGGGGAACAGGGCGCGATGGTCTGCGCGGCGCGGATCGTCGAGTCCGTCCCCGACCTCGACGCGAAGTTCTACTCCGCCACCCAGACCATGGACGAGGCGCGGCACGCGGAGGTCTACGGCCGCTTCCTGCACGAGAAGATCGGGATGCTCTACCCGATCAACGACAACCTCCAGGGCCTGCTCGGCGACACCCTCCGCGACTCCCGCTGGGACATGCCGTACCTCGGCATGCAGGTGCTCATCGAGGGCCTGGCGCTCGCCGCGTTCGGCATGATCCGCGACACCACCGACAAGCCGCTGCCGAAGCAGATCCTCGCCTATGTCATGCAGGACGAGGCCCGGCACGTCGCCTTCGGGCGCATGGCGCTCCGCGACTACTACCGGCAGCTCACGGACGCCGAACTGCGCGAGCGCGAGGAGTTCGTCATCGAGGGCTGCTACCTCATGCGGGACCGGATCCGCGGTCTCGAAGTCCTGGAGGACTTCGGCATCCCGCCCAGGGAGGCCGAGGAGTACACCGAGCAGTCCGAGTTCCTGCACCTCTTCCGCAAGCTGCTCTTCAGCCGGATCGTGCCCTGTGTCAAGGACATCGGGCTCTGGGGCGAACGGCTCCAGAAGGCCTACGTCGACATGGGCGTCTTCGAACTCGGCGACTCCAACCTCGACCTGCTGATGACCCAGGACGAGGAACTCGCCGAGCACCTGGACCGGGAGCGCTTCGCGGCCGAGGAGGCGGCACGGGTGGCCGAGGTGGCGGAGGCGATCGCGGACGGGAGCGAGGGCGGGAGCGGGGACGGGGGCGCGGACCCGGCCGCGGACGGGGCGTGAACGCGGACGGGGCATGAACGGGGGCGGGGCCGGACCGGCCTGACGTGCGCCGGGCGCCGCCCAGCGAGCGATGTCACTCGTTCGGAGAAAGCCCGCAGGTTGTCGCTGGGTACGCTGGTCTCACCAGGCAGCCTCTGTCGCATGGGAGCGATCATGAGCGCCGGACGCGAGTACGGGCTGGATGACCAGTACGAGTGGGCCCGCCCGCCGGCCGGAGGGTGGACGGCGGACGACCTGGACAGGCTTCCGAGTCTTCCTCCGCACACGGAGTTGATCGACGGGAGCCTCGTCTTCATGAGTCCGCAGACTCGATTCCGTACGCGTGCCATGCGTCTTCTGGAGAACGCGCTCATGGACCAAGCGCCGGATGATCTGGAGGCCATCCGGGAGATGACCGTCAGACTGGACCGGCGGAACCGGCCGGAGCCCGATGTCCTGGTGGTTCCGGTCGAGGCGGACACCGGTCCCGGTCAGACCTGGTTCAGGCCCGAGGACGTCGTCCTCGCGGTCGAGGTCGTCTCGGCCGATTCCCTGGAGCGCGATCGCGAGGTCAAACCCCGCAAGTACGCCCAGGCCCGCGTGCCGCACTTCTGGCGCGTCGAGCAGAGGGACGGACTGCCCGTGGTGTACGTGTACGAACTCGACCCGGCCACCCTGGCGTATATGCCGGTCGACATCTTCCACCAGCGGCTCAAGGTCGACCGTCCGTTCCCCGTCGAGATCGACCTGACCGCGGTCAACCGGCGCGAGCCCCGCGCCTGAACGGCCGGCACCGGTCAGCCGGTCGAACGCGGTGGCCCGCGCCGGGCCCGCCGCCCAGGACGCCCCGGCTTCAGCGGCTCGCCTCCGGCTTCAGCGGCTCGCCTCCGGCTTCAGCGGCTCGCCTCCGGCCTCAGCGGCTCGCCTCCGGCTTCAGCGGCTCGCCTCCGGCCTCAGCGGCTCGTCTCCGGCTTCAGCGCCTCGACCATCACCGCCCGTGCGATCGGCGCCGCGTCGCCGCCGCCGCTGATCTCGCCGCCCGCCGCCTCCGGGTCCTCGACGACCACCGCGACGGCCACCGCGGGCCGGGGCGCGCCGCGGTCCTGGGCCCAGGCGATGAACCAGGCGTACGGAGTGCCGGCGTTGCCGACGCCGTGCTGGGCGGTGCCGGTCTTGCCGCCCACGGTCACCCCGTCGATCAGTGCCCGCGTGCCCGTGCCCCGCTCCGCCGCCTCGACCATCATCCGCCGCAGTTCGTGCGCGGTCGCCGGGAACATCGCGCGGCGGTAGGACCGGCGGGGTGTCTCCCGTACCGTGTCCCCGTCCCAGGTGGTCGTGCGCTCCACCAGATACGGGTAGGCCAGCTCGCCCCCGTTGGCGACCGCCGCGGCCACCATGGCCATCTGCAGGGGCGTGGCCGTGGTGTCGAACTGGCCGATGGACGACAGCGCCAGCTGGTCCACGCTCATGCGCCGGTCGAAGCCGGACACCGCCACACCGGACGGGATTCGCAGCGAGTCGTCGTTGAAGCCGAAGCGGCCGGCGGTCCCGAGCATGCCCTCCAGCCCCACCTTCACGCCGAGGTTCGCCATCACCGTGTTGCACGACCACTTGATCGCGTACACCAGGGACGCGCGCCGGCAGCCCGGCACCGGGTTCGGCAGGGTGGTCCTGGTGCCGGGGATGACGAACGGGTCCGCCGTGTCCGTGGGGGCGTCCGGGTCCGTGACCACCCGCGCCTCCAGCGCGGCGGCGGCTGTGACGATCTTGAAGGTGGAGCCGGGCGGATAGGTCTGCCGGATCGCCCGGTTGAGCATCGGGTGGCTCTCCGCCGCGTTGAGTCGGCGCCATGCCTCGGTGACCGCCGGGCTGTTGCCGGACAGCAGCCCGGGATCGTACGAGGGGCTGCTGACCAGCGCCAGGATTCTCCCCGTCGCCGGCTCGATCGCGGCGACCGCGCCGCGCCTGCCGTTCAGGCCCCGGTAGGCGGCCTCCTGCGCGGACCGCCTGATCGTGGTCAGGACCCGGCCGCCGGGCTGCCGGGAGCGAGTGAACTCGTTCCAGAACGGCAGCGGGGCGAGCGCCGGGTCGGTACCCGAGAGCACGCCGTCCTCCGCGTGCTCGAGCAGGGTCGTGCCGTACTTCTGCGAGGAGTAGCCGGTGACCGGCGCGTACAGGGGGCCGTCCGGATAGGTGCGCTCGTACCGCAGTTGCTCTCCGGTGTCCTTCGAGCCCGTGACCGGTCTGCCGCCGGCGAAGACGTCCCCGCGCGGTTCGCCGTAGCGTGCGATGGCCGGACGCCGGTTCGCCGGACTGCCGTTGAGGTCCTCGGCCTGTAGCACCTGGACGCGTACGGCGTTCACCAGCAGCGCGGCGAGCAGGAACAGGCTCAGACCGGCCGCGCGCCGGATGTACCGTCTCACCGCGCGCCCTCCGCTGCGGCCGGTCCCTGGGGGCCGGCGCGTCCCTGCTGCCCCGCCGGGTCCGCGGCGGGTGCGATCACCCCGGACTCGACCGGCTCCGGGTGCGGCTCACGCGCCGAGTCGCTGAGCCGGATCAGCAGCGCCACGATGATCCAGTTGGTGACGACGGACGAGCCGCCCTGCGCCAGGAACGGCATCGCCATCCCGGTCAGCGGGATGAGGCCGGTGACCCCGCCCGCGACGACGAAGACCTGCACGGCCAGGATCGCGGCGAGGCCCACGGCGAGCAGCCGGCCGAAGGGGTCGCGCAGATCGAGTCCGGCCCGGTAGCCCAGCGCCACGAGCAGGCCGTACAGCAGGAAGAGCGCCGTCAGCCCGGCCAGCCCCAGCTCCTCGCCGGCGGTCGCCAGGATGAAGTCGGACTTCGCCGCGAAGCCGATCAGGATGGAGCGCCCCGCGCCGAGACCGCTGCCGAGGACCCCTCCCGAGGCGAAGGAGAACATCGACTGGGCGAGCTGACTCGGCCCGTCACCCGCCGCGATCGACGCGTACGGATCGATCCAGGACTCGACCCGGCCGCGCACATGCGGTTCCAGGGTGCCCGCGGCGAACGCCCCGGAACCCGCGAGCAGCAGCCCCACCACGATCCAGCCGGTCCTCCCCGTGGCGACGTAGAGCATGACCACGAAGAGCCCGAAGAACAGCAGTGAGGTACCGAGGTCCCGCTCCAGCACCAGCACCGCCACGCTGATCAGCCAGACGGCGACCACCGGGCCCAGCACCCGGCCCGCGGGCAGCTGCACGGGGCCGATCCGACGGCCGGTGTGGGCGAGGGCGTGGCGGTTCGCGGCCAGGTACGCGGCGAAGAACACCGCCAGCAGGATCTTGGCGAACTCGCCCGGCTGGAAGGAGAGGCCGCCTGCCCGGATCCAGATCCGGGCGCCGTTCACCGCGGGGAAGAGGATCGGCACGGTCATCAGGACCAGCGCGGTGGCGACCGAGAGGTACGCGTAGCGCCGCAGCACGCGGTGGTCCCGCAGCAGCACGACCACCGCGATGAACAGCGCGACGCCCAGGGTGGACCAGATCAGCTGGGCCGGCGCGGCACGGTCGGCCGGGGTCTCCAGGTCGAGGCGGTAGATGAGGACGAGGCCCACGCCGTTGAGGAGGACCGCGATCGGCAGCGGCAGCGGGTCCGCGTACGGCGCCCTCAGCCGCACGGCGAGATGGGCGAGCAGGGCGAGCAGACCGAGTCCCGCACCGTAGGCGAGCGCGTCCGGGGGGACGGCTCCGCTCCTGGCCATACCGACGCCGGCGTAGCCGTAGACGGAGATGAGGACGGCGCAGACGAGGAGGGAGAGTTCGACGCCCCGCCGCCGCGCCGGGCGCGGCCGTTCGGGTGGGGGAGCCTCCGCTGCCGTTGCGGTCATGCGTCGCAACGTAGCAAGCGGGGGTCTTATGTCCGCTTATCCCCGGATTCGGTGTGCGGCATGTCGGTGCCCTCGTCGCGGTGCGCGGCGGGTGCGGATGGGGCTACGGGGACCTCGGGGGCTGTGGGGACCCAGGGGGCTGCGGGGGTTTCGGGGGCTGTGGGGGCTGTGGGGGTTTCGGAGGCTTCGGCGGGGTCGGCCGGTGCGGTTCCTTGCGGTGCGGTTCCGTGCGGTGCGGCTTCTTGCGGTGCGGCTCCGTGTGGGGCGTTCGTTGCCGGTGCGGCTCCGTGCCTGCCGGGTGCCGCCGGGGTGGCGCCGTGCGTGGGGGGTGCCGCCGGGTCCCCGCCGTCCGGGCGGTCGGCGGGAGGGGCGTACTCGGGCAGCGTCAGCCGGGCGAGCGCCCCGCCGCCGGGCGCGTCGGCGAACTCCAGCTCCGCCCCCAGCACCGCCGCCTGCCCCACCGCGATCGTCAGCCCGAGGCCGTGGCCGCTGCCACCCGACTCGGTGCGGAAACGCTGCGGGCCGTGCTCCAGCAGATACCGCGGATACCCCGGCCCGTGGTCCCGGACGGACACCACCGGCCCGTCCACCGAGACCACCACCGGACGCGCACCGTGCCTGTGCGCGTTGCTGATCAGATTGCCGAGCACCCGCTCAAGCCGCCGCCTGTCCGTCTCCACCCTCGTGCCGCGCACGACCGTCAGATCCGTCCCCGAACCGACGGTGCCGGCCGTCCGCACCACCCGCTCGGCCAGCGGCGCCAGTTCGTGGACATCGAGGTCGACCGTCTCCCGGCCGGCGTCCAGCCGAGATATCTCCAACAGGTCCTCCGTCAGCGCCCGCATCCGGTTGACCCGGTCCCGCACCAGCTCCGCCGGGCGCCCCGGCGGCAGCAGTTCGGCCGCCGCGGACAGCCCGGTCAGCGGGGTGCGCAGCTCGTGCGCCACATCCGCGGTGAACCGCTGCTCGCTCAGCAACTTGCCCTGGAGGGTGGCGGCCATCGTGTCCAGCGCGCCGGAGACCGCGGCCACCTCGTCCTCGCCGCGCGCAGGGTCCCTGGTGCGGGGGTCGTTGACGCGCGCGTCCAGATCGCCCCCGCTGATCCGCCGCGCCACCTGGGCGGTCAGATGGAGCCGGCGCGTCACCCGGGTCACCGAGAAGGCCCCCGCCAGCAGTGTCGCGCCGATCGCCAGCGCGGAGGAGCCGACGATGGCCCGGTCCAGGCCCGCGATGGTCTGCGCGCTCAGCGTGTAGTCGATCCGCACCGCCAGCGCACCGCCGTCCGCGGGGCCCGCGGCCCACATCGTCGGCCGGCCGCCGGTGTCCGAGACCATCGTGCCGCGCTGCCCGCTCAGCGCCAGCTCCCGCAGCCCGGGCGGCAGTCCCGGCGGGTCCACCGCTCCGGAGCCGTCCGCCGCCTCGCCCGCCTCGTACGCATCGGTCACGGCCTCCAGCTTCGACAGCGCCTTCTCGCGGGCCTGGTCCACCGTCTGGCGGGTCACCGACACATGCACCAGCGCACCGAGCAGCGCCGCCAGCGCGCAGCACATCACGGTGATGAAGACCGCGGCCTTCCACGTGAGCGTGGCGGTCCAGGCCGGCCCGCGCAGTAGCGGAAGGCGCCGCCACCGCCGGGCGGGGCGTACCGGGGCGGGGCGTGTCATCGTGCGTCCGCCGACGGCTGGGGTGCGGTCCCGGGCGGCCTCGCATGGATGATCTCGTCCCGCTCGGGGAGCATCGCCCGCTGCTGTCCGTCCCAGGACCAGACCGTGCGGTACTCGTAGCCGGGGATCCCCGCGGACACGGCGCGGAGGACCAGGTCGCGGCCGGCGAGTTCCACGCCGACGATCGCCTCCGTGTCGGACATGATGCGCGTCAGCCCGCCCCGCTCCGGCGTGTACACGAGGATCGCCGTCTGCTGCCTGGGCATGGTGATGCCGACGATCAGCTCGTCCTTTCCGTCGCCGGTGAGGTCCCGGTAGTACGGCTTCAGTACGGGGCACTGCTGCGGTCTGGTGCCGCACTCCCGGATCTGCCGGGCCGTCTGCCCGTCCAGTCCGTCCAGCCCTTCCGGCCCTTCCGGCCCGTCGGGTTCGGAGACCCGGCCGGGGTGGGCGGCCATGTCCGCCTGGACGACGGCGACCGGGTCCACGGCGTGGACGTCGCCGCCGGGGACCTTCACGCCCTCGATGTGCTCGGTGCGGTTCTCGCCGTAGTCGACCGGGGGTGCGGATATCTCCGGGAGCTCCGGCCACAGCCGCACCGGCCCGGTGGCGGTCGGTGTGGGCCCCGCGCTCTCCAGTCCGCCCGCGTCGTCGCAGCCGGCGAGCAGCGGCGCGGCGGCCGTGACGGCGACGGCGACGGCGATGGCGACGGCGGCCGGCGCGGAGCGGGGCGTGCGGTGACGGGGCACGGGGGGTCCTGGGTGGGGTCGATGCGAAAGCGGGCCGTCCTCCAGGGTACGGAAGTCGTTTTTGCGTCATACGGGTGATCTGTGAACGGTCCGCACGGGTGCTTGCACGGTCCCGTTCCGGCGGCACGGGCACCGCTTCCGCCGTCCGGCCTCGGCCTGGTCCGGCGGCGCCCGGCACCCGGTACGGGCGGCCCCACCGGACGTCCTGCGCCCACCCACCGGGACGCCGCCGCGGCACCCCGGTGTCCCCGTGCCCGCCTGAGTGCCGCGGTGCTTGTCGCGGGTGGCGGTGTCACGTACGGCCGCGGAGCGCCGTAGGGCAGAGGGTGAGCAGGCGTCCCCGTGCCCGCCCGAGCGCCTTGCGGCGGAGCGCCGTAGGGCAGAGGGCGCCCCGGTGTCCCCGTGCCCGCCCGACCGAGTGCCGCGGTGCTTGTCGCGGGTGGCGGTGTCACGTATGACTGCGGAGCGCGGTGTCACGTACGGCCGCGGAGCGCCGTACGGCAGAGGGCGAGCAGGCGCTCGTCCTGCTCGATGTCGTGGCTCCCGGAACCCCCGTCCAGCACGTTGTGCCGCCGCGGGCGCGAGAGTTCCGCACGCAGCAGCGGCACCGCCGGTTCCGCCGAGGGGCCCATCTCGGCGAGGCACTCGGCGATCTCGACGCGCCCGTAGCGGTTCTCCTCCCACGCGGTCCGCAGCACCGGCAGTGAGTCCCCGGCCGCGCCCGTGACCCGCCACAGCGCCACCGCCGCGTCCATCCGGAGCCAGCGTTCCGGCGAGGCGAGCAGCTCGCGCAGGGCGGGCGCCGCGCCGGCCGCCGCGCGGCCCACCGAGCCCAGCGCGGCCGCCGCGGCGCGTCGCTCGTCGGGGCCGTCCGCCGCGAGCAGCTCGCGGAGCACCGGCAGCACCGTCGCGGCGTCCCCGGTCGCCGCCCACAGCGCCCGCGCCGCGGCCGCGACGACCGACGAGGACGGCTCCGTGGACGCACCGCCGAGCAGCGCGCGCAGGGCCGGCGCCGCGGGCACGGCGGCTGCCCCGAACGACGTGAGGGCGCGCAGCGACGCCTCGGTCACCCACTCGCCGCCCCGCGCCGGCGCCCCGTGCAGCACTCCCAGCACCTCGGGCAGCGCCTCGGCCGCACGCACTCCGGCGAGCCCGGTCAGCAGGGGCACCGCCCGGTCGGAGAGCCGCTCGTCCAGAGCCACCTCGGCGAGCCGCCGCCGCAGCAGCGGCACCAGGGGTGCCGCCAGATCGCCGAGGTACGGCACCGCGAACGCCACGTCGCGCGGCAGGTCAGGCTGTTCCAGGGCGCGGGCGAGCGCCGGGACTGCACGTGGGTCGCCGAGTCTCGCGAGCGCGATGAGCGCGCGGTGGTCGGCCTGCCGGTCCCCGCCGGTGGCCCCCACCCGCTCCGCGAGAGCGTCGGCCGCGGGCAGCGCCAGCCCGAAGAGGCTCTCCAGGAGGCTGACCGCGGCGCCGTGCAGCAGCGGGTCGGGGTCGTCGAGCTGGGCCCCGACGAGCCGCACCACCTCGTCGTACGGCCCGCGCCAGGCCCTGATCAGCCCGTGGCACATCCACACCGCGTCCGTGCGCTGTGCCGGATCGGCGCTGCTCAGCTGGCCGGTGAGCAGCGCGATCCGGTCGTCGACGCGGTCGCCGAGTGCGGAGTGGAGTGTCCGCAGCAGGTCGTCGGCCCACGGTGCGCCCGGCCCGCCGCCGTTGCCCTGCGCCGACGGGGCACCGGCCCCGGCGGCCCTCGTCTCGGCGGCCCTCGTCTCGGTGGCGCTCGTCTCAGTGGCCCTGGCTTCGGCTGCCCTCGCTTCGGCGGCCCCGGCGGCCTTCGCCCTGGGCCCGGTGGCCCCGGCCCCGGCCCCGGCCCCGGCCCCGGTCCCGGGCCCTGGGCCGGTCCCGGCCGCGGAGCCGGCCCCGTCCGCGGCCCGCAGCAGCGCGGTCGCGGTGGACGCGATGTCGTCGGGCAGGAGGCCGGGGGCGCAGCGCGCCAGCTGGGTCAGGGCCGAGAGCCGCAGCCCGGGCGGCCGGTCGGCGGCGAGCAGCGTGGTCAGCCAGGTGACCGATTCGGCGCGCAGCGCCTCGTGGCGCAGGGCGATCCGCCCCACCGCCTCGACGAGCGCGAGCCTCACCTCCGTGTCCTGTTCCGACTCCAGCCGTTCGCGCAGGAGGGCCAGCACCCGGGCCGGGTCGCCGTGCAGCATCGCCAGGGCGCACGGTGCGGCGAGCCGGACCCCGGCGTCCGCGTCGTCGAGCAGCCCGACGAAGACGTCGGCCCCCGAGGCGACCGCGGCGGCGGCCATCGCGTAGTTCGCGGCGTCCTCGAACTCCTCGTCTTCCGGGTCGAGTTCGTCGTCGTCGAGGTCGATGCCGCCGATGCTGGTCAGCAACTCCACGATGGCGCCCCGGTCCTCCACCTCGGGACTGGCGGCGAGTTCCAGCAGGAAGGGGATGCAGGCCAGTGTGGAGTCGTACACGTCGCCCTGGTGGTGGACCGCGGTGTACAACCCGTCGAGTGCGGTCTCCCGCTCGGCCGGATCCGTCGAAGCGAGCCCCCTCAGCAGCCCCGGCACGTCGTCAGCCGGACCGTACGCATGTCCCATCGAGGCCCAGTCGACCTCGTCCATCCCCGTGAACACGCCGTTCCCTTCGGTGAGCCGGATGCCTGGGGAGAGTGTGCACCAGGACTGCGGCAACCCACCCCGCGCAAGTGAGCCGGATGAACGGCCGCTCTTGGGCGTGCCGCACAGTACGCCACCCTTCCGGAGCGGTGACCCCGAGGCACCGGGGCGCCGCATCTCGAAGGTACGGGGACCTCCGGGCGCCGCACCTGCGGGGTGCGGGGACTCACGGGGTACGGGGACCTCCGGGTTGCGGGGGAATCCACGGGTTACGGGGGAATCCACGGGTTACGGGGGGACCCGCGGGTTGCGGCGGACCTCCGAGCCTCCGGGGCACCGCACGGCTTCGCGGTGGCAGGCGTAGGCGTATGCGTACGGCCCCGCCCGCAGCCGTGTCGGACGGCTGCGGGCGGGGCCGAGGGGTCGCGGAGCGTGGCCGCTCAGCGCAGGTTGTCGCCCCAGCCGTTCTGCATCATGGTCTGGAACGCCCATCGCCCGTCCCGTTTGACCAGGATGTCGGCGTACCGCAGCTGCCGGGTGGTGCCGCCCGCCGTCATGGTGGAGTCGCTGAAGACGACGGCCATCGCGGGGCCGAGGAACACGGGTGTGCGCACCGACTCGAAGGTCGTGTCCTCGCCTCCGTCCCCCATGACCTCGGTCATGGTCCGGACGAACTGCTCGCGGTCCCACTGGGCGGAGGCGCCGCTGCCCGTGGAGTCGTCGCTGACCAGGTTGAGCGGGAAGACGGCCAGGTCCGCCATCCGCTCGATGTCGCGTCGTGCGGCGGCGGCGTCGTAGTCGGCGAACCAGGCTTGGACGGAGGCGAGTTCGTCGGAGGTCGGGCGGTATCCGGTGTCGGGCAGCTGGGGCATGCGGACTCCTCTGGCAGACTCATCAAACTTGATCAGTTGGGGAGGGTACTCCCCGCCCTCCGTGTGGTCAAACTTGATTAATGAGGTCGTCCCGAAGCCGGTGGACCGTGACGACGGTGTGCCGGGTGGTGCCGCGCATGACCTCGGCCAGCAACCCCGGTTCCACCGCGCGGTAGGGCACCTCGCCGAGGCCGATCGCCCTCGCCGTCCGGGGCGCCCCCTCGGGGTGCTCCGCGGTACGACCCGAGAGCAGTTGCCCCGCGCGCGCACGCAGGGCCGGCGGCAGCGGGCCGGACACCACCGGGGTGTCGTCGTCGGGAAGCACCAGGACCAGTGCGGCCGGGCGGCCCGGCGGCCCGGTGAAGCCGGTCACCGCCGCGTCGCGCAGTTCCGTGTGGCGCAGCTTGCGCCAGTCGCGCGCGCCGGACCGGTACGGACCCGCCAGGTGCTTCACCACCAGCCCTTCGATCCCCGCCTCGGGAAGCGTCTCGAACCAGGTCTCGGCGAGCCGGGGGTCCGTGGTCATCGGTACCGGCTGGAGCGGCGGTCCGAGGGGCGCGAGCAGTGCGCTCAGCCGCCCCCTGCGCCGCTCGTACGGGGCGGGGCGCAGGTCCTCTCCGCGCTCCCAGAGCAGGTCGAACGCCGCGTAGGAGGCGGGCAGCCGGCGGGCGAGGAGCCGGGCCCGCGCCGCGGTGGCGGCCGCCCGGCGCTGTACGGCGGCGAAGTCGGTCCGGCCCCCGGTCCAGACGACCGCCTCGCCGTCCACCACGGTGCCGTCCGGCAGGGCGAGCGCGGCCTCCGCCAGGTCGGGGAAGGCGGTGGTGACGATGCGTCCCGAGCGGGCCTGGAGCACGGCGCTGCCGTCGATCTTGAAGAGCAGTATCCGGTGGCCGTCGAACTTGGGCTCGTACGCCAGCCCCTCGCCGCGTGGCAGTGCGGCCACCGGCTGCGCGAGCGCCGGCTTCACCGGAGGCCTCGGAGGCCTCGGCGGCCTTGGTGGCCTCGGTGGTCCTGCTGGTCCTGCTGGTCCTGCTGGGCCATCGGCGCGGGGGTTCAAGGCAGCACACCCGCCGACGCCGGGTCGGCGAGCGGCGCGAGCAGGTCCCCGTGCCGTTCGAGCCTCCCCGGCATGTCGCCCAGGAGCAGAACCAGGTCCCCGGGTGCCCCGCACCCCTCGACCTCGTCCCAGGTGACGGGCGCGGACACGGTCGGCTCGGCGCGGGCGCGCAGGGTGTACGGCGTGGCGGTGGTCTTGGCCGCGGCGTTCTGGCTGTGGTCGACGAAGACCTTCCCCGGGCGCAGAGCGCGGGCCATCCGGTGCACGACCAGCCCCCCGAGTTCCGCCTCCGCCTCCACGGCCAGGCCCCTGGCGTAGGCCGAGACCTCCGCCGAGGGGGCCGGGTCCAGCGGCACCAGCAGGTGCAGCCCCTTCGAGCCCGAGGTCTTCGCGTACGCGTCCAGACCGTCGGCGGCCAGTCGTTCCCGCAGCCACAGCGCCACCCGGCAGCACTCCACGACCGTCGCGGGGGCCCCGGGGTCGAGGTCGAGGACCATCCGGTCGGCCCGGGCGGGCCGGTCGATCCGCCACTGGGGGGTGTGGAACTCCACGACCAGGTTCGCCGCCCACATCAGCGAGGGCAGGTCCTGTACGACGACCTGCTCGCCGGTCTCCCGGGAGGAGCGCGGCACCTCCGCGACCTGCACCCAGTCGGGCGTGCCGGGGGGCGGGTTCTTGGTGAAGAACAGCTGGCCCTCGGGGCCGTCGGGGTAGCGCAGGAAGGACAGCGGCCGGTCCCGCAGATGCGTGAGGATCGCGTCCGCGATGCCGGCGTAGTAGTGCAGCACCTCGCCCTTGGTGGTCCCGGTGGCCGGATGGAGGACCTTGTCCAGGTTGCTGAGGGCCAGGCGCCGCCCCTCCACCTCTGTGATGGGCGTCATACGATGAGAATCCCATGAATCCCTGCATATTGAATGAAAGGGATAGAAGGTGCGATCCATTTGGAACGGTGCGATCTCCTTCGGGCTGGTCAGCATTCCGATCAAGCTCGTGAACGCCACGGAGAGCCGCTCGGTCTCCTTCCGCCAGATCCACACCCGGGACGGCGGGCGCGTCCGGTACCGCAAGGTCTGCGAGCTGGACGACCAGGAGGTGCCGCAGGCGGAGATCGGGAAGGCGTACGAGGACGCGGACGGGACGATGATCCCGATCACCGACGAGGACCTCGCCTCGCTGCCGCTGCCCACCACGAAGACGATCGACATCGTCGCCTTCGTCCCGGCCTCGGAGATCGACCCGATCCAGATCGCCGGCGCGTACTACCTCGCGGCGAACGGCGTGCCCGCGGCCAAGCCGTACACGCTGCTGCGGGAGGCACTCAAACGGAGCAGGAAGGTCGGACTCGCCAAGTTCGCCCTGCGGGGGCGGGAGCGGCTCGGCATGCTCCGCGTCGTCGACGACGTCATCGCGATGCACGGCCTGCTCTGGCCGGACGAGGTCCGCCGGCCCGAGGGGGTCGCGCCGGACACGGACGTCACGGTCCGCGACGCCGAACTCGATCTGGCCGACGCGCTGATGGACACGCTCGGCGACGTGGACGTCGACTCGCTGCACGACGACTACCGGCAGGCGGTGGAGGAGCTGATCGCCGCGAAGGCGGAGGGCGTCGAACTGGAGCCGCAGCCGGCGCCGGCGGGCGGCGGAAAGGTCATCGACCTGATGGCCGCTCTGGAGAGCAGCGTGCGGGCGGCGAGGGAGGCTCGCGGCGACGAGGCGGCTGAGGCCTCCGCGCCGGTGACGGAGCTGAAGCCCCGTGGGAAGGCGGCGCCGGGGAAGAAGGCGGCGCCCGGGGGGAAGACGGCGAAGGGGGCCGCGACGGCCGCCGCCGAGCCGGCTGCCGGGAAGGCGGCCGCCAAGAAGGCGGCCGCGGGGAGGGCACCTGCGGGGAAGGCGCCCGCCGACCGGGCGACGGCCAAGAAGGCGACGGTCGAGAAGGCGCCCGCCGACCGGGCGACGGCCAAGAGTGCGACGGCCAAGAGTGCGACGGCCGGGAAGACGGCGGGCAGGACGGCGGGCAGGACGGCCGCGTCCTCGAAGGCGGCCTCCCCGAAGCCCGCGGACGGGAAGGCGGGCGCGAAGAAGACCGCCGCCCGCAAGCGCGCGTCCTGAGGGCCCTTACCGCGGTCGCTCGCGGATGCCCGGGCGGGGTGGAGGCGAGGGCGGCGGATGCCCGGGCCGGGTCCGGCTGGACCGGCCTGACGTGCGGACCGGGTCAGGGTCCCCCTGCGGCCCCGCCCCGGCGCGGACCCCTGCGTGGACCCTGACGTGGACCCCGGCCAGCACCCGGCCACCCCTCCGCCCTGCCGCTGACGGGCGCGCTCGTCAGCCCCGCCCGCCCGTCCACTCCCGCCCGACCTGCCCGGCCGCCCTCTCCCGCCCGCCCGGCCGCCCTCTCCCGCCCGCCCGGCCGCCGCCCGCCCGCCGCCCGCCCGCCGGACGGCGCCCGGGGCCGGCGCGGGCCCCGGATGGCACAATCGGGCACGGCGGGCGCCGCCCGCCTCCGGTGCCCCGGATCCGCCTCCGGTGCCCCGGATCCGCCTCCGGCGACCCGGATCCGCCGCCACGACCCGCAGGGACGCCTTGAGTACGTACCGCGACTTCGCCCACCGGGGCTCCGCCCGGGCCACCGTCCTGCGGACCGTCGGCCCCCGGGAGCGGCGCTCGCACCTCACCGCGCCCCGCGTCCCCACCGTGGGTATCGACATCGGCGGCACCAAGGTGATGGCCGGTGTCGTCGACGCCGACGGCCTCATCCTGGAGAAGATCCGCACCGAGACCCCGGACAGGTCCAAGAGCCCCAAGGTCGTCGAGGACACCATCGTCGAACTGGTCCTCGACCTCTCCGACCGGCACGACGTGCACGCCGTGGGTATCGGCGCCGCCGGCTGGGTGGACGCCGACCGCTCCACGGTGCTCTTCGCCCCGCACCTGGCCTGGCGCAACGAGCCGCTGCGGGACTCGCTCCAGAACCGTCTCGCCGTTCCCGTCATGGTCGACAACGACGCGAACACCGCGGCCTGGGCCGAGTGGCGCTTCGGCGCCGGCCGGGGCGAGGACCACCTCGTCATGATCACCCTCGGCACCGGGATCGGCGGGGCGATCCTGGAGGACGGCCGCGTCAAGCGCGGCAAGTTCGGCGTCGCCGGCGAGTTCGGCCATATGCAGGTGGTGCCCGGCGGACACCGCTGCCCGTGCGGGAACCGCGGCTGCTGGGAGCAGTACAGCTCCGGAAACGCCCTGGTCCGCGAGGCGCGCGAACTCGCGGCCGCCGACTCGCCGGTCGCGTACGGCATCATCGAGCGGGTCAAGGGCAGCATCCCCGACATCACCGGCCCGCTGATCACCGAGCTGGCCAGGGAGGGCGACGCCATGTGCGTCGAACTCCTCCAGGACATCGGGCAGTGGCTGGGCGTCGGCATCGCCAACCTCGCCGCCGCCCTCGACCCGTCGTGCTTCGTCGTCGGCGGTGGCGTCAGCGCCGCCGACGACCTCCTGATCGGCCCGGCCCGGGAATCGTTCCGCCGCCATCTCACCGGTCGCGGCTACCGGCCGGAGGCCCGCATCGCCAGGGCCCAGCTCGGCCCGGAGGCGGGTATGGTCGGCGCGGCCGACCTCGCCCGGCTCGTCGCCCGCCGGTTCCGCCGCGCCAAGCGCCGCCGTGTCGAGCGCCACGAGAGATTCGAGCGCTACGCCCAGGTCCTCCGCGGCGCCGGCGGACCCGGCGACACCGGCGGCGGCGACCGTCCCACCCACCAGGACCCCGAGTGAAGATCTCGCCCCGGCAGACGGCACCCGTGGAGCACAACGTGCGCCCCCCCGAGGGCCGCCGGCACATGGTCTGGCGCCGCGCGCTGACCGCGGTCGTCATCGTGCTGCTCATCGGAGTCCCCGCCGGATACCTGGTGACCTCCGCCGAGCAGAGCAGGGAGAGCGGCCGGGACAAGGAGGCCGAGTCGTCGGCGACCGGGCTGCGCGACAACTGGCCGTCCAGGATGAAGCGCCGCGTCTTCGAGGTGCCCATCCCCGCCCGGTCCACCGAGGTCGCCTACTACGAGACCAGCAACTGGAAGTCGAGCCGGCTGTACGTCAAGTTCCGGACGACCGCGGACGGACTCGACGCCTTCCTGAACGACATCGGTACCAGCCGTGCGCGGCTGAGGACCGGAGCGGTGCCCGTCGGCGCGCGCGACGCCGAAACCGTCGGCTGGGTGTTCGGGCCCGACGCGGCGTGGGCCGGTGCCTCGCACCGTCAGCCCGGCCCCCGCCCCAGCCAGGACATCGCCGTGGACCTGACCGACCCGTCCGCACCCATGGTGTTCGTGGTCTCGACCGCGACCCCCTGATCCGGTGCCGCGATCGCGCGGCCCGGCACCTGTCGTAGAAACCGTCCACGGGCGTCCAGTTGGTCCGGGGCGAGTGCGTAGGCCCCGTCATCGCCGTGTGGTGTGGTTGCGTCCGCGATGTCGGTGACACGCGGGTGATCGCTCGCGACATGTGAGGACCCCCGTGCCGGCGAAGCCGGCGGCGCGGATCCGGCAGGCGGCGGAGTGCACCGGCCACATGGCCGGAGTACGCCGCCCCCGGAGCGGGGCGAGCCGCCGACCGCGGCCGTGAGCCGCCGCCCGCTTCTTCGGGCGCGGGGGACGGGACGCAGCCGGGCACGGCCGGGCCGGCGCACCAGACCACGGCCGGCGGCCTTCTCCGACGGCGGCCACCCCCCGACGGGACCGCCCTCCCGGCTCACGCGGTGCCCCTGGCGCCGCGCGGAATATGTACCTTGGCTCTCGCCGGCAGGCCCGGCAGCGCCGGAGCGGGACAAGGCCCGCTGATCCACCCCGGCGATGTGACGTCCCGTGACGGATGAGAGGCTCAGGCGGGTGAGTGAGACACCACCGAACACCCTGCAATACCGCTTCGACGGGCCGGAAGACGCCCCGGTCCTGATCCTGGGTCCCTCACTGGGTACCACCTGGCACATGTGGGACCGGCAGGTGCCGGAGCTGTCGCGGCGGTGGCGGGTGCTGCGCTTCGACCTGCCGGGGCACGGCGGCGCCCCGGCCCTCCCGGCCGGGTCGGTGACCGAACTCGCCGACCGGCTCGCCGCCACACTCGACGAACTCGGTGTCCAGCGCTTCGGCTACGCGGGCTGCTCCATCGGCGGCGCGGTCGGCATCGACCTGGCGCTGCGGATCCCGCACCGGATCGCCTCGCTCGCCCTGGTGGCCGCGTCACCGAGGTTCGGCACGGCGGACGAGTTCCGCCAGCGCGGTGTGATCGTCCGCACCAACGGTCTCGACCCGATGGCGCGGGCGGCGCCCGAGAGCTGGTTCACCCCGGGCTTCGCCGCCGCGCAGCCCGCCATCGTGGAGTGGGCCGTCCAGATGGTGCGTACCACCGACCCCGGCTGCTACATCGCCGCCTGCGAGGCGCTGGCCGCCTTCGACGCACGGGCCGAGCTGGGGCGGGTGGGTGTGCCGACGCTGGTCCTGGTCGGTTCCGACGACCAGCTGACCGGGCCCGCCGAGGCGCGCACGCTGGTCGCCGGGATACCGGACGCACGGCTCGCCCTGGTCCCCGGAGCCTCGCACCTCGCGCCCGTGGAGCAGCCGGCGGCGGTGACCGACCTGCTCGTACGGCATTTCTCCCTGGCCTGGCAGGACACCCTCCAGACGGCCCCCGCGCCGCAATCCGCCCCCTCCGCCCCGTCCGTTTCTTCCGCCGTGTCTGCTCCGTCTGCTCCTTCCGCTCCTTCCGTCCCCTGCGCCTCAGCGCCCGTGACCCCCGTCGCCGAGATCGCCCCGGCCGCCGAGCAGCCCCACCCCGAGGGCGCGATGCGGCCCGACCCCTACGAGGCCGGGATGAAGGTCAGGCGCGCGGTGCTCGGTGACGCGCACGTCGACCAGGCGATGGCCGCGGGGGACGAGTTCACCGCGGACTTCCAGGAGCTGGTCACGCGCTACGCCTGGGGGGAGGTCTGGTCCCGGGAGGGCCTCGACCGGCGGACCCGCAGCGTGGTCACCCTCACGGTCCTGGTGGCCGGCGGTCACCTGGAGGAACTGGCCTTCCACACCCGCGCAGCCCTGCGCAACGGCCTCACCCCCACGGAGATCCGCGAGATCCTCATCCAGGCCGCCGTCTACTGCGGCGTCCCGGCGGCGAACGCCGCCTTCCGGGTCGCCCGGTCTGTGATCCTGGAGGAGACCACTCCGCGCGACTGAGCGCCCGGCGCCGCGCGCCCCGCACTCCCCGCCCGGTTCCTCCCGCCCGGTCCCTCCCGTGCGCGCCGTCCCGGCCCGCGCCCGGGGGCCGCACCCCGTTCGGGAAGGGGCGGGTGACGAAGGGGCGGCGACGAAGGGGCGGGAGGAGCAGGGCCGGCCCGGGGAACCGGGTGCACCCCCGTCGCGCGGGGCCCGGACGCGAGAGGAAGGCCGTCCCCGTGAAGCTCACCAAGAAGTCGCACGCCTGCATCCGCCTGGAGAAGGCCGGGCGGACACTCGTCATCGATCCCGGGGTCTTCAGCGAGCCCGACGCCGCCGCCGGGGCCGACGCCCTGCTCGTCACGCACGAGCACCCGGACCACTTCAGCGAGGAGCGGCTCCGGGTCGCGCTCGACGCCGACCCCGCCGTCGAGGTCTGGACCCTCCGCAGCGTCGCCGGGCAGCTCTCGGCCGCCTTCCCCGGCAGGGTGCACACCGTCGGCGACGGCGACGCCTTCACCGCGGCCGGCTTCGACGTGCGGGTGCACGGCGAACTGCACGCCGTGATCCATCCGGACCTGCCGCGGATCACCAACGTCGGGTTCCTCGTGGACGGTTCGGTGTTCCACCCGGGCGACGCCCTCACCGTCCCCGGCGAGCCGGTGGACACGCTGATGCTCCCCGTGATGGCCCCGTGGAACAAGGTCGCGGAGGTCATCGACTACGTCCGCGAGATCGGACCGCGGCAGGCGATCGACATCCACGACGCCCTGCTCACCGACCTCGCCCGCCCCGTCTACGACACCCACATCCAGAACCTGGGCGGCGCCGGGCACCGCCGGCTCGCCTCCGGGGAGTCCACCGGGATCTGAGGCCCGCCGGTGCAGGCCGCCCCCGGGCCGGGCGCGCCCGGCTCCGGTGGGGGACCCCCGGTTCGCCCGTGGCTGTCCGACCCCGTGGCTGTCCGACCCCGCGGCTACGCTTGACGGCATGCGCATCGCCACCTTCAACGTCAATTCGATCACCGCCCGCCTGCCGCGGCTGCTGGCCTGGCTGGAGGGCAGCGGCACGGACGTGCTGTGCGTCCAGGAGGCCAAGTGCACCGCCGAGCAGTTCCCGGTGGACGCCCTCAAGGAGCTCGGCTACGAGTCCGCGGTCAACGCCGACGGCAGGTGGAACGGTGTGGCGGTGCTCTCCCGGGTGGGCCTCGAGGACGTCGTGAAGGGCCTCCCCGGCGGCCCGGAGTACGGCGGAGTGCAGGAGCCCCGGGCGGTGAGCGCCACCTGCGGCCCGGTCCGCGTCTGGTCGGTGTACGTGCCGAACGGCCGCGAGGTCGCCCATGAGCACTACGCGTACAAGCTGGCCTGGCTGGAGGCGCTGAGGGCCGCGGTCGCGGAGGACGCGGCGTCCGGCCGCCCGTTCGCGGTGCTCGGCGACTACAACATCGCGCCGACCGACGACGACGTGTGGGATCCGTCCTTCTTCGAGGGGATGACCCATGTGACCGGGCCGGAGCGCGCCGCACTGGCCGGGCTGCGCGAGGCGGGCCTCGCCGACGTGGTCCCGCGCCCGCTGAAGTACGACCACCCGTTCACGTACTGGGACTACCGCCAGCTGGGCTTCCCCAAGAACCGGGGTATGCGCATCGACCTGGTGTACGGCAACGAGCCGTTCACCGCGGCCGTCAAGGACAGCTATGTCGACCGCGAGGAGCGCAAGGGCAAGGGCGCCTCGGACCACGCCCCCGTGGTGGTCGACCTCGATCTCTGAGCGGCGCCCTCCAGCGCCCGGGGCACACTCTCCGGTCGGCGTCCGCGCGCCCAGTGGTGTGCCCGTCCACGGGAATGCGAGGCTGATCGGTATGAACATCCCATTCTTGGACGGCTGGCGCAGAAGGCACGGCGGCCCCCGGGGGCAGTCGCCGGTGTCCGCGCCCGGGGGCGATCCGGAGGGTGTGGCGGAGCTGCTGTCCGAGTGCGCGCTGCTGCGGGCGACGGTGGGCCGGCAGGGGCTCGAACTCGACGACACCCCTTCCTCGTTGGAGGCGCTGGACCAGTTGCCCCCGCGCTGGCGGGACGACCCGGAGGAGCTTCCCTGGCTGGGGAACGACGCGGGGCTCTACCTGGGCACGGTGATCGTCCGTACCGTGCGGGGCGCCGCCTGGCACGTCTGGCCGGGCGGCCACCCCGTGGTGCGGCTCGCCTCCGGGCGCGAGGTCAACGTGGTGGAGGCGGGGCTCGACTGGGCGGTGCACGGATCGCCCGAGCTGTCCCAGGTGTACGCGGAGGCGGCCGAGGCCTGACCCGACTTCGATCCCTTTAGATGGCTATTACCGCTTTTGTCCTATCCGGTGCGTGTCGGGTCGTGAAGTGCCTTGCCGGGCTGGATAGTTTGCGCTGACCTCGACACCACCGAGATTGGGGCAGAGCAGCGTATGGCCGTCGATCCGCTGATCGAGTTGAGTGATGTCGTCATGGAGCGCGTGTGCGTCGCGCGTCCCCCGGAGCCGGGCGGTAGCTCGTAGAGCCGTGCCCGGCTCGGCGCCGGCCGGAGATCACTGCTCGCGCAACGGGACCGACACATATACGAGGGGTCGGTCGCGGGTGAGGAGAAGGTCAGCCGTGCGCCGGACGGGTTGTGCTCGATGCAGAGCGGGTCGACTGTGTCGACGACCGGGGCCGGGCGATGGCCGGCCGGGACGTCGTAGGCGGTGGAGAACAGCTCCAGGTCTACGGGGAACGGCTTGCCCGGAGTCCGGCCGTGGAACGTGTCCGGCGCATGGCCGACCGGCTTGCCGAGGCCGAGCGGCCCCACGTCGTGGAGGTAGGCGACGAGGGTGCCGCTCTCCTTGGTGTCGGAGACCGTGGTGTGGGGCTTCGCCGCGCCACTGATCCGCCGGGGGGTGCCGTAGCGCTCGGACCGCCGGACTGCGTCGAACCACCGGGGGAGGAGCGGGATCGAGGGGGAGGAACGGGAACGAGGGGGAGGAACGGGAACGAGGGGGTGGGGGCGGTCCCGCGAAGCGGTCCAGGGTGCCGGGGAGCCTCGGCCGTTCCCCTCCGGCCCAACGTCGGCCGGGACGACCCGGTCAAGGCGAAACCGCGATGCGATGCAGAGCCTGTGACGCCGGGACGTGTCATCCCCGAAAGAGGCGAGGCCGCAGCGGATCTGGCCGGCACCGGGGCGCCGGCGGGACCCGTACGCGTCGGGGCCCGTACGCGTCGGGGCCTGGCCGTGGCGGTGACGCGGCCCGGCCGTCCGCCGCCACGGGGAGGTGCGTCACGGCGCCGGTGCCGGGTCCGGCTCGCCGGCCGCGACCGGCGTCTGCGCGGCGCGGGTCACGTCGGCGACCAGTTCGACGACATCGGGCCCGTACGCCTGGGTGTTGACGACCTTCAGCAGCAGGACGAATGAGTCCGAGCCGTGCTTGCGGGCGAGCCTCTCGTGATGGCGGGCCAGATAGCGCGTCGCGGCCTGGTTGGTGATGGCGCGCTGACCGCAGAAGAGGAAGACCGGCCGGCCGCCCTCGCCCTTGGTCAGCCGGGCCAGGAGCACGTACTCGGTGCTGCCCGCCTCCAGCTCGTAGCGCTCGGTACCGACCCGGAACGCGGCGCGTTCCGGGCCTGTCGCCGCTTCCGTGTCGATCCTCACTCCCGGCAGCAGACTGCCCAGATGAGCCGCTGTGCGGCGGTTGGAGAAGGGTCCACCGACGCAGAACTCGGTGCGCTCGCCGAAGCCGAGCTGGGCGATGTCGTGCCGGAGTATCTGCGCCCGCGCCCCGCAGTCCTTGATCAGCGCGGAGAGTTCCAGCAGCGCGAACACGTCGAAGCGGTGCACGGCCCCGTCGGCGTCGGAGTCGCGGTTGACCACGAGCAGGCACTCGGAGTTCCCGGGGAGCCCGAAGAAGGCCCGCTTCCGGCGCAGCCTGCGCCGCCAAAGATGGGTCCGGAACGCCCAGCCGAGGTAGGCGCTGACACCGGCGGCCACCACACCGAGCACGATATTGCGCAGGTCTTCGCTCATGGGCGCGCATGCTAGCGGCCGGGGCGGAGCGATGGTCGATGTCGTTCCGATCCGGTCTCGACGGGCCCCTGAACCGGTCCCCGTGCCGTCGTGAGCCCGTCGCGGGACCGCCGTGAGTCGGTCCCGAGGCCATCCCGGGCCTGTCGTGGGTCCGCCCCGAGCCGGTCCCCGTGCCGTCGTGAGGCCGTCGCGGGACCGCCGTGAGTCGGTCCCGAGGCCATCCCGGGACCGCCGTGAGTCGGCCCCGAGGCGGTCCTGACGGCCGGTGCGCGGTGGCGTTACGCTGCGCGGACGTCCGCCGGATGGAGGTACGCATGGGTCGCAGAGTCGCCCGTCACGCTCCGCTCACCGTGGTCTTCACCGCCCTGCTGGCCGTGCTGACGGCCGGCGCCGCCGCGCCGCCGACGCCACCGCGGGCGCCCGACCCGGTGGCCGCACCGGTGAAGGAGCCCGTGGCCACCGGGTACGGCGGTGCCGTCGCGAGCGTCGACGCCGACGCCTCGGCGGTGGGCATCGAGGTGCTGAGGCGCGGCGGCAACGCCGTGGACGCGGCGGTCGCCACCGCGGCGGCGCTCGGGGTCACCGAGCCGTACTCCGCGGGCATCGGCGGTGGCGGCTACTTCGTCTACTACGACGCGGGCAAGCGCAGGGTCCACACCATCGACGGGCGCGAGACCGCCCCGCGCTCGGCCGGCGCCGCACTGTTCCAGGAGAACGGAAAGCCCATCCCGTTCGCGGAGGGCGTGACCAGCGGTCTGGGGGTGGGCACCCCCGGCACCCCCGCGACCTGGGAAGCGGCGCTCGCCGCCTGGGGCAGCCGTCCGCTGGCTCAGCTGCTGAAGCCCGCGGAGCGGCTGGCGAGGAACGGCTTCACCGTCGACGAGACCTTCCGCAGCCAGACCCGGGCGAACGAGGCCCGGTTCCGGGACTTCCCGGCCAGTGCCGAGCTGTTCCTGCCGGGCGGCCGGCTGCCGGAGCCCGGATCGGTCTTCAGGAACCCCGATCTGGCCCGCACCTACGCGGAGATCGGCCGCAAGGGCACCCGGGTGATGTACCGGGGCGGCGTCGCCCGCGACATCGTCGGCACCGTGCGGGCCCCGGAGGTGCGCGAGGGCGCCACCCGCGTCGTCCGGCCCGGCGATCTGACGCTCCGTGACCTCGCGACGTACGAGACGGTCCGCAGGCAGCCGACGAGGGTGGCGTACCGGGGGCTCGACGTCTACGGCATGGCCCCGTCCTCGTCCGGCGGCACCAGCGTCGGCGAGGCGCTGAACATCCTGGAGCGGACCGACCTCGCCGGGCTGTCCGAGGCGAAGTACCTGCACCGCTTCATCGAGGCGAGCCGCATCACCTTCGCCGACCGGGGGCGCTGGGTCGGCGACCCGGCCTTCGAGGACGTGCCGGTACGGGAGCTGCTCTCCCAGCGGTACGCGGACAGCCGGGCCTGCCTCATCCGCGACGACTCCGTCCTCACCAGCCCCCTCCCGCCCGGCGATCCGCGCTCCCCCCGGCCGTGCGGATCGGAGGGCCGCGCCGTCCCGACGACGTACGAGGGCGAGAGCACCACCCATCTCACCGTCGCCGACCGGTGGGGCAACGTCGTCGCCTACACCCTGACGATCGAGTCGACCGGCGGCAGCGGCATCACGGTGCCCGGCCGGGGCTTCCTGCTCAACAACGAGTTGACGGACTTCTCCTTCGCCCCGGCCGACCCGGCCGTGCACGACCCGAACCTCCCGGGCCCCGGCAAGCGGCCGCGCTCCTCCATGTCCCCGACGATCGTCCTGGACGACCGGTCCCGGCCCGTGCTGGCGCTCGGCTCCCCCGGCGGGGCGACGATCATCACCACCGTCCTGCAGACGCTCAACGGCGTCGTCGACCGCGGCCTGCCCCTGGCCGACGCGATCGCCGCCCCGCGAGCCAGCCAGCGCAACCAGACCACCACCGAACTCGAGCCGGAGCTGTGGAACAGCCCGCTGAGGGCGGAGCTAGAGGCCCTGGGCCACGCCTTCCGCCAGAACCCGGAGATCGGCGCCGCGACGGGGGTGCAGCGCCTGCCGGACGGCCGCTGGGTGGCCGCGGCGGAGAAGGCGCGGCGCGGCGGCGGCTCGGCGATGGTGGTGCGCCCCGCGGGCCGGTAGCGCGGGCCGGTGGCGCGGGCCGGTGGCGTGGGCTTGGCGTGCGGGTCGGTGGCGCGGGCCGGTGGCGTGGGCTTGGCGTGCGGGTCGGTGGCGCGTGCCGGTGGCGCGGGCTTGGCGTGTGGGCCCGTAGCGCGGGTCGGTGGCGCCGGCCGCCACCGCGGGGGTGCGCGGCTAACGGCCGCGGCGGGCAGCCGGGTTCACCCTCACGGGCGGCCCCGGTGGCGCTCCGCCGCCCTCCCGCTGCTTGCTGGAAGGGACAGAAAGCGAGCAGGCCATGGATCCGAGCAGGGAGCGACTGCGCACCCCCCGCGCCGCGGGGCTGGCCGGGATCGTGTTCGCGGTGCTGCTGGCCGCCGCGATCGTGCTGATGCGGCTGGCGATCCCCGAGGGTGCCACCGATCTCGGCGCTGAGGCCCTCAGCCCCGACCGGCGGCGCGCGGTGCGCGCGGCACTGGAGCTGGTCCCGTTCGCCGGGATCTTCTTCCTGTGGTTCATGGGCGCACTGCGGGCCCAGGTGGGGGAGCGGGAGGACAAGCTCGTCGCGACGGTGTTCCTCGGCAGCGGCCTAGTGTTCGTGGCCACCATCTTCGGGGCCGCGTCGGCGGCGGGCAGCATCCTCGCCGACCAGCAGCCCTCGGAGTTCGGCCGCGACTTCGCGTACACGCTGCTGACCACGTACGCGATGCGGATGGCGGCGGTCTTCATCTTCGCGACCTCGACCATCGGCCACCGGCTCGGCGTGATCCCCCGGCCGCTCACCGCCGTCGGATACGCGGCAGGCCTGGTGCTGCTGTTCGCGGGCCCCAGCTTCCCATGGTCGGAACTGGTCTTCCCGGCCTGGTCCGCGATGATCGGCGCCCATCTGCTCAGGCTCCGGATGAGGTCCCGGCCGCAGCCGGCCGACCTGCCGTGAACGGCGGCCGGCGGTTCACGGCAGGTCGCGGCCCGGGCCGCCCGCCGCGGTGTCCCGGTCTCGCCCGCCGGCCCGCTCGTGCGGCCGGATCCCGGCCCCGTCCGCTCACTCCTCCGGCACGCCCCGGCGAGCGGGACGGCCCCGGCGCCCGCATGCTGGTTCGGGGGAGTCACAAGGCAACGGGAAGGGCTGATCCGTCGTGAGAGTTGTCGTCGATCTCAACCGGTGCCAGGGGTACGCGCAGTGCGCCTTCCTCGCCCCGGACGTCTTCGAAATGCACGGCGAGGAAGCGCTGCTGTACAAGCCCCGGCCCGACGAGGCGTTCCGGGAGGACGTGGCCCGTGCCGTGGCCGCGTGTCCCGTACAGGCCATCCTCGTGGACCGGTCCGACGAGACCGTGACCGCCGGGGAGGCGTGCGATGCCCGCTGACGGACACCTCGAACGGTTCAAGCGCGAAGGGCGCATCGTCGTCGTCGGCGCCTCCCTGGCCGGTCTCAGGGCCGCGGAGACCCTGCGGTTGGAGGGCTTCGCCGGCACACTCACGATGGTCGGCGACGAGCCCCACGAACCGTACGACCGGCCCCCGCTCTCCAAGGGGGTCCTGCTCGGCAGGACCACTCCGGACCACACCGCCCTGCCCCGGCGCGCGGCCCTGGAGGCCGACTGGCGGCTCGGCACGGCCGCCACCGGGCTCGACATGGCCGCCAAACGCGTCCGGCTGGCCGACGGCGAGGAGGTCGAGTACGACCGGCTGCTGATCACCACCGGGGTCCGCGCCCGGCCGTGGCCGCACGACGGCGAGGCCGCGCTCGACGGGGTCTTCGTCCTGCGGACCCGTGACGACGCGACCGCGTTGCAGAAGCACCTCGCGGACGGGCCCCGCCGGGTGCTCGTCATCGGCGCGGGCTTCACCGGCTCGGAGATCGCCTCCGCCTGCCGTGAGCGGGGCATCCCCGTGACGGTCGCGGAACGCGGAGCCGCGCCCCTCGTCGGCGCGCTCGGCGGCGTCGTCGGCGCGGTGGCCGCCGAACTCCAGCGCGAGCACGGGGTGGATCTGCGCACGGGCGTGATGGTGACCGGGCTCGAGGGGGACTCGGCCGGTCGGGTGCGGGCCGCCCATCTCTCCGACGGCTCCTCGGTCGAGGCCGACGTCGTGGTCGTCGCGCTCGGCGCGACGCGCAACACCGAGTGGCTCGCCGGATCGGGGCTGGGGGCCGGCCCCCGGGGCATCGCCTGCGACGCCGGCTGCCGGGCGTTCGACATCCGGGGCATCGTCACCGACGACGTCTTCGTCGCCGGTGACGTGGCGCGGTCGCCGCATCCGCTGTTCGGGTACCAGTTCCTGTCGCTGGAGCACTGGGGCAACGCCGTCAGCCAGGCCGAGACCGCCGCGCACAACATGCTCTGCGACAGCGTCGACCGCCGCCCCCACATGTGGGTCCCGGCCTTCTGGTCCTCCCAGTTCGGCGTCAACATCAAGTCGGTTGGAGTGCCGTCCATGGGCACGGAACTCCTGGTCTCCCAGGGCTCGCTCGCCGAGCGGCGGTTCGTGGGGGTGTACGGGTACCAGGACCGCGTCATCGGCGCCGTCACCTTCGACCAGGCGCGCTGGCTGCCGTTCTACGAGCATCTCATCGAGACGACGGCGCCGTTCCCGCCGCCGTTCCCGACGGTCGACCGCCGGCCGGAGGGAGCACGTCCCGTACCGGCCGACTTCCCCGACCCGTCGCTGCCCACCCACGGACCCACCGTCACCCTCAGCGGCTACTCGCCGGCCGACCGGCGCATGACCTTCACCCCCGGCCGGCACTGACGCCGTGAGCGAGCACAAGGAATCCGCCATGACCCAAGGCAGCCTGCTGCGGCAGATCCTCGAGTACGAGAACCGCCACGACCCGTACCCCCTGTACGCGGAACTCCGGAAGACGCCCGTGCTGAACGAGGACGACGGCGCCTACGTCGTGAGCACCTACGACGAGGTCCTGACCCTTCTGCACGACCCACGGGTCAGCTCCGACTCCCGCAACATGACCCGGCCGTCGGGCATCGACGTGCAGGACCAGCAGCAGGACGAGGAGACGACGCTGCCGCCCAGTTTCATCCGGCTCGACCCGCCGGAGCACGACAGGCTGCGCCGCCTGACGAACACCTCCTTCGGACCGCCCCACGAGCCCCACCGGGTGCACGAGATGCGCGGCGAACTGGGCGGAATCGTCTCGGACCTGATCGGAGGCATCGGCGGCACCGACCGGATCGACCTGGTCGAGCAGTTCTCGTACCCGTTCCCCGTGACCGTGATCTGCCGTCTGCTCGGGGTGCCGCGCGAGGACGAGCAGCGCTTCCACGGCTGGGCCGACACCCTCGCGGCCAGCCTGGACCCGATGCCGGGCCAGGACCCGACCGAGCGGGACAGGATCACCCAGCAGGCCCGCACCGAACTCGGCATGTACCTGGCCGGGCTGATCGAGGAGCGGCGCCGGAACCCGCAGAAGGACATGCTCTCCGAACTGGCCACCCTCAAGGGGCCGGACGGTTCGATGTCCACGATGGAACTGCTCAGCACCGCCGCGCTGCTGCTGGTCGCCGGTCACGAGACCACCGTGAACCTGATCACCAACGGCATGCTGACGCTGCTGCGCAACCCCCAGGTGCTGGAGCGCCTGCGCGCCGACCCCGACCTGTCCGTGCCGCTCGTCGAGGAACTGCTGCGTTTCGAACCCCCGGTGCAGCTGGTGCCGAACCGCACGACCCTCGCCGACATCGAGATCGCCGGGGTGACCATCCCGAAGGGCGCCTCCCTGTGGCTGGTGGTGGCCGCGGGCAACCGCGACCCGCTGCGCTTCGAGGACCCCGACCGCTTCGATCCCGACCGCGAGGACATCCGGCACCTGGGCTTCGGCAGCGGCGTGCACAGCTGCTTCGGCGCGCCCCTCGCCCGCCTGGAGGCCCAGATCGCGCTGAGCGAACTCGCACGCCGGCTGGTCAACCCCCGGTTGCTGGAGGACCCGCCCGAGTACCGCGGGAACGCGGTGCTGCGCGGGCCCCGCCATCTGCCGATCGCCTGCGACGACATCAGGCCGTGAGCCCGGGGCGCCCGGCCCCGGGACCGGGCTGCCCTGACCGCGGGCCCGGGGCCGCCCCGGGCGGCGCGGACGGGGCGGCGCGGACGGGGCGGCGACGGAGCGCGCCGCGCGCTCGTCCATGCCTGAGGGAATGGGGCCCGGCCCGGCCGGCACCGCGGCACGGCTCCGGCTCCGTGCCCCGGACCGCGCGAGTCCGGCCCGGGGCACCGGGCCCGCGCCGCGGGGCGTAGTCTCGCGCCCGTGGACCTCCAGGAGCTCGACCGCGCCAAGTACATCAGCCTCACCACCTTCCGCAAGGACGGGACGGGCGTCGCCACGCCCGTGTGGTTCGCCGCCGAGGGCGGTGAACTGTACGTCTGGACCCGCTCCGACTCGTGGAAGGTCAAGCGCCTGCGCCGGGACGACCGGGTCACGGTGGCCCCCTGCGACGTGCGCGGCAGGGTCGGGGAGGGAGCCGAGACCGCGGAGGGTACGGCACGACTGCTGGAAGAGGCCGATCTCGGGAGGGTCAGGAAGCTGCTGAGCCGCAAGTACGGCTGGCGGTTCCGGCTCGTCGACGTCCCCGCCGCGGTCGTGCGTCTGGGCAAGCGCCCGCACACCGGCATCGCGGTGAAGCTCCGGGCACGTTGAGCGATCCGCACCGCTTTCGAAAACCGCCCGTAGCCGTCCCGTAACACGGCTGGGGTCGAATGCCTGCGAACCCGAGGCGGAGGGCGGGCAGACGATGGCGGCGCAGCAACTCCCCGACCGGATGGGGGACTTCGCGCGATACCTCGGTACGGTGGTGGAGCGCCTGGACCCGCAGAGCGGCTGGTGCGCGGTCTTCTGGCGGCGTGACCCCGACGGGCTGACGGCCTGTTTACGAGGGGCCGAGGTCCCACCGTGGGACGTGGTGGAGTCCCTCCTCCAGGACCTCGCGGCGGACGACGGGGAGACGGCGCACGCCCGCGGGCTGCACGCTGCGGCGGCGACCGCCCACGACCGCCGCCCGGGCGGGCCGAAGCCCTCGGAGCGCTGACCTGATGCGCCGCGAACAGGCCCGGGTGCGGGCGCGGGCCGGGAGCTGAATCGCCGCTGGCCGCCGTGCCCGAGCATCCGCCGCGTACGGGACCTGGCCCGCGACCTCTCCTGGGCCGAGGACGACCACATCCGCGCGACCTCGCGATGCGCCGAACTCGCCGCCCGGATCGCCGCGCTCGCATCCCTCCCGGGCCTCCCTCGGCCCGGCACCCACGACCGGGACCCGCATCAGGCCCCATCGCACGTCGGCAGCCGAGCGTTCGCGCGCACGCCTCGGCCCGGACCGGGCCACGGCGCCGATCGGGGCGCGGCGTCGGGAGCCGCGACGGTGAACCGGTGGCGTGGGCGGGGCGTGGGCATCGCCGGCGCCCGTCGACGCGGAGGTCCGGCCGAAGCGCCGGAGGCCGGCGCCGAGTCGGCGGACGGCGGGTGGCGGGCAGCCGCGGCCGTGGCGGCGCCGCTGCCCGGGGCGCTTCCGATCACGCGGGCGGGCCGGAGCGGGGCGGAGCGGACGCCGGGTTCGGGGCGCCGGTGCGTGGTTCCGTCCACGGGGACGCCGAGGCGGCGGACGACGGGCGGCGAAGGCCCGCCGCGACCGGCGGGGCAGGACCGGGATGGGAACGGAAGTCCGCGGCGCCCGCGCGCCCGCAGACCCCGGCGCCTCAATGCCCGTGACGCCGGGGCGGGGCGCGCCGAGGCGGCGGGGCGAGAGCCGCGGCCGCCCGGCAGCGGCCGCCCGGAAGCCGTTCACCCGGAAGGGACCGCCCGGCGCCGGGCGTGAAGCGCACCGAGGGAGCAGGCGGCGGCCGCGCGGGGCGCGCTACGCCTGGCTCGACGGCGGGGCGGACGACGGCGGGGGCGAGCCGTCCGGTGCCCGGCGTGCCCGAGTGCCCGTCGCCGACGGCGCGGCCGCGCGGCGCACGCTTCGGCGGGGAGACGGGACGCGGAGCCGGCCGGCGCGACGGGCCGGCGGGCGGGCGCCCCGTCGGCGAGGACGATCGCCGCGCGGCCCTGGCGACCGTCGCCACGCTCAGCCGGCTGCGCGCGGAGGGCCGCGGCGGAGAGGCCATGTGCTGCTGTGCGAGGCCGCGTCGGGGCCCGCCGCCCGGTGCCGTGCTCGCCGCCGAGCTGCACCGCTCGGGGCTGGCCGCGCGACTGGCCCACCCTCTCTGGAGGTGGCTCGCTGCCGCCGGATCGGCTCGCCGAGGCCGCCGCCGCCACTCGCCGAGGCGGCCGCACGAGGACTGGCGGCCGACTGCTCCGCCAGGGCGTCGCCCGCCCACCGACGAGATCGCGGACGCCGTGTTCGCCCGCGCGACGCGGGGGGCCGCCGCGAGGCGGACGCGCTGCTCGCGGCCTTCTCCGGGTCGCACGCCGGAGGAAGGGCGCGATCGCCGCGGCCGACCCAGCCGCTCGCCACAACTGCTCTCCGCCGCCGCGCGGTGTCGCCCGGGCGGGAACGCGATCTGGTCCATGCGCTGCGCGTCGCCGGTCTCATCAGCGCCTGAAAAAATACGGTATAGGCTGTATGCCGACCGCTCGGGTGCGAAACATGATCGACACTGCGGGTTCACGACGATGGTCTTGCCCCCGTGTGTGACGGGGCTTACCTTCTCCTCCTACGCATCGCGTCTACGGGCGTAGAGGCTTCGACGTCTTGTCGAAGGAGCAGCTCATGACCAACGGTCGTTCGCGCCGCACTCGTTCATGCCACCTGGACCGGCGACACCGAATCCATGATCGCCAAGCATGAGGAGCACGGCCCGTGAGGCGGCCGGCAAGGCGCCAAGGTCATCGGTTTCCAGGAGGTCTTCAACGCCCCGTACTTCTGCAGGTGCAGGATCCGGAGCACTACCGCTGGGCCGAACCCGTCCCGGACGGCCCCGGTGCCCGCATGAGGGACCTCGCCGGGAGACTGGAATGGTGATCGTCGTCCCCGTCTTCGAGGTGGAGGGCTTCCGGCCGTCTACTAACAACCGCCGCGGTGGATCGACGCCGACGGCAGCTATCTCGCAAGTACCGCAAGCACCACATCCCCCAGGTCAAGGGATTCTGGGAGAAGTACTACTTCAGGCCCGGCAACGCGGGCTGGCCGGTCTTCGACACCTCCGTCGGCAAGGTGGCGTCTTCATCTGCTACGACCGCCACTTTCCCGGAGGGCTGGCGCCAAGTCGGCCTCGCCGGAGCCAGTTGGTCTACAACCGTCGGCCACCTCCGGGCTGTCCGCCTACCTCTGGCAGCTGGAGCAGCCCGCCGCGGCCGTCGCCAACGAGTATTCATCGCCGCCATCAACCGGGTCGGCCAGGAGGAGTTACGGCGAGCAACGACTTCTACGGCACCAGCTACTTCGTCGACCCGCGCGGACAGTTCGTCGGCGCGTCCCAGCGACAAGCAGGAGGAACTGGTCGTCAGGGACCTCGACTTCGGCCTCATCGACGAGGTGCGGCAGCAGTGGCCTCTACCGCGACCGGCGGCCCGACGCCTACGAGGCTGGTCAAGCCGTGAAACGACCTGTACGGGCGGCACCGCCCGGCTCATCCCGACTGGGTCGTGCTCTACTACGGCAGCCGTCGAATCACCCACGGGGAGGGCCGGCACGTCTGGGCGCGGACGGCAACCGCTACTCCTGACTTCTTCGGCGGCATCCTGACCACCATGACCGCCACGCCTGCCCGAGGTCACCAAGGCGGTCAGCGAGCAGGCCGGCCGGATCATCCACTCCTCGACCTCTACCTCAACCGCCCATGGTGGAGCTGGCCGAGCGAATCGCCGCCCTGTCCCATATCCCCGACCCCCGGGTTTCTTCACCACCCCGCAACCGCGGCCGCAACGACACCGCCTGCTGCTGGCCACCGCTACCGCAGGTCCGGGCAGATCCTGGCGATGCGCAACAGCTACCACGGCCGTTCTTCTCGGCGTGTCCATCACCGCAACCGCTCCTGGTCACGACGGCCCTCTCCCCGGTGGCAGACCCTGTACGTGCACGGGGGCATGCGCACCCGCGCCCTACGCAGGGCTCTCCGACGCCCAGTTCATCGAGGCGTGCGTCGCCGACCTGGAGGACCTGCTCGGCCACACCCACGAGTGGCCGCGCTGATCGCCGAGCCCATCCAGGGCGTCGCGGCTCACCTCCCGCCGGACGGCTTCTACGCGGCTTCCGCGAAGTCCTCGACCGGCACGGGATCCTGTGGATCGCCGACGAGGTGCAGACCGGCTGGGGCCGGACGGAGAGCACTTCTGGGGCTGGCAGGCGCACGCCGAGAACGGCCCCGGACATCCTCACCTCGCCAAGGGATCGGCAACGGCATGTCCTCGCGGCGTCGTCGCCCGGCCGAGGTGAGAACGCATCGACGCCAACTCCATCTCCACGTTCGGCGGTCCCGTCACCGCGGCCGCGGCCTCGCGAACCTCTCGTACCTCCTGGAGCACGATCTGCAGGCAACGCGCGGCGGGTCGGCGGACTGCTCATCGAGCGGCTCCGCGCCGTCGCCGCCGGGATCCCGCCGTGCGCGAGGTTACGCGGACGGGGACTGATGATCGGCGTCGAACTGGTCCGGGCACGACGACGGCGTCCGGAGGCGGCCGCGCGCGCTCGAGGCGCCCGCGAAGGCGGACTGCTCATGCGGCAAGGGCGGCGGACACAACACCAGCGTCTGCGGATCGCGCCACCGATGTCCTCACCGTCGCCGAGGCGGAAGAGGGCGCCTCGATCCTCGAACGCACCCTGCGCAGCCTCTAGTCCACGCGAGGGAAGACCATGAGCCACCGCACCCTGATCCGAGGCGGACTCGTCCTGACCGCCGCCGACGAG
This sequence comes from Streptomyces spongiicola, assembly GCF_003122365.1. Taxonomy (NCBI): domain Bacteria; kingdom Bacillati; phylum Actinomycetota; class Actinomycetes; order Kitasatosporales; family Streptomycetaceae; genus Streptomyces; species Streptomyces spongiicola. The sequence continues at coordinate 5,368,756 of NZ_CP029254.1, forward strand.
ACCCACGCGACGTCCTGGTCGAGGACGGCCGCGTCGCCGCCCTCGCCGCCCACGGCTCGGCCGCCGCGGGAGCTGGACCGCCGACCGCACATCGACGCCACCGGGAAGTACGTCATCCCGGGCGAGTCGACGCCCACACCCACATGGAGCTGCCCTCGCGGCACCTTCGCGTCGACACCTTCGAGACGGGCACCCGGGCCGCCGCCTGGGGGCACCACCACCATCGTGGACTTCGCGTCCAGGCCAGGCCCAGAGCCTGCGCGAGGGATCGACGCGTGGTACGCCAAGGCCGACGGCAACTGCGCATCGACTACGGCTTCCACATGATCCTCTCCGACGTCACGAGTCTCCCTGAAGGAGATGGACCTGCTCGTCGAGGAGGGCGTCCCCTCCTTCAAGCTGTTCATGGCCTACCCCGGCGTCTTCTACAGCGACGACGGCAGATCCTGCGCGCATGCAGCGCGGCACCGCAACGGCGGCTGATCATGATGCACGCGGAGACGGCATCGCGATCGACGTCCTCGTCGAACAGGCCTGGCCGCGGCGAGACCGACCCCCGCCACCACGCGAGGTCCGCAAGGTGCTGCTGGAGCCGAGGCCACCCACGGGCCGTCCAGCTCGCCGGGTCGCGGGGCGCCGCTGTACGTCGTGCACGTCTCGGCCGAGGAGGCCGTCGCCGAACTGCCGCCGCCCGGACAAGGACTGCCGGTCTTCGGCGAGACCTGCCCGCAGTACCTGTTCCTGTCCACGCGACAACTCGCCGAACCGGGTTCGAGGGCGCCAAGTACGTCTGCAGCACACCGCTGCGGCCCAGGGAGCACCAGGCCGCGCTGTGGCGCGGGCTGCGGACGCGAACGCCTCCAGGTCGTCTCCACCGACCACTGCCCGTTCTGCTTCTCCGGCCAGAAGGACCTCCGGCCGCGAGACTTCTCCAAGATCCCAACGGGCTGCCGGCGTGGAGAACCGGATGGACCTGCTGCATACAGGCGGTCCTCGACGGCCACATCTCCCGCCGCCGCTGATCGAGATCGCCTGCGCCGCGCCCGCCCGGATGTTCGCCTCTACCCGAAGAAGGGACCATCGCGCCGGCGCCGACGCCGACATCGTCGTGTACGACCCGCGCGCGGGAGGTCTCTCGCCGAGACCCACCACATGAACGTCGACTACTGGCCTACGAGGGCAGAGCGGATCACCGGACGGGTCAGACCGTGCTGTCCGCGCGGTGAAGTCGTCATCGACCGCCGGGAGTTCACCGGCCGGTCCGGCCACGGCGTGTTCACCCCCCGCTCGACCTGCCAGTACTGAACTAGAACCAGCGGAACCCGACCCAGGAGGTCCCGTGGACTTCGGACTCGTCTGCAGACGGACCCGCCGCCTCGGCGTCGTCGGCCTGATGCGGCGCGCGGAACGCAACGGCTTCCGCTACGGCTGGACGTTCGACTCGGCGGTGCTGTGGCAGGAGCCGTTCGTCATCTACAGTCAGATCCTCGAGCACACCGGCAGATGCACGTCGGTCCATGGTCACCAACCCGGGACCGGACGGGGAGTCACGGCCTCGACCTTCGCCACCCTGAACGAACATGTTCGGCAACCGCACCGTCTGCGCATCTCGGCCGCGGCGACTCGGGATGCGGGTGGCCGGCGGCAGGCCAACACCTGGCCGGCTCGGCGAGGCGATCGACGTCATCCGCGATCTCGCCGAGGGCCGCGAGGCGTCGTCGACGGCAACCCGATCCGCATTCCCTGGGTGCGGGACGGCAGACTGCCCGTGTGGATGGCGGCGTACGGGCCGAAGGCCTGCCCCTCGCCGGGCAGAAGGCGACGGGTTCATCCTCCAGCTCGCCGACCTCTACCTGACCGAGTGATGGTCAGGCGGTCCGCGAGGCGCGGCCGACGCGGGCCGCGACCGGAGGCGATCACGATCTCGTGGCCGCGCCGGCGTATGTGGGCGACGACCCTCGCGCACGCCCGCGACAGTGCGCTGGTTCGGCGGATGGTCGGCAACCACGTCGCCGACCTGGTCTCGCGCTACGGGGAGCATCGGCCATGGTGCGGAGCGCTGACCGCGTACATCAAGAGCGGCAGGGGTACGACTACAGCCACCACGCCGGGCCGGGAACCCGTCACGGACTTCGTGCCGACGAGATCGTCGACCGCTTCTGCCTGCTGGGCCCGCCTCCGCGCACATCGAGAAGCTGCGGGCGCTGCGCGAGCTGGGAGTGGACCAGTTCGCCGTCTACAACATGCACGACGCGCAGGAGGCGACGATCGACGCCTACGGCGGAGATCATCCCGCACTCGACGACTGAACCGGCACCGGACACCCCCCACGCGACCGCCGACCTCCGCTGAAGGTCATGGCCATGACCGCGATCGTCCCCCCGGCATCCTCCCCGTCCCCCTCCGATCCCGGCCGGCCCACCGACACGCAGGACCGGGTGGAACTCGCCCCCGGCGCGGTGCCCGCCGGCGGCCGGTTCGTCAACGACGACCTGCTGCCCGTCCCGCTCGCCGAACGTCGCTGGACCACGTACAACTTCGCCGCGCTGTGGATCGGGATGGCCACAAATACCGTCCTGGCTGCTCGCTCCGGGCTCGTCGCGCTCGCATGGACTGGAAGCAGGCGGTGTTCACGATCGCGCTGGCGAATGTGATCGTGCTCTTGCCGATGCTCTCACCGGTCACGCCGGCCCGAAGTACGGCAATCCCCTTCCGGTGCTGGCCCGCGCCTCTTTCGGGCTGCGTGGCGCAACCTCCGGCGCTGATCGGCCGGCGTGGCCTGCGCCGGTTCGGGCATCCAGACTGGATCGCGGCCAGGGCAGTCTTCGTCCTGCTCGGCACTCTCTCGAGCTGGGCGACGCGTCCCGGATCGCCGGCCAGCCCTGGACGCTGTGGCTCTGCTTCATCGTGGTCTGGGCGTTGGAACTCGCCATCATCTACCGGGGCATGGAGACGCTGCGCCGCTTCGAGAACTGGCGGCGCGTTCGTCATCGTCGGCGCACTGGTGCTGCTGGTCTGGATCGCGTGAAGGCGGGGCGGCTTCGGCCCGCTGCTCGACCAGCCGTCCAGGCTCGCTGGGCGAGGACTTCTGGCCGGTGTTCTTCCCCCCCTCAGGGATGAATGCCTTCTGGTCCACACTGTCGCTGAACATCCGGACTTCACCGGTCGGTGCCGGCAAGCGCGCCAGGTCTGGGCCAGACGCTGGGACTGCGACGACCATGACCCTGTTCGCGCTGCTGTCGGTGTTCGTCACTCCGGTTCCCAGGCCGTGTACGGCGTGCCGATCTGGGACCCGGTGCAGCTCGCCGCGAAGACGGACAACGTCTTCGGTCTGCTGTTCGCCCTGGTGACCGTGCTGATCGCGACGATCTCCGTGAACATCGCGGCGAACGTCGTGTCCCCGGCGTACGATCTCGCGAACCTCGCCCCGCGGTTCGTCGACTTCCGCACCGGGGCGCTGATCACCGGAGTGGTCGGTGTCCTCATCATGCCGTGGAAGCTGACCGAGACCCCGGAGCGCTGACGGTCGCCCCCGGTTACGAACTCCCGGTGGCGGCCGCCCTCGGCGCGGCCGCCGACGCCGTCGCCGTCGCGGACCCCGCCACGGCGGCGGACGCCATCCGGCTGCTCCGGAAGCAGGACGCGGGCCGTGCGTCCCTGCTGCTGTCCGCGCCGGTTCAGGGCGTTCCTCGTCCCGCGTCCGCCGCGTCCGCCGTGCCCGCCGTGCCCGCCGTGCCCGCCGTGCCCGCCGCGGGCGGCGTGCCCGCGGCCGGGATCCCGGCTCCCGCCCGGCCGCCCGCCGTCGGTGCCGCGGCTTCCGGGGGCCCCGCGCACCCCCTCGGGCAGCCCGCGGTTCCGGTCGGGGCGCCGGACGGCTGCCACGGCGCGGCCGCCGAGGCGACCGTCCCGGTCGGCGGCGGCGAAGGAGCGGTGAGGGCGCCCCGGGTCGCGGACCTGGTGCGCGGGCCGGAGGAGCTGATGCCCGCCGTGGCCGGGCTCCTCCGGGACATGGTGGCGGTCGGGACCCTGGAGGACGCGGAGGATCTGGTCCGCGCGCAGCCGGGACTTGTGGCGGTGACCGCCGAGGGCGACCTCCTCGGCGCCCACTTCGCCCACGGTGGCTCCGCGGGCGCGCCGAGCCTCCTGGAAGTACGGGCGTCGGTCGACGAGGCCGCCGCCGAACTGGAGGAACTGGCCGTACGGTGCGGCGGACTCGCGGCGGGGCAGCATGAGGCGGCCGAGCGGCGCACGGCGTGCGCCTCCCTCGTGGAGGAGCTGGGCGAGCGGAGACGGGCGGCCGAGAAGGAGAAGGCCGGCGTCGCCCAGCAGCTGGGCCGGCTGTCCGGGCAGGCCCGCGGCGCCGCCGGGGAGGCCGAGCGCACCGCCGCGGCGGCCGAGCGGGCCCAGGCCGCTCTGGAGAAGGCGCGGTACGAGGCGGAGGAGCTGGCCGAGAGGCTCGCCGCCGCCGAGGAGGCCCCCGTCGAGGATGAGCCGGACACCTCGGCGCGGGACCGGCTCGCCGCCGACGGCGCCAACGCGCGGCAGACCGAGATGGAGGCCCGGCTCCAGGTCCGTACCCACGAGGAGCGGGTCAGGGGGCTCGCGGGGCGTGCCGAGGCGCTGGACCGCGGAGCACGCGCGGAACGCGAGGCGCGGGCGCGTGCCGAGCGGCGTCGCGCCAGGCTCCGCCATGAGGCCGCCGTCGCCGAGGCGGTGGCGAGCGGTGCCCGACAGCTCCTGGCCCATGCCGAGGTGTCCGTCGTCCGTGCGGAGCGTGAGCGTGCCGCCGCCGAGGCGGCCAGGGCGGAGCGTGAGCGTGAGCTGACCGCTGCCCGCGCGCAGGGCCGGGACCTCAAGAGCGAGCTGGACAAGCTCACCGACTCCGTGCACCGAGGCGAGGTCCTCGGAGCCGAGAAGCGGCTGCGCATCGAGCAGCTCGAGACGAGGGCGCTGGAGGAGCTGGGCGTCGAACCGGCCGGGCTGGTCGCCGAGTACGGTCCCGGCCGGCCGGTGCCGCCGTCGCCGCCGGCCGAGGGGGAGGAGCTTCCCGAGGACCCCGGGCACCCGCGCAACCAGCCGCGGCCGTTCGTCCGCGCCGAGCAGGAGAAGCGGCTGAGGTCCGCCGAACGGGCCTACCAGCAGCTCGGAAAGGTGAATCCGCTCGCCCTGGAGGAGTTCTCGGCTCTGGAGGAGCGCCACAAGTTCCTGTCCGAGCAGCTCGAGGACCTGAAGAAGACCCGGGCCGATCTGCTCCAGGTGGTGAAGGAGGTCGACGAGCGGGTCGAGCAGGTGTTCACGGAGGCGTACCGGGACACCGCGCGTGAGTTCGAGGGGGTGTTCTCCCGGCTCTTCCCGGGCGGTGAGGGCCGGCTCGTACTGACCGACCCCGGCAGCATGCTCACCACGGGAGTGGACGTGGAGGCCCGGCCCCCGGGCAAGAAGGTGAAGCGGCTGTCGCTGCTCTCCGGTGGTGAGCGCTCGCTGACCGCCGTGGCGATGCTGGTGTCCATCTTCAAGGCCCGGCCCAGTCCGTTCTATGTGATGGACGAGGTCGAGGCGGCACTCGACGACACCAACCTCCAGCGGCTGATCGGCATCATGCAGGAACTCCAGGAGAGTTCCCAGCTGATCGTCATCACGCATCAGAAGCGGACGATGGAGGTGGCGGACGCGCTCTACGGCGTCTCCATGCAGGGCGACGGTGTGTCCAAGGTCATCAGCCAGCGGCTGCGCTGAGCCGCCCGCTCCCTCCCACCCGCAGCGGCGGGGCAGGCCCCTGGTCAGATCCGGTAAGACGGGGGAGTCGTTCCAGTCTTCAATACTTGTATGTTCCCCTGAGGAAGTGACGTTTCTCTGTGCTGCCAGGCGAGGGCTTGACTTCGAGACTTGAATGAATAGTCTCTTCAGCGTTGCTTTTACCTTCAAGTGGTGGGCGGCCTTATGTTGTGCGCCACTTGAAGGGCTCGCCCCCACCCCCCGGCGCCGTCGCCGGGTGGCCCCTGGAGTTCACCGTGACCAGCACACCGCAGGCGCAGGCGCCCGAAGGCCGCAAGGCCAGGCCGGAGCACCTCAGCCATGTCGTCTTCATCGCGGCGTCGGCCGCGATGGGGGGCTTCCTCTTCGGCTACGACAGCGCGGTGATCAACGGAGCCGTCGTGGCCATCCGCGACCGCTTCGAGGTGACCTCCGAAGTACTCGCGCAGGTCATCGCGGCCGCCCTGATCGGCTGTGCGATCGGCGCGGCCACCGCCGGCCGGATCGCCGACCGGGTCGGGCGCATCCGGGTCATGCAGATCGCCGCCGTGCTGTTCGCCGCCAGCGCGATCGGCTCCGCGCTGCCGTTCGCCCTCTGGCGCATCGTCGGCGGCGTCGCCATCGGCATGGCCTCCGTCATCGCCCCCGCCTACATCGCCGAGGTGTCCCCGTCCGCCTACCGCGGCCGGCTCGCCTCCTTCCAGCAGGCCGCCATCGTCACCGGCATCGCCCTCTCGCAGCTGGTCAACTGGACCATCCTCACCATCGCGGACGGCGACCAGCGCGGTCGCATCGGCGGACTGGAAGCCTGGCAGTGGATGCTCGGCATCGAGGTCGTACCGGCCGTGCTCTACGGGGTGCTGTCCCTCCTCATCCCCGAGTCGCCCCGGTACCTGATCTCGGTCGGCCGCCGCACCGAGGCGCGCAAGGTGCTCCGCGACGTCGAGGGCCGGTCCGTGGACCTGGACAAGCGGGTCGTCGAGATCGAGGAGAACATGCGCCACGAGCGCAAGCCCTCGTTCAGGGACCTGCTCGGCGGCAGGTTCCTCTTCCTGCCGATCGTCTGGATCGGCATCGGCCTGTCCGTCTTCCAGCAGCTCGTCGGCATCAACGTCATCTTCTACTACAGCTCGGCGCTGTGGCAGTCGGTCGGCGTCAACCCCGCGAGCTCGTTCCTCTACTCCTTCGAGACGTCGATCGTGAACATCGTCGGCACGCTGATCGCGATGGTCCTCGTGGACCGGATCGGCCGGAAACCGCTGGCCCTCATCGGCTCGGGTGGCATGTCCGTCTCGCTGGGACTGGCCGCCTGGGCCTTCTCGTACAAGACGGAGGTCGGCGGCGAGGTCTCGCTCCCCGGCCTGCAGGGCACCGTCGCCCTCTTCGCAGCCAACTTCTTCGTGCTCTTCTTCGCGCTCTCCTGGGGCGTGGTGGTCTGGGTGCTGCTCGGCGAGATGTTCCCCGGCAGGATCCGCGCGGCCGCGCTGGGCATCGCCGCCTCGGCCCAGTGGGTCGCCAACTGGCTGATCACCGTGACGTTCCCGACGCTGTCGGACTGGAACCTCTCCGGTGCCTACGTCATCTACACGGTCTTCGCCGTGCTCTCGATCCCGTTCATCCTCAAATGGGTGCCCGAGACGAAGGGCAAGGCGTTGGAGGAGATGGGCTGAGTCCCCGCTGCCCCGCTCCTCTCGGCCGACCGGCCACGGCACCGCCCCGGCTCATCCCCGAGCCGGGGCGGTGTCGCTTCCGGGAGCGCCCCGGCGCCCCGGCGGGCGAGACCGCGGCGATGCCTCGGCGTGCCGCAGCGGACCGCGGAGCGCGCCCACGACGGCGCCACGGTCCACGCGATCCGGAAGGGGCACCGCCGGCCCGGAGGGAGCAGCGCGGCGTCTCCTGCGATAGGCCCAAAAAGGTCGCAACTCCTTCCGCGGTCCTCCCGCCGGGCCGGTCCCCGGTGCACGTGGCCGATACTGGGTGGCGTTATGGAAATCGTCATCCTTGCTGTAGTCATCGCCCTGGTCGCGGTCGGCGCGATCAGCGGGCTCGTGGTCGGCAGCCGTAGGAAGAAGCAGCTGCCGCCCTCGGCGCCGTCGAGTACGCCGACCATCACAGCTCCGCCAGCCGAGCCGCACGTCGGCGAGGAGGCGGAGGCCCCGCGGGAGGAGCCCCGCCGCACCATCGAGGAGGTCGGCCTCCCGTCCGCGGAGCAGGCCGTCGCCGAGCCCGCGGCCGTCGAGGATCCGGTCGTCGCCGAGCCCGCGGCTCCCGCGATCGAGATCCCGGAACCGGCCGCGGGACGTCTCGTACGGCTGCGCGCCCGTCTGGCCCGCTCCCAGAACACCCTGGGCAAGGGGCTGCTCACCCTGCTGTCCCGTGAGCACCTCGACGAGGAGACATGGGAGGAGATCGAGGACATCCTCCTCACCGCGGACGTCGGCGTCACGGCGACCCAGGAGCTGGTCGACCATCTACGGGAGCGGGTGAGGGTCCTCGGCACCCGCACCCCGGACGAGCTGCGTGGGCTGCTCCGCGAGGAACTGCTGCGGCTCATCGGCACGGACGCGGACCGCGCGGTGCGGACCGAGAGCGGTCTGGACACCCCCGGCGTCGTGCTGGTCGTCGGCGTCAACGGCACGGGCAAGACCACCACCACCGGCAAGCTGGCCCGGGTGCTCGTCGCGGACGGGCGCAGCGTCGTCCTCGGCGCCGCGGACACCTTCCGCGCGGCCGCCGCCGACCAGCTGCAGACCTGGGGTGAGCGGGTCGGCGCCCGCACCGTCCGCGGACCCGAGGGCGGCGACCCGGCCTCGATCGCCTACGACGCGGTCAAGGAGGGCATCGCCGAGGGGGCCGACGTCGTCCTCGTCGACACGGCGGGCCGGCTGCACACCAAGACCGGTCTCATGGACGAGCTGGGCAAGGTCAAGCGCGTGGTCGAGAAGCACGGCCCGCTGGACGAGGTGCTCCTCGTCCTCGACGCCACGACGGGCCAGAACGGCCTGGTCCAGGCCCGGGTCTTCGCCGAGGTCGTCGACATCACCGGCATCGTCCTCACCAAGCTCGACGGCACCGCCAAGGGCGGCATCGTCATCTCCGTGCAGCGCGAACTCGGTGTGCCGGTCAAGCTGGTCGGCCTCGGCGAAGGCCCGGACGACCTGGCGCCCTTCGAGCCGGAGGCCTTCGTCGACGCCCTGATCGGGGACTAGCGATTAACACCAGTCACCTAGTGCCGCGTCAGGCGGCGTTCGCCCCGACGCGACGCCCGGCACGGCGACTCGCCGCGTCGCCGAGTCAACCGGGTAGGCCCACTGCGAGGCCGATCCGGCGCGTTGCGACGCACCGCACCGGACGCCGCTCCGCGCGGCTGCCGACGGGCAGACCCTGCCTGACGCGGCACTGGCCAGGGCGTGTCGCGAAACCCGTCCCCGGCCCAGGCCGGCCGGCCGGCGGACGGAGCTGCTCTCGCGACACGCCCTGGCCGGGAGGGGAGGGCTCCCCGACCGGCTGCTGTCCGCCGCGTGGCGTTACCCGCAGCGGTTCCGCGCGGCGCGGCGGACGTTGATCGCCGCGCGGCGTTCCTTGCGGCGCTCCGCGCGGCGCGGCGGACCGGCTTCGGGGCCCGTGTCCCGCTGGGCGGGCCGAGGCGCCCGGCGCCCTGCGCGGCGCCGCCCGGTCGGAGCCGTTTCACGGAGGGCCCGGCGGCTGCGGCCGGCCGCGGCCCGCGGTGAACGCTCGACCGGCCGGACCGTCCCTGCCCGGGCCGGGACGGCGGGGCGAGGCGGGGCGGGGCGGGGCGGGTGTCGGCGCACCCCTCCATGGGCACGCCGGTTGTTCACGGGCACGCCGGCAGCGGGTGTCCTCCGGGGCCGCCCGCCGCCGGCCTGCCCGGGCAGGCCGACGCCGATCAGGGGGCGGTGGAGCGGTGGCAGATGTAGGCGAGCGTCCCCAGCAGCAGCCGGGCCTGCGGCGGGGCCTCGCCGGAGCCGAGAGCCGGCGGCCGGAGCCAGCGTGACGAGCCGAGACCGGCATGGTCGGAGGGCGGGGCCGTCACATAGTGGCCCGCGCCGAGGCAGCGCAGGTCCAGCTCGGCGTCGTCCCAGCCCATCCGGTAGAGCAGGTGCGGCAGCTCCCGGGCCGCGCCGGGGGCGACGAAGAACTGCGCGCGGCCCGTCGGCGTCGCGGAGACGGGCCCGAGCGGCACTCCCATGCGCTCCAGTCTCACCAGGGCGCGGCGCCCGGCGGTCTCGGAGACCTCCAGGACGTCGAAGGTGCGGCCCGCGGGAAGCAGGGCCGAGGCGCCGGGCACCTCCGCCCACGCCTTCGCCACCTCGTCGAGGGTGGCGCCCGCCGGTACCTCGGGCACGAACTCCAGGGGGTGCGCGCCCGGGGCCGGGCAGTCCGCGTCTCCGCAGGAGCAGCGGCCCGCCATGGCCCGCGCGCCCGGGGCCACGTCCCAGCCCCACAGTCCTGTGCACTCGGCGACCGCCGTGCACGCAGTCGTGCGGCCGCGGCGCCGTGAGCCGGGCCGGATCTCCCGGACCCGGGAACCGCCGATCGTGAAGCCCATGCCCCCTCCAACGGGTCGAATACACCGATGGTTACGAAAAGGAGTCTGCCGGTAACTCTGCGTCGCCGTCGCCCCGGCTCGCGGGTGCGATGGGTCGCTCGGGGTGGTGCGGCTGGATCCGCGCGCCCTGGCGCGCAACGCTCCGCCGACTCCTGGCCGTCGTGTGCCCAGTGAATCGCGCCTGGCCGCAGGGGAGTTCATTCGAAGGGGTGGCGAATGGTGGCGTTTCCGGAATCGCCATGGCGAGACCGGTGATCGTAGGATTACTTTCGGTGCACGGGTCCTGGGGCGCGCCGGTTCCACGCGTATGCCGGAGGCAAGCCGACTTCCTGTTCGAAGGAGGGCGGTCGTCGGACGGAGAGCCGCGATCCACGGCATTCTGCTAGGGGTTCGGACGCCGCTCCGCGGGGCAGGGCACCCCGGCGGGACTCGCGGCACGACATGCAAAGGACAAGGCGGATGGGGGCGTTCCTGTGAGCGGCAGCGACGCGGACGGCACGGGCCACGGCAAGCGCCCGAACGAGCAGCTCGGCTCGTGGTTCGTACGCAGCGGCTGGTCGAAGGGCGAGCTGGCCCGGCAGGTCAACCGCCGGGCGCGGCAGATCGGCGCGCACCACATCAGCACCGACACCTCACGCGTCCGCAGATGGCTCGACGGCGAGCAGCCGCGCGAGCCCATCCCGCGCATCCTCGGCGAACTGTTCTCCGAGCGGTTCGGCACCGTCGTCGCCATCGAGGACCTGGGGCTCCGGACGGCGCACCAGTCACCCTCGGTGTCCGGTGTCGACCTCCCCTGGGCGGGCCACCAGACCGTGGCGCTCCTCAGCGACTTCTCGCGCAGTGATCTGATGCTGGCCCGCCGGGGGTTCCTGGGGACCTCCCTCGCCCTCTCGGCCGGGCCGGCCCTCGTCGAGCCGATGCAGCGCTGGCTGGTGCCCACCCCGCCGTCCGGCCCCGATCCGGCCGACTCGGCGGGCGTCCGGCGGCCCTCCCGGCTCTCCGAGCCGGAACTCGGCCTCCTCGAGTCCACGACCGCCATGTTCCGCCAGTGGGACGCCCAGTGCGGCGGCGGGCTGCGCCGCAAGGCCGTCGTCGGCCAGCTCCACGAGGTGACCGACCTGCTCCAGGAACCGCACCCCGCGGCCGTCTCCGGAAGGCTGTTCACCTGTGCCGCGGAACTGGCCGAGCTGGCCGGCTGGATGAGCTACGACGTGGGGCTCCAGCCCACCGCGCAGAAGTACTTCGTGCTCGCCCTGCACGCCGCCAAGGAGGCCGGGGACAAGCCCCTCGGCTCGTACATCCTCTCGTCCATGAGCCGGCAGATGATCCACCTGGGCCGGCCCGACGACGCACTGGAACTCATCCACCTCGCGCAGTACGGCAGCCGCGAGTGCGCGACCCCGCGCACCCAGGCGATGCTGTATGCGATGGAGGCCCGCGCCTACGCCAACATGGGTCAGCCCAGCAAGACCAAGCGGGCCGTCCGCATGGCCGAGGTGACCTTCGCCGACGCGCTCGAGACCCGAGAGCCCGAGCCCGACTGGATCCGCTTCTTCTCCGAAGCCGAACTCAACGGCGAGAACGCCCACTCGTACCGGGACCTCGCCTATGTCGCAGGCCGCAGCCCCACCTACGCCTCGCTCGCCGAGCCCGTCATGGAACGCGCCGTCGAGCTCTTCAGCGAGGACACCGAGCACCAGCGCTCGTATGCACTCAACCTCGTCGGCATGGCGACGGTGCATCTGCTGAAGCGGGAGCCCGAGCAGTCCACCCGGCTCGCCGAGCAGGCACTGCACGTCGCCAGACGGGTGCGCTCCGAGCGGGTCAACACCCGGCTGCGCAAGACGGTCGACACGGCGGCCAGGGACTTCGGTGACGTCCCCGAGGTCGTACACCTCACGGACCTCATCACCGCACAGCTGCCCGAGACCGCGGAAGCGGTCTGAGCGGCCCTCCACAGAACCCCGGCGCGACGGCCGCCCCTACCGCCCGACTCGGCTCCCCACGCCAGGTCAACCGGGTGGCCGTCGCGCCGGTCCCGCTTCTCGCGGAGGATACGCGCGTGACCTTCCCGTGACCCTTCGCTTCATGGGCGTGTAACACGCCCGCCCGCTTCGTCACCGCGGCGAAACACCGTGCGGCATCGGCGGAAACCCCGGCGCGCCAACCTCGTGCCCCATAACGGGCCGACTTCCCGGGCGGCCGTGCCGGATCCAGCCGGACCGGCCGCCGGCAGCCCAGGCTCCCGCCCCCCGCACAGGCCGCACGACGACGAGGAGACGCCGATGCCCCCAGGCATCACACTTGCCGCAGACGCCCCCGGGCTGTCCGCCGCCAACACCGGCTTCATGCTCATCTGCTCCGCGCTGGTGATGCTGATGACGCCCGGCCTGGCCTTCTTCTACGGAGGCATGGTCCGCGTCAAGAGCACCCTGAACATGCTGATGATGTGCTTCATCAGTCTCGGGATCGTCACCGTGCTGTGGGTGCTCTACGGCTTCAGCCTCGCCTTCGGCACCGACTCCGGCTCCCTCATCGGCTGGTCCGCCGACTACGTCGGCCTCAGCGGCATCGGGATCAACCAGCTCTGGGACGGCTACTCCATCCCCGTGTACGTCTTCGCCGTCTTCCAGCTGATGTTCGCGATCATCACCCCCGCGCTGATCAGCGGCGCCCTCGCCGACCGGGTCAAGTTCACCGCCTGGGCCCTGTTCGTCGCGCTGTGGGCCACCGTCGTCTACTTCCCGGTCGCGCACTGGGTCTGGGGCTCGGGCGGCTGGCTCTTCGAGATGGGCGTCATCGACTTCGCCGGCGGCACCGCGGTCCACATCAACGCGGGAGCCGCGGCCCTCGGGGTGATCCTCGTGATCGGCAAGCGCGTCGGCTTCGGGAGGGACCCGATGCGGCCGCACAGCCTGCCCCTGGTGATGCTGGGTGCCGGTCTGCTGTGGTTCGGCTGGTTCGGCTTCAACGCCGGCTCGTGGCTGGGCAACGACGACGGCGTGGGCGCGGTCATGTTCGTCAACACACAGGTCGCCACAGCCGCGGCGATGCTCGCCTGGCTCGCTTACGAGAAGATCCGCCACGGTTCCCTCACCACCCTCGGCGCCGCCTCCGGCGCGGTCGCGGGCCTGGTCGCCATCACCCCCTCCGGCGGCTCCGCCTCCCCGCTCGGCGCCATCGCCATCGGTGCCGTCGCCGGTCTGCTGTGCGCCATGGCCGTGGGCCTCAAGTACCGGTTCGGCTTCGACGACTCCCTGGACGTCGTCGGCGTCCACCTCGTCGGCGGGGTCGTCGGCTCGCTGCTGGTCGGCTTCTTCGCCACCGGCGGCGTCCAGTCCGACGCCAGGGGCCTCTTCTACGGCGGCGGATTCGAGCAACTCGGCAAGCAGGCCGTCGGCGTCTTCGCGGTCCTGGCCTACTCTCTGGTCGTCTCCGCGATCCTCGCCCTCGTCCTCGACAGGACGATCGGCATGAGGGTCGGCGAGGACGACGAGATCTCGGGCATCGACCAGGTCGAGCACGCCGAGACCGCGTACGACTTCAGCGGGGCGGGCGGCGGCGCGGGCTCCCGCAGGACCGCTTCCGTACCCGCCGGAACCGCGGCGGCCGCACCGCAGACCAGGAAGGTGGACGCATGAAGCTCATCACCGCAGTAGTGAAGCCGCACCGGCTGGACGAGATCAAGGAGGCCCTCCAGGCCTTCGGGGTCCAGGGGCTCACGGTCACCGAGGCCAGCGGCTACGGGCGGCAGCGCGGCCACACCGAGGTCTACCGGGGTGCCGAGTACACCGTCGACCTCGTCCCCAAGATCCGGATCGAGGTCCTGGCCGAGGACGACGACGCCGACCAGCTCATCGAGGTGGTGGTGAAGGCGGCCCGCACCGGGAAGATCGGCGACGGCAAGGTGTGGAGCGTGCCGGTCGACACCGCCGTCCGCGTCCGGACCGGCGAACGCGGCCCGGACGCGCTGTAGACGGGAGTTCCGGGTGACGAGCGTCGATCTGACCACGGAAACCGGGGGCCCGGGACCCAGCGGCTACGCGGCGGCCCGGCTGCGCCTCCTCCAGGAGGAGACGCGGTCCGGGCCGTCGCGCCGCGCCGCACTGGCCCGGCTTACCGACGACTGGCTCGCGGCACTGTTCACCGCGGCCGGGAAGGACACCGGGGTGCGCGGCGCCGCTCTCCTCGCCGTCGGCGGCTACGGGCGCGGCGAACTCTCGCCCCGCAGCGACCTCGACCTCCTCCTGCTGCACGACGGCGATGCCGACCCGGGCGCGCTCGCCGCGCTCGCCGACCGGATCTGGTACCCGGTGTGGGATCTCGGGCTCGCGCTCGACCACTCGGTCCGGACCCCGGCCGAGGCCCGCCGGACGGCCGGCGAGGACATCAAGGTGCAACTGGGGCTGCTCGACGCCCGCGCCGTCGCCGGAGACCTCGGCATGGCCGCCGGACTGCGCACGGCCGTCCTCGCCGACTGGCGCAACCAGGCGCCGGGACGGCTCCCCGAACTCGGCGAGCTCTGCCGTGAGCGCGCCGAACGCCAGGGCGAGCTGCAGTTCCTGCTGGAACCCGACCTCAAGGAGTCCCGGGGCGGCCTCCGCGACGCGACGGCCCTGCGCGCCGTCGCCGCGTCCTGGCTCGCCGACGCCCCCCGCGAGGGCCTGTCCGAGGCCCGCCGCGTCCTCCTCGACACCCGAGACGCCCTCCACCTCACCACCGGGCGGGCCACCGACCGGCTCGCGCTCCAGGAGCAGGACCAGGTGGCCCGGGCCCTCGGCCTGCTGGACGCCGACGCACTGCTGCGCCGGGTGTACGAGTCCGCGCGGACCGTCTCGTATGCCGCCGACGTCACCTGGCGCGAGGTGAACCGGGTGCTCAGGGCCCGGTCCGGGCGGCGCCGGCTGCGCGGGATCCGGGGCGGGCGCCGCCCGGACCCCGAGCGCACCCCGCTCGCCGAGGGTGTCGTCGAGATGGACGGCGAGGCCGTCCTCGCCCGTTCGGCCAGACCGGAGCGCGACCCGGTGCTGCCGCTGCGCGCGGCCGCCGCGGCGGCCCAGGCCGGCCTGCCGCTCTCCCCGCACGCCGTACGCCACCTGGCCGCCGCGGCCGGGCCGCTTCCCGTGCCCTGGCCCGCCGAGGCACGGGAGGAACTCGTCACCCTGCTCGGGGCGGGCGAACCGGCCGTCGCGGTATGGGAGGCCCTGGAGGCCGAGGGCCTGGTCACCCGGCTGCTGCCCGACTGGGAACGGGTCCGCTGCCGGCCCCAGCGCAACCCCGTGCACACCTGGACGGTCGACCGCCACCTCGTCGAGGCCGCCGTCCGCGCCGCCGCGCTGACCCGCCGCGTCGGCCGCCCCGACCTGCTCCTGGCCGCGGCCCTGCTCCACGACATCGGCAAGGGCTGGCCGGGCGACCACTCCGTGGCCGGCGAGACCATCGCGCGCGACGTCGCCGCCCGCATCGGTTTCGACCGGCAGGACACGGGAGTGATCGCCACCCTGGTCCGCCACCACCTGCTGCTCGTCGAGACCGCCACCCGCCGCGATCTGGAGGACCCCGCGACCGTGCGGGCGGTCGCGGACGCCGTCGGCACGCCCGGCACGCTGGAGCTGCTGCACGCCCTCACCGAGGCCGACGCCCTCGCGACCGGGCCGGCGGCGTGGTCCGCCTGGCGGGGATCGCTCGTCGCGGACCTGGTCGAACGGGTCGCGGGACTCCTCTCGGGCCAGGGACCCGGCGAACCGGAGCCCGCCGTGACCAGCGCCGAGCAGGAGCGCCTGGCCGTCGAGGCGCTGCGCACCGGCGGACCCGTGCTCGCCCTGCACGCCGCCCAGGCCGAGACCCCGCAGGCGGACGGCAGGCCCGAGCCCGTCGGTGTCGAACTCCTCGTCGCCGTGCCCGACCAGCCGTCGGTACTGCCCGCGGTGGCCGGCGTGCTCGCGCTGCACCGGCTCACCGTCCGCGCCGCCGACCTGCGCGCGGTCGAACTCCCCCGTGAGGTGGGGCCGGCGACCGTCCTCGTGCTGAACTGGCGGGTCGCCGCCGCCTACGGCTCGCTCCCGCAGGCCGCCCGGCTGCGCTCCGATCTCGTACGGGCCCTCGACGGCTCCCTGGACGTGGCCGCCCGCCTTGCCGAGCGGGATGCCGCGTACCCGCGCCGGCGGGGGGTCGAGGCGCCGCCGCCGAGGGTCACCGTGGCCCCGGCCGCGTCCCGGCTGGCCACGGTCATCGAGGTCCGCGCCCAGGACGCTCCGGGGCTGCTGCACCGGATCGGCCACGCCCTGGAGTCCGCGGCGGTCAGCGTGCGCAGCGCGCGGGTCTCGACCCTCGGAGCGAACGCCGTGGACGCGTTCTACGTCACAGGTCCCTCGGGAGCCCCGCTGCCGCCCGAGGAGGCCGTGGACGTGGCGCGCGCCGTGGAGGCCGCGCTGCGGACCGGCTGAACGCCCAGGACCGGGGCGGGGGCATCCGTCCGGCCGCGTGTATAGGGGGCAGACCCCATCCCACGCGGCCGGATACCCTTGGGTGGCATCCGTCCGCCCGCCCCCGAGACCCGAGGATCCGCGACCACCGTGTTCGACACCCTCTCCGACCGCCTTGCGGCGACATTCAAGAACCTCCGGGGCAAGGGCCGCCTGTCCGAGGCCGACATCGACGCCACGGCACGTGAGATCCGCATCGCGCTGCTCGAGGCCGATGTGGCGCTGCCCGTCGTGCGCGCCTTCATCAAGCAGGTCAAGGAGCGCGCCCTCGGCGCCGAGGTGTCCCAGGCGCTGAACCCCGCCCAGCAGGTCATCAAGATCGTCAACGAGGAGCTCATCGGCATCCTCGGCGGCGAGACCCGCCGGCTGCGCTTCGCCAAGCAGGCGCCCACGGTGATCATGCTCGCGGGTCTCCAGGGCGCCGGCAAGACGACCCTGGCCGGCAAGCTCGGCCGCTGGCTCAAGGGCCAGGGCCACTCCCCGCTGCTCGTCGCCTGCGACCTGCAGCGGCCCAACGCGGTGAACCAGCTGGCCGTCGTCGCCGAACGCGCCGGCGTCGCCGTCTTCGCGCCCCAGCCCGGCAACGGTGTGGGCGACCCGGTGCAGGTCGCCAAGGAGTCGATCGAGTACGCGAAGTCGAAGGTCCACGACGTCGTCGTCGTCGACACCGCGGGCCGGCTCGGCATCGACCAGGAGATGATGCGGCAGGCCGCGGACATCCGTGACGCGGTCGGCCCCGACGAGGTCCTCTTCGTCGTCGACGCGATGATCGGTCAGGACGCGGTCAACACCGCGGAGGCGTTCCGCGACGGCGTCGGCTTCGACGGGGTGGTGCTGTCCAAGCTGGACGGCGACGCCCGCGGCGGTGCCGCGCTCTCCATCGCGCACGTCACCGGCAAGCAGATCATGTTCGCCTCGAACGGCGAGAAGCTGGACGAGTTCGACGCGTTCCACCCGGATCGCATGGCGTCCCGCATCCTCGGTATGGGCGACATGCTGTCGCTGATCGAGAAGGCCGAGCAGACCTTCAGCCAGGCCGAGGCCGAGAAGATGGCGGCCAAGCTGGCGAAGGGCCCCAAGGAGTTCACGCTCGACGACTTCCTGGCCCAGATGGAGCAGGTCAGGAAGATGGGCTCCATCTCCAAGCTGCTCGGGATGCTGCCCGGCATGGGCCAGATCAAGGACCAGATCAACAACATCGACGAGCGGGACGTCGACCGGACGGCGGCGATCATCAAGTCGATGACGCCCGGTGAGCGCACCGACCCGACGATCATCAACGGCTCGCGGCGGGCCCGCATCGCCCGTGGTTCCGGTGTCGACGTCAGCGCGGTGAAGAACCTGGTGGAGAGGTTCTTCGAGGCCCGCAAGATGATGTCGCGCATGGCCCAGGGCGGAGGCGTGCCGGGCATGCCGGGCATCCCGGGCATGGGCGGCGGCCCGGGCCGTCAGAAGAAGAAGCAGAAGCAGGCCAAGGGCAAGCAGCGCTCCGGCAACCCGATGAAGCGCAAGGCCGAGGAGCAGGCCGCCCAGGCACGCCGTCAGCAGGCCGGCCAGGGGAGCCCGTTCGGCCTGCCGCCGGGCGGCCAGGGCGCTCAGGACTTCGAGCTCCCGGAGGAGTTCAGGAAGTTCATGGGCTGACGGGCCGGCCGCCGGCATCCCGGGGCCCCGCGATCACCCGATCGCGGGGCCCCGGGCCGTCCCGGACCACGGCGGCCGGGCAGCCCGTCCCACCGCGGCCCGCTCCGGGTGGCAGCGTGCCCTGTTCTGTGCGCTCATGGGCAGAGATCGGGAGCAGCCGAGGGACCGGAGGGCAGGCCGTGGCCAATTCCGTACCCCCGCGCGACCGCACCGACCAGCCCTGGCGGTCGGAGGGGGCACCGCCGCCCGCGCCGCCGCGCAGGAGGCCGCCCGGTGGCTGGGTCGTGCTCGCCGCGACCGCCGCGGCCCTCTTCCTCGTCGCCTACGGGATCCTGTCGTACTTCGCCGGGGGCGGCGAGCAGACGATCTCCTACACCGAGTTCAGCAAGCAGGTCGAGGCCGGCAACGTCACCAAGATCTACGCCAAGGGCAGCACGATCGAGGGAGAGCTGAGGACACGGCAGCCGGTCCCCGGCGGCGAAGGCGACTACACCACCTTCCGGACCGAGCGGCCGGAGTTCGCCGAGGACGACCTCTGGCGGCAGCTGAGCCAGAAGGGCGTGACCGTGACGGCCGAACCGGTCGTCGTCCAGCGCAGCCTGCTGGCCAATCTGCTGCTCTCCCTCGCGCCGATCGTGATCCTCGTGCTGCTCTGGGTGGTCCTGGCCAGACGCCTGGGGCCACGGCTGGGCGGCGGCCCGCTGGGCCGCAAGGCGCCTCCCCGCCCCGTCGAGCTGGAACCCCACCGGCGCACCACCTTCGCCGACGTGGCGGGGATCGACGAGGTCCAGGGCGAACTCGACGACGTCGTCGACTTCCTCAAGAACCCCGACGTCTACCGGGCCATGGGGGCGCGCATGCCCGGCGGTGTCCTGCTCGCCGGCCCGCCGGGAACCGGCAAGACGCTCCTCGCACGGGCCGTCGCGGGCGAGGCGGGGGTGCCGTTCTTCTCCGCGTCCGCGTCGGAGTTCATCGAGATGATCGTGGGCGTCGGGGCCTCCCGCGTCCGCGAGCTGTTCGCCGAGGCCCGCAAGGTGGCCCCGGCCATCGTCTTCATCGACGAGATCGACACCATCGGGCGGGTGCGCGGTGGCGGCGCGACCGTCGGTGGGCACGACGAGCGCGAGCAGACCCTGAACCAGATCCTGACGGAGATGGACGGCTTCACCGGCTCCGAGGGCGTCGTGGTCATCGCCGCGACCAACCGCGCGGACGTCCTCGACCCCGCGCTCGTCCGGCCCGGGCGCTTCGACCGCATCGTGCACGTCAGCCCGCCCGACCGGGCGGGCCGCGAGGCGATCCTCAGGATCCACACCCGGGACATCCCGCTCGCACCGGGCGTCGACCTGGCCCAGGTGGCCCGTACGACACCGGGTATGACGGGTGCCGAACTGTCCAACCTCGCCAACGAGGCCGCGCTGCTCGCCGTCAAGCGGCGGCAGGGCGGGGTGACGCAGCGGGACCTCTCCGACGCCCTGGAGAAGGTGCAGCTCGGCGCGGAGCGCGCGCTGGTGATGCCCGAGGGCGAGCGCCGCAGGACCGCCTACCACGAGAGCGGTCATGCCCTGCTCGGCATGCTCCAGCCGGGCGCCGACCCCGTCCGCAAGGTCACGATCGTCCCGCGCGGCCGGGCCCTGGGCGTCACCCTCTCCACCCCCGACGCCGACAAGTACGCGTACACCGAGGAGTACCTGCGCGGCAGGATCATCGGCGCGCTCGGCGGCATGGCGGCGGAGCACATCGTCTTCGGGATCGTCACCACCGGTTCGGAGAACGACCTGGAGCAGGTGACCCGGCTGGTCAGGGGCATGGTCGGACGCTGGGGGATGAGCGAGCGCGTCGGCCGCTTCACCGCGGTGCCGGGGGACGGGCAGGAGCCGTACGGGCTCGCCGCGGCCCCGGCGACGCTGGACGCGGTGGACCACGAGATGCGCAGGATCGCCGAGGAGTGCTACGAGAGCGCCTGCCGGCAGCTCCGCGACAACCGCGACCGGCTGGACGCACTGGCCGAGGCGCTCCTCGCCGGCGAGACGCTGGACGAGGAGGAGGCGTACCGGGCCGCGGGCATCTCCCGGCTGAGGAAGGACGCGAACGGCCACTGACACCGGGACCCTCGGCGGACCCTGACACCGGGAGCCGGGCGGCAGGCTCGGGCGGCGAGTCCGAAGCTCGGGCTCGAACCACGGGCCCGAGTCGCAGCGGGCACCCGGGGCTCGGGACTCGAACCACGGGCTCGAGCCGCAGCGGGCACCCGGGGCTCGGGGCTCGGGGCCTGCGGCTCGGGGAGCGCGGAGCGCCTGCGTGCCGGCCCCGTGCCGTGGGTCCGCTGGTCGCGGACCCGGGTCGCCAGGCCCGGATCGCCACGCCCGGCCTGCCCGCGGACGCCCGGATTCCGGGGCGGCCTCACGGGACAGGCGCTGTAGTGGGCCCGCCGGCGGGGGCAGGCCCCGTCACGGCGTACGCGCTATCAGATACCGGAAGACGTTGGGCATCCACACCGTCCCGTCGGCCCGCACATGGGGATGGAGCGCCTCCCTGACCTCCTTCTCCACCTGCGCCGGGTCCGTCGCCCGTACCGCCGCGTCGAACAGGCCGGTCGACAGCAGTCCGCGCACTGCGCTGTCCGGATCCGCGTAGCCGAAGGGGCACGACACCCGGCCCGAACCGTCCGGGCGGATCCCCGCCCGGGACGCCACCTCCTCCAGGTCGTCCCTGAGCGTCGGCCGCCAGCCGCCGTCCGAGCGCAGCCGCTCGGTGAGCCTGCTCGCCACCCGCAGTACGGCCGCGGTGGCACAGCGCTCCGGCGGGCCCCAGCCGGCCAGCACCACGGGGCTGCCGCGCTCGGCGAGCGGAACCGCGGCCTCCAGCGCGGGCACCAACCCGTCGGAGTCGCCGGCCGTACACCCGATCGGCTGAAAAGCCGTGATCATGTTGAACCGCGGGCTCCGGGGATCGACGGCCTCCGCCGGCCCGCCCTCGACCACCCGGGCGCCGGGCGAGGCCCCTGACCCGGAGTGCTCCCGCCCGCAGGCGAGCCGCTCGCGCGCCAGCGCCGTCCTCGCCCGGTCCGTGTCGACGCCGGTGACGCCGGCCCCGCGCCCCGCCGCCATCAGCAGGGCCAGGCCGGTGCCGCAGCCGAGGCCGAGGACGCGGGCGCCGGGGCCGACCTCCAGGTGCTCGTACACCGCCTCGTAGAGCGGCACCAGCATCCGCTCCTGGATCTCGGCCCAGTCGCGGACGCGCCGCCTGCCATCCGCCGCCGGGGGCGCTGAGGAGGGCCGAGGGTGGTGCGGGACGAGCGTAGGTGTCATCGAAAGCGCCCCAATCCGCCGAGAGGTCAGCCTTGCCCTGCTGGACAGCCCCCGTGTCGTGTCGCTCGCGCCCCCCGTATGCCAGGGAACTGCGCTTCGCTCGGTACGTCCAGAGGTCGCACCGCAATGGCTCGGATGCCCCGGTCGTGCGCCCCCGCGCCCGGAACTTCTCCGCATCCAGAGTGCCGCCCCCTCACGATTCCCGCCATGGCAGAGCCGCGGGCCGCTTGCCGCAGGGGGAGCGCCGTCTCCGCTGCGCCCAGGCCCCGGCCGGCGGAGCCGTGGCCGGGGTCGGGGCCGTGGCCGTGGCCGGAGCCGGAGTGTGGTCGGGGCCGGAGGACGGCGGCCCCACGCTCGGGACGACGGAGATCGCCCCGCCCGGCTGCGGGCCCGGTGCGTCCGCGGCGGAAGTCCGGGGCGGAAGTCCGGGGCGGCCGGGGTGGGAGCCGGCCGCCCGGTGCGAGAAGTCCGGGGCGGCCGGGGCGTGCCCCGGCATCCGGCCGGGCGTGGTTCCCCGCGGCCGGGAGGGGCGGCGGCCGGGAACCGCGGCCCTCCCGGTACGCTCGCGAGCGTACCGCGCACCCGGGGGCGGACCGCGCGCCCCGGACCGGTCGGCGGCGGTACGGAACGCGTGAGCGCACGCGGGCGCGCGCTCACGAGGCGACGCGCCCCTGCCGGGGGTGCCCGCCCGGGCGCGCGGCGCTCGGCCGGGTATCCGGTCCCGCCGGTGTCGCGTTGCTGTACGGACGCGTGACTACGTACCACCTTGTTGTGAGCTGCGAGGCTTCTCCGCAGATCAGCGCACCCGCCCTCGTCAGGACGCATCAATGCCAACTGACGGGTACGTGCAAATTATTTGGGATGCCCCGGAATGGAACCCGGGGAGCGTCCGGCTCGTTGTCACGACGTGAGCACGACACCACCTGTTCTCGCCGCAGAGCTGGCACAGGCGTGGGCCGACATTCAGCGGCACCACCCCGAGCTGCCCGATCTTGCCGCGCCAGAGTCACTGATCGGAGAGTCCTCGTCGGCCTGCGGGCACGAACTCTCCTTCGAGCGACTGCTCCACGAGGCAGTCCACGGTATCGCCGCCGCCCGGGGAGTCCGCGACACCTCGCGCGCCGGCCGCTACCACAACCGCCGGTTCCTGGCGATCGCCGAGGAGATGGGCCTGGACCACCCGGAGGAGCCACACCCCAGCAGCGGCTTCTCGCTGGTCACGCTCACTCCCGAGGCGAAGCGGCGGTACCGGCCGACCATCGAGCGGCTGCAGCGCGCCCTCGCCGCGCACACGGTCGCCACCGCATCCGACACCAAACGCACCTTCCGCGGCCCGGCGGCCCGCCACGGCTCGTCCGGCGGCGGCGTCCGGGTCAAGGCGGTCTGCGACTGCGGGAGAAACGTCCGGGTGGTCCCCTCGGTCCTCGCCCAGGCGCCGATCGTCTGCGGCGGCTGCGGCAAGCCGTTCCGCATCCCCGAACCGGTGGCGGCGGCGAGCTGAGCGGGACCCGCCCCCGACCGCACGCCGGGAGTGACCGGCCGGCCCGGCCCGGGGCCCACGGCCTCGGGTCGGCCGGGCGGTGTCCGTGTGGCACAATGTCCAGCTGTACTCGACAGTCGCACAGGACCCCTCTCTCCTCCG
Organism: Streptomyces spongiicola; assembly: GCF_003122365.1. Lineage (NCBI taxonomy): Bacteria > Bacillati > Actinomycetota > Actinomycetes > Kitasatosporales > Streptomycetaceae > Streptomyces > Streptomyces spongiicola. Next base: position 5,392,159 of record NZ_CP029254.1, read on the forward strand.
GCTGACGCGTCCATCGGGCCATCGGGTACCGCAACCCCACGCGGCATCCCGTCATGCCCAACCACGTCAAAACCAGGAGATCCCACTCCCGTGGCAGTCAAGATCAAGCTGAAGCGTCTGGGCAAGATCCGTTCGCCTCACTACCGCATCGTCGTCGCCGACTCCCGTACCCGCCGTGACGGCCGGGCCATCGAGGAGATCGGCCTGTACCACCCGACGTACAACCCGTCGCGCATCGAGGTCGACTCGGAGCGCGCCCAGTACTGGCTGTCCGTCGGCGCCCAGCCGACCGAGCCGGTCCTCGCGATCCTCAAGCTCACCGGCGACTGGCAGAAGCACAAGGGTCTGCCCGCCCCGGAGAAGCCGCTCCTCGTCCCGGCCACGAAGGAGGAGAAGCGCCGCTCCTTCGACGAGTTCGCCAAGGCTCTCGAGGGTGAAGAGGGCAAGGGTGAGGCCATCACCCAGAAGTCGAAGAAGACCGAGAAGAAGGCGGACGAGGCTGCGGCCGCCGCCGAGTCCACCGAGGCCTGAGCATGCTCGAGGAGGCTCTCGAGCACCTCGTGAAGGGCATCGTCGACAACCCCGAGGACGTGCAGGTCGCCTCACGCAACCTGCGTCGCGGCCGGGTGCTCGAGGTCCGGGTGCACCCCGACGATCTCGGTAAGGTGATCGGCCGCAACGGCCGCACCGCGCGCGCCCTGCGCACCGTCGTGGGCGCCATCGGCGGCCGTGGTATCCGGGTCGACCTCGTCGACGTGGACCAGGTCCGCTGAACAAGTTGATCACCGGCGCGGGCCGGGGAGGGCCGGTCGGCCCGCCCCGGCCCGTCGTCGTACGACAGGAGCTTTGAGCGTGCAGCTGGTAGTCGCGCGGATCGGCCGCGCCCACGGCATCAGGGGCGAGGTCACCGTCGAGGTGCGTACCGACGAGCCGGAACTGCGGCTCGCCCCCGGAGCCGTCCTGGCCACCGAACCGGCCTCCGCGGGCCCGCTGACCATCGAGACGGGACGGGTGCACAGCGGCCGGCTGCTGCTGCGCTTCGCAGGCGTCCGGGACCGCGGCGGCGCCGAGGCCCTGCGCAACACCCTGCTGATCGCCGAGATCGACCCGGAGGCCCTGCCGGAGGAGCCCGACGAGTACTACGACCACCAGCTCATGGACCTGGACGTGGTGCTCGCGGACGGCACGGAGATCGGCCGGATCACGGAGATCTCCCATCTGCCGTCGCAGGACCTCTTCATCGTCGAGCGGCCCGACGGGAGCGAGGTCATGATCCCGTTCGTCGGGCAGATCGTCACCGAGATCGACCTGGCCGGGCAGAGGGTCGTCATCGACCCGCCTCCCGGCCTCGTCGACGACCGTGCGGAGACCGCCTCGCGGCGGGACGCGGACGCCGGGGACGGGAACTGATGCGGCTCGACGTCGTCACCATCTTCCCCGAGTACCTGGAGCCGCTGAACGTCTCCCTCGTGGGCAAGGCCCGGGCACGCGGGCAGCTCGACGTCCACGTCCACGACCTGCGGGACTGGACGTACGACCGGCACGGCACCGTCGACGACACCCCTTACGGCGGCGGACCGGGCATGGTCATGAAGACCGGGCCCTGGGGCGAGGCACTGGACGAGGTCCTCGCCTCCGGCTACGAGTCGGGCGCCCGCGCACCCGCCCTGGTGGTGCCGACCCCGAGCGGCCGCCCGTTCACCCAGGAACTCGCCGTCGAACTCTCCGAGCGCCCCTGGCTGGTCTTCACCCCGGCCCGCTACGAGGGCATCGACCGCCGCGTCGTCGACGAGTACGCGACCCGCATACCCGTCCACGAGGTCTCCATCGGCGACTACGTGCTGGCCGGGGGCGAGGCCGCCGTCCTCGTCATGACGGAGGCCGTCGCACGGCTGCTGCCCGGTGTCCTCGGCAACGCCGAATCCCACCGCGACGACTCCTTCGCGCCCGGCGCCATGGCCGACCTCCTGGAGGGGCCCGTCTACACCAAGCCGCCGCTCTGGCGCGGCCGCGGCGTCCCGGACGTGCTGCTCAGCGGCCACCACGGCAGGATCGCCCGATGGCGCCGGGACGAGGCCTTCCGGCGGACCGCCCTGCACCGGCCTGACCTGATCGAGCGCTGCGACCCGTCCGCGTTCGACGGGAAGGACCGGGAGACCCTGTCCGTCCTTGGCTGGACGCCGTCCCCCGACGGCCGATTTTGGCGCAGGCCGCGGGCCGTGGAAGAATAGGCCGCTGCCGTTCGTCCGGCGTGCGCCCCTGCCACGGGGGGACACGACGCCCGCCCCGACGCCGCGGCTCCTCCGCCATCACCCCGGATACCGTCGATGACCTGTGGCATCGGCGAAGAAAGCAGACGAACATGTCGCATGTGCTCGACGCCGTCAACGCCGCCTCGCTGCGGACCGACCTCCCCGCCTTCCGCCCCGGTGACACCGTGAACGTCCACGTCCGTGTCATCGAGGGCAACCGCTCCCGTATCCAGCAGTTCAAGGGCGTCGTCATCCGCCGCCAGGGTTCGGGCGTCAGCGAGACCTTCACGGTCCGCAAGGTCTCCTTCTCCGTCGGCGTCGAGCGCACCTTCCCGGTGCACAGCCCGATCTTCGAGAAGATCGAGCTGGTCACCCGCGGCGACGTCCGCCGGGCCAAGCTGTACTACCTTCGCGAGCTGCGCGGCAAGGCCGCGAAGATCAAGGAGAAGCGCGACAACTGAGCCGCGGCTCACACCCGTGCCCTGCTGAGGCCTCATACGGTTCTTACGGCGGCCGGATAGCATCTGGCCCCGATGGACACCGAAGCACTGCACACGGAGCGCGACCGCTCCTCCGCCCCCGGGACCGACGGGTCCGGCGCCGGAGAGGGGTCGCGCTCCGTGTGCTTCCGGCGGCGGCCCGGCTGGCGGCGGGCCGCCGCCCTCGTCGGCGCCTGCGCCGTGTTCCTGCTGCTGCTCAGCCAGTTCGTGATGCAGCCGTTCCTGATCCCCAGCACCTCCATGCAGCCCGCCCTCGAGGTCGGCGACCGGGTGCTGGTGAACAAGCTGGCATACCGCTTCGGCTCCGAGCCGAGGCGCGGTGACGTGGTCGTGTTCGACGGCGCCGGCTCCTTCGTGCCGGAGGACGCGGCGGGGAACCCCGTCAGTGCCGCCGCCCGGGAGGGCCTCTCCGCGCTGGGGCTCACGGAACCGTCCGACACCGATTTCGTCAAACGTGTGGTCGGCGTGGGCGGCGACCGCGTGGTCTGCTGCGACAAGGGGGGAAGGCTCGAGGTGAACGGCGTACCGGTCGACGAGAGCTACCTGTACGCCGGCGAGACCGCGTCGCACGTCCCCTTCGACATCGTGGTACGGCAGGGGACCCTGTGGGTCATGGGCGACCACCGCAGCAGGTCGCGGGACTCCCGCGACCACCTGGGCGAGCCCGGCGGGGGCACGGTGCCCCTCGACAGGGTGATCGGACGCGCGGACTGGATCGGCTGGCCGGCCGACCGCTGGTCCCCGCTGCCGCCGACCGGCGCCTTCGACCGCGTGACCGCGCCGGACGGCGCCCATGGGTAGCCGCGGACGCCGCGCGAGCCACCGGGCCGACACCAGGTTGCCCACCGGCACCCGGCCCACCGACGGCGGCCGGACGCTCCCCGGACGCGCCGAGCGGCGCAGGCTCGCCAGGAAGGTCAGGAGACGGCGCCAGCGCTCGGCGGTCAAGGAGATCCCGATCCTGATCACGGTGGCGCTGATGATCGCCCTGGTGCTGAAGACGTTCCTGGTGCAGGCGTTCGTCATCCCCTCGGGCTCGATGGAGCAGACGATCCGCATCGACGACCGGGTACTGGTCGACAAGCTGACGCCCTGGTTCGGCTCCAGGCCCGAGCGCGGCGACGTCGTCGTCTTCAAGGACCCCGGCGGCTGGCTCCTGGACGAGCAGACGCCGCGGCCGGACGACCCGATCGTCGTCAAGCAGGTCAAGGACGTACTGGCCTTCATCGGCCTGCTGCCGAGCGACGACGAGCAGGACCTGATCAAGCGGGTCGTCGCGGTGGGCGGCGACTCGGTGAGGTGCTGCGACCAGGAGGGCAGGGTCACGGTCAACGACGTCCCGTTGGACGAGCCGTATCTGCGCCCCGGCAACGCCCCCTCGAAGCTGCCGTTCGACGTGCAGGTCCCCGAGGGCCGGCTCTTCGTGATGGGCGACCACCGGTCGAACTCGGCCGACTCCCGGTTCCACCTCGACGAGGAGTACAGCGGCACCGTCTCCGAGGAGGAGGTCGTCGGACGCGCCGTGGTCATCGCCTGGCCGCTCGACCACTGGAGCGGACTGGAGGAGAGGGGAACGTACACCTCGGTCCCCGATGCGCGCGCCGGGGCGGCCGCCGCTGGTGGGCCGTCGCATAGTGTGTCCTCCCGGGATCACAAAGGAGTGGTCCTGCTCCCGAGCCCTGCGGAACTCCCGCTCGTTATGGGAGTGGTGGGCCTGCGCCGTCTCGGGCGCGGGCGGTCGCACGGAGTGAGGAGTGGATGTGGGGGATTTGGCGGTGGGCGCACGTTCCGGACACGAGGAGCCCGAGGAGCGGCCCGAGCGGGACGCGAGGCCTTCCCCCGGTTCCGGCAGCTCCGGCGGCCTTCCCCCACAGGGCGACGGCGGTTCGGGAGACGGTGAGGCGGCGGACGGCGGCGGCTCGTCCGGTACCGGCGCGGCCGGGCAGCGGTCCTTCTGGAAGGAACTGCCGCTGCTGGTCGGCATCGCGCTGGTGCTGGCGCTGCTGATCAAGACCTTCCTGGTGCAGGCGTTCTCGATCCCGTCCGACTCGATGATGAACACGCTGCAGCGCGGCGACCGGGTGCTCGTCGACAAGCTGACGCCCTGGTTCGGCTCCGAGCCCGAACGCGGCGAGGTCGTGGTCTTCCACGACCCGGGCGGTTGGCTGGACGACACCCACACCCCCGAGCCCAACCTGGTGCAGCGGTTCTTGAGCTTCATCGGCCTGATGCCGTCGTCGGAGCAGAAGGACCTGATCAAACGCGTGATCGCGGTCGGCGGTGACACCGTCTCCTGCAAGAAGGGGGGCAAGGTCATGATCAACGGCAAGGCCCTGGACGAGACGTCGTACATCCGCCCGGGAAGCACGCCCTGCGACGACAAGCCGTTCGGTCCGATCCGGGTGCCCGAGGGCCGGATCTGGGTGATGGGCGACAACCGGGACAACTCCCTGGACTCCCGCTACCACCAGGAACTGCCCTACAACGGCACGGTCAGCAACGAGGACGTCGTGGGGCGGGCCGTGGTGGTGGCCTGGCCGTTCGACCGCTGGTCCACGCTGCCCGTTCCGGACACCTTCGACCAGCCGGGGCTGAACTCGGCGGCGCCGGTCGGGGGGACCGCGGTGCCCGGCGCACTGGCCGCGGCGGGCGTGCTGCCGACCGTGCTCGTCCGCCGCAGGAGGCTGACCGGCGGGCGAACCGGCCGGTAGGGTGCCGCTCGGATCAGCGATCGCCGGTCCCGGGAGGAGGGGAGCGCTGCGATGAGCGGAACAGGACGTACGGACCGCGGCCGCCGCCTCGGCGGTGTGCTGTCGGGGCTCGCCGTCGCCGTCGGCTGTGTGCTCTTCCTCGGCGGCTTCGTCTGGGGGGCGCTGCTCTACCAGCCGTACACGGTGCCGACGGACTCGATGTCCCCGACCGTGGCGCCTGGGGACCGGGTGCTCGCGCAGCGGATCGACGGCTCCGAGGTCCGGCGCGGGGACGTCGTCGTCTTCACCGACCGCGTGTGGGGCGACGCCCCGATGGTGAAGCGCGTGGTCGGGACCGGCGGGGACGAGATCGCCTGCTGCGGCACCGACGGCCGGCTGACCGTCAACGGCAGGGCCGTCGAGGAACCGTACCTGCGCGGCGACGGGCCCGCTTCACCGATCGGCTTCACCGTCTCGGTGCCCGAGGGGAAGCTCTTCCTCCTCGGCGACGAGCGCAGGAACTCCGTGGACTCCCGGTCCCACCTTCAGGAGGCCGGCCGGGGCACGGTGCCGGCGGGATCCGTCAGCGCCCGGCTGGACGCCGTCGCCTGGCCTCCCGGCGGATTCCTGGAACGGCCGCGGAGCTTCGCCGCACTGCCGGGAGGAGTCTCCGAGCCGGGGCCCATCCGGCCGGTTCTGGTGTCGGTGCTGCTCGGTGCCGTGCTGATCCTCGGCGGCGCAGCCTGGGGACCGCTCGCCGGGCTCGCCGCACGGCGGCGGGCCACCGGGCGGAGCGGGGCGGCCGCCGATGCCTGAGGAACCCGGGGGCCCCGGGGCACCCGGGACGGCCGCGGACGGACCCGCGCTGCGCCGGGTCTCCCGGGTGATCCTGCTCGATCCCGACGACCGCGTGCTGCTGCTGCACGGCTTCGAGCCGGACGACCCGGACCGCGACTGGTGGTTCACACCCGGTGGCGGGGTCGAGGGCACGGAGTCCCGGGAACGGGCAGCGCTGCGCGAACTGGCCGAGGAGACGGGGATCACCGCAGCCGAACTGGGGCCGGTGGTCTGGCAGCGGCAGTGCTCCTTCCCGTTCGACGGCCGCCGCTGGAACCAGGACGAGTGGTACTACCTGGCGCGTACCCGGCAGACGGCGACCAGCATGACGGGGCTGACCCGGCTGGAGCGGCGCAGTGTCGCCGGGCTGAGGTGGTGGACCTGCTCCGAACTGTCCGCGGCCCGTGAGACGGTGTACCCGACCAGGCTCGCCGAGCTGCTGCGTACGCTGCTCGACGAGGGGCCTCCGAGTGCGCCTGTGGTCCTGGCCCGGGAAGTCGCCTGAGGACGCGGGGGCCGGCGCACAATAGGGGGGGACGCACGGCTGAAGGGGAACATGCCATGAGCGCCGAGGACCTCGAGAAGTACGAGACCGAGATGGAGCTGAAGCTCTACCGGGAGTACCGCGACGTCGTCGGCCTGTTCAAGTACGTGATCGAGACCGAGCGTCGCTTCTACCTCACCAATGACTACGAGATGCAGGTGCACTCGGTGCAGGGTGAGGTCTTCTTCGAGGTCTCCATGGCAGACGCCTGGGTGTGGGACATGTACCGGCCCGCCAGGTTCGTGAAGCAGGTCCGGGTGCTCACGTTCAAGGACGTGAACATCGAGGAGCTGAACAAGAGCGATCTGGAGCTTCCCCAGGGCTGACCATCCGAACGGGTGGCGCGGTTTTCCACAGCGAGGCGGTTGTCCACCAAGATCCACCCGCTGGGGCCGCTCGCGTCAGAGTCGGTGCCGGAGGTGGTGCCGAGATGAACGCGACGGGGGCACTGGGGCGGTACGGCGAGGAGCTGGCGGCCCGGCGGCTGGCAGCGAGCGGGATGTCCGTGCTCGCCAGGAACTGGCGATGCGGACGGGCCGGCGAGATCGACATCGTCGCCCGGGACGGCGACACGGTGGTCGTGTGCGAGGTCAAGACGCGCAGGGGCGGTCCGGCGGGGCGGGCGCCCTTCGAGCATCCGATGGCCGCGATCACCACGGCCAAGGCGGACCGCCTCAGACACCTGGCCGCATGCTGGCTGGAATCCCATGAGGGGCCACCGCCCCGGGGCGGGGTGCGGATCGATCTCGTGGCGGTGCTGCTTCCCCGGCGGGGCGCTCCCCGGGTCGAGCACGTGACGGGGGTGGCCTGATGGGATTCGCCCGCACCTGCTCCGTGGCCCTGGTGGGCGTCGAGGGCGTGGTCGTGGAGGTCCAGGCGGACCTCGAACCAGGGGTCGCGGCCTTCGCCCTGGTCGGGCTTCCGGACAAGAGCCTCGTGGAGAGCCGCGACCGGGTCCGGGCGGCCGTCGTCAACTCCGGCGCCGAGTGGCCGCAGAAGAAGCTCACGGTCGGGCTCAGCCCGGCGTCCGTGCCCAAGGGCGGCAGCGGGTTCGACCTGGCTGTCGCGTGCGCGGTCCTGGCCGCCGCGGAGCGCATCGATCCCGGCGCGATCGCGGATCTCGTGCTCCTCGGCGAGCTGGGTCTGGACGGCCGAGTGCGGCCGGTGCGGGGAGTCCTGCCCGCGGTCCTCGCCGCGGCCGAGGCGGGATACCAGCAGGTCGTCGTGCCCGAGCGGACCGCCGGCGAGGCCTCGCTCGTACCCGGCGTCTCGGTCCTCGGCGTGCGCAGCCTCCGCCAGCTGATCGCGGTACTGAACGACGAGCCGGTGCCGCGGGAGGAGCCCGAAGGCGACGGCCGGCCCGGCGCCATGCTCGCGGGGCTGGTGGTGCCGGGCGCCGGGCTGGGCACGGGACTCGCCACCGACCCGGGACGGGCCGGGGGCCCCCTTCCCGACCTGGCGGACGTCGCCGGTCAGCACGGGGCGCGGACCGCGCTCGAGGTCGCCGCGGCAGGGAGGCACCACCTGCTGCTCCAGGGCCCTCCGGGCGCGGGCAAGACGATGCTCGCCGAGCGGCTTCCGTCCGTGCTCCCGCCACTCACCCGCAAGGAGTCCCTGGAGGTCACCACCGTCCACTCGGTCGCGGGCACCCTGCCGCCCGGCGAACCCCTGGTGCGCACGCCGCCCTACTGCGCCCCGCACCATTCGGCGACGATGCAGTCCCTCGTGGGCGGCGGACAGGGCATGCCGAGGCCCGGAGCGGTCTCGCTGGCCCACCGGGGCGTCCTCTTCCTGGACGAGGCCCCGGAGTTCTCCGGCAAGGTGCTCGACGCCCTCCGCCAGCCGATCGAGTCGGGTCACGTGGTCGTCGCGCGCAGCGCGGGCGTGGTCAGGCTTCCCGCTCGGTTCCTCCTGGTGCTGGCGGCCAACCCCTGCCCCTGCGGGCGCCACACCCTGCACGGCATGGGATGCGACTGCCCCGCCTCGCTGATCCGGCGGTACCAGGCGCGGCTCTCCGGCCCGCTGCTCGACCGGGTCGACCTGCGGGTCGAGGTGGAGCCCGTCAGCCGGGCCGAGCTGCTGGGCCGGGGCGTCCGCGGGGAGCCGTCCGCCGCCGTCGCCGCGCGGGTCGGGGAGGCGCGCGACCGGGCGGCCGCACGGCTGTCCGGCACCCCTTGGCACGCCAACAGCGAGGTGCCCGGCCACGAGCTGCGCACCCGCTGGCACACCGCGCCCGGCGCACTGGCAGCGGCGGAGCGGGACATGGAGCGGGGACTGCTCACGGCCCGGGGCATGGACCGCGTGCTCCGGGTCGCCTGGACGGTCGCCGACCTAGCGGGCCGCGACCGGCCCCACGCGCGCGATGTCGACCTGGCGCTGCAACTGCGCACGGGTATCGCCCGCGGTGTCCCGGCGGGTTTCGGAACCGAGCGATGAGCGCCGGGCGGGCCGCCGGGCCCCCGGTCCCGGCGAAGGGAGTCCGGCCATGACCGCCGCCGGCGCGGGTGAGGAGGAGCGGAGGGCGCGTGCGGCGTTGACGAGGGTCGTCGAACCGGGTGATGAACGGGCGGGCGGATGGCTGCGCCGATACGGCCCGGTGGAACTGCTGACCCGCCTCACCGTGCCCGCCCGGACCGAGGACGCCCTCCCGGGTGCCGGGCAGATGAGGATGCAGGGCTACCGGACCCGGGCAGGGGCGGCCCGCCCGGAGCGCGATCTGGAGCGGGTGGCCGAACTGGGTGGCCGCTTCGTCTGCCCGGGGGATCCGGAGTGGCCCGGCCAGCTGGACGACCTCGGAGACGCAAGGCCGGTCGGGCTCTGGGTGCGTGGACGCGCCGACCTGCGGATATGGGCTCTGCGCTCGGTCGCGGTGGTGGGCGCCCGAGCCTGCACCCCATACGGCGCGCATGTGTCCGGCAGACTCGCCTCGGGCCTCGCCGAGCGCGGCTGGGTCGTCGTCTCCGGCGCGGCGTACGGGATCGACGCCGCAGCCCACAGGGGCGCCCTGTCCGCGGGCGGCGCGACGGTCGCCGTGCTGGCCTGCGGGGTGGACACCGTCTACCCCCGGGGGCATGCCGAGTTGGTCCGCCGCGTGGCCGAACAGGGACTGGTCGTCGCGGAGTTGCCGCCCGGCAGCCATCCCACCCGCAGCCGGTTCGTGCTGCGCAACCGGGTCATCGCCGCCCTGTCCCGGGGCGCCGTCGTCGTGGAGGCCGAGTACCGGAGCGGTTCCCTGTCCACCGCGCGCGCCGCGGATCGCCTGGGCCGCTTCACCATGGGCGTTCCCGGGCCGGTGACCAGCGGGCTCTCCTCGGGAGTGCATGAACTGCTGCGCAACGGGGCGGTGCTGGTGACCGACGCCGACGAAGTGGTGGAACTGGTCGGTGACATCGGGGAACTCGCCCCGGAACGCCGTGGACCGGTGCTCCCGAGAGATCTCCTCGCACCCGGGTGCGCACGGGTTCTGGAGGTCCTCCCGGCCCGCGGCGCCCTCGACGGCCGGGAGGTCGCCGCCCGAGCCGGCAGCACGCCCGACGAGGCGCTCGCGAGGCTGTACGAACTGCACTCCCTCGGCTTTGTCGAACGCCGTGGTGACCGCTGGCAGTTGGCCACGGGCGCCACAACCGGATCGAACGCACGGCGAGGCGATGCTTGACCCGGGGCATTCGGGTGACAAGGTGAGCCCGATGGCCCCGGCCGCGCCTCCGCGACACCCCGGGGGCCGCTGCCCGCTGCCCCGGACCCCGTTCGAAGATGCGGCCGAAGGTACACACTCACCGAGGCGCGATCCGCCGCCGTTCGCGCACCGCCATCCGCCAGTCACGCTACGCTCACCAGGTTCACCACCCGGCCACCGGCCCAGACAACCCGTCCCATCACGCTCCACGGCAGAACGGCTCAAAGGCAACGCATGCCCCAGCACACCTCCGGGTCTGACCACGCGGCAGTTCCCCCCGCTGCCCGGGGTTCCGTGCGACCGCCCGCGCCCTCGTCGCTCGAAGAGCTGTGGCGGTCGTACAAGGCCACCGGTGACGAGCGGTTGCGGGAGCAGCTGATCCTTCACTACTCACCGCTGGTGAAGTACGTCGCGGGCCGGGTGAGCGTCGGGCTGCCGTCCAACGTCGAGCAGGCCGACTTCGTCTCCTCCGGAGTCTTCGGACTCATCGACGCGATCGAGAAGTTCGACATCGAACGTTCGATCAAGTTCGAGACATATGCGATCACCCGCATCCGGGGCGCCATGATCGACGAGTTGCGGGCCCTGGACTGGATCCCGCGCTCCGTGCGGCAGAAGGCCCGGAACGTCGAGCGCGCGTACGCCACGCTCGAGGCTCAACTGCGGCGTACCCCCTCCGAGAGCGAGGTGGCCGCCGAGATGGGCATCTCCCTCGAAGAACTGCACTCCGTCTTCAGCCAGTTGTCCCTGGCGAACGTCGTCGCCCTGGAGGAGCTGCTCCATGTCGGGGGTGAGGGCGGTGATCGGCTGAGCCTCATGGACACCCTGGAGGACACCGCCGCGGACAACCCCGTGGAGGTGGCCGAGGACCGCGAGCTGCGGCGCCTTCTCGCCCGAGCCATCAACACCCTCCCCGACCGGGAGAAGACCGTCGTCACCCTCTACTACTACGAAGGCCTGACCCTGGCCGAGATCGGCAACGTCCTGGGCGTCACCGAGAGCCGGGTCAGCCAGATCCACACCAAGTCCGTGCTGCAGCTCAGGGCCAAGCTGGCCGACGTCGCCCGGTGAGTCCGACGCCGCCCGCCGGTACCGCTCCCGTCGGCGAGCCGGGGGCAGTGCCGGGACGATCCGGCACTGCCCCGCCCGTGCGCACCTTCCTCGCCGTAAAGTGGTTCCGTGCCAAGGATTCGAGCGGCCTCCGTGGCCGAGCACCGGACCATGCAGCGCGCGGCTCTGCTGGACGCCGCACGTTCCCTGCTGTCCGAGGGGGGGACGGAGGCTCTCACCTTCCCTGCCCTCGCCGAGCGCACGGGCCTGGCCAGATCATCCGTCTACGAGTACTTCCGTTCCCGCGCCGCGGTGGTCGAAGAGCTGTGCGCCGTCGACTTCCCGGTCTGGGCGGCGGAGGTGGAGGCCGCCATGGCGGCCTCCACCTCCGCCGAAGGCAAGGTCGAGGCCTATGTGCGCCGTCAGCTGGAACTCGTCGGTGACCGCCGTCACCGGGCCGTCGTCGCGATCTCGGCGAGCGAGCTTGACGACGGCGCCAGGGAGAAGATCCGCGCCGCGCACGGCGCGCTGATCGCCATGATCGTGGAGGCACTCGGGGAACTGGGTCACCAGCAGCCCCGACTCGCGGCCATGCTCCTCCAGGGGGTCGTGGACGCCGCGGTGCGCCGTATCGAGCTGGGCGCCGCGGAGGACCCGCCCGTTATCGCGGAGGCAGCGGTCTCGATGGCGCTCCGCGGGGTTCTGGGCGCCTGAACCCGCACCCGCCGATGCCGGCCCGGGCCTGTCCTGAGCGGGTCCCGGTCGCGACGGCTGTGTGTGCCCCGCCCGCCCCAAGCACACATCGTGCCTGCGGCTCCCCGCACCGAGCCCGTGCCCCGGCCCATGCGTCCCGCCGATGCCTCCGCACCGGCGCCGTGCCGGACTGCGCTGCTGCCGTCCCGTGCGGTGACCGGCGCTGCTCCGGTCGCACGCGGTGACCGGGCGCTGTGACCGGGGCGCGCCGTGCCGTTTCCGCTCCCGTGCCGTTCCCGTCTCCCACCCGTGCCGTTCCCGTTTCCGCTCCCGTGCCGTTCCCGTCTCCCACCCGTGCCGTTCCCGCCTCCACCCGAGCCGTGCCCGCTCCCGTGCCGCTCCCGCCCCTGCGCCACAGCCCCTGCCTGGTTCCGCAGCGTGGCTGAATCCGCCCAGGCCCCCAGGGGCACCTTCCGCTCCCCTCGCTCCCCTTCCCCATCTCCGTCCTCCCTCCCCGTCCTCCTCCGGTCCTTTCCCACTCCATCTCTCCTCCCCCTTCCCTTCCGCGCCCTTCTGTCGCCTTCCACTGCTTTCTGCCCCTCCCTCCTGTCTTTCCGTCCCTCCCCCTGCCTCCTTCTGCGGGTCAGGCCGCCGCCGGCGGTGCGAGACGCCCCGCGGGAGGCGATCGCCGCCACCGCGAGCAGCAGGGCCTGGACCGCGTCCGCACCCGCCCGGGACGGAGCCGCCGATGCCTCGGCGAACCCCGGCGGGGCTCCCCCCGGGTCCGTCGACGGCCCGGGCACGCCGAAGACCGGAAGCAGCCGGGACGGGCCGCGGCGCAGGGCCGACGCGGGCAGGAGGGCCAGTGGGTCGAGGTACTCCTCCCCGCGCAGGAGCCCCCAGTGCAGACAGCCCGTCGGACAGTGCGACGAACCCTCCGCCACCACCGCCACGACCTGCCCCTCGGCCACCAGGGCGCCCGGGCGGACCAGCGGGCGCACCGGCTCGTAGGTCGTCCGCAGCGGCGGTTCGCCCGTGCCCGCGAGTTCGATCGACAGCACTCCGCGCCCCGCCACCGGCCCGGCGAAGGCCACCCGGCCCGGCGCCGCGGCACGCACCTCGGTGCCCGGGGGCGCCGCCAGGTCCACCCCGCGGTGGCCCCGCCCGTACGGGGACGGCGGCGGTTCCCAGCCCCGCACCACCGAGGGGCGGGGTGGGCCCACCGGCCAGACCGCCGCCCGGGCGGCCACCGGCGAGACCAGCACCAGCAGCATCGCTGCCAGCGCCGTTGTCACGACTCGTCGTCCGAGATCCATGACGCCGACGGTCCCGCATCCGGCCGTCGCTGCGCTGATCATGGTCGGGATCTGTGGACTACCGACCGGTTGTGGACATCGCCGTCACCCGGCACCCCGGCGGTCCCGTACACTTCTTCTGGCGATCCGGGTCACCCGGGTCGACTTCGCACGCCCCGCCACCACCCTCATTCTCGGTCGGTGGCCGCGCCTCTCGGTCCCTTGCGGCACGGCGCGCCGGGGCGTCAGGACACAACCGGGAAAACTCAAGGAGATACGGCCATGGCCGTCGTCACGATGCGGGAGCTGCTGGAGAGCGGCGTCCACTTCGGTCACCAGACCCGTCGCTGGAACCCGAAGATGAAGCGATTCATCTTCACCGAGCGCAACGGCATCTACATCATCGACCTGCTCCAGTCGCTGTCGTACATCGACCGCGCCTACGAGTTCGTCAAGGAGACCGTCGCACACGGCGGCTCCATCATGTTCGTCGGCACGAAGAAGCAGGCGCAGGAGGCCATCGCCGAGCAGGCGACCCGCGTCGGCATGCCCTACGTGAACCAGCGCTGGCTCGGCGGCATGCTCACCAACTTCTCCACCGTCTACAAGCGCCTTCAGCGTCTGAAGGAACTCGAGGCGATCGACTTCGAGGACGTGGCCGCCTCCGGTCTCACCAAGAAGGAGCTCCTGGTCCTCTCGCGCGAGAAGGCCAAGCTGGAGAAGACCCTCGGTGGCATCCGCGAGATGCAGAAGGTGCCCAGCGCCGTCTGGATCGTCGACACCAAGAAGGAGCACATCGCCGTCGGTGAGGCGCGCAAGCTCCACATCCCGGTCGTCGCGATCCTCGACACCAACTGCGACCCGGACGAGGTCGACTACAAGATCCCGGGCAACGACGACGCGATCCGCTCCGTCACCCTGCTCACCCGAGTGATCGCCGACGCCGTCGCCGAGGGCCTCATCGCCCGCTCCGGCGTCGCGACCGGTGACTCGAAGCCGGGTGACAAGGCCGCCGGCGAGCCGCTGGCCGAGTGGGAGCGCGACCTGCTCGAGGGCGAGAAGAAGGCCGACGAGACCCCGGCCGCCGAGACCGAGAAGCCGGCCGAGGCCGAGAAGCCGGCCGAGGCCGCTGCCGAGGCTCCGGCCGCTGCCGAGGCTCCGGCCGCGGACGCCGACAAGGCCTGACGCCCAGGTTCCGGTAGCCGGCGGCGGGGGCCCATGAAGCCCCCGCCGCCGGCCCGTAGACCGTTCGACCTCAGCTCTTCGACTTCAGAGAGATTCACAGACATGGCGAACTACACCGCCGCTGACGTTAAGAAGCTCCGCGAGCTCACCGGCGCGGGCATGATGGACTGCAAGAAGGCGCTCGACGAGGCCGACGGCAGCGTCGACAAGGCCGTCGAGGCCCTGCGCATCAAGGGCCAGAAGGGCGTCGCCAAGCGTGAGGGCCGCTCCGCCGAGAACGGCGCCGTGGTCTCCCTCATCGCCGACGACAACACCTCCGGTGTCATCGTCGAGCTGAAGTGCGAGACGGACTTCGTCGCCAAGGGCGAGAAGTTCCAGGCCGTCGCGGGCGCGCTCGCCGGCCACATCGCCGCCACCGGCCCGGCCGACACCGAGGCTCTGCTCGCCTCCGAGATCGAGCCCGGCAAGACCGTGCAGGCCTATGTCGACGAGGCCAACGCCAACCTCGGCGAGAAGATCGTCCTGGACCGCTTCGCCCAGTTCTCCGGTGCCTACGTGACCGCGTACATGCACCGCACGATGCCCGACCTGCCCCCGCAGATCGGTGTCCTCGTCGAGCTCGACAAGCCGAACGCCGAGGTCGCCAAGGGCGTTGCCCAGCACATCGCCGCCTTCGCGCCGAAGTACCTGTCCCGTGAGGACGTCCCGGCCGAGGTCGTCGAGTCCGAGCGCCGCGTCGCCGAGGAGACCACCCGCGCCGAGGGCAAGCCCGAGGCCGCCCTGCCGAAGATCGTCGAGGGTCGCCTCAACGGCTTCTTCAAGGACGCCACCCTCCTGGGCCAGCCGTACGCGCTGGACAACAAGAAGTCCGTCCAGCAGATCCTGGACGAGGCCGGTGTCGCCCTGAAGCGCTTCTCGCGCATCAAGGTCGGCATCTGAGCCGGTGGAGCGATCGACACGGGAGCCCGATAGGGTTCTCCCGCAGTCGTCGGCCGCGTGACACCGGACGACCGCAGATCTGACGAGGAGGCCATTGCCGCAGGGACACCAGCACCCACCGGCGATGGCCTTCTTCGTATGTGCACGAGGAGATCTCCATGAACAAGGGCGCGGACGCCAATCCGGCCGCCGACGACAAGAGCGACCGCACCGGCACGAAAGCCGGCCGTTTCATGCTGAAGCTGTCAGGAGAGGCCTTCTCCGGCGGCACCGGCCTGGGCGTCGACCCCGACGTCGTCCATGCCATCGCGAGGGAGATCGCCGCGGTCGTCCGCGACGGCGCGCAGATCGCGGTGGTCATCGGCGGCGGCAACTTCTTCCGCGGAGCCGAGCTGCAGGTGCGCGGCATGGACCGGGCGCGCTCCGACTACATGGGCATGCTCGGCACGGTCATGAACTGCCTCGCCCTCCAGGACTTCCTGGAGAAGGAGGGGATCGACTCCCGCGTCCAGACCGCCATCACCATGGGCCAGGTCGCGGAGCCGTATATTCCGCTGCGGGCGGTGCGCCACCTCGAGAAGGGGCGCGTCGTCATCTTCGGCGCCGGTATGGGCATGCCGTACTTCTCCACCGACACCACTGCCGCCCAGCGCGCCCTGGAGATCGACGCCGAGGCGCTGCTCATGGGCAAGAACGGGGTCGACGGCGTCTACGACTCGGACCCCAAGGCCAACCCGGACGCGGTGAAGTTCGACGCGCTGGAGTACGGGGAGGTGCTCGCCCGCGACCTCAAGGTCGCTGACGCCACCGCCATCACCCTCTGCCGCGACAACGCCCTGCCGATCCTCGTCTTCGAACTGCTCGCCGCGGGCAATATCGCTCGGGCCGTCCGGGGTGAGAAGATCGGCACGCTCGTGAGCGACCAGGGCACCCGGGCCTGACTCCCCGGGCACCGCCCCGGGATGGACAAAGCCCTGCCGGTCGGACACCGTGCAGGGGCGCCGCCAACTTTCGCAGGCGTCGTGCGCGTGGCACGGACCGGGCCGCGGACCCGCACCAGGGGGCCGGGCCGGGGCGTCGTCGCTCGTACACGCCGGGACTACCAAGACACGCAGGAGCAAGTGGTGATCGAAGAGACCCTCCTCGAGGCCGAGGAGAAGATGGAGAAGGCCGTCGTGGTCGCCAAGGAGGACTTCGCCGCGATCCGCACCGGGCGTGCGCACCCGGCGATGTTCAACAAGATCGTGGCCGACTACTACGGTGCGCTGACGCCGATCAACCAGCTGGCCTCGTTCTCGGTGCCGGAGCCGCGCATGGCCGTGGTGACCCCGTTCGACAAGAGCGCTCTGCGCAACATCGAGCAGGCGATCCGCGACTCCGACCTGGGCGTCAACCCCAGCAACGACGGAAACATCATCCGGGTGGTGTTTCCCGAGCTCACCGAGGAGCGCCGCCGCGAGTTCATCAAGGTCGCCAAGGGCAAGGCCGAGGACTCCCGCATCTCGATCCGCTCCGTGCGCCGCAAGGCCAAGGAGGCCATCGACAAGCTGATCAAGGACGGCGAGGTCGGCGAGGACGAGGGCCGCCGTGCGGAGAAGGAGCTCGACGACACCACCGCGAAGTACGTCGCGCAGGTGGACGAGCTGCTCAAGCACAAGGAAGCCGAGCTGCTCGAGGTCTGATGAACGACTCTTCCTGGGGGGCCCCGACGCGCATCGGCTACTGGGGCCCGCCCGACCAGGGGGCTGCCTCGGCGGGTCCCGCATACGATGAGCCTGTTGCCCAGCAGACTCGGCCCATGCCCATCGTGCCGGGTGATCCCGACGCAGGGAGAGACGCCGCACACCGCGATGACCGTGACCGGGGGGCCGCTCGGCCGAGCGGCCCCCCGGCCCGCGACGAGATGCCGCAGGAGCCCATGCCCAGCCCTCCGCCGCCTGCGGCCCCCCAGCCGCCGGAGCCGCAGCCGCCGCAGAAGAAGCGCGCAGGCCGTGATCTCCGTGCTGCGATAGGGGTCGGCGTCGGGCTCGGTGCGGTGATCGTCGCGGCGCTGTTCGTCGTCAAGTCCGTGTTCGTGGGCGTGGTCGCCGTCGCCGTGGTCGTCGGGCTGTGGGAACTCACCTCCCGCCTCCAGGAACGCAAGGGCATCAGGGCGCCCCTGGTGCCGCTCGCGGTGGGTGGCGCGGCGATGGTCGTGGCCGGATACGTCCGGGGTGCCGAGGGCGCGTGGGTCGCCACCGCCTTCACCGCCCTGGCGGTGCTGGTCTGGCGGATGACCGAACCACCCGAGGGCTACCTCAAGGACGTCACGGCCGGGCTCTTCGCGACGTTCTACGTGCCGTTCCTGGCCACGTTCGTCGCCATGATGCTCACCGCGGAGGACGGCCCGCAGCGGGTCTTCACGTTCCTCCTGCTGACCGTGGTGAGCGATACCGGCGCGTACGCGATCGGCTGGCGTTTCGGCAGGCACAAACTGGCGCCGCGGATCAGCCCCGGTAAGACCCGTGAGGGACTGCTGGGCGCCGTGGCGTTCGGCATGGGGGCGGGCGCCGTCTGCATGCCGCTCCTGATCGACGGCGGCACCTGGTGGCAGGGCCTGGTCCTCGGCCTCGCGGTCGCGGTCAGCGCGACCCTGGGCGACCTCGGTGAGTCGATGATCAAGCGGGACCTGGGCATCAAGGACATGGGCACCCTGCTGCCCGGCCACGGGGGCATCATGGACCGGCTCGACTCGCTGCTGCCCACGGCGCCGGTGGTGTGGCTGCTGTTCGTGGTGTTCGTCGGCGCCGGCTGATCCCGGGGATCACCGGCCCGGACGCGGCGTGAGCGCCGTCCGGGCCGGGAACGGACCATGCCGGTTCCGGTTCGATGCCGGGCAGGCCGGCAGCGCGGGCCTGCGTCCCGGTGAGCGGCCGGATCGGCCGAGGTGCCGGAGCCGCTTCTCGGCAGGGCCGGACGGGGCCGGACAGGGCCGGAGCCCGGTCCCGTCGGCGGGGCGTGTCCGGACCTCGGGCCCGGCCGCCCTCGGGGAGGACGGCGGCCGCCCGACGCCGACCGGCCGCTCGGGCCTCTCCCCGTACGGCGCCGCCCGCAGCGCTACCGGTCCGGATGGCACCGGTCCGGGTGGCACCGGTCGGAAACCCCGGCCTGGCGCGTACACCGCTCACTGCCTTGAGCCGTCCGACCCGGGCGGTCTCCTCCTCGGCCTCCCGCGGCCGTCGCCGGCTCTTCTGCCGGGAGTGCCGTGCCGGCACGCCGGTGCCGCGTCGCGCTGCGGGTATTTTCCCGTGCAGACTCGATAGCCAAGTATCTCAATCATTGAGACACTCCCCGTGCTCCCGTTGGCGACGGCCGACGGGGCCGGTATCGAAGTGTCATGTGCACGTCAATCGATTGGGAAAGGGTGACATCGTGCTACCAGCATCCGTACGTGCCGTACTCATGCCGCTCGTGCTCGCGGCGGCGCTGCTCGTCGGCGCACCCATCTCGTCCGCAGGCGCACAACCGAGCGCGGCGGACGCTGACCCGTCCGCGCCCGGTTCGTTCGCTGTGGGTTACACCGACCTGACCGTGTCCGCGTCCGGCCGCTCGTTCGGCGCGCGCGTCTGGTACCCGAGTACGTCGGCCGGCGCCGACACGCCCGTCGCTCCCGGTGCCCACCCCGGGCTCGCGTTCGGGCACGGCTTCTTCCAGGACATCTCCAAGTACCAGAGTCTGCTGCGGCACTACGCGTCCTGGGGGTTCGTCAGCGTCGCACCCAAGAGCCAGGGAGGGCTGTTCCCCAGTCACTCGGGATTCGCGGACGACCTGGCCGCTTCCCTGACCTGGCTCACGGCGCAGAACGGAACCCCTGGATCACGTTTCGCCGGTGCCGTCGACGTCGCTCGCCTCGGTGTCTCGGGGCACTCCATGGGAGGCGGCGCCGCGCTGCTCGCGTCCGCCCGCAGCACGGCGGTCAAGACCGTCTCCACCCTCGCGGCCGCCGAGACCAGCCCGTCCGCGGTCGCCGCCGCCGGCGCCCTGGGCATACCGGCCCAGTTCGTCGGCGGTAGCGCCGACTCCATCGCCGGGGTGGCCGGTCACCAGCAGAAGATGTACGACGCGAAGCCGGCCCCCACCCAGCTCCGCGTCATCACCGGCGGCTTCCACTGCGGTTTCGTCGACACCTCCGGCTTCGGTTGCGACAGCGGGTCGATCGACCGGGCCACCCAGCAGCGGCTCGTACGGGGCGTCACCACGGCGTATCTGCTGTACACCCTCGCCGGTGACCGGACCTGGCACGAACAGGTCTGGGGTCCGGCCGCGCAGAACCTTCCCGGCGTCGTCTACTCCGCGAAGCCGTAGCCGGCCGTCCCTCGGTACGGGGCCGGCCTGCCGGAGCGCCCCGGCGCCCCGGCAGGCCGGCCCGGCGGTCCGCGTCGCGGCCGTCGCACGGGGTGTGCGGAACCCCGTGCGACGGCCGGGGCGGACGGTCAGTCGCGGGTCCAGACGGTGACGCTGTCCGTCTCGAACACGGTGAACACGGCCTCGTTGCGCTGGGGCCTGCGACGGTCGAGATCCGTCACCACGGCGCCTCCCGCCTGACCGGTGCCGGTGGCGAGGACATGTGTCTCGAACGTGCGGTCGGCCCTCTGCTCCAGCCAGAACAGCCGGTCGTCGCCGTCGCCGGACACCAGCAGGTCGATGTCGCGGTCGCCGTCCAGGTCACCGCTGCCGAACACGCCGGGTGCCCCCTGACCGGCCCGGCCGCGTGCGGTGATGCCGCTCGAGAGGCGAGTCGGGGTCCACCGGGAGCGCGGGTCGGCGGGAACGTCGAAGGAGACCACCTGCGAGTCGGGGTCGGTCGAGCCCGGAGGGAAGACGGTGTTGGTGTGGTTGGAGCCGACCCAGACCGTCCGGCCGTCGCCGTGCAGGTCGCACACCGGCCGCAGCTGGATGGCCTTGCCCTGGGTGGTGTCGATGACGTGGGACGTGAACCGGCCCATCGGGTGCTCCCGGCTCGCGGCCGCCGTGCGCTCCAGCCAGACGAACGCGGCTCCCGGCTCGAAGTACTGCGCGGAGGCGAGGTCCAGATCGCCGTCGGAGTCGACGTCCGCCACGACGGGGAGGGCACCGCCGCCCGGGGCGAGGTCGATCGGCTCGCGGCTGAACGGCTCGGGGCCGTCCGTGCCCCGGAAGACCTGGAACCAGGCGCTCGCCGGTGGCCGGCCCTCGATCCTGGAGACGGGTTGCAGGGACTCCCCGACGGTCACCAGGTCCTTTCGGCCGTCGCCGTCGAAGTCGACCAGGAGGGCGCGGTGGTAGAAGAGAGGCGAGCTGCCCGGCGGCACGATGTCGTGGCGGCGCCATGTGCCGTCCGCGCGATGCTCCCACCAGGTCAGGGATCCGCACTGGGACGGGCAGGCGAAGAACCCGCCCGGGACGACGATGTCGCGGTCGCCGTCGTGGTCGACGTCGGCCACGCTCGGCTCGTTGGGGAAGGGGATCCGGGCGTCGGTGTCGAACACCAGCTGCTTCGACCAGGAGCCGAGGCCGTGCCCGCGCTGCTGGTACAGGGCGAGCCGGCCGGCTGCCGGGGGTGTCGGCGGGCCTCCCGGCACGGCCGTGAAGTGGCCGAACCCCGTGGCGACGATCTCCCGGCGGGAGTCCCCCCGGATGTCGCCCGCCACGGCGAAGGCCGCGCCGGGCAGGTCCCCGTCGACCGTGTGGGGGGAGAAGGAGACGGCTGCGGGAGCGGCCGCCGGCGGCCGGTCGGGGGAGGCCATGCCCAGGGGCGGCAGGGCGATCGCCACAGCCAGTGCGGATCGGAGCAGTGCATGCATCCAGCACCTCGATTTGTGGTGTACATGACATTCACTTGAAGCCTAGCCGAGGGGGATGCCGGGCTCCATGCCGCGGGGGCTCTCAGGGGCTCTCAGGGGCTCTAAGGGGCTCTAAGGGGCTCTCAAGGGCTCCGTCCTGCCCCCGGCTCCGCGCCCCGGTTCAGCCGCCTCCCCGGCCGCCGAGGGGACGAGCCTCCGACGTCGCCGGGCGTCGGGGGCCGTCGCGGTCAGACTCGCGGACCACCCGATGCGCGACGAGCGCACCGGCCCCGGTCAATCACCGCGGGCAGCCGGCGCCCAGAGCCGCTGCGCCGCCCGGGCGCGCCCCACTGCCCAGGGCGCACCCCACCGCCCGGGACGCCATCGCGCAAGGGACGCAGCCGAGCGTCAGCCGACCCCGTGCCGCCAGCTGTCGCCCCTTGCCTCCCGAGCGGCGGGTCGCGCGGTGCTTGGGCCGCCTGCCCGCGCCCGACCACTCCGGCGGCATCGTTTCGGCCTCGCGCCCTCCGTGCCGGACGTACGGTGGCGGGCCGACCGCGACCCGGCCCAGCCCGGGTCGCGGCTGCCGCCACAGCAGGGCGGGGCGTTCCCACATCCGCAGGCTGCGCGTGGTCACGCGAAGTCGGCACTGCGGCCCTTCGTGAGCCGCCGACGGAGTGTGCTCGGTGTGCCGAGGGCTAACGGTGTGCGAAGGGCGAACGGTGTGCGAAGGGTGAACGGTGTACGTGCCGAGCATCGACTCCTCGCGCTCCAGGACCGGTTGCCGACAAGGGCGAACGGTGTGCGAAGGGCGAACGGTGTACGTGCCGAGCATCGACTCCCCGCGCTCCAGGACCGGTTGCCGACACCATCCTGTCCGTCGAAGCCTCTCACCGGCGAGCCAGTGAAGACCGCATGGCGGTCATGAGTTCCCTTCGTGCGTCCCGGAAGGCGCGCCGCGCCGTGGCACACTCAAGATCGTCACGTAGGTGCCCGGCGGCCACCGCGTCGCGGTACAGGAGCAGTCGGTAGGCCGTATCCCCGGCGACCCGACCCACCTCCGGCGTGGCCACCAGCTCGAGTTGGTACTGCTTCGCGTGCACGCCGTGGGCCAGGATGCTCGCGCGTGCCAGCTCGGCCCGTTCGTCCACCGGCAGGTGCCCCGACCGACTGGCATCACTGATGGCGTCGCGCGCCCCGGTCAGGGCCTCCAGGAACTGCGCGGACACCGTGCGCAGGGTCTCTCTGTCGCGCTCGCCCGTGTCCCGTCGCCAACGCACCCGGTCTGCGACGAGCGTGCTGCACACACCGATAGCCGCACCCACCACCGTGCCGACCAACGCGGTCCACTCCATGGCCCGGAGACTACGAGCAGGCGGGGGCCGTCGACCAGGGGCCCCGGGCGCGCGGTGTGCCGCCCCGCAGCCGCAGGTCACCCGAGTTGATCTGCGACACTGGTACGACCATGCCCAAGCCCGGAGAACTCACCTTCGTCGCCCCCCGCGGAGCCAAGAAGCCCCCGCGGCACCTCGCCGACCTCACGCCCGCCGAGCGGAAGGACGCCGTCGCCGCGATCGGCGAGAAGCCGTTCCGGGCGAAGCAGCTGTCGCAGCACTACTTCGCGCGCTATGCGCACGACCCGGAGCAGTGGACCGACATCCCGGCCGCCGCGCGCCAGCGGCTGGCGTCGGAACTGCTGCCCGAGCTGATGTCCGTGGTCCGGCACGTCTCGTGCGACGACGACACCACCCGCAAGACGTTGTGGCGGCTCCACGACGGCACGCTCGTCGAGTCGGTGCTGATGCGCTACCCGGACCGGGTGACGATGTGCATCTCCTCGCAGGCCGGCTGCGGGATGAACTGCCCGTTCTGCGCCACGGGACAGGCCGGTCTCGACCGGAACCTGTCCACCGCCGAGATCGTGCACCAGATCGTGGACGGTATGCGTGCTCTGCGCGACGGCGAGGTTCCCGGAGGCCCCGCCCGGCTGTCGAACATCGTGTTCATGGGCATGGGCGAGCCGCTGGCCAACTACAACCGGGTCGTCGGGGCCATCCGCCGGCTCACCGATCCCGAGCCCGACGGCCTCGGCCTGTCGCAGCGCGGGATCACCGTGTCCACCGTTGGCCTCGTCCCGGCGATGCGGCGGTTCGCCGACGAGGGCTTCAAGTGCCGTCTCGCCGTCTCCCTGCACGCGCCGGACGACGAGTTGCGCGACACCCTCGTACCCGTCAACACGCGCTGGAAGGTGCGGGAGGTCCTGGACGCGGCCTGGGAGTACGCGGAGAGGTCCGGTCGCCGGATCTCGGTCGAGTACGCCCTGATCCGCGACATCAACGACCAGGCCTGGCGCGGTGACCTGCTCGGACGCCTCCTCAAGGGCAAGCGGGTGCATGTCAACCTGATCCCGCTGAACCCGACTCCTGGCTCCAGGTGGACGGCCTCCCGGCCCGAGGACGAGAAGGCGTTCGTCGGGGCCATCGCCGCCCACGGCGTCCCGGTCACCGTCCGGGACACCCGCGGCCAGGAGATCGACGGAGCCTGCGGACAGCTCGCCGCCGCCGAGCGGTAGGCAGGCCGCAGACGAGCCGCAGACGAGCCGCAGACAGGCCGCAGCCAAGCCGCTCACAAGCGGTGGGCGGGCGGCAGGCGAGCAGTAGGCGAGCAGCAGGCGAGCGCCCGCCGGGTTGAAGCGTCGGCCGGGTGAACGGGCGGCCGGTACCGGGACAGCCCCGGCCCTGGGGAGCGCTCGGTGCGCCGCTGTACGCTGGCCCGGACATCTGCATATTCCGACAGGGGAGCGCCACAGCGCTGAGAGTGCGGTGACCGTCAGACCGCAGACCCTCTGAACCTCGCCCGGGTCATTCCGGGTAGGAAGTTCGGACGAGACTCAAGCTGTTGCGCCCTGCCCGGTCGCCGGATCCCCGGGGTCCCGCGACCGGGCAGGGCCGCGTCTCTTCCTGGTCATGTCCAGGAGGAATCAGTGAGTACCACCAAGAAGATCGCCGTCACCGCGCTGTCCGCGCTCCTCGGCGCGAGTACCCTCGCCGCCTGCGGAGGCGGCTCGGGGGACGGCTCCGCCGGGGCGGACGGCGGCGGCTCCAGGACCGTGACGCTGGTCGCCCACGACTCCTTCAACGCCTCGCCGGAGGTGCTCGAGGAGTTCACCGAGGAGACCGGCCACACGGTCAGGGTGCTGAAGAGCGGAGACGCCGTCGAGGCGCTCAACAAGGAGATCCTCACCAAGGGCTCCCCGCAGGGCGACGTGTTCTTCGGCGTCGACAACACCACGCTCTCCCGGGCCCTCGGCAACGACCTCTTCACCCCGTACGAGGCCGAGGGACTGGAGCGGGTCCCCGAGGCCGTCCGGCTCGACCCGGGCAGGCACCGGGTCACACCGGTCGACAGCGGTGACATCTGCGTCAACTACGACAGGAAGTACTTCGCCGACCGCGACCTCGCCCCGCCGCAGACCCTCGACGACCTCGCCGAGCCCGCCTACCGGAACCTTCTGGTCGTCGAGAACCCCGAGCGCTCCTCCCCGGGCCTCGGCTTCCTCCTCGGCACCGCCGCCGCCTACGGGGACGACGGCTGGCAGGACTACTGGAAGAAGCTGCGGGCGAACGGCGTGAAGGTCGTCGACAGCTGGGAGATCGCCTACAACCAGGAGTTCTCCGGTTCCGCGGGCGGCCGGGCGGCCAAGGGCGACCGGCCGCTGGTCGTCTCGTACGCCTCCAGCCCCCCGGTCGAGGTGCTGTACGCCGAGCCCCGGCCGAAGACGGCGCCGACCGGTGTCTCCACCGGCACCTGCTTCCGCCAGATCGAGGCCGCGGGCCTGCTCGCGGGCGCCCGGAACGAGGCCGGCGGCAGGGCCCTGCTGGACTTCCTGATCAGCAAGAGGTTCCAGGAGGACATGCCGCTGAACATGTTCGTGAACCCGGTGGCCGAGGACGCGGAGCTGCCCCCGCTGTTCGCCGAGTTCGGCGAGGTGGTCGCCGAGCCGCGGACGATGGCTCCGGAGAAGATCGCGGAGAACCGCGACCAGTGGATCCAGTCGTGGTCCTCGCTCGTCCTGAGGTAGCCGAGGCGCCCGCCGGGAACGCCGGCCCGCGCGGGAGGAGCCCCTCGCGCGGGAAGGCGTTCCCGCGCGGCGCCGCGGCGCGGGCGGCCCTGCTGGCCCTGCCCGTCGCGTTCTTCGCCCTCTTCTTCGCCTTTCCGGTGGCGTCGATCGTCGGCCGCGGGCTGCGGGCGGGGGACTCCTGGCACCTCGGCCGGATCGCCGAGGTCGTCGGCCGCCCCGACATCCTCGGGGTGCTCTGGTTCACCCTCTGGCAGGCGCTCGCCTCCACGGGGCTGACCCTGCTGATCGCGCTGCCCGGCGCCTACGTCCTGGCCCGCCTCGACTTCCCCGGGAAGGACCTCCTGCGGGCGGTCGTCACCGTGCCGTTCGTCCTGCCCACCGTGGTCGTCGGTACCGCGTTCCTGGCCCTCCTGGGCCGCGGCGGGCTCCTCGACGCCCTGTGGGGTGTACGGCTCGACGCCACGGTCTGGGCGATCCTCCTCGCCCACGTCTTCTTCAACTACGCCGTGGTGGTGCGGACGGTCGGCGGGCTGTGGGCCCAGCTCGACCCCCGCCAGGAGGAGGCGGCCCGGGTCCTCGGCGCGGGCCGCTTCACGGCCTGGCGGCGCGTCACACTGCCCGCGCTGGCCCCGGCCGTGGCCGCCGCGGCGCTGATGGTGTTCCTCTTCACCTTCACCTCGTTCGGTGTCGTGCAGATCCTCGGCGGCCCCGCGTACACCACGCTCGAGGTGGAGATCTACCGGCAGACCGCCCAGGTGCTGGACCTGCCCACGGCCGCGGTGCTGACCCTGGTGCAGTTCGCCGCCGTGGGCGCGATCCTCGCCGTGCACGCCCGGACCGTGCGGCGCCGGGAGACCGCGCTGCGGCTCGTCGACCCGTCGCACACCGCACACCGCCCGAGGGGCGCCGCCCAGCGGGCCCTGCTCGGCTCCGTGCTGGCCACGGTCGGACTGCTGATCGCCGCACCGCTCGCGGTGCTGGTGGAGCGGTCGTTCGGCGGCCCCGGCGGGTACGGCCTCGTCTTCTACCGCGCGCTGCAGTCGGCCGAGGCGAGCGGCGGCACGTTCCTCGTCCCACCGCTCGAGGCCGTGTGGAACTCCCTCCGGTACGCGCTCGCCGCCACCGCGATCGCGCTCCTCGTCGGCTCCCTCGCGGCCGCGGCGCTCGCCCTCCCGAGGTCCGCCTCCGGGAAGGCCTCCACGGCGGGCCGGGTCGTCCGCGGCTTCGACGCGCTGCTGATGCTGCCGCTCGGAGTCTCCGCCGTCACCGTGGGCTTCGGGTTCCTCATCACGCTCGACGAACCGCCCCTCGAACTGCGCACCTCGTGGATCCTGGTGCCACTGGCCCAGGCGCTCGTCGGGGTGCCCTTCGTGGTGCGGACGATGCTGCCCGTGCTGCGGGCCGTCGACGCGCGGCTGCGGGAGGCCGCGGCCGTGCTGGGTGCCTCACCGCTGCGCGTATGGCGCGAGGTCGACCTGCCGCTGGTACGCCGGGCGCTGCTCGTCGCCGCCGGTTTCGCCTTCGCCGTCTCGCTCGGCGAGTTCGGCGCCACCGTCTTCATCGCCCGGCCGGACAACCCGACGCTCCCGGTCGCCGTGGCCCGGCTCCTCGGCCGCCCCGGCGAACTCAACTACGGGCAGGCGATGGCGCTTTCGACGATCCTCATGCTGGTCTGCGCGGCGGCCCTGCTGCTGCTCGACCGGCTCCGCCCCGACCGTTCCGCAGGGGAGTTCTGATGCTGGCGCTGGAGGGCGCGACCGTACGCTTCGGGCGGCGGGCGGCGCTGGACGCGGTGGATCTGGAGGTGGCCGACCACGAGATCGTGTGCGTCCTCGGGCCGAGCGGCAGCGGCAAGTCGACCCTGCTCAGGGCCGTCACCGGACTGCAGCCGCTGGACGGCGGCCGGGTCCTGCTCGGCGGCGCCGACCAGGCCGGGGTCCCGGTGCACCGGCGCGGGGTGGGCCTGATGTTCCAGGACCACCAGCTCTTCCCGCAGCGCGACGTCGGCGGCAACGTCGCCTTCGGCCTGCGGATGCACGGCGTGGCGAAGGGGGAGCGGCGGCTGCGGGTGGAGGAGCTGCTGGAGCTGGTCGGCCTCCCCGGCGCCGCGGGGCGGGCCGTCGGCTCGCTGTCCGGAGGCGAGCAGCAGCGCGTCGCCCTCGCCCGTGCGCTGGCGCCCCGGCCCCGGCTGCTGATGCTCGACGAGCCGCTGGGCCAGCTCGACCGCACCCTCAGGGAGCGGCTCGTCGTCGAACTGCGCGCGGTGTTCCGCCGGCTGGGCACGACGGTGCTCGCCGTCACCCATGACCAGGGGGAGGCCTTCGCGCTCGCCGACCGGGTCGTGGTCATGCGGGACGGGCGCGTCGCCCAGTCGGGCACCCCCCGGGACGTGTGGCGGCGGCCCGCCTCGGAGTTCGTCGCCCGGTTCCTGGGCTTCGCCAACGTGGTGCCCGCGACGGTGACCGGTGGCACCGCCGCCACGCCCTGGGGCCGCGTCCCGGTGCCGGCGGGCTCGTCCCAGGGGGTGTGCCGGCTGCTGGTACGGCCGTCCGGGGTACGCATCGGGCCGAGCGGCGCGGGACTGCCGTGCGTGGTGGAGTCGCTGACCTTCCGCGGTCATCATGTCGCGGTGCGGCTGCGGCCGCACGGCGCGCCGCCGCTGGAGGCCGAGTGCGGGCTGCGGGACGCGCCGGAGGCGGGAGCGGAGGTCGGGGCGGTGTTCGCCGCCGAGGACGTGGTGGTCCTGGGGCCCGGCAACGGCGGCTGATCCGGCTGTGGGGCGTCCGCGGTCCGGGAAGGCCGCCTCCGTCCCCCGTCCCGGGCGTCAGTGCCGCAGCGGCAGGGCGGCCAGTTCCGCCACCGCCCAGGTGAGCGGGGCGAAGACCGCGAGCAGGACCACGGCCCGGAGCAGGGCGGTGGCCTGGAGCAGGGCCGCGGGGGCGCCCAGTTCCAGCAGGCCCGCCCGGGTGGCCGCGCGGTCCTGCCGCGCCTCCACCGCCGAGGTGAGCAGAGTCGCCGTGGTGCAGGCGGCGACGAGCATCGCCCCGAGAGCGGTGAGCGGGCCGAAGGGCTGCGGTCGTTCCCCGGCGAGCGCGGAGGCCGCGATGACGGCGGACACCACGGCGCACACGACCCCGAGCGGGCGGCCGATCCGGCGTGCGTCGTCCATCAGCGCCCGCCCCGCGAGCAGGCGCATCGCCCCGGGCCGTACGGACTGCAGTACCCGCCCGCACAGATGGACGATTCCGGGGCCGGCCATCGCGAGCCCCACCGCGGTCAGCGTCCAGCCCGCGAGCACCCCGCCGGGGGTGCCGCCCGTCCCCTCCGTGCCCCGGGCCGTGTACGCCTCGACCGCGACGCCCACGGCCGTCAGCGCGACTCCCCAGGGGAGGCCGGTGGGAGCTTCCGTGCTGTGCTCGGGCTCGTCCCCGGGAGGTTCGCCGGTCCTCCTGCGGGGCGGGCGGAAGGCGAGTGCGGCCGCCCCGGCACCGAGGACCGGGACGAGCGCGAGGAGCAGGAGCACCGCCCCCAGCGGCAGCGGCTCACCCGCGGCGAGCAGTTCCGCCGCATCGCCGTCGAACGGTGTTCCGCTGAGGTCGCCGCGCAGGTGCAGGAAGAACAGCAGCGCCACCGCGCTGCCCAGGACTGCGGACACGGCGGTGGACGCGGCGGCCAGCGCGCTCATCCGCACCGGTCCCAGTCCGACGGCGGACAGGCCCTGACGTGGCCGGGTGCCCGGATCCGTACGCGCCACCGCCACGGCCAGCTGAACGGTGGCTGCCAGCGGGGCGAGGCACCAGGCCAGCCGCTGCGCCGCCGGGTCGGCGGGGTGCGGACCGGTCACCGCGTAGGACAGCGTGCACAGGAGGAGGAAGCCGACGCCCGCCGAGGCCGCCGCCAGCAGGAGGCGGCGCAGCAGGACCAGGGGGTGGGAGCCGCGGCTCAGACGGAGAGCGAGCACTCGGCCCGGCCTTCCGTGTCGGTGTCCTGCGCCGGGGTGACGCGCCGGCCGTCCACCAGCGTCACCCCGCGGTCGGCGAGGGTGGCGACCTCCTCGTCATGGGTCGCGAGCACGAGGGTGATGCGGTGGGACCGGGCCGCGGTGGTGAGGGTGCGCAGCACCTGGGCCCGGTCGGCGCTGTGCAGCGTCGCGGTCGGCTCGTCGGCGAACAGCACCGCGGGAGTGGTGACCAGGGCGCGGGCGAGAGCGATGCGCTGCCGCTGCGACTGGAGCAGGGTCCGGGGGCGGTTGCGGGCGCAGCGGCCGATGTCGAGCCGCTCCATCCACTCCAGGGCGGCGGTCCTGGCCTTGCGGTGCGAGGAGCCGCGCAGCAGCAGCGGCAGCGCCGTGTTCTCCCAGGCGGTCAGTTCGGGCACCAGCTGGGGCTCCGGGCCGATCCAGCCGAAGCGCTCGCGCCGCAGCCGCTCGCGGTTCAGCGCCCCCATGGTGTGGACGGGGGTGCTGTTGAACCACACTTCGCCCTGCTGCGGCACGATCTGGCCCGAGAGGCAGCGCAGCAGGGTCGTCTTCCCGCTGCCGCGCGGGCCGTTCACGGCCAGGATCTCGCCCTCGCGCACCCCGAGGGAGACTCCGCGGAGGGCGGGGGAGCCGCCGAAGTCGTGGTTCAGGGACCTCGCCCACAGCACATCGTTGTCCGGCGGGACCACCATGGCGTGCACCTCGGTTCAGATCCGTGGGTTTCCGTTCCGCCGCACGGCGAACGGTCCCGATGCCGATCGGTCACAGCACCGTAGGGACTCCGGGGCGGGTACGGGCACGGCACGCGGCCCGGACGCCTCCCTTCTCACCCGAAGGGAGGCGTCCGGGCCGCGAGGGCCGTCGGCCGGGCGGCGCGGGGCGCGCCAGCGGCCACCGGGGCGGTCCGGGGACCCGGTCCTACAGCTTCGACCAGGCCTCGCTGAGGACGCCGCGCAGGATCTGCTCGATCTCGTCGAAGGTCTGCTGGGTGGAGATCAGCGGCGGGGCGAGCTGGACGACCGGGTCGCCGCGGTCGTCGGCGCGGCAGTACAGGCCGGCGTCGAACAGCGCCTTGGAGAGGAAGCCGTAGAGGACCCGCTCGGTCTCCTCCTCGTTGAAGGACTCCTTGGTGTTCTTGTCCTTCACGAGTTCGATGCCGTAGAAGAAGCCGTTGCCGCGGACGTCGCCGACTATCGGCAGGTCGTGCAGCTTCCGGAGCGTGGAGTGGAAGGCGTCCTCGTTGTCCAGGACGTGCTGGTTGAGCTTCTCGCGCTCGAACAGGTCGAGGTTGGCGAGGCCGACGGCCGCGGAGACCGGGTGGCCGCCGAAGGTGTAGCCGTGCAGGAAGGTGTTGTCGCCCTTGTAGAACGGTTCGGCGAGCCGGTCGGAGACGATGCAGGCGCCGATCGGGGAGTAGCCCGAGGTCATGCCCTTGGCGCAGGTGATCATGTCGGGCACGTAGCCGAACTTGTCGCAGGCGAAGGTCTTGCCCAGGCGGCCGAAGGCGCAGATGACCTCGTCGGAGACCAGCAGTACGTCGTACCGGTCGCAGATCTCACGGACCCGCTGGAAGTAGCCGGGGGGCGGCGGGAAGCAGCCGCCGGCGTTCTGCACGGGCTCCAGGAAGACCGCGGCGACGGTGTCGGGGCCCTCGAAGAGGATCTGCTGCTCGATCTGGTCGGCGGCCCAGCGGCCGAAGGCCTCGGGGTCGTCGCCGTGCAGCGGCGCGCGGTAGATGTTGGTGTTGGGGACCTTGTGCGCACCCGGCACCAGCGGCTCGAACGGGGCCTTCAGCCCCGGCAGGCCGGTGATGGACAGGGCTCCCTGCGGGGTGCCGTGGTAGGCGACCGCGCGGGAGATCACCTTGTACTTGGTGGGCTTGCCGGTGAGCTTGAAGTACTGCTTGGCGAGCTTCCAGGCGGTCTCGACCGCCTCGCCTCCGCCGGTGGTGAAGAAGACCTTGTTGAGGTCGCCGGGGGCCTCGCCCGCGAGGCGCTCGGCCAGTTCGACGGCCTTCGGGTGGGCGTAGGACCACACGGGGAAGAAGGCGAGTTCCTCGGCCTGCCTGGCGGCCACCTCGGCCAGCTCCCGGCGGCCGTGGCCCGCCTGGACCACGAACAGGCCGGCGAGGCCGTCGAGGTAGCGCTTGCCCCTGTCGTCGTAGATGTAGGTGCCTTCACCGCGCACGATGGTGGGCACGGGGGAGTTCTCGTACGACGACATGCGGGTGAAGTGCATCCACAGGTGGTCGTAGGCGGACTTGGAGAGGTCGCTGCGGTCCTTGCTCACGGCTATCGGGTTCCCCACATGTAGGTCTGCTTCTTGAGCTTGAGGTAGACGAAGCTCTCGGTGGAGCGCACACCGGGGAGGGTGCGGATGCGCCGGTTGATCACTTCAAGCAGGTGGTCGTCGTCCTCGCAGACGACCTCCACCATCAGGTCGAACGAGCCCGCCGTCATGACGACGTACTCGCACTCGGACATGGCGGTGAGCGCGTCTGCCACCGGGTCCAGGTCGCCCTCGACGTTGATCCCGACCATCGCCTGGCGCCGCAGGCCCACGGTGAGCGGGTCCGTGACGGCGACGATCTGCATCACGCCCTGGTCGAGCAGCTTCTGGACGCGCTGCCGGACGGCCGCCTCGGACAGGCCCACGGCCTTCCCTATGGCGGCGTAGGGACGGCGTCCGTCCTCCTGCAGCTGCTCGATGATCGCCAGGGAGACGGCATCGACAGTGGGGGAGGTGCCGCCCCCGGTCCTGGAGTCCGCGCTTCGACTTGCCACGTGCACACTGTGCACCGGAGTCGTGGATTCTGCAACCTATGAGCGATGAAATTCGTTGTTTGAGGTTGGAGAAGTTACCGATTTCGAAGTCGAGTGGTGTCGGGTCTGTCGAAAGCGTCGCTCGTCGGGCTAGCCTGGGCCGCGTAGTGTGGGGCTGTCTCACCCATCGGACATCTGAGGAGGGGTGGCTGTGACCACCGAACTGCGTCGTCTGCGCAACTACATCGACGGAGAGTTCCGGGACGCCGCTGACAGGCGGACCATCGAGGTGGTCAACCCGGCCACGGGCGAGGTGTACGCGACCTCCCCGCTGTCCGGCCGGGCGGACGTGGACGCCGCCATGGCCGCCGCCGCCGCGGCGTTCCCCGGCTGGCGCGACACCACGCCGGCCGAGCGCCAGAAGGCCCTGCTGAAGATCGCGGACGCCTTCGAGGAGCGGGCCGAGGAGCTGATCGCGGCCGAGTCGGAGAACACCGGCAAGCCGCTCGGGCTCACCCGCAGCGAGGAGATCCCCCCCATGGTCGACCAGATCCGCTTCTTCGCGGGCGCGGCCCGGATGCTGGAGGGCCGCTCCGCGGGCGAGTACATGGAGGGGCTGACCTCCATCGTCCGCCGTGAGCCGGTCGGCGTCTGCGCGCAGGTCGCCCCGTGGAACTACCCGATGATGATGGCCGTGTGGAAGTTCGCCCCGGCCCTGGCCGCCGGGAACACCGTGGTGCTGAAGCCGTCGGACACCACCCCGGCCTCCACCGTCCTGATCGCCGAGATCATCGGCTCGATCGTCCCGAAGGGCGTCTTCAACGTCATCTGCGGCGACCGCGACACCGGCCGGATGATGGTCGAGCACCCGGTTCCGGCGATGGCCTCCATCACCGGCTCGGTGCGGGCCGGCATGCAGGTCGCCGAGTCGGCTTCGAAGGACCTCAAGCGGGTGCACCTGGAGCTGGGCGGCAAGGCCCCGGTCGTCGTGTTCGAGGACACCGACATCGCGAAGGCCGTCGAGGACATCTCCGTCGCCGGCTTCTTCAACGCCGGCCAGGACTGCACGGCCGCGACCCGCGTACTGGTGCACGAGTCCATCCACGACGAGTTCGTGAGCGCGCTGGCCAAGGCCGCTCAGGAGACCAGGACCGGCATGCCCGACGACGAGGACGTGCTGTTCGGCCCGCTCAACAACGAGAACCAGCTGAACCAGGTCTCCGGCTTCATCGACCGGCTCCCGGCCCACGCGAAGGTCGAGGCCGGCGGCCGGCGGGTCGGCGACAAGGGCTACTTCTACGCCCCGACGGTCGTCTCCGGCCTCAAGCAGGACGACGAGATCGTCCAGCAGGAGGTCTTCGGGCCGGTCATCACGGTCCAGTCCTTCACCGACGAGGCCCAGGCCGTCGAGTACGCGAACGGCGTGGAGTACGCCCTCGCCTCGTCGGTCTGGACGAAGGACCACGCGCGCGCGATGCGCATGTCCAAGGTCCTGGACTTCGGCTGTGTGTGGATCAACACCCATATCCCGCTGGTCGCCGAGATGCCGCACGGCGGCTTCAAGAAGTCCGGATACGGCAAGGACCTGTCGGCGTACGGCTTCGACGACTACACGCGCGTCAAGCACGTGATGACGTCCCTCGAAGGGTGACCGGACCCCGCGGGCGGGCCACCCGCCCGCGGACTCCTCACCGGGCCACCCGGGCCACGCCCGGGTGGCCTCGGGCGCGTCAGGGGCCTCGCAGTCGTCTTCCGCCGGACGGCCGCCCGCCTCGTACCGGCAACGACCGCGTCGAGGACCTCTCGCCCGGAGACGTCCTCGCCCGCCGGGCCCGCCCGGGCGGCGCCATCCGGCCCGAGGCCGGCGACGACCCGTGCCCCGGAACCCGTCCGTGCCGTGCGGGAACCTGTCCGGCCGACGGCCGGGGCGATGCCCGCGCGGCCCGGTCCGTGGTCCCGGACGCGGGACCCGGGGGCGGCGCGGTCGCGGATGCCGTGCCGTCCGGTGCGCCCCGGACCGCTCACGACCCGCGCCCCGGCCCTGCCGCGCCCTTCCGCGGACCGCCCAGGACACGCTTCAGCGCGTCCACCCGGTTGGTGGTGATCGAGTCGACCCCGCGGGCCACCAGTCTGCGCATCGCCGCACGGGTGTCCGCCGTCCACACCGACAGCAGATAGCCCTGCGCGTGGACCTCCTCGGCCAGTTCCCGGCTCACCAGCCCGAAGCGGTAGTTGAGCCAGCGCGGCCTCAGCGCCGCCAGCAGCACGGGACGCGGCGGTGCGAGCGTGGTCCAGGTCAGCGCGATCTCCGCGTCCGGGTCGGCGTCCCGGACCGCCAGCATGCCGGCGGGGCCGCCCGTGTAGTAGACCCGGTCGTCGGCGCCGCCCTCGCGGACCGCGCCGACGACCGCGCGCACGGACGACGCGTCCGCGCCCGGCAGATCCAGCATGAGGCGGTGGCCGCCGGCCGCGGCCACCGCCGCGGCGAGCGTGGGCACCCCGCCGCCGGTCAGTTCGCCGAGCCGTGCGTGGGAGAGCCGGGACAGCGGCAGGTCGTGGCCCCACAGGCGGTTGAGGGTGTCGTCGTGGAGGAGTACCGGCACCCCGTCACGGGTCAGCCGGACGTCGACCTCCACGGCGTCCGCGCCCCGCTCGATCGCCGCCCGCAGCGAGGGCAGGGTGTTCTCGCGTGCGACGTACGGGTCGCCGCGATGCCCTACGACCGTGACAACGCGCATCGGCCGCGCCTCACTTCGCGAGCCACCGCTCGGTGTACGCGTCGATCTCGCCCGCGATGCGCGCCTTTCCCGCGGGGTCGAGGAACGACGCCTCCACGGCGTTCGCGGCGAGAGCGGCGACGCCCCGCTCGTCGAGGTCCAGCAGCCGGGCGGCCACCGCGTACTCGTTGTTGAGGTCGGTCCCGAACATCGGCGGATCGTCGCTGTTGACGGTGACGAGCACGCCGGCCGCGACCATCTCCCTGATGGGGTGCACGTCGAGCGTGGCGACGGCCCGGGTGGCGATGTTGGAGGTCGGGCAGACCTCCAGCGGGATCCGGCGCTCGGCGAGGTGGGCGAGCAGCTCCGGGTCCCGCGGGGCACTGGTGCCGTGTCCGATGCGCTCGGCCCGCAGGTCGTTCAGCGCGTCCCAGATGGTCCCCGGGCCCGTGGTCTCGCCGGCGTGCGGGACGGACCGCAGCCCCGCGGCTATGGCGCGGTCGAAGTAGGGCTTGAACTGCGGCCGGGGCACACCGATCTCGGGCCCGCCGAGACCGAACGACACCAGACCCTCGGGGCGCAGGTCGACGGCGAGCCGGGCGGTCTCCTCGGCGGCGTCGAGGCCCGCCTCGCCGGGGATGTCGAAGCACCAGCGCAGTATGACGCCGAGTTCGGCCTCGGCGGCCTTGCGGGCGTCCTCGATCGCCTCCATGAACCCCTGCTCGGGGATGCCGCGGCGGGTCGAGCTGAACGGGGTCACCGTGAGTTCCGCGTACCGGATGTTCTGCCGGGCCATGTCCCGGGCGACCTCGAACGTCAGCAGACGGACGTCGTCGGGGGTGCGGACCAGGTCCACGACCGACAGGTAGACCTCGATGAAGTGCGCGAAGTCGGTGAAGGAGAAGTACTCGGCGAGCGCGCCCGGGTCGACGGGGACCTGTGAGTCCGGGTGCCGCGCCGCCAGTTCGGACACGATGCGCGGCGACGCCGAGCCCACGTGGTGGACGTGGAGCTCGGCCTTGGGGAGGCCCTGGATGAAGGGAAGCAGATCGGTCACCGGGTCCTCCGCGTGTGCTGTCCGTACCGGTCAGGGATCATCGTATGCGGGGCGGGCGCGTGCCGAGCGGGCCCGTAGCATGACAGGACCACGATGGGGGAGGCACATGTCAGACCAGAGCGACCGGCGGCCGGGTGGGAACGGCCACGAGGACCCGTGGGCTCCGCCCGGGCACCGCACCCCGCGGGACGGGGTGGACTGGAGCAAGCGGGGCGGGACCGGCGGGGGTACGCCGCAGAGCGGACCTCCCGGTGCCCACGACCAGCCGACGGTCACCTCCGTGCCGGGCGTCGATCCCTTCGCGGCCCCCGGCGCGGGCGCCGGAGACGGCGGGGGAGCCGTCCCCCCGCCGCCGATCGCCCCGGGCGGACCCGGGCAGACCGCGCCGGGCCCGTACGGCCATCCCGCCGGGGTGCCGGGCGGCTCGTTCGGCACCCCGGCGGGATGGCCGTACGGCGGCCACACCGGGTACCCGGGCCACTCCGGCTACGGCGCCGGCGGCTGGGCGCCGGCCCCGGCGAACGGCATGGGCATCACCGCTCTGGTGCTGGGCATCATCGCCGTCGCCGGTTTCTGCCTGTACGGCCTCGGGATCGTCCTCGGCGTCCTGGCGCTGGTCTTCGGCTTCATCGGGCGTGCCCGTGCGCGGCGCGGGGAGGCGGACAACGGCGGGATGGCGCTCGCCGGGATCATCCTCGGCGCCGTCGGCGTCGTGGTCGGCGCGGCGTTCCTCGGCCTTCTGGCCTGGGCCGTCGTCAACGATCCGGACTTCGGCGAGGGGTCCGAAGAGGACCCCTGGTCGGCGTCACTCACCGTGGCAACGGCGGCGCGCTGAACCGGGCGGCCCCCGCGCCGCCCGGTCCCGCCCGTCCCCGCGCCGCCCGTCCCGGACACGACCGCGTCGCTCGTCCCGGACACGACCGCGTCGCTCGTCCCGGACACGACCGTGCCGCTCGTCTCTGACACGACCGTGCCGCCCGGTTCCGCCCGCCACCGTGCCGCTCGTCCCGGACACGACCGGGGCGGGCGGGGCACCTCACTCCGTCCGGCCCGCCCTCAGCCGCTCCCGGACCTCCATCAGCGCCAAGCCCAGCAGGTTCGGCCCGCGCCGGCGGGCCGGGTCGTGCGCCCGCTCGTCGCCCGCCGCGAGGCCGATGCCCCATATGCGGTCCGTCGGGCTCGCCTCCACCAGCACCCGCCCCCCGGTGACCAGCAGGAACGAGGCCTCCTCCGGGTGCTGTGAGGACTTGTGGGCGTTTCCCTCGACGACGATGCCGAAGCGCTCCCGCTCCCAGGTCGCGTCGCTGAAGCCGCGCACCAGCCGGCCCGCCTTCTTCGCCTGGGCGGGGCCCGCGGCCGCCACCGCCCTCGCCTCGGCCTTCCCGTCACCGAACAGGCGGGCCTTGCGGGCCATCATCCGGTGCTCGGCCGTCGCGTACTCGATTCCGTCCACGGTGAGCGGCGCCGGCCACCACTGGCTCAGGCAACCGGCGCCCACGGCACCGCCGGATGCCGGCCGGTGTCCCCGGAAGTGCAGATACGCGACCCGTCCACCCCGGCTGATCCGCTCTGTCAGCCTCTCGACCGGCACGTCGGTCATCCCCATGCATGCGAGCCTGGCATCCACCACTGACAATCCGTACGGGAATTCCCTCCCGATGCGACACATGGTCCACCGAATCCGTCGCGTAACCAAAAGGCAACTACGGAATCACTTGTTGGGGAACTCTGCCTCTGTCAGGATCGGCATTCACTTCGATCTGGAACTACGGAGAGCGTCATGGGCAACCGCTTCCAGGTGCGGGACCGTTTCAAGGACGGCGCACAGTACATCGACGGAAGGCTGCGCCCCGGCACATCGGGACATAGTCACGCAATCGTAAACCCCGCCACCGGCGAGCAGCTGCTCGCCTACGACCTGGCGGGCGCCGAGGACGTCGACGCCGCCGTCGCCGCGGCCCGGGCCGCCTTCCCCGGCTGGGCGGGTGCGACGCCCGGCGAGCGATCCGACGCCCTGCACCGGTTCGCGTCCGTGCTCGCCGAGCAGGCCGAGGACCTCGCCGACGCGGAATCCCTGCAGTGCGGTAAGCCGATCAAGCTGAGCCGGGAGTTCGACGTCCCCGGCACCGTCGACAACGCCGCGTTCTTCGCCGGCGCCGCACGCCATCTCCAGGGCCAGTCCGCGGGCGAGTACAGCGGTGACCACACGTCGTACGTACGCCGGGAGCCGATCGGCGTCGTCGGGTCCGTCGCACCCTGGAACTACCCGCTCCAGATGGCCGCCTGGAAGGTCCTCCCGGCCATCGCCGCGGGCAACACCATCGTCCTCAAGCCCGCCGAGACCACGCCCCTGACCTCGCTGATGTTCGCCCGGGCCGCCACCGAGGCGGGCATCCCCGACGGCGTCCTCAACATCGTCACCGGCACCGGCGGGGACGCGGGCGAGCACCTCGTCGGCCACCCCGGCGTCGCCATGACCTCGTTCACCGGCTCGACGCCCGTCGGCAGGCGGGTCGCCGAGGTCGCCACGGCCACCGTCAAGCGGCTCCATCTGGAACTCGGCGGCAAGGCCCCGTTCGTCGTGTTCGACGACGCGGACCTCGACGCCGCCGTCCACGGGGCCGTCGCCGGCGCGCTGATCAACAGCGGCCAGGACTGCACCGCGGCCACCCGCGCCTACGTCCAGCGCCCGCTCTTCGACGCCTTCGTCGCCGGGGTCGCCGACCTGATGGCGACCGTACGGCTCGGCGACCCCTTCGACCCGTCCACCGACCTCGGCCCGCTCGTCTCCCACACCCAGCGCGACCGGGTAGCCGGCTTCGTCGACCGGGCCCGCTCGTACGCCACCGTCGTCACCGGCGGCAGGGCTCCCGGCGGCGACCTGGAGAAGGGCGCCTACTACCTGCCCACGCTGATCGCGGGCGCCGCGCAGGACAGCGAGGTCGTGCAGTCGGAGATCTTCGGACCCGTCCTGGTGGTCCTGCCGTTCGACTCCGACGACGAGGGCATCGCGCTGGCCAACGACACCCCGTACGGCCTCGCCGCCTCCGCCTGGAGCCGCGACGTGTACCGGACCGGCCGCGCCACCCGCGAGATCAAGGCGGGCTGCGTATGGGTCAACGACCACATCCCGATCATCAGCGAGATGCCCCACGGCGGATACCGGGCCAGCGGCTACGGAAAGGACATGTCGGTGTACTCGTTCGAGGAGTACACGCAGGTCAAGCATGTGATGTACGACAACACCGCGGTGGTCCGCAAGGACTGGCACCGCACGATCTTCGGAGACCGATAGCAGCCTCGGCCGTACCACCGGCGGCGGCCCATCCCGAAAGGCAACACAGCGCATGAAGCAGTACCAGCCCGAGCGCCTCTCGGAGGCCCAGCTGGCCGCTATGCGGCGGAGTCTGAGCAGCGGCCGCGGCGCGCTGTCCCGCCGCTCCCTGCTGCGGGCGGCGGGCATAGGGGCTCTCACCATAGGTGGCACGGGCGCGCTGAGCGCGTGCGGAATCCCGCCCGCCAAGCGCGCCGGCGAAGGGGCCGCGGCCTCCGACGACCACTCGGCCGAGGAGAAGCGGATCACCTTCTCCAACTGGACGCAGTACATCGACATCAGCGAGGACGAGAAGAGCCACCCCACGCTCGACGCGTTCACCAGGCGCACCGGGATCAGCGTCAAGTACACCGAGGACATCAACGACAACGTCGAGTTCTTCGGCAAGATCCGGCCGCAGCTCGCCGCCGGCCAGGACACCGGGCGAGACCTGGTCAACGTCACCGACTGGCTCGCGGCCCGCATGATCCGCCTCGGCTGGGTGCAGAAGCTCGACCCCGCCAACCTGCCGAACGCCTACGCCCGTCTGTCGCCGCAGTTCCGCAGCCCGGACTGGGACCCCGGACGGGCCTACTCCTACCCCTGGACCGGCATCTCCACCGTCATCGCCTACAACTCCAGGGCGACCGGGGGCCGGAAGGTCGAGAGCGTCTCCCAGCTGCTCGAGGACAAGGCGCTGCGCGGCCGCGTCGCCTGCCTCTCCGAGATGCGCGACACCGTCGGGATGACCCTGCTCGACATGGGCAAGGACCCCGGGAAGGTCACCGGCGACGACTACGACGCGGCGATATCCAAGATCCAGCGGGCCGTCGACACCCGGCA
Organism: Streptomyces spongiicola; assembly: GCF_003122365.1. Taxonomy (NCBI): domain Bacteria; kingdom Bacillati; phylum Actinomycetota; class Actinomycetes; order Kitasatosporales; family Streptomycetaceae; genus Streptomyces; species Streptomyces spongiicola. The sequence goes on from NZ_CP029254.1 coordinate 5,432,373, forward strand.
GATCCGCCGCTTCACCGGCAACGACTACACCTCCGACCTGGACAAGGGCGACATCGCCGCCTGTCTGGCCTGGGCCGGGGACCTCGTCCAGCTCCGGGTCGACAACCCCGACATCCGGTTCGTCGTCCCCGACGCCGGCTATATGACCTCCAGCGACAACCTGCTGGTCCCGGCCAAGGCCCGGCACAAGGCCAACGCCGAGAAGCTCATCGACTACTACTACGAGCTCCCGGTCGCGGCCCAGCTCGCCGCCTACATCAACTACGTCTGCCCGGTCGAGGGCGTCGGCCCCGAACTCGCCGAGATCGACCCGGCACTCGCCGAGAACACGCTGATCCTCCCGGACAAGGCCATGGCCGCGAAGTCCCATGCCTTCCGCTCGCTCAGCAGCGAGGAGGAGACGGCGTACGAAGAGAAGTTCGCCAAGCTCATCGGCGCCTGACCGTCCTGCTCCCCTGCTCCCCCTCGACACCTGGGACCGCGCTCCATGACTGACAAGACAGCGGGCGGAGACGTCCGCCTCACCGGGATCGGCAAGACCTACGGCTCGTTCACCGCCGTGCACCCGCTGGACCTGACCGTGCCCGAGGGCTCGTTCTTCGCCCTGCTCGGCGCCTCCGGCTGCGGAAAGACCACCACCCTGCGCATGATCGCCGGACTGGAGGACCCGACCACCGGCTCCGTCTTCCTCGGCGACCGGGACGTCACCGACCTCCCGCCGTACAAGCGGCCGGTCAACACCGTCTTCCAGAGCTACGCCCTCTTCCCGCACCTCACCATCCACGAGAACGTCGCCTTCGGTCTCCGCCGCCGCGGCATCAGGTCCGTGAAGAAGCAGGTCGACGAGATGCTGGAACTCGTCCAGCTCGGCGACAAGGCCAGGCACAAGCCCCACCAGCTCTCCGGCGGCCAGCAGCAGCGCGTCGCCGTCGCCCGCGCGCTCATCAACCACCCCCAGGTGCTTCTGCTGGACGAGCCGCTCGGCGCCCTCGACCTCAAGCTGCGCCGCCAGATGCAGCTGGAGCTCAAGCGCATCCAGACCGAGGTCGGCATCACCTTCGTCCACGTCACCCACGACCAGGAGGAGGCCATGACCATGGCCGACACGGTCGCGGTGATGAACGGCGGCAGGGTCGAGCAGCTGGGTGCGCCCTCCGACCTCTACGAGAACCCGCAGACGACGTTCGTCGCCAACTTCCTCGGCACCTCCAACCTCATCGAGGCCCAGGTCGCCGAGGTCGCGGGCGGCGAGGTGGCGGTGACCGCGGCCGACGCCGGACTGCGGCTTCCCACCGCCCGCTGCGCCACGCCGCCCCGCACCGGCGGCAAGCTCCTCGTCGGTGTCCGCCCCGAGAAGATCTCCCTGGCGCACGCCGACGACGCCGATGGCATAGCCGAGGGGCGCAACCGGTTCACCGGGAAGATCGCCGACTCCAGCTTCATCGGCGTCTCCACCCAGTTCGTCGTCGACAGCCCGGTCTGCCCGGAGCTTGAGGTGTACGTGCAGAACGTCGAGCGGGACCCGCGCCTCGTCCCCGGCGCCGAGGTCGTCCTGCACTGGAACCCCGAGCACACGTTCGGCCTCGACGCCGCCATGGACATCGACGCGGGCGTGGAGACGGTGGAGGAGACAGCATGACCGTCACCGAGGCACCACCCGCCTCACCCGCCCCCGCCGGTACGGGCCCGGTGCCGCGCAAACAGCCGGCGCGCCGCAAGCTCGTGCCGTACTGGCTGCTGCTGCCGGGCATCCTGTGGCTGCTGGTCTTCTTCGCCCTGCCGCTCGTCTACCAGGCGTCGACCTCCGTGCAGACCGGCTCGCTGGAAGAGGGCTTCGAGGTCACCTGGCACTTCCGGACCTACTGGGACGCGCTCGGCGAGTACTACCCGCAGTTCCTGCGGTCGGTGCTGTACGCGGGCACGGCCACCATCCTGTGCCTGCTGCTCGGCTATCCGCTGGCGTACCTCATCGCGTTCAAGGCGGGCCGCTGGCGCAATCTGCTGCTGGTGCTGGTCATCGCGCCGTTCTTCACCAGCTTCCTGATCCGGACGCTCGCGTGGAAGACGATCCTGGCGGACGGCGGACCGGTGGTGGACGTCCTCAGCACCATCGGCTTCCTCGACGTCACCGGCTGGCTCGGGATGACCGAGGGGAACCGGGTGCTGGCCACCCCGCTCGCCGTGGTCACCGGTCTCACGTACAACTTCCTGCCCTTCATGATCCTCCCGCTCTACACCTCGCTGGAGCGGATCGACCCGCGGCTCCACGAGGCGGCCGGAGACCTCTACGCCAGGCCGTCGACCGTCTTCCGCAAGGTGACGTTCCCGCTGTCGATGCCGGGTGTCGTCTCCGGGACGCTGCTGACCTTCATCCCGGCCAGCGGCGACTACGTCAACGCCGAGCTGCTCGGCTCCACCGACACCCGGATGGTCGGCAACGTCATCCAGTCTCAGTTCCTGCGGGTGCTCGACTACCCGACCGCGGCCGCGCTGTCGTTCATTCTCATGGCCGTCGTGCTGATCATGGTGACGGTCTACATCCGCCGGGCCGGTACGGAGGATCTCGTCTGATGCTGCGACTCTCGACAACGTGGATACGCCGCAACCTGGTGGTGATCGCCGGCCTGCTCACGCTGGCGTACCTGGTCCTGCCGAACATCATCGTGATGGTGTTCTCCTTCAACAAGCCGGCCGGGCGCTTCAACTACTCCTGGCGGGAGTTCTCCACCCACGCGTGGCAGGACCCCTGCGGCGTCTCCGGCATGTGCGACTCGCTCAGCCTGTCGCTGTGGATCGCGCTCTGGGCCACGATCGGCGCCACGGTCCTCGGCTCGATGATCGCCTTCGCGCTCGTCCGCTACCGGTTCCGGGCCCGCGGGGCGATCAACTCCCTGATCTTCCTGCCGATGGCGATGCCCGAGGTCGTCATGGCGGCCTCGCTGCTCACCCTCTTCCTCAACCTCGGGGCGGAACTCGGCCCTACGACGATCCTCATCGCGCACACCATGTTCTCCCTCAGTTTCGTCGTGGTGGCGGTCAAGGCACGGGTGATGTCGATGGATCCCCGGCTTGAGGAGGCCGCCAAGGACCTCTACGCGGGGCCCGTGCAGACCTTCCTGCGGGTCACGCTGCCGATCGCGGCACCGGGCATCGCCGCGGGCGCGATGCTCGCCTTCGCGCTCTCGTTCGACGACTTCATCATCACCAACTTCAACTCGGGAAACACGGTCACCTTCCCGATGTTCGTCTGGGGCTCGGCCCAGCGCGGCACACCCGTCCAGATCAACGTCATCGGTACGGCCATGTTCGCCCTCGCCGTCATCGTCGTCGTCGCGGGCCAGATCATCAGCGGCCGGCGGCGGAAGACCGCACTGTCCGAGTAGCCCCGAGTAGCCCCGAGCGGTGCCGAGTGGTGCCGAGTGGCACTGAGCGGCCCTGAGCGTCGCAAGTGGTACCGAACAGTGCCAACCAGTACCGAGTACCGAATCGCCCCGAGTGCCGAATCGCGCCGAGCGCCGAGTTGAACCGAGCAACACCGAGCAGCGCCACGAAGGAGTGGAAACCATGGCCCCAGCAGCCATGACCTTTGCCTCATCACTCTCCGACGCCCAGCCCGTCCCCTTCTGGCTGGAAGACCCCGGCAAGCCCGCCGCCCTGCCCGCCCTCACCGGCGACGAGAAGACCGATCTGCTCGTCGTCGGCGGCGGCTACAGCGGACTGTGGACCGCGCTCCTCGCCAAGGAGCGGGACCCGCGGCGGGACGTCGTCCTGGTCGAGGGCCGCGAGGTGGGCTGGGCCGCCTCGGGCCGCAACGGCGGCTTCTGCGCCGCTTCCCTGACCCACGGCCTCGCCAACGGCCTGGCCCGCTGGCCGGAGGACATGGCCAGGCTGGAGGAGTTCGGGGCACGGAACCTCGACGCCATCGAGGCCGCGGTCGCCCGGTACGGCATCGACTGCGACTTCGAGCGCACCGGCGAGATCGACGTGGCCACCGAGCCGTACCAGCTCGACGAACTCCGCACGTTGCACGAGGAGGCCGGCCGGCTCGGCTTCGGCGGTCTCGAACTGCTGGACCGCGACGCCGTGCGCGCCGAGGTCGACTCCCCGACCTTCCTCGGCGGCCTCTGGGACCGTGAGGGGGTGGCGATGCTCCACCCGGCCAGGCTGGCCTGGGGCCTCAAGCGGGCCTGCCTCGGCCTCGGCGTACGGATCTACGAGAACACCCGGGCGCTCGAGCTGTCCCCGGCAGGCGCCGGAACAGCCGTGCGCACGCCCTACGGCCGGGTCTTCGCCCGGCGGGTCGCGCTCGGCACGAACGTCTTCCCGTCGCTCGTCAGGCGGATCCGCCCGTACACCGTGCCGGTCTACGACTACGCGCTGATGACCGAACCGCTCTCGTCCGCCCAGCGCGAGTCGGTCGGCTGGCACAACAGGCAGGGCCTCGGCGACAGCGCCAACCAGTTCCACTACTTCCGGATCACCGGCGACGGCCGGATCCTGTGGGGCGGCTACGACGCCGTCTACCCGTACGGCGGGAAGGTCAGCGCCGAGATGGACCACCGGCCGGAGACCTATCTGAAACTGGCGGGTCAGTTCTTCGCGTGCTTCCCGCAACTGGAGGGCCTGCGCTTCACCCACGCCTGGGGCGGCGCGATCGACACCTGCTCGCGTTTCTCGGCGTTCTTCGGCGCGGCGCACGGAGGGAGGGTCGCCTACGCGGCCGGATACACCGGCCTCGGCGTCGGCGCAACCCGCTTCGGCGCCGAAGTGATGCTCGACCTGCTCGCCGGCGAGCGCACCGAGCGCACCGAGCTGACGATGGTCCGCAAGAAGCCGCTGCCCTTCCCGCCGGAGCCGGTGGCCTGGGCGGGGATCGGCCTCACCAAGTGGTCGCTGGCTCGGGCCGACGCCCGCGGCGGCCGACGCAACCTGTGGCTGAGGACGATGGACCGCCTCGGTCTCGGCTTCGACAGCTGACACCTCCGCTCACGGCCGGCGGCCGCGCGCCACCGGGCGCCCGGCCGTCGGCCGTGCCGTGTCCCCCTCGGCCGTTCCGGCTTCGGGCTTCCGGCCTCGGGCACCGGTGTACGAGTGCTCTGCTGCTTGCCCTCTGCCGCAGGCCCCGATCCCGGCTGCCCGGTCCCGGCTGCCTGGTTCCGGGTCCTGGCTCCCGGGTCCCGGGTCCCGGGTCCCGGGCGGGACTTTCCCGCAGGCCGCCCGAACCGGCGTCATAGCGCGCGCGGTTCCCGCTCTCCAAAGGCGGACGCAAGGACCGCGCAGGCGGCGAGGCGCACGGAAACGGAGGCTGGAGAGATGGCGGTAACCGGGGGACAGGGTGCTGGTGCGGCGGTGCGGTGGCTGGTGTCGGCGGCGCCCGACCCCGACGGCCGGCTCAGGCGGTGGGAGAGCGACCCCAGAGGGCTGGTGCTGCTCCCGGCGGGGCGGCACTGGGACGTGCTCGTCCTCCCCGGCAGGATCGCCGGCCCGACGCTGGAGGTGCTGAAGCGGCTCACGAGCCGGCCGGGGCCGGTCCTGGCCCACTTCGGTGCCGTCCGGCACGGCCCCGCCGCGGCGCCGCGCATGGGCTTCTTCGTGCCGCCGGGAGTCTCGGAGTGGTGGGTGGCCACGGGTACGCACGCCGCGGGGCCCGGTGCCTGGGTGGTGCTCCCGTACCCCGGCCGGACCGCGGGGGGCGTGCGCTGGCTGGTCCTGCCGGACGGATCGGGCACACTCACCGATCCCGCACTGCTGGAGCTGGCCATGCACGAGGCGGCCGCCCTGGTCGCCGACGAGGAGAGGCAGTGACGGAGGGGTAGGTCAACCGGGGCCGGTCCGGCTGCCCGACGCTGCGCCGGGGCACCGGCTCCCGCCCCCGGAGCCGGCCGCGACCGCACCGGCCAGCAGCACCCCGCAGAGGGACCAGCTCGCGAGGACGTCAAGCGGCCAGTGGTGGCCGCGCAGCACCAGAGCGATGCCCGTCGCCGCCGTGAGCAGCACGGCGACGGGCATCAGCCGTCTGCTGACGAGCAGGGCGGCCCCGGCGTACGCCACCATCGCGGTCGCGGCGTGGCCCGAAGGGAAGTACCCCGTCTCCGGGGTCAGCGGCCCCGGCCGGTCCGTCAGCGCCTTCAGCGGAGCCACCAGCGCCGGTACGAGGGCCATGGCGGCGGCGACCGCCGCCGCGGGGGCCCAGCGCCGGCGGTGCAGCGCCAGGCCGGCGGCCGCGGCCAGTACCGGCAGTGCGACCTGCGGGCTGCCGAGGTCGGCGAGGAACTCGGTGAGGTGCGTGGGGCCGCTGCCCACGACCGCGCGGTCGATGTGCTCGTCAAGCGCGCGCAGCGGACCGTTGACCGCGACCTGCCAGGTGATCAGAGCGAAGAGGACGGCGCACACCGCCGCGACGGCGGCGGGGCCGGCCGGCCGTTTGGGGACCCGGGGGAACCCGGGGAGTCCGCGGAATCGGGGGAGTCCGGGCAGGAAGGACGGTCGCCCCGGAACAGGGGGGTTTGTTCCGGGGCGACCGCGAGGACCGGTGCGCCGCGCGCCCCGGGGGGTTTGGGGCGGGCGGCCGTCCGATCGGAGAGGAGAACCCGGGCACGAGGACCCGGTGGTGTGCGCGAAGGCACGCCCATGGCGGGACCGGGGAGGCCACGCCATGGAGTCACCCGCAGTCCCCTGCGAGCGGGGTGTTTCTCTCATCTGCGGAAACCGTACGGCAGCAGGAGGGGGGCCGACAGCGGGTGGTGCCATCCCGCCATCGCCCCCCCACACCTTCTTCACAGAGCGGGCGCGGTGCCGCAGGGTCGCAGCCCGCTCGGCCCGCTCGGCCCGCTCGGCCCGCTCGGCCCGCTCGGTCCGCGCATCTCCGCGTGTCCCGGTCAGACGGCCGCGAGCGCCGTCTCGATGACGTCCAGTCCCTCGTTGAGCAGGTCCTCGCCGATCACCAGCGGAGGCAGGAAGCGGAGCACGTTGCCGTAGGTGCCGCAGGTGAGCACGAGGACGCTCTCGGCGTGGCAGGCCCTGGCGAGCGCGCCGGCGGCCCCGGCGTCGGGCTCCTTGGTGGCGCGGTCCTTGACCAGCTCGATCGCGATCATGGCACCCCGGCCTCGGATGTCGCCGATGACGTCGAACTTCTCCGCCATCGCGGAGAGGCGCCGCTTCATGACCTCCTCGATGCGCCTGGCCTTGCCGTTGAGGTCCTGCTCGCGCATGGTCTCGATGGCGCCGAGCGCACCGGCGCAGGCGACCGGGTTGCCGCCGTAGGTGCCGCCGAGGCCACCCGCGTGCGCGGCGTCCATGATCTCGGCGCGGCCGGTGACGGCGGACAGCGGCAGGCCGCCGGCGATGCCCTTGGCGGTGGTGATCAGGTCCGGGACGATGCCCTCGTCCTCGCAGGCGAACCACTGGCCGGTGCGGCAGAAGCCGGACTGGATCTCGTCCGCGACGAAGACGATGCCGTTGTCCCGGGCGAACCGCGCGACCGCCGGGAGGAAGCCCTTCGCCGGCTCGATGAAGCCGCCCTCGCCGAGGACCGGCTCGATGATGATCGCGGCGACGTTGTCCGGGCCGATCTGCTTGGTGATCTGGTCGACGGCCTGGGCGGCGGCCTCGGGGCCGCAGTTGTCCGGGCCGGTGGGCCAGCGGTAGCCGTAGGCGACCGGGACGCGGTACACCTCGGGGGCGAACGGGCCGAAGCCGTTCTTGTACGGCATGTTCTTCGCGGTCAGCGCCATGGTGAGGTTGGTGCGGCCGTGGTAGCCGTGGTCGAAGACGACGACGGCCTGGCGCTTGGTGTACGCACGCGCGATCTTGACGGCGTTCTCGACGGCCTCGGCGCCCGAGTTGAACAGCGCCGACTTCTTGGCGTGGTCGCCCGGGGTGAGTTCGGCCAGGGCCTCGCAGACCTCGACGTAGCCCTCGTAGGGCGTGACCATGAAACAGGTGTGGGTGAAGTCCGCGAGCTGTGCGGAGGCACGGCGTACGACGGCCTCGGCGGAGGCGCCCACGGTGGTCACGGCGATACCGGACCCGAAGTCGATCAGGCGGTTGCCGTCGACGTCCTCGATGATGCCGCCGTCGGCACGCGCGGTGAACACCGGCAGCACGGAGCCCACGCCGCCCGCGACCGCGGAGAGGCGGCGGGCCTGCAGCTCCTGCGACTTGGGGCCGGGGATGGCGGTGACGACGCGGCGCTCCTGCGGAATTGCGCTCATGAGGGCTCCTGGGGGGTGTTTCCGGACGCACTTCTTCCTTCCTCGCAGGCTAGGTCCGGTCCGGCAGGTCCGGCATGCTCCGTTCGGTAGTGATGGGGGCGTGTCCTTGTCCGCGGCGGACATAGGGCGCGGAGGGTGCGGCGGGGCGGGCCCGGCCCGCCGACCGGGGCGTGCCGCGGGGCCGCGACCGCCGTACTCGGCCGCCGTTCGCGGCCGCGCCGGGCCGCGCCTCCTCCCGCGGGCCCCGGCGGGGTGGCGGCCGCGGCCGCCACCCCACTCCCGCCACCCCACTCCCGCCACCGGCCGTACTCGCCGCGCCGGATCGCTGAACTCCCCGTCGGCGGGCACTAGATTGACGGTGGCACAGACGCGCGGGCCTGGCTGGTCAGGGGGCAGGGGTTCATGGAGATGGAAGGCACCTACGACGCACGCGGAGCCCGACCGGGCGGCACCGGCAGCGCGCGGCCCGTCCCGCGTCCCGCGGGCCCGCCGCCGATGCCGCCCGCCGTCCCGCCGGTCCCGGCCCACGCCCCGGCGGCGACCGGCACCTCACTCGCCGACTGGCTGCGCACCCCGCGGCCCGAGGCCGACCCGGGCGTCTGGCGGCTGGGACACCGGCCGCGGCCGGAGGAGGAGCCGGAGCCGGTCCCGGCCGGAAGGCTCTTCGCGGGGGCGCTCATCGCCCTGCTCGCCGGCTGGCTGCTGTGGTCACTGCTCTGGAACGGCTATCTCGGCCGCTACTGGCTCTGGCCGCTGCTCGTCCTCACCCCTGACTCCTGGCGGGCCGACCCGCCGCTGTGGGCCATGGTGAGCTACGCGTACTACGCCCTCGTCGGCGGCGGACTGCTCTTCCTGTTCGCCAGGATCGGCCATGTGCCGGAGATCTGGCGCCGGTACCGGCATTCCCGGAAGAAGGACGCTCCCGTCCCCCCGCCCCCGCCGGAGGACGACCCCGCGGACTGGCCCGACCTGCGCGCCGCCGGGCTGGGCGACACGGCCCGCACCCTGGCCGAGGCGACCCGCACGGGATCGCTCGGCGACGTCGACTACGCGCGGATCCGCCGCGCCTGGCAGGGAGTGCAGACCAGGCCCGAGCGGTTGGCGGCCTTCGCGGACGTGGTCCGCGCCGAGGGCGCGGCGGCCTGCGCCCATCCCTCCGGGGTACGGGATCTGCCGGTGCGCGCCGCCGTACACGACCTCGCCACCAGCCAGGTCAGGATCGGCACCGCCGCCGACCACCCCCGCAACCCCTACGCCCGCCGCACCACGGGCGTCGCCCTCGAACCCGCACTGCTCGGCACCTCGCTGCTCGCCGTCGGGCCGTCCGGGTCGGGCAAGACGGTGCGGCTGATGCGTCCCGTCGTGGAGTCCATGTGCCTGCAGGCCCTCGCGAACCGCGCAGCGGTCGTGGCCGTCACCGCGCACGGCACGGCGCTCGCCCCCGACGACGCCTTCGACCTGGTCGTCTCCCCCGGCCGGCCCGACTCCACCCACGACCTGGACCTGTACGGCGGCAGTGACGACCCCGACGAGGCCGCGCGCGTCCTCGCCGAGGCGCTCGTCGGGGACCTGACGGCCGACGGCCGGCGGGCCGCCACCGCGCTCGCGCAGCTCATCGGGCCGTACCGCGGCGTCCACGGCCACTTCCCGGCCGTACCCGAACTGCGCGACCTCCTCGGTGGCGCGCCCGGCGCGCTGGACGGGCTGCGTACCGCACTGCAGGCCGCGGGCGCGACGGCGCAGCTGCGGGAACTCGACGCGCGGGCCCGGCAGTCCCAGCGCGCCGACGACGTCGGGGCGCTGCTCGCGGATCGGATCGCCTTCCTCGACCGGCCCGCGTTCGCCGGGTTCTTCCGCACCGCAGAGCCCGGCCGGCAGTTCTCGCCGCGGGCCGTCGAGCACCCGCTGCGGGTCCGGATCGACCTCCCGGAACGCGGCCACGCCGAGGCGTCACGGATCATCGCCCGGCTGGTGCTGGCCCAGTTCACCGAGGCCGTGCTCAGCCGCTCGGACCGTTCGCTGTTCGCCTGCCTGGTGCTGGACGACGCCACCCACACGGTCACGCCCGACTCGGTCCGGGCGGTGCAGCGGCTGCGTTCCGCGCACGCGGGGGTGGTGCTGGCGCTGCGCACCCTGGAGGACGTGCCGGAACCGCTGCGCGGGCCGCTGCTGGGCGCGGTCGGCTGCCGGATGGCGTTCGCCGGGCTCGGGCCGTGGGACGGCGGCCGGTTCGCCGAGTCCTGGGGCAAGGAGTGGGTGCAGACCAGGGACGTGACCAACCGGCAGATCATCTCCGACGAGCCGCTGACCAAGGCGCTGCACTTCGTGCGCCGGGTCGTGACGGGGCGGGCCGCGACGGCCGAGGCGGTGACGGTCCGCGAGGTCGAGCGGGAGCGCTGGTCGGCCTCCGAGCTGGCGCACTCCGTGCCGGCCGGGCACGCGGTGCTCTCCCTGGCGTCGGTGCGCGGCGGGCACACCCCTCCGCTCCTGGTGGACCTGAGGAACTGAGCAGCGCATCCGTACGCGGTGGCAGAATCGACGTACGCCGTTCATACGGGACGGCGAAACAGACCGAGTAGCACTCGTCCTCTCCCGAAAGCCCGCGGTCCCATGCCGGTCACCCTCGCGTCCCTCGTCCAGCACTCCGCGCTCAAGCTGACCGTCCGCGCGGGGGAGGACCGCCTGGACACCCCCGTGCGCTGGGTGCACGCCAGCGAGCTGGCGGACCCCGTGCCCTACATGGAGGGGGGCGAACTGCTGCTCGTCACCGCGATGACGCTCGACGCCGCCGACGGGGAGGCGATGCGGCGCTATGTGCGGCGGCTCGCGGGAGCGGGCGTCGCGGGACTGGGCTTCGCCGTCGGGGTGAACTACGACGACATCCCCGGCGCTCTTCTGGAAGCGGCCGAGGCCGAGGACTTCCCCCTGCTCGAGGTGCCGCGGCGCACGCCGTTCCTGGCCATCAGCAAGGCGGTGTCGGCGGCGATCGCCGCCGACCAGTACCGGGCCGTCACCGCGGGCTTCGAGGCCCAGCGGGAGCTGACCCGCGCGGCGCTCGCCGAGGGCCCCGCGGCCCTGCTCGCCCGGCTCGCCTCGTACGTCGACGGCTGGGCCGCGCTCTACGACACCTCCGGCGCCGTCGTCGCCGCCGCCCCCGACTGGGCCGTCCGGCGCGCCGCCCGGCTCACGGGGGACGTGGAGCGCCTGCGCGAGCGCCCCGCGCCCGCCAGCGCGGTCGTCGGCGGGACGGAGGACCGCGTCGAACTGCAGTCCCTGGGCACCGGGCGGCGGGTCAGGGGTGCCCTGGCGGTCGGTACGGGCGCGCCGCTCGGCACCGCCGAGCGCTACGCCGTGCACTCCGCGGTGGCCCTGCTGACCCTGACGACGGAACGGTCGCGCTCGCTGCAGGCCGCGGAGCAGCGGCTGGGGGCGGCGGTGCTGAGGATGATGCTCTCCGGCCAGCCGGACCCCGCCAGAACGGTCGCCGGGGATCTCTACGGCGGACTCCTGGACGCTCCGTTCCGGCTGCTCATCGCCGAACCGGGCGGGGAACCGGACCCGGGGGCCGAACACCCCGCGCACGCCCTCGCCGAGGCGCTGGAGTCCGCCGCCTCCCGGGCGGCTGAGTCCGTGCTGACCGTGTGGGAGAGCGACGACCGGCTCGTCGTCCTCGCCGCCGACGGGGGAGCGGTCGCGCTCGCCTGCGAGCCCTACACCGAACGCGAGACGGAGGAGGCGGGGGTCGTCGTCGGCATGTCGGCGTCGGCGGGTCCGGTCTCGGCGGCCGCCGCGTACAAGCAGGCCGAGCAGGCGCTCTCCGTCGCCCGCAGGCGGGGCCGGGCGCTCGTCGAGCACGAGGAGCTCGCGGCGGGCTCCGTGCTGCCGCTGCTCGCCGACGACGCGGTGCGCGCCTTCGCCGACGGGATGCTGCGAGCCCTGCGGGAGCACGACGCGACCGGCCGCGGCGACCTCGTGGCCTCCCTGCGCGCCTGGCTTTCCCGCCACGGCCAGTGGGACGCGGCCGCTGCCGATCTGGGCGTCCACCGCCACACCCTTCGTTACCGCATGCGGCGCGTCGAGGAGATCCTCGGCCGCTCGCTGGACGATCCGGACGTGCGGATGGAACTCTGGCTGGCTCTCAAGGCGACCGAGGCCCCGTTGCCGGCCCCGGCCCCGACGTCGGGGCCGGGGCCGGTTCCGAACCCGGCTTCGGAACGGGGCCCTCTGCCGTGATCGCGACAGGGTCCGTTTCCGGTCCCGTCCCCGGTCCGTTTCCGGTCCCGGTCCCGGTCCCGGTCCCGGTCCCGGTCCCGGTCCCGGCCCGTTTCCGGTCCCGTCCCGGTCTCGGTCCCGTCCCCGGTCCGTTTCCGGTCCCGCCGCGGCCGTGAGAGGGGCCCGTCCCCGCACGGGCCAGGCGTCGGCTACGTCGTGTGGGGTTCCACGTACCTCGGCATCCGCGTGGTGGTGGAGACCATGCCGCCGTTCCCGTCGGCCGGTGCGCGCTTCGTCACCGCCTGCCTGTTCCCGGCCGTGACATCGCCCGGCGGCAGGGTCCGTCCGCGCTCCGCGCCACCCCCGCCCCGTCGCTCTCGGGCTGCTGCTGCTCCCGGACGGCAGCGGACTGGTCGTCCCGGCCGAGCCCGCCGTCCGGTCGGGACGCACCGTACCCCTCGTTCCGCTGGTCCTCGGGGGCGGCCGGCCTGGCCCATCGCCGTCGGCGGCGCGGTCGTCGCGCCCGGCGTCTGACCGATCGCCGGTACCGAACGCCGCCGCTGACAACCGACGGAGCCCGCGCAGCCGGGAGGGCGGCGACCGGACACCTCGTACCCGCCGAAGCGGCACGAAGTCGCCCCCCGCGCACCCTGAACACGGCAGGGCGGTCCGCTCGGCCACTCCACTCCACTCCACGCCGCAGGAGCAGGGCGGCGTCGTCCCCCGCGCACCCGCCAAAGCGGCAGGGCGGTTCGGCCGACCACTCCACGCCGGACAACCCGCGATCCGGCTCCGCCGCCCTACCGTGTGAGAAGAGGCAACCCAACTACTTCGGAAGGGCCGGGACCCCCAATATGACTTCCACCCACGCCTTCTGGCTCGCCGGCCGCCAGGCCACCGGCGAGGCGACCTTCGACGTGACCTCCCCCTGGGACGGCCGCCTCGTCGGCACGGTCGCCGTCCCGACCGACGCCCAGGTCGAGGAGGCCGTCGCCGCGGCCCACGCCGTCGTGGACGAGTTCGCCGCGACCCCGGCCCACGTGCGCGCCGCCGCCCTCGACCATGTGTCGAAGCGCCTCGTCGAGCGCACCGAGGAGATCGCCCAGCTGATCTCGGCCGAGAACGGCAAGCCCGTCAAGTGGGCCCGCGGCGAGGTCGGCCGCGCTGTCTCCGTCTTCCGCTTCGCCGCCGAGGAGGCCCGCCGCTTCAACGGCGGCGACGCCCAGCGTCTCGACACGGACCTCGGCGGCCAGGGACGCCTCGCCCTCACCCGCCGCTTCCCCAAGGGTGTCGTCCTCGGCATCGCGCCGTTCAACTTCCCGCTGAACCTCTGCGCCCACAAGATCGCGCCGGCCATCGCCGTCGGAGCGCCGATCATCCTGAAGCCCGCTCCCGCCACCCCGCTGTCCGGTCTGGTCCTCGGCGAGCTGCTCGCCGAGACCGAACTGCCCGTCGGCTCCTGGTCGGTGCTTCCGGTCCCGAACGACAGGATGCCCGCCCTGGTCCAGGACGAGCGCCTCCCGGTCATCTCCTTCACGGGCTCCGACAAGGTCGGTTACGCGATCATGGACTCGGTGCCGCGCAAGCACTGCACCCTGGAGCTCGGCGGCAACGGCGCGGCCGTCGTCCTCGCCGACTTCGCCTCCGAGGAGGACCTGGACTGGGCGGCGACCCGGATCGCCACCTTCTCCAACTACCAGGGCGGCCAGTCCTGCATCTCGGTGCAGCGGGTGATCGCCGACACCTCGGTGTACGAGCGGCTGCTGCCGAAGATCGTCGCGGCGGTCGAGGCGCAGCACACGGGTGACCCCGCCGACCCGTCCACCGACGTCGGCCCGCTGGTCAGCGAGGACGCGGCCAAGCGTGTCGAGTCCTGGGTCGACGAGGCCGTCGAGGCCGGCGCCCGGCTCCACACCGGCGGCAAGCGCGACGGCGCCTCCTACGCACCCACCGTGCTCACCGGCGTGCCCGCGCACACGACGCTCGCCGGCGAGGAGGTCTTCGGGCCGGTCCTCACGGTGCAGAAAGTCGACGGCGAGGCCGAGGCCTTCGCGGCGGTGAACGACTCCAAGTACGGCCTGCAGGCGGGTGTGTTCACGCACGACCTGCAAACCGCCTTCCGCGCCCATCGGGCGCTGGAGGTCGGTGGCGTGGTCGTCGGCGACGTCCCGTCCTACCGTGCCGACCAGATGCCCTACGGCGGTGCCAAGCAGTCCGGAGTGGGCCGCGAGGGCGTGAGGTTCGCGATGGACGACTACACCTACGAGCGGGTGCTGGTCCTCACCGGACTCGCCCTGTAGTACGTCCCGGACCGGCACCGCCGTGTCCGGGAGCAGACGGCCGGAGCCCACTGTGCGGGGGTTCCGGCCGTCCCCCTTTCCCCCTTCCTCCCTGTTTCCCCTGTTTCCCCTGTTTCCCCTGTTTCTCTTTGCCTCCCTTCCCTCATCCCGTCCGTTCGCCCCGCCCCCCCCCGATCCCCCCGTTCGCCCGGTTCCCCCGTCCCGCCCGACCGGCGAAGACGGCCGGATCAGGGGGTCGATATGGGCGGCGCGAGACCGGGGCGCGGCGGTGGAAGCCGCGGTGCGGGGCCGCGGCGGTGCGTTCGTGGTAGGGGGGCTCGGATCCACCCGGCTGCCCCGCAGGACTGGTGAGGCGGTCGGTATTCGGGTAGATACGGACGAGTAGCACCGGTCGGTAGTCCCCGGTCCGGCCGCCCTCCGACAGCGGCGAGGTGAGTTCCTCATGTCCGCACCATCCACTCCCCAGGACGCCCCGAAGGCCACTGTGTCCCCAGAGACCACAGGGGCACCAAAGGTCACCGAGCGCGAGGCACGACAGGTCGCCGAGGCCGCGCGTGAGCAGGGCTGGCGCAAGCCCAGCTTCGCCAAGGAGCTGTTCCTCGGCCGTTTCCGGCTCGACCTGATCCATCCCCATCCGCTGCCGGCCTCCGAGGACGTGCAGCGCGGCGAGGAGTTCCTCGCCAAACTGCGCGACTTCTGCGAGACGAACATCGACGGCGCGCTCATCGAGCGCGAGGCCCGGATACCGGACGAGGTGATCGAGGGTCTCAAGGAACTCGGCGCCCTCGGCATGAAGATCGACACCAAGTACGGCGGTCTCGGCCTCACCCAGGTGTACTACAACAAGGCCCTGGCCCTGGTCGGCTCGGTGAGCCCCGCCATCGGCGCGCTGCTGTCCGCGCACCAGTCGATCGGCGTACCGCAGCCGCTGAAGATCTTCGGCACCCAGGAGCAGAAGGAGACGTTCCTGCCGCGCCTGGCCCGCACCGACATCTCGGCGTTCCTGCTCACCGAGCCCGACGTGGGCTCCGACCCGGCGCGCCTGGCCACCACGGCCGTGCCCGACGGCGACGACTACGTGCTCGACGGCGTGAAGCTGTGGACGACCAACGGCGTCGTCGCCGACCTCCTCGTCGTCATGGCCCGCGTCCCCAGGTCCGAGGACCACCGGGGAGGCATCACCGCCTTCGTCGTCGAGGCGGGCGCCGAGGGCATCACGGTCGAGAACCGCAACGCCTTCATGGGCCTGCGCGGCATCGAGAACGGGGTGACCCGCTTCCACCGGGTCCGGGTGCCCGCGGCGAACCGCATCGGCCCCGAGGGCGCCGGGCTGAAGATCGCCCTGACCACACTGAACACCGGCCGCCTGGCGCTGCCCGCGATGTGCGTCGGCTCCGGCAAGTGGTGCCTGAAGATCGCCCGCGAGTGGTCCGCCGTCCGCGAGCAGTGGGGCAGGCCGGTCGCGGGACATGAGGCCGTCGGCGCGAAGATCTCCTTCATCGCTGCCACCACCTTCGCCATGGAGGCCGTCGTCGACCTCGCGTCCCAGATGGCCGACGAGGACCGCAACGACATCCGCATCGAGGCGGCCCTGGCCAAGCTCTACGGCTCCGAGATGTCCTGTCTCATCGCCGACGAACTGGTCCAGATCCGCGGCGGACGGGGCTTCGAGACCGCGGAGTCCCTGGCCGCCCGCGGCGAACGGGCCGTTCCCGCCGAACAGTTGCTGCGCGACCTGCGCATCAACCGCATCTTCGAAGGCTCCACCGAGATCATGCACCTGCTGATCGCGCGCGAGGCGGTGGACGCACACCTCTCCGTGGCCGGCGACATCATCGATCCCGACAAGTCCTTCGGCGACAAGGCCAGGGCGGGCGCGGCGGCCACCGCGTTCTACGCCCGCTGGCTGCCCAGACTGGTCGCGGGCCCCGGCCAGCTGCCCCGCTCCTACGCGGAGTTCCACCCCTGCGGGCACACGGACCTCTCCACCCATCTGCGGTACGTGGAGCGCACCTCGCGCCGGCTCGCCCGCTCCACCTTCTACGCCATGTCCCGCTGGCAGGGCCGGATGGAGACCAAACAGGGCTTCCTCGGCCGCGTCGTCGACATCGGAGCCGAGCTGTTCGCGATGAGCGCCGCCTGTGTGCGGGCCGAACTCCTGCGCAGGACCGGGGAGCACGGCCGGGAGGCCTACCGGCTGGCGGACGCCTTCTGCCGGCAGTCCCGCATCCGGGTCGAGGAGCTCTTCGGGCGGCTGTGGACCAACACCGACGACCTCGACAGGTCGGTGGTGAAGGACGTTCTCGCCGGCTCGTACACCTGGCTCGAGGAGGGCGTCCTCGACCCGAGCGGCGACGGCCCCTGGATCGCGGACGCGTCCCCCGGCCCGTCGGCGCGGGAGAACGTCCACCGCCCGTTCCGCTGACCGGCCCCGGTGCGGGGCCCCGCCGGGAGGCGGCGCCCCGCACCCGCGGTCCGCGGGGACGCGCTGTCGGGACCGGCGGGGACTGCGGCCACAATGGGGGCATGAGCGACAGCCCAGCCCCCCTCGCCGATCCGCACATCGCCTTCGACCCGTCCGAAGGCCGCCGGGACATCGTCGTCCTCGGCTCCACCGGGTCCATCGGCACGCAGGCCATCGACCTGGTCCTGCGCAATCCCGACCGCTTCCGCGTCACCGCGCTCGCCGCCTCCGGAGGGCGGGCCGCCCTGCTCGCCGAGCAGGCCCACCGGCTGCGGGTCCGCTCGGTCGCCGTCGCCCGCGAGGACGCCCTCCCCGCGCTCCGGGAAGCCCTGGACGCGCGGTACGGAACGGGCGAGCCGCTCCCCGAGATCCTGGCCGGGCCCGACGCGGCGACCCTGCTCGCCGCCTCCGAGTGCCACACCGTACTCAACGGCATCACCGGATCCATCGGCCTCGCTCCCACCCTCGCCGCGCTCCGGGCCGGCCGCACCCTCGCGCTGGCCAACAAGGAGTCGCTGATCGTCGGCGGTCCGCTGGTCAGGGAACTCGCGAAGCCCGGCCAGATCATCCCCGTCGACTCCGAGCACGCGGCGCTGTTCCAGGCCCTGGCCGCCGGCACACGCGCCGATGTGCGCAGACTCGTCGTCACCGCGTCCGGCGGCCCGTTCCGCGGCCGCTCCCGGGCCGAGCTGTCCCGGGTCACCCCCGAGGACGCCCTCGCCCACCCCACCTGGGCGATGGGGCCGGTGATCACGGTCAACAGCGCCACCCTGGTCAACAAGGGCCTGGAGGTCATCGAGGCGCACCTCCTCTACGACATCCCGTTCGACCGCATCGAGGTCGTGGTCCACCCCCAGTCCTACGTTCACTCGATGGTGGAGTTCACCGACGGCTCCACGCTCGCCCAGGCCACCCCGCCGGACATGCGCGGTCCCATCGCCATCGGCATCGGCTGGCCCGGGCGGGTGCCGGACGCCTCACCCGCCTTCGACTGGTCGACCGCCTCCACCTGGGAGTTCTTCCCGCTCGACGCCGAGGCCTTCCCGTCCGTGGCCCTGGCCCGGCACGTGGGGGAGCTGGGCGGCACCGCCCCGGCGGTGTTCAACGCCGCGAACGAGGAATGCGTCGACGCGTTCCTCGCGGGACGGCTGCCGTTCAACGGAATCATGGATACGGTCACTGCAGTCGTCGGCGAGCACGGCACCCCCCGCGGGGGAACCTCGCTGACGGTCCAGGACGTCCTGGAGGCGGAGACCTGGGCGCGCGCCCGCGCCCGGGAACTGGCCGCACCGGCGGAGAAGGCGACAGCGGAGGCTCGCGCATGACGATTCTGTTGACGGTCCTCGGCATAGTGCTCTTCGCCGTCGGGCTGCTCTTCTCCATTGCCTGGCACGAGCTCGGACATCTCTCCACCGCCAAGCTCTTCGGCATCCGCGTGCCCCAGTACATGGTCGGATTCGGCCCCACGATCTGGTCGCGTCACAAGGGCGAGACCGAGTACGGGATCAAGGCGATCCCGGCCGGCGGCTACATCCGTATGATCGGGATGTTCCCGCCCGGCCCGGACGGGCGGATCGAGGCCCGCTCCACCTCGCCCTGGCGGGGCATGATCGAGGACGCCCGCACGGCGGCCTTCGAGGAGCTCAGGCCGGGCGACGAGACCCGGCTCTTCTACACGCGCAAGCCGTGGAAGCGCGTCATCGTGATGTTCGCGGGCCCCTTCATGAACCTGGTGCTCGCCGTCGCGATCTTCCTCGGCGTCGCGATGTCGTTCGGCTTCGCCACCCAGACCACCCAGGTCGCCGGCGTGCAGCAGTGCGTCATCCCGCAGAGCGAGGAACGCAGCACCTGCACGTCCACGGACCCCGAATCGCCGGCGGCGGCCGCGGGACTGCTCAAGGGCGACCGGATCGTCGCCTTCGACGGGGTGCCGGTCAGCGACTGGAGCGAACTGTCCAACCGCATCCGCGAGACCATCGGCCCCGCCGCCATCACCGTCGAACGCGGCGGTGAGGAGAAGGTCCTCCAGGCCACCCTGCTGAAGAACATGGTCGCCAAGAAGGACGCGGACGGCCAGGTCGTCCCCGGCGAGTTCGTGCCGGCCGGCTACCTCGGCTTCGCGGCGCGGACGGAGATCGTCCCCCAGACCTTCGGGCAGTCCATGGACCGCATGGGCGACATGTTCGAGAACGGCGTCCAGGCGATCGTCTCGCTCCCCGCGAAGGTGCCCGACCTGTGGGCGGCGGCCTTCAACGACGGAGAGCGCAAGGACGACTCCCCGGTCGGCGTGGTCGGGGCGGCCCGGATCAGCGGCGAGGTGCTCAACCTCGACGCCCCCACCCAGAACATCGTCGCCACGTTCCTGATGCTGCTGGCCGGCTTCAACCTCTCGCTCTTCCTGTTCAACATGCTGCCGCTGCTGCCCCTGGACGGCGGGCACATCGCGGGAGCGCTCTGGGAGTCCCTGCGGCGCAACCTCGCCCGGCTCTTCCGCCGACCCGATCCGGGTCCTTTCGACGTGGCGAAGCTGATGCCGGTGGCCTATGTGGTCGCGGGGATCTTCATCTGCTTCACGTTGCTCGTGCTGGTGGCGGACATCGTCAACCCGGTGAAGATCACGTAGGGACTGCCGGCGGCTCCCCGGCGGTTTCGGGGGCCGGGCCGAGCCGAACGAGGCGTGCCCCGGGTGACACGGCGCGGACCCCGCCGGGCCCGCGCCGGAACCGCCGGGCCCGCGCCGGACTCCCCGCGCCCGCGCCGGAACCGCCGGGCCCGCGCCGGACTCCGCCGCGCCTGTGTCCGGAACCGGCCCGCCCCGCGCGTGGGACCTCGGCGTTCCGCCCGGTCCGAGCCGGGGCCGGAACCGGTTCGCGGGCGTCCGGCCGGCTCGTGGCCCGTGTCCGGGACCCGCTCGGAACCGCTGCGCCTCAGCGTGGTCTCGCCGGCAACCGGCCCGGCCCGCGTGGGGGCCCCGGCGTGGGCCCGAGCCCGTCCCCGGCCCGGCCCGCGCCGGGCCCGCGTCCGCCCCTGTCCGGCCCCCGCCCGGACCCCGCCGGGACCGGGCGGACCGCGCCCGGGCGCCGTGTGGCGTCCGGCCGCGTCCCTTCGGGTGGTTCGCCGCCGCGGTGTGCCGGGCCCCGGGCCCGTGCCGTAATCTCGAAGGCTGGAGCCCGCCCTCTCAGGGCCTCGATCCACACCTTGGGGTTGCACAGCAGATGACCGCGATTTCTCTCGGAATGCCGTCCGTTCCGACCAAGCTCGCCGACCGAAGGGTCAGCCGCAGGATCCAGGTCGGCTCGGTCGCCGTCGGCGGCGACGCGCCCGTCTCGGTGCAGTCGATGACGACGACGCGGACCTCCGACGTCGGTGCCACGCTGCAGCAGATCGCCGAGCTGACCGCGTCGGGCTGCCAGATCGTCCGCGTCGCGTGCCCCACGCAGGACGACGCCGACGCGCTCCCCACCATCGCCCGGAAGTCGCAGATCCCGGTGATCGCGGACATCCACTTCCAGCCGAAGTACGTCTTCGCGGCCATCGACGCGGGCTGTGCCGCGGTCCGCGTCAACCCCGGCAACATCAAGCAGTTCGACGACAAGGTCAAGGAGATCGCCAAGGCGGCCGGGGACGCCGGCACACCCATCCGGATCGGTGTGAACGCGGGCTCGCTCGACCGCCGGCTGCTCCAGAAGTACGGCAAGGCCACCCCCGAGGCACTCGTCGAGTCGGCGCTGTGGGAGGCCTCGCTCTTCGAGGAGCACGGCTTCCGCGACATCAAGATCTCGGTCAAGCACAACGACCCGGTCGTCATGGTCAACGCCTACCGCCAGCTGGCCGCCCGGTGCGACTACCCGCTCCACCTCGGCGTGACCGAGGCCGGCCCGGCCTTCCAGGGCACCATCAAGTCCGCCGTCGCCTTCGGCGCACTGCTCAGCGAGGGCATCGGCGACACCATCAGGGTGTCGCTGTCCGCTCCCCCGGCCGAGGAGGTCAAGGTCGGCATCCAGATCCTGGAGTCGCTCAACCTGCGCCAGCGCCGGCTGGAGATCGTCTCCTGCCCGTCCTGCGGCCGCGCCCAGGTCGACGTCTACAAGCTGGCCGACCAGGTCACCGCGGGCCTCGAGGGCATGGAGGTGCCCCTGCGCGTCGCCGTCATGGGCTGCGTGGTCAACGGCCCGGGCGAGGCCCGCGAGGCCGACCTCGGTGTCGCCTCCGGCAACGGCAAGGGCCAGATCTTCGTCAAGGGCGAGGTCATCAAGACGGTGCCCGAGTCGAAGATCGTCGAGACCCTGATCGAGGAGGCGCTGAAGATCGCCGAGCAGATGGAGAAGGACGGCGCGGCCTCCGGCGAGCCCGAGGTCTCCGTCGGCTGACAACCCGCCCGAGGGCCGGTCCGCGCGGGCGGCCCGGCCCTTTCCCGTGAGGGGCTTGGACCGGGGTATGCAGGTAAAGTGCACAGACCGGCAGGCCGTACACCACCAGGGACGTGCGCAGGGCCGGGCCGACCGAGCGGCACCTGTCGTTGCCCGCAAGGAGTGATGGAGGGCCCTCTCGTGTTGACGCAGACGACCAGCCGGGTCCTCGGCCCCGACGACCTCGGGGCCGCCCTCGCGGTCCTGGAGAGCGAGCCCGTCGCCAACGCGTTCGTCACCGCCCGCGTCCAGGTCGCCGGACTCGACCCCTGGCGCCTCGGCGGCGAGATGTGGGGCTGGTACGAGGGCGGCCGGCTGCGCTCGCTCTGCTACTCCGGCGCCAACCTGGTCCCCATCTGCGCCACCCCCGAGGCCGTCCGGGCCTTCGCCGACCGCGCCCGCAGGGCCGGGCGCCGCTGCTCGTCCGTCGTCGGCCCGGCGGAGGCCACCGCCCTGCTGTGGAAGCTGCTGGAGCCGGGTTGGGGCCCGGCCCGCGAAGTCCGCGCCCACCAGCCGCTCATGGTCACCGAGTCCGTCCCCCCGGACATCGAGCCCGATCCGTGTGTGCGGCGCATCGGCAAGGACGAGATGGAGGTGATCATGCCCGCCTGCGTGGCGATGTTCACCGAGGAGGTCGGCGTCTCCCCGATGGCCGGCGACGGCGGGCTGCTCTACCAGGCCCGGATCGCCGAACTCGTCGGCACGGGCCGCTCCTTCGCGCGGGTCGACGACGGCAAGGTCGTCTTCAAGGCCGAGATCGGCGCAGCCACCCCGCTGGCCTGCCAGGTTCAGGGCGTCTGGGTCGCCCCCGAGTACCGCGGGCGGGGACTGTCCGAGACCGGGATGGCCGCCGTGATCCGCTACGCCCTCGCCGATGTCGCACCGGTCGTCAGCCTGTACGTGAACGACTACAACACCGCGGCCCGCGCGGCGTACCGCAGGGTGGGGTTCCGCGAGGTCGGTGCGTTCATGAGCGTGCTGTTCTGAGCGGTCGGCGGAGAAGTAGGGTTCCCGCATGGAACACGAGATCGAGGTGGCGCCGGTCAACCTCGCGGCGCGCGTGGACGACGCCCTCTCCGTGCAGGCCCTCGCCTTCGGCCTGACCGAGGAGGAGGTCGGGATCCGCCGCCACATCGTGCTCCGGCACCTGCTCTGCCCCGGCGCCCACGCCCTCGGCGCGACGACCCCCGGGGGCCGTCTGGTGGGCTTCGTGTACGGGATGCCGAACGACCGCACCCACTGGTGGTCCACGGTCGTGGAGCCCTACCTGCGCGGCAACGGCGCCGACGACTGGCTGGACGACTCCTTCGTGATCACCGAACTCCATGTCCACCCCGCCTACCAGGGACGCGGCATCGGCCGGCGGCTGATCACCACCATCACCGACGGCGCCGCGCAGTCCCGCTCCATCCTGTCCGCGATCGACACGGAGAGCCCGGCCCGCGGGCTGTACCGCGCCCTCGGCTACCGGGACCTCGCCCGCCGGGTCCTCTTCCCCAGCGCCCCGAAGCCCTACGCGGTGATGGGGGCCCCGCTGCCGCTGCTGCGCGGCGCCTGAGCGCCCTGCCGTGGGCACGGCCGCCGCTCCATCCCGAGCAGTCGGAGGCAGACGGTCCACACGGTCCCGCCGCGGGCACGGGGGCCGCTCGGGGCGGAACTGATTTCCGCCCGCCGGTGCCACCCGGCTAACCTCCTGGGCATCACCCTTTCTTGTACGCACGTGTACGCAGGAGACAATCCATGGCAGCCCAGGTCCAGCGCATGTCCCGTCTGATGGCCAAGACACTGCGCGACGACCCCGCGGACGCCGAGACCCTCAGCCACAAGCTGCTGGTGCGCGCCGGCTACGTCCGGCGGAACGCGGCGGGCATCTGGAGCTGGCTGCCCCTCGGCATGCGGGTCCTGGAGAACGTCGCCAGGGTCGTCCGCGAGGAGATGGACGCCATCGGCGCCCAGGAGGTGCTGCTGCCCGCGCTGCTGCCCAAGGAGCCGTACGAGGCGACCGGGCGCTGGGACGAGTACGGCGCCGAGCTCTTCCGCCTGAAGGACCGCAAGGGCGCGGACTACCTGCTCGGGCCGACGCACGAGGAGATCTTCACCCTGCTGGTGAAGGACCAGTGCACCTCGTACAAGGACCTCCCGGTCATCCTCTACCAGATCCAGACGAAGTACCGCGACGAGGCCCGTCCCCGCTCGGGCATCCTGCGCGGCCGCGAGTTCCAGATGAAGGACTCCTACTCCTTCGACACCACCGACGAGGGGCTGGCGGAGTCGTACCGGCTGCACCGCGAGGCCTACATCAAGATCTTCCGGCGCCTCGGTCTGGAGCACCGCGTCGTCTCCGCCGTCTCCGGCGCGATGGGCGGTTCGGCGTCCGAGGAGTTCCTGGCCCCGGCCCCCGCCGGTGAGGACACCTTCGTCCACTGCCCTTCCTGCCACTACGCGGCGAACACGGAGGCCGTCACCTTCGCGGTCGCGCCGGCCACCGGGGAGCACGGCCCCGTCGAGGAACTGGACACCCCCGACACCCCGACCATCGAGACGCTCGCCGACCACCTGGGGGTGCCGGCGTCCGCCACGCTCAAGAACCTGCTCGTGAAGGTCGACGGAGAGATCGTCGCCGTCGGCGTGCCCGGTGACCGAGAGGTCGACCTCGGCAAGCTCACGGACCGTCTGGCCCCGGCGGCCGTCGAACTGGTCACCGCCGAGGACTTCGCCGGCCGCCCCGACCTGGTGCGCGGATACGTCGGCCCGCAGGGCCTGGACAAGGTCCGCTACCTCGCCGATCCGCGCGTCGCCCCGGGCACCGCCTGGATCACCGGTGCCAACAAGCAGGACAAGCACGCCCGGAACGTCGTCTCCGGCCGCGACTTCGAGGTCGACGAGTACCTGGACGTGGTCGTCGTCGAGGACGGGGACCCGTGCCCCGCCTGCGGTGCCGGGCTGAAGCTGGACCGGGCGATCGAGATCGGCCACATCTTCCAGCTGGGCCGCAAGTACGCGGACGCCTTCCAGCTCGACGTCCTGGGCCAGAACGGCAAGCCGGTCCGGGTGACCATGGGCTCGTACGGCATCGGCGTCTCCCGCGCGGTGGCCGCCCTCGCCGAGCAGCACGCCGACGAGCAGGGCCTGTGCTGGCCCGCCGAGATCGCCCCGGCGGACGTCCACGTCGTCGCCGCGGGCAAGGCGCTCCAGACCGGGTTCGCCCTCGACGTGGCCGAGAAGCTCGGCGCGGCGGGTGTGCGGGTGCTCGTGGACGACCGGGCCGGTGTCTCCCCGGGGGTGAAGTTCACCGACGCCGAGCTGATCGGTGTACCGAAGATCCTGGTGGCGGGCCGCCGGTCCGGCGAGGGCGTCCTGGAGCTCAAGGACCGCCGCACGGGCGAGCGCGAGGAGCTGACGGCGGAGGAGGCCGTCGCGCGCCTCACCGCCTGAGCGAGGCGCGGGCCCGCGTCAGGCCCCGGGGCCGGGAAGGCAGTACGCCTCCCCGGCCGGGAGGCCGGGGAGGCGGCGCGGGTTCCGGGCCGGTGGACCGCGGTGCAGGCACCGGCTCGTGGAGTGGTGGGTCGCGCACCGGCCTGCCCGGGGCTCGGCGAGGGCGGTGGGACGCAACCTGCTGCCCCGTTCCCGCGGCCCCGCTGACCACCGGCCCCCTCCCGCCACCCGCCGTGCCCGCGTCCTTCGGCCCTCCCGCCCGCGCGGGTCCTGCTCTTGCCCGGGATGCCGCGGAGCCGGCGGTGTCGGTGAGGTACGGATCCTGCGGGTCCTGCCCTCGCGGGGGACGCCGTTCACGCCGGGTGGGAGCCGCCCGGTGTGCGGCCGCCGGTGCCCCGGGCGGCCGTTCACAGCCAGCCGGCGAACTCCAGCGACAGCTCGCCCTCGGAGTGCCGGCCCGCGGCGATCGCCCGGGTACCCGACTCCACCGCGCGGAACAGCGTCCAGCCGCGCAGCCGGTCGCGGTCGACGTCCAGCGAGTCCGCGAGCCGGTTCACCCGGCGGCGGGCCGCGGAGGCGCCCGAGGCGGCGGCGACCAGGTCCTCGACCCGGTCCCGGGCCAGTCGCGCCAGGTCGTACGCCCGCTCGCCCACCAGCGGCTCCGGCCCCACGGCCAGCCATGGAGCGCGGTCGCCGGCGAGCACCTTGCTCTGCCGGAAGTTGCCGTGCAGCAGCAGCGACTCGGGGGCGCCCGCGAGCAGTTCCCCGCGCGCGGTCAGCGCCGCCTCGAGCAGCGCCCGCGGCGCCGTACCCGCGCGGTCCGACAGCGCCGACACCTGACGTGCCGTGCGCTCGGCCACGGTCTCGAAGGCATGGCCGGGGGGCGGCTCCACCCACAGCCGCCGCACCGTGCCCGCGGCCTCCAGCAGCGCCTTGGCCTCCGGGAGCGAGCGTACGGACTGCTCGGGGTGCAGCCGCTCCAGCAGCAGCGCGCCTCCGGAGCCGCCCAGCAGCCGCACCGCCCCGAACCCGTCCCAGTGCGCGAGGGCCGCCCGCTCCAGCTCCGGCGCCGCGAGGGACGGCACCAGCTTGAGCGCCGCCGGGGTGCCGTCCTGCCGCCTCACAAGGACGACCAGGCTGCTCCGGCCGCCGGGCACCATCACCCGCTCGACCTCCAGGCCGCCGCGGGCGGCCGCCTGCTCCACGAGTTCCGGGAGCCGCCCGGTCCACTCGTCGTCGCCCAGTGCCCGCACCAGCCGCCGGGGCGGTTCGAAACCCATGTGCGCGTCGTTCCCTTTCACTGAGTCGCGGCTCGCTCGACCAGGCCCGGGAAGGCCACGCCGGCGCCGCGCCATCGCGCCGCCCGCACCGCCGCCTCGCGCAGCGCGGCGGCGGCGTCCTGCCGCAGCGGGCCTCGCGCGGCCCGTACCAGATCGGAGTAGACGGCCGCGATCCGGTCCTCCAGTACCGCGGCGAGCCGTGCCGCGGCCGCCGGGTCGGGTACCGCGAACGGCAGAGTGTAGGCGGCCCGCGCGGCTGCGGGCCTTCCGCCGAGGTCGCGGACCGTGCGCTCCAGGGTGTCCCGGCGGGCCCGGTGCGCCGCGAGGGCCGCCAGGGCATCGGGGCGGCGGGTCTCGCCGGCCCGGCCCCCGACCACGCCGTAGCCGTACACGGCGGCGTGCTCCGCCGCCAGGGCGGCCTGCGCCGCGACCAGCGCGTCGCTCATCAGCGGGACCCTTCCGTCAGCAGATAGGCGTGGACCGCGCCGGCGGCGGCGACCGACGCCAGCAGCCGGGCGTACTCCGGTGGGGCGGCGCTCAGCGCGGCGGCGTGCCCGTCGGCGGTCCTCCGCTCGGCCGCGGCGAGTTCGCGCACGGCCGCCCCGGCGTCGGCGCACCGGGGCAGCGGGGGCCGCCGGGGGACGACGCGCGGACGCGCCGGCCCGGAGCGGCCGGCGCCGGGGGAGACCGGGAGGGGGGAGACCGGCGCGGGGGGGCACGCGCGGGGGAGGACCTGGCGGGGACGGCGGCCGGGACGCCGAGGGGGCGGGCCGGGTCCGGGGCGGGAGCCGCGACCCGGTCGGTGCGAGCGCCTCGACATGCCGCACGACCTCGGAGCGCAACGGCGACAGGCGCGCGGCCAGGGCGGGATGCGCCGTCAGCACCGCGTCGTAGCGCAGCAGCAGGGCGCCGCTCAGCTCGGCTCCGCGCTCGCGCAGCACGGTCTCCGCCGATTCGCTCCGGAGCGTCGCGCGCCGCGGGCCGGACTCGTTCGGCGAACACCCGGTCAGCGCCGCGGCGGCGGCCGCCCCGGCGGCCAGGAGCGCACGTCTGGCCGTCGTACCCGTGCGGTCCACCTGGTCTCTCCTCGGGCCGTGGGGCGCGGTCACCCGATCGGGTGGATGCCGCCTTGATGTGATCACCGCAGGCGAGCGTACCTGCGGGTCATCGGCGGGTGGACGGCAACACCCCCCGCGACCGGTTACCCTTTGTGCGGACACACGACGAAACCCACAACAGCACACGCGGCCGAGGAGTCACCCGGATGAGCACCACCCAGAGCGAGAGGCTGCGCGGACTGCTCGAACCGCTCGTCAGCGCCGCGGACCTGGATCTGGAAGAGATCGAACTGTCCCGGGCAGGCCGCCGCCGTGTGCTCCGCGTCGTCGTGGATTCCGAGCAGGGCGTCGATCTCGACGCCTGCGCCGAGCTGAGCCGCGCCATCTCCGACCGGCTCGACGAGAGCGACGCCATGGGCGAGGGCGAGTACCAGCTCGAAGTGACCTCCCCCGGGGCCGAGCGCCCGCTCGAGGAGCACCGCCACTACGTGCGCGCCAGGGGCCGGCTCGCCCGGTTCCACCTGACCGCCCCGGAGGGCGGCCCCGGTGGGGAACTGGTCGCCCGGATCCTCGACGTCGACGACGAGGGCCTCGACCTGGAGGTGCCGGGTGTGAAGGGGCGCAGGCCCACCTCCCGCAGGCTCGCCTTCGGCGAGATCGCCGGGGCGCGCGTGGAGCTGGAGTTCAACCGCAAGGACACCGACGGCGTTCAGAAAGAAGAGGAGGCGTAGCCATGGACATCGACGTGAAGCTCCTGAGGGGCTTGGCGCAGGAGAAGGAGATTGCCTTCGACCTGCTGGTCGACGCCATCGAGTCGGCCCTCCTCATCGCGTACCACCGCACCGAGGGCAGCCGCCGGCACGCTCGGGTCGAGCTGAACCGCCAGACCGGTCACGTGACGGTGTGGGCCAAGGAGGACCCGTCGGAACTCGAGGAGGGCCAGGAGCCACGCGAGTTCGACGACACCCCGCACGACTTCGGCCGGATCGCGGCCTCCACCGCCCGCCAGGTCATCCAGCAGCGGCTGCGCGACGCCGAGAACGACGTCACCTTCGGTGAGTACGCCCGCCGCGAGGGCGACATCGTGGCGGGTCAGGTCCAGCAGGGCAAGGACCCGAAGAACGTGCTGGTCAAGCTGGACGACAAGCTGGAGGCCATCCTGCCGGTGCAGGAGCAGGTGCCGGGTGAGGAGTACTCCCACGGGCTGCGGCTGCGCACCTACGTCGTACGGGTGGCCAAGGGGGTGCGCGGTCCTTCCGTCACCCTGTCGAGGACGCATCCCAACCTGGTGAAGAAGCTCTTCGCGCTCGAGGTACCGGAGATCGCCGACGGTTCGGTCGAGATCGCGGCCATCGCCCGCGAGGCCGGACACCGGACCAAGATCGCCGTGCGGTCCACCCGCAGCGGCCTGAACGCCAAGGGCGCGTGCATCGGCCCGATGGGCGGCCGGGTGCGCAACGTCATGGCCGAGCTGCACGGCGAGAAGATCGACATCGTGGACTGGTCGGACGACCCGGCGGAGATGGTCGCCAACGCGCTGTCCCCGGCCCGGGTCTCCAAGGTCGAGGTCGTCGACCTCGGCGCCAGGTCCGCCCGGGTGACGGTCCCCGACTACCAGCTGTCACTCGCCATCGGCAAGGAGGGGCAGAACGCCCGGCTCGCCGCCCGGCTCACCGGCTGGCGGATCGACATCCGGCCGGACACCGAACAGTCTGCCGGGCAGCCCGCCGGGCAGAGCTGATCCGGGCCGTGGCCGTCCGGGGGCGGAGCGCGGGTCGCTCCCTCCCCGGTCCGGTGCGCCGGGGAACGGATCGGCGCGCGGACTCGTTCCGTAGCCGGGGGATCGCCGAGAGTTTTGAGCCATCAGATGTTCGATTCTTGCCCCGGAGGGGTGGGGTCGGTACGGGGAGGTAGACTTGGACGTGTCTGGTCGGACGCCTGTCCGCGCATGCCCCGAGCGAACCTGCGTGGGGTGTCGGGAGCGAACGGCCAAGCGCGATCTACTGCGCATCGTGGCGGTCGAGGGTGTGTGCGTCCCCGATCATCGCGGTACGCTGCCCGGCCGGGGTGCTTATGTGCACCCCGCCTCGGTCTGTCTCGACCTGGCGGTTCGCCGTCGGGCGTTCCCGAGGGCCCTCAGGGCCCGGGGGCCGCTCGACACCGCGGACCTACGCCGTGCCGTCGAGGCGGCGGCGGCCCAGGCCGCACCGTAGGAAGAAGCACGAAGCAGCACCGCACG
Source organism: Streptomyces spongiicola (assembly GCF_003122365.1). Lineage (NCBI taxonomy): Bacteria > Bacillati > Actinomycetota > Actinomycetes > Kitasatosporales > Streptomycetaceae > Streptomyces > Streptomyces spongiicola. Next base: position 5,461,983 of record NZ_CP029254.1, read on the forward strand.
GATCCCCGTGCGGTCAGGTACCTCGCGAGTCGGAAGTAGGTCGAGATTGCGATGAGCACTCGATGAGTACGCGATGAGTACGCCCATGAAGTAGCGACGGTCCGGCGGTAACCCGGACCTAAAAGGAGCGAAGTGGCTAAGGTCCGGGTATACGAACTCGCCAAGGAGTTCGGTGTGGAGAGCAAGGTCGTCATGGCCAAGCTCCAGGAACTCGGTGAATTCGTCCGTTCGGCGTCCTCGACGATCGAGGCGCCGGTTGTACGCAAACTGACCGACGCTTTCCAGCAGGGTTCCGGGGCCGCCCCCGCGAAGCGCTCTGCCGGGAAGCCCGGGGCGCCGCGCAGGCCCGCGCCCGCGAAGCCCGCCCCGGCGGCGGAGGGCCGCGCGGGCGGTGCCCCCGCGCCCTCCCCGGCGCAGGCGGCGCGTCCCGCCGCCCCCAAGCCCGGCGCACCGGCCCCCAGGCCGGCGGCGTCCGAGGCTCCCAGGAGTGTCCCCGCGGCACCGGCCCCCGGCCCGCGGCCGACCCCGGGCCCCAAGCCCGCGGCGGCCCCGAAGCCGGCTCCGGCCGCTCCGGCCGCCCCGGAGTTCACCGCGCCCCCGGCCGCCCCGGCTGCCGGCCCCCGGCCCGGTGCCACTCCCGGCCCGCGTCCGGCCGCACGTCCCGGCCAGGGCCAGGGTGGCGGCGGTGCCCGTCCCGGCGCCCCGCGCTCCGGTGGCGAGCGCCAGGCTCCGCGTCCCGGTGCCCGCCCCGCGGGCCCGCGTCCGGGGAACAACCCCTTCACCTCCGGTGGCTCGACCGGTATGGCGCGCCCGCAGGCGCCCCGTCCGGGCGGTGCCCCGCGTCCGGGCGGTCCGGGTGCCCCCGGCGGTCCCCGTCCGCAGGGCGCCGGCCAGGGCGGTCCCCGTCCGCAGGCGCCCGGTGGCTCCCGTCCCACCCCCGGCGGCATGCCGCGTCCGCAGGCTCCGCGGGGAGCCGGCGGCCCCGGCGGCCCCGGTGGTAACCGTCCGAACCCGGGCATGATGCCGCAGCGTCCCGCCGCCGGCCCGCGCCCCGGTCCCGGCGGCCGCGGTCAGGGCCTCCGGCCGGCTTCGCCGGCCGTCCCGGTGGCGGCGGTGGCGGCGGTCGCCCCGGTGGCGGCGGCGGTGGCGGCTTCGGCGGCCCGCGTCCCGGTGGCGGCGGCGGCTTCGGCGGTGGCGGCGGTGGCCGTCCCGGCTTCGGCGGCCGTCCCGGCGGCCCCGGCGGCCGCGGTGGCACGCAGGGTGCGTTCGGCCGCCCCGGCGGTCCGGCGCGCCGCGGCCGCAAGTCGAAGCGGCAGAGGCGCCAGGAGTACGAGGCCATGCAGGCCCCGTCGGTCGGCGGTGTGATGCTGCCCCGCGGCAGCGGCGAGACCGTCCGTCTGTCGCGCGGTGCCTCCCTGACCGACTTCGCGGAGAAGATCAACGCCAACCCGGCGTCGCTCGTCGCCGTGATGATGAACCTCGGCGAGATGGTCACCGCCACGCAGTCCGTCTCCGACGAGACGTTGCAGCTCCTGGCAGGCGAGATGAACTACACGGTTCAGATCGTCAGCCCGGAGGAGGAGGACCGCGAGCTGCTGGAGTCGTTCGACATCGAGTTCGGCGAGGACGAGGGCGGCGAGGAGTTCCTGGTCGCGCGTCCGCCGGTGGTCACCGTCATGGGTCACGTCGACCACGGCAAGACCCGGCTGCTGGACGCGATCCGCAAGACGAACGTCGTCGCGGGCGAGGCCGGCGGTATCACCCAGCACATCGGTGCGTACCAGGTCTCCACCGAGGTCAACGACGAAGAGCGCCGCATCACCTTCATCGACACCCCGGGTCACGAGGCGTTCACGGCCATGCGTGCCCGCGGCGCCAAGTCGACCGACATCGCGATCCTCGTGGTGGCGGCCAACGACGGTGTGATGCCGCAGACGATCGAGGCGCTGAACCACGCCAAGGCGGCCGACGTGCCGATCGTGGTCGCGGTCAACAAGATCGACGTCGAGGGCGCCGACCCGACGAAGGTGCGCGGTCAGCTGACCGAGTACGGCCTGGTGGCCGAGGAGTACGGCGGCGACACCATGTTCGTCGACATCTCCGCCAAGCAGGGCCTGAACATCGAGAACCTGCTGGAGGCCGTGGTCCTGACGGCTGACGCCGCCCTGGACCTGCGGGCCAACCCGGAGCAGGACGCGCAGGGCATCGCGATCGAGTCCCACCTCGACCGCGGCCGCGGTGCCGTCTCGACCGTCCTGGTCCAGCGGGGCACCCTGCGCATCGGTGACACCATGGTCGTCGGCGACGCGTACGGCCGGGTCCGGGCGATGCTCGACGACAAGGGCAACAACGTGGACGAGGCGACCCCGTCGACTCCCGTCCTCGTCCTGGGTCTCACCAACGTCCCGGGTGCCGGCGACAACTTCCTGGTCGTCGACGAGGACCGCACGGCCCGCCAGATCGCCGAGAAGCGTGCCGCCCGTGAGCGCAACGCCGCGTTCGCCAAGCGCACCCGCCGGGTGTCCCTCGAGGACCTCGACAAGGTGCTCAAGGCGGGCGAGGTCCAGCAGCTCAACCTCATCATCAAGGGCGACGCGTCCGGTTCGGTGGAGGCCCTGGAGTCCTCGCTGCTCCAGCTGGACGTCGGCGAGGAGGTCGACATCCGGGTGCTGCACCGGGGTGTCGGTGCGGTCACCGAGTCGGACATCGACCTGGCGACCGGCTCCGACGCCATCGTGATCGGCTTCAACGTGCGCGCCGCCGGGCGTGCCACGCAGATGGCCGAGCGCGAGGGTGTGGACGTCCGCTACTACTCGGTCATCTACCAGGCGATCGAGGAGATCGAGGCGGCCCTCAAGGGCATGCTCAAGCCGGAGTACGAAGAGGTCGAGCTCGGCACGGCGGAGATCCGCGAGGTCTTCCGCTCGTCCAAGCTGGGCAACATCGCGGGTGTGCTCATCCGCTCCGGCGAGGTCCGGCGCAACACCAAGGCGCGCCTCATCCGCGACGGCAAGGTCGTCGCGGAGAACCTCACCATCGAGGGTCTGCGTCGCTTCAAGGACGACGTCACCGAGATCCGCGAAGGCTTCGAGGGCGGTATCAACCTCGGGAACTTCAACGACATCAAGGTCGACGACGTCATCGCGACGTACGAGATGCGCGAGAAGCCCCGCGGCTGACGCGGCTCGGCTGACCACGCACACCGTGCTCGGGGCCGGTCGGCGGGAGGTAATCCCGTCGATCGGCCCCGGCCGTGCGTGTACGGTTTCTTGATGTACCTGCCAAGAGCGGGCAGGACGCCTACCGAACCCGTACCGGCGGGACATCCGGACACACATGTTCGTGGGGACGCTGTCCTTCGACCTGCTCCTCGGCGACGTCCACTCGCTGAAGGAGAAACGCTCCGTCGTCCGCCCGATCATGGCCGAACTCCAGCGCAAGTACGCGGTGGCGGTGGCCGAGGTCGGCGGGCAGAACCTGCACCGCAGGGCCGAGATCGGCCTCGCGGCGGTGTCCGGGGATCCGGGACACCTCACAGACGTGCTGGACCGGTGCGAGCGCCTTGTCGCCGCCCGGCCCGAAGTGGAGCTGCTGTCGGTGCGACGGCGGCTGCACGGAGACGATGATTGAGACTGCACCGTCCGGGGGCTGCCCCCGGACCACCGCACGAAAGAGGAGAAGGACCGGTGGCCGACAACGCGCGGGCCCGCAAGCTGGCCGATCGCATCCAGGTCGTGGTCGCGGAGACCCTGGACCGGCGAATCAAGGATCCGCGGCTGGGCTTCGTCACGATCACGGACGCCCGGGTCACCGGCGACCTGCGGGAGGCCACGGTCTTCTACACGGTGTACGGGGACGACGAGGAGCGCGCGGCGTCCGCCGCGGCGCTGGAGTCCGCCAAGGGCGTCCTGCGGTCCGAGGTGGGCCGTCAGACGGGGGTCCGCTTCACGCCGACCCTGACGTTCGTCCCGGACGCCCTCCCGGACAACGCCCGGACCATCGACGACCTGCTCGACAAGGCGCGGGCCAGGGACGCCGAGGTCCGCCAGGCGTCCACGGGCAAGACGTACGCGGGCGGGGCCGACCCCTACCGCAGGCCGGAGGACGGGGACGACGAGGCGGGCCCGGACGAAGGCAGGGACGAAGGCAGGGGCGAAGGCGAAGGCACGGGCGAGGGCGGGGGCCGGGGTCGAGACGAGGGCAGGGACGAGGGCACGGCCTCCGCATGAGCCAGCACAGCAACGCCGCCCCGGCCGCCGGCGGGGGCGGCACCCCGGACGGCCTGGTCATCGTCGACAAGCCGGCCGGCTTCACCTCGCACGACGTCGTCGCCAAGATGCGGGGCATCGCGCGGACCCGCCGCGTCGGTCACGCGGGCACGCTGGACCCGATGGCGACCGGAGTGCTCGTCCTGGGCGTCCAGCGGGCCACCAAGCTCCTCGGCCATCTGGCGCTCACCGAGAAGGAGTACCTCGGCACGGTCCGGCTGGGCCAGACCACGGTCACCGACGACGCGGAGGGCGAGGTCACCTCGTCCGCCGACGCCTCCGGCATCCCCCGGGAAGCGATCGACGCCGGGGTCGCCGCACTGACCGGCGACATCATGCAGGTGCCGTCGAAGGTCAGCGCCATCAAGATCGACGGGCGGCGGTCCTACGCACGGGTCCGCGGCGGCGAGGAGTTCGACATCCCCGCCCGTCCGGTGACCGTCTCGCGGTTCACCGTCCACGACGTCCGCGAGGGCCTCGCCGAGGACGGCACCCCCGTCACCGACCTCGTGGTCTCGGTGGTCTGCTCCTCCGGCACCTACGTCCGCGCCCTCGCCCGCGACCTCGGCGCCGGACTCGGCGTCGGCGGGCATCTGACCGCACTGCGCCGCACCCGCGTCGGGCCGTACCGCCTCGGGGCGGCCAGGACCGTCGACCAGCTCCAGGAGGAGCTGACGGTCATGCCGATCGGCGAGGCCGCGGCGGCGGCGTTCCCCCGCTGGGACGTCGACGAAAGGCGCGCCCGGCTGCTGCTCAACGGCGTACGCCTGGACATGCCGGAGTACGGCGGACGGGGCCCGGTGGCCGTCTTCGGGCCCGAGGGGCGGTTCCTGGCACTGGTCGAGGAGCACCGGGGCAAGGCGAAGAGCCTCGCCGTCTTCGGCTGACGCCCACGGGCGCAGGCCCCACCGGGGCCGCCCGCCGGGCCGTGCGGGGAGTCCCATCGTGGAGCGGGCAGGGCCGCTGCCCGCTCCACGATCCCCCTCGGATGGTGTCTGTCCGTCCCGCACCGGGGATTCACCCCGACGGGCAGGCGCTCGGAGTGCACGGGGGGTGCACTCGGGGGCGCGTTCGTCCGGTGCTCTTCTCTCCGTGATCAACTCCGGCCTACCGTCGGAGCCATGGGACGCGAGGACCTGGCGACGCTGGTGCGCATCTGTGATCCGGCGGGCCGGCCGCGCGGGACCGGCTTCGCCGCCGACGACCGGGGCACGGTCGTGACCAGCCATGAAGCAGCCTCCGGGATCGACCGGATCGTGCTGAGCGTGCCCGGCGGGGAAACCCGCGCCGCCGACGGCGTCACCCTCCTGCCGGAGGCCGGTCTCGCGCTGGTCCGCACCAGCGGGCTCCATCTGACACCACTGCCGGCAGCCGTCCGGGACCTGCCCGGGGCCGGCGCGTACGTACGCATCCCGGCCGGTCGCTGGCGCGAGGCCCGCGTCCTCGGCGAGATCCCGGCCACCTACACCGCGGACGGCCGCGCACACCACCTCCACGGCGCCCTCGAGTTGGCCGTCGGCACCGGGGGAAGCGACGCCCTGGGGCCGGGCGGCACGGCCGGCGGCGGTCCGGTCGTGGACACCGGAACCGGGTCCGTGGTGGCGGTCCTCGCGGGCACCGCGCCGGACACCGCGCATCCCGCGGCGGGCCTCGCCGTACCCCTGCGCACGGCGGCCGCCCGCGACCCCGGCGGGCCGCTCGGGGCACTGCTGCGGCGCAACGCCCGCACCGTTCCCGGCTTCGGGGCCGACCTCAATCTCGCCGGAGCCCGGCGGCTGGCCGCGGTGTCCCTCGGCCCCACCGGGCCGGTCCGCGCCCCCGGCACCCGTACCGAGCCCGTCGAACGCCCGCATGTAGTAAGGGAGTTCGCCGAGTTCGAGGCTTCCCCGGCGCATGTCCTCGCCCTCACCGGAGCCCTCGGCAGCGGCCGTACCACCGAACTCGCCGCGCTCGCCGCCCGGCGGGCCCGGGGCGCCGAGGCGGGCGTCTCGATCCGGCTGCGCGGGGCCGACCTCGCGGCGGGCGACCGCGGCCTGGCGGACGCGGTCGCCCGCGTTCTGGTGCGCTCCGGCCGGGTCGTGGCGGGGATCACGGCCCACCGCAGCGGCCCATGGGCCGTCCCGGCGGCGGGCGCGGAGGCCGCACCGGAGCACGTGGCCCGCGTCGCCCGCGAGGCCGGGAGGCCGCTGTTCGTCCTCCTCGACGGCCCCGAGGAGATGCCCGCCGCCCTGGCCGCCCGGCTCCCCGAATGGACGGCGGAGACCGCGCACTGGCTGCGTGACCACGGCGTACGGCTCGTGGTCGCCTGCCGGCCCGCCTACTGGGAGCAGGCCGCGGCTCTCTACCCCGAGGCCCGGTTGCACCGGCCGGCGCTGCACCTCGGCCCGCTGACCGCGCGGGAGGCCGAGCAGGCCAGGGCGCGCCTCGGGCTCCCGGCCGGTGCGACGGCCGCGGCGGACGCCCGCCATCCGCTGACCCTCGGGCTCCTCGCGGAGGTCCGGCAGGCGACTCCCGGCAAGGTGCCGGGCCGGCCGTCACGCGAGGACGTCCTCACGGCGCACACGGACCTGATGTGCCTGCGTGCCGCGACGCGGATCGCCGAGACCGCGGGGCACGGGCACGACGGGGCCCGGGTGCGCCTGCTGGCGGCGCGGGTGGCCGCGCGGGTCCACGAGGCGGCGCGGCGCTGCCTCGGCCCGGGCGAGGGAGGTCTCGACCGCGAGGCCTTCGGGGACATCTTCCCCTGGCGGACCGGATGGGCGTCCGCGGTGCTCGCCACGGGTCTGCTGGTGCCCGCGGGCGGCGGCTACCGCTTCGCCCACGAGGAGGTCGCCGAATGGCTCCAGGCCGGTCACCTCGACGTGGACGCGGTCCTGCATCCGCTGCTGCACCGCGGCAGTGCCTCGGCGGTGGACGCGGGCACGCCGGCGCTGCCCCGGCACCGGATGGGTACGGTCGTCGAGGCGCTGCTCCTGCTGGACCGCTGCTCCGGGGAGGCCGCTCTGGCACCCCGGCTCACGGCGCTGGTCGAGGTGCTCGACGGCCTGGACGCGCCCGGCGGTCCGGACGCGCCCGGCGGTCTCGGCGGCGTCGACGTACCCGACGGCATCGGTGTTCTCCCCGGCCTTGATGTGACCGGCGGTTCCCACGGTGTCTGCGGTGTCTGCGGTGTCTGCGGTGTCGGCGGTGCCGGCGGTGCCGGCGGTGCCGGCGGCTCGCATGGCGTCGGCGGTTCCGGTGGTCCTGACGGCTCTCACGTCCCCCGCGACGCTCACGTCTCCCATGACTCTCACGGCTCCGGTGGTCCCGGCGGCTTCCGTGGTGCCGGAGGCTCGGGAGGCTCGCATGGCGCCGACGGCTGCCGTGAACTCGGCGGTGCCGGCGCCTCCGATGACGCCTGCGGTCCTGCCGGTTCCGGTGGTCCTGACGGCTCTCACGTCCCCCACGTCCCCCAGGGCTCTCACAGCTCCGGCGGTCCCGGTGGTCCCGGTGGTCCCGGCGGCATCGACAACTCTTGCGGACTCGGCGGACTCGGCGGACTCGGCGGACTCGGCGGTTCCGGCGGTTCCGGCGGCGTCGGCGCACCCGGCGCGGGAGAGGCGGCAGTCGCGGACATCCGCTGGTGGGCCGCCGGACTCCTCCGGGAGACGCTGCTGCGCTTGCCGCGCGCCCGCGGATACCTCGGTGTGCTGCGCACCCTCGCCGACCGCGTCACGCGACGCGCACTGCTGCCCGGCGGGCCGCGCCGGACGCCCGGTCTCGCGGAGTTCGGCCCCTCCTTCTGGCAGGCGCTGCACCTCGGCGAAGCAGAGCGCATGGACCTGCTGCGCCGCCTCGTCCCGGCGGACGGCCCGCCGGAGCGCACCGGGAGCGGCCGATGCGGCGCGCGGAGTGCCACCGGTCCCTCGACCGGCGGGCGCTGCCCGGAGGATCCCGGTGCACGCCGGCCGCCCCGCTTTCTGGACGCCGTCGCCGAACGGCTGGCCAGGTCGCCGCGGTCCGTGCAGCCGCTGCTCTGCCGGTGGTTCACCGACGACAGGCCGCTGCCCGCGACGCCCGGCGCGGCCATCCGGCCCACCGTCGCCGCGGCGGCCCAGGCGCTCCTGCACACCCACCGCGGGCGGGCCGTCGACGATCTCTGCGAGGCGCTCGTCAGCACCGCCCACCCCCGTGCCCGGGAGCTGCTGACCGCGCTCACCGAGGACGAGCCGTCCGCCGTCTGCCGGGCCGTCGACCGCTGGGCCCACGACGACACCCGCCCCGCGCGCCGGCTGGCCGCTGCCGCGTACGCGCCTGCCGTGGCGGCCCGTGTCACCGCCCGGGCCGACCGCGACCTGCTGAGGTACGCGGCGCTGGCACTGCTCGCCCGGCCCGCGGACACCGCCCTGCACGGAGCCGCGCTCGCCGTCCTCGTCCGCGATCCGCGGACCCGGCCGAGCTACCTCGCGCGGGCCCTGGAGGCGTACCGCGATCATGCCCCGGGGGTGTCCGCCGAGGTCCTCGCCGCCGCGGCACAGACCCACCCGGAGCCGGTGTTCGCGGCGTTCCGCGCCGCGCTGCGCCGCCCGGGCGGCGGGGCGGGCGACGTGCTGCGGGCGCTCGCGGGACTCGGCACACCCGCGCTGGCCCGCCGTGCGGCCGCTCTGGTGAGCGAGTACGTGGGGCTGCGGCCCTCCGGCGCCGCGCACGCGGCGGCCTTCGTCGCGCTCCGGCTGCGGCACGGCGTGCCGGCGCGGGCCGTCCTGCTGCCGCTCGTGATGGACCTGCTCCGCGACCGGCCCGCGCCGGTGCGGTGTGCGCTGGCCGCCGTGCTCGGGACACCCGGGAGCCCGGCTTGCGAGCCGCTGCGCACCGAGTTGCTGGGCGTCCTCCTGGAACACGAGCGGTACGCGGGCGGCGACCCGGAGGTCCTGGACACGGTGCTCCAGAGCGCCGTTCGCGCCCCCGGTGTGCGACCCTCGGATCCTCGCGTCCGCGAGCTGGTCCACCGTGTCGGCCTGCTCCTCGTTCGCACCCCGCAGGGTGCGAACGGCTTCGACCGCCGCCTGGTCGAGCTGGCCCGCCAGGTGCCCGGATTCGCGGCCGAGGCGGTGTCGTGGCAGGCGGAGGCGCCGCTGGAGTGGGCGGTGGTGGTCGGCCCCAGCACACGCCGGACGCTGGAGGCGCTGGGCAGCCAGGTGCCGATGCCCACGGCGCTGCGCGGGCATGGCAGTCTTAGACCTGCGTAGGGAGTCATCGTTGCGCACGCAGGTTCGATGTTTCGGGTTCGGGCGAGGAGCGGTCACAGTGCAGCGCTGGCGTGGCTTGGAGGACATCCCCCAGGACTGGGGGCGCAGCGTCGTCACCATCGGTTCCTACGACGGCGTGCACCGCGGCCACCAGCTGATCATCGGGCGGGCCGTGGAGCGGGCGCGGGAGCTCGGAGTGCCGTCGGTCGTGGTCACGTTCGATCCGCACCCGAGCGAGGTCGTCCGTCCCGGCAGCCACCCGCCGCTGCTGGCCCCGCACCACCGGCGCGCGGAGCTGATGGCGGAACTCGGCGTGGGCGCGGTTCTGATCCTTCCGTTCACCTCCGAGTTCTCCAAGCTGTCGCCGGCCGACTTCATCGTGAAGGTGCTGGTGGACAAGCTCCACGCCCGTGCGGTGATCGAGGGCCCCAACTTCCGCTTCGGCCACCGGGCGGCGGGCGACGTCGACTTCCTGACCGAACTCGGCCGCACCTACGACTACGAGGTAGAGGTCGTCGACCTGTTCGTGCGCGGCGCTGCGGGCGGCGGCGAGCCCTTCTCGTCCACGCTGACCCGGCGGCTGATCGCGGAGGGTGACGTCGAGGGGGCGGCGGAGATCCTCGGCCGGCCGCACCGGGTCGAGGGCGTGGTCGTCCGCGGTGCCCAGCGGGGCCGCGAGCTGGGCTACCCGACGGCCAACGTGGAGACGCTGCCGCACACCGCCATCCCCGCGGACGGCGTCTACGCGGGCTGGCTCACCGCCGCCGGGGAGCGCATGCCCGCCGCGATCTCCGTGGGCACCAATCCGCAGTTCGACGGCACGGAGCGGACCGTCGAGGCGTACGCCATCGACCGCGTCGGCCTCGACCTGTACGGGCTGCACGTGGCTGTCGACTTCCTCGCCTATGTGCGTGGGATGGCCAGGTTCGAGTCTGTCGAGGCCCTTCTCGACGCCATCGCCACCGATGTGAAGCGCGCGCGTGAACTGACGGCGGAGTACGACGCTTGAGGGCTGTCCCGTCGTCCCCGGGGGTCGGCGCGCGGCGTCGGATGCGGTGCATCGCAAGGCGGTCCACCGGAGGGCGGTCCACCGCGAGGCGGAGGTTCGTCCTCGTGCCCGGCGTATCCGGGCGACAGCGCGACGCGGCTAGTGCCAAGGCCGTGAAGTTTGCGGCTGGGCCGTGTCGTCAAGGGCCTGCGGCTGCGAGGATCTCGATGCCGGTGGTGGCCTTGTAGCTGGTCCGGTCGATACAGGGCCCTCGTGCCTGGTACTTCGAGATGGCGCGTTTGACGATGCGGGGGCTGACCCGTAGCCGCCGCTGGGGCAGCAGGCCGGCCAGGACGTGCCGACCGATGATGCCGACGAGGTCGACGACCGGGTCGGCGATGATGCCCGCGGCCAGGACGAGCTGGTCGCGGGCGGCCTGCCAGGCGATGGAGAAGCCGGCCCGGTCCGGGTCGGTGCCGGGCTGGGTGCTGGTGGCGTCCGCCATGGCGGTCCGCAGCAGTTGGTGGACCACCAGCAGGGCGTAGATCTCCTGGTCGATGCCCTCGGGGGTGCGGGCGCGCAGGACCCGGCCGCCGAGGATGGTCGATTTCAGTTCCAGGTAGGCGGTTTCGATCTCCCAGCGCTGGTGGTAGAGCATGGCCAGTTCACCGGCGGGGTGGCGGTGGTGGTCGAGCAGAGTGGTGGCGAGCCGGTAGAGGCCGGTGTGTTTCCCGGCGGTGGTGGTGATGGTGATCTCGCAGTCGACGACGCGCACGGGTACCGGGCCGAGGGCGGAGAGGTAGGAGCCGTCCCGGTAGCGGGCCAGGATCGGCATCCGGCGGCCGTTCTTGAGCCGGACCAGGACCTCGGCCCCGGTGGCCGCGATGTCGTTGATCAGCCCCTGGGCGGCGAAGTTGCGGTCGGCCAGCAGGATCATCCCCGGCCGCAGGCTGGGCAGCAGGCGCGGGGCGTGGGTGGTCTCACCCGATGTGGTGGGTCCGAAGACCGCGTCGATGAGGGTGCGGGTGCCGCAGGCGACCAGGGTCAGCAGGCGGACCTGCGGGTAGCCGGTCCCGCCGTGGTTGCCCGCCTGCTTGGTGAACCGGGTCAGGACGGCAGGGGTGTCGGGGACCGTCAGGGTGGTGCCGTCGAGCGCGATCACCAGCAGACCGTGCCACCATGCTCCCGGTGTCCGTGGCCCGGCCACCGGGCCTTTCAGCAGGTCGAACAGCCATTTCAGCGGTGTGGCGCCGATACGGCGGCGGGCCTGGGCCAGCGCGCTTGCCGACGGCGCGGCCAGTGGCAGACCGGCCAGAGCGCCGGTGAGCTTGCGCCAGACCCCGAGGTATCCGACCTCCGGGAACAGGCACCCGGCCAGCAGCAGGTAGACGACCACCCGGGATGGCAGGTCCCGCAGCCGCTCCTGGACCCTGCCCGTGGCCTTCAATGCCTCGTCGACCATTTCGAAGGGGATGCACTGGGTGAGTTCACCGAGATGACCGGGTGCGAACCGGCCTCCGGCCACCGTGACGACACGAGTGATGGCACACTGTCCGGACAGCGGAGCCTCCGGTCCTTGTGAACGGCTTGTCTTGGTCGACTGCCAGTTCTACCGGGGCTCCGCTCCTCATGTCCGCGAAACCGCAGCTTACGGACCCTGGACAACCCCACCCATCCGCAAACTGAACGGCCTTGCGGCTAGTGCCGCGTGAGGCGGCGTTCGCCCCGTCGCGACGCCCGGCACGGCGACTCGCCGCGTCGCCGAACCAACCGGGTAGGCCCCCTGCGAGGCCGATCCGTCGCCCTGCGATCCACCGCACCGCGCCGGACGCCGCACCGCGCCGCCGCCGACGGGCAGACCCCGCCTGACGCGGCACTGGGCCCGTCCTCCGCACGTCACTCGGACGAGTGAAGATCGAATGCACTACTCGCCCAGCTATGGGCTGGTTTTCCCCTCCGGCTTGGCGTCCACAACGTGAGATATTGTCCTCGCCGCCAGCCGGCGATCGACATCTTCCCCCATGTGCGGAGGATGGGACTAGGTGCCGTAGCCGTCCTGGTGCGCCCGCCGGGGGCTGCGGGACATGCCTCGGGCCGCGGCGGCGCCGTGCCCGGCCCAGGGCGCCCGGACACAACCGCGCGGGGCGTCCCCTCGGGACGCCTCACGCCCCCGACGGACCTGCCCCGGCCTCCGTGCCCTCGCCGCTGCCGTCCCCGGCCTCCGTGCCCTCGCCGCCGCTGTGCCCGGCCTCCGGGCCCTTGCGGCTGCCGTCCGCGGAGGTCCTGCCGGTCCGTTCCGCCCAGTGGCAGGCCACCGCACCCGTGGAGCCCCCGGCGAGGACCGGCGGGTCCTCCGTACGGCATCGGTCGGCGACACCGTCGGCGGCGCCCGAGGCGAGGACCTGGCAACGGGGGTGGAACCGGCAGCCGGGCGGTACGCGCGACGGGTCCGGCGGCTCGCCCGCCAGGACCACCGGCGGCGCCGCCGACTCCGGCAGCACCGACAGCATCGCCTGCGTGTAGGGGTGCTGAGGGCGTGTCAGCACCTCCTCCGCCGTTCCCGTCTCCACGATGCGGCCCAGGTACATCACGGCCACCCGGTCCGCGATGTTCCACGCCAGACCCAGGTCGTGGGTCACCACCAGCGCGGAGAGGCCCAGTTCGTCGCGCAGCCGCAGCAGCAGGGCCAGGATCTCGCCGCGCACCGAGGCGTCCAGGGAGGCCACCGGCTCGTCGGCCACGATGAGTTCGGGCCGCAGCACCAGCGCCCCCGCGATGACCACCCGCTGGCGCTGGCCGCCGGACAGTTCGTGCGGATAGCGCAGGAAGAACCGCTCCGGCGGGCGCAGACCCGCGCGCGAGAGCGCCTCCGCGACCGCCGCCGCCTCCTCGTCGCCGCCGCAGCCGTGGATCCGCAGCCCCTCCGACACCGCGTCGTACACGGTGTGCCGGGGGTTGAGCGAACCGCTCGGGTCCTGCAACACCAACTGGACCCGGCTGCGGTACTCCTTCAGCGCTCGCGAGCCGTACCCGAGGGGCACGCCCCCGAACGACACCCGCCCCGCCTCCGGACGCACCAGACCGAGCAGCGCCCTGGCCAGGGACGTCTTCCCGCAGCCGGACTCGCCGACCAGCGCGACGATCTCCCCGGTGCCGACGTCCAGGTCCACGCCGTCCACGGCGCGCGCCGACGCGGCGCCGCGCCGGCCCGGGAAGGACACCCGCACACCGGTGGCCGACAGCAGGGGGACGGCGGCGGCATCCGGGGAAACCCCGCTCCGGTCCGTGCCGGTCTCGTCGACAGCGCTCACGCTTCCTCCCGCACACCCACACCCACACCCACACGCACACAGGCCGCGAGCCGGTCCGGTCCCGCCTCGCGCAGTTCCTGGTCGTCACGGCCGCACACCTCCAGTGCCACGGGGCAGCGCGGGCTGAACGCACAACCGCCCGGCAGTGCCGACGGGTCCGGAGGATCACCGGGCAGCCCGCGCGGGGACAGCCGCGAGGCAGGGTCCCCGACCCGCGGGAACGCCGCCGACAGCGCCCGGCCGTAGGGGTGCTGCGCCGCGTCGTACACGGCCCGGGCGGGTCCCTCCTCCACCACCCGGCCCGCGTACATCACGGCGAGGCGGTCGCAGGTGTCGGCCAGCACCGCCAGATCGTGGCTGATCATCAGCAGCGCGATGTCCTGCCCGGACACCAGCCGTTCGATCAGCCGCAGGATCTGCGCCTGGACCATCACGTCCAGCGCCGTCGTCGGCTCGTCGGCGACCAGCAGCCGCGGTTCGCAGGCCAGCGCCATCGCGATCATCACGCGCTGGCGCTGTCCTCCGGACAGCTCGTGCGGGTACGCCGTCGCGCGCGACGCCGGCAGCCCCACCTGCTCCAGCAGCTCACCGGCCCGCCGCCGCGCGGCCGCGGGTGTCGCCCGGCCGTGCACGAGCACCGGCTCCGCGATCTGGTCGCCGATGCGGTGCACCGCGTTCAGTGCGTGCATGGCCCCCTGGAAGACGACGGACGCCCCCGCCCATCGCACCGCCCGCAGCCGGCCCCACTTCATGGCGAGCACGTCCTCGCCGTCCAGCAGGATCTCGCCCGACAGCCGGGCCGACGCGGGCAGTAGCCGCAGCAGGGCCAGGGCCAGCGTCGACTTCCCGCAGCCCGACTCGCCCGCCACCCCGAGCTTCCGCCCGGCGCCGAGGGTGAGGTCGACCCCGCGCACGGCCGGGACGGCGGATGCCCCGGACCCGTACGTCACCCGCAGTCCCCTGATCTCCAGCAGACTCAACGGGACACCCCCAGACGGGGGTTGAGGACGGACTCGACGGCCCGCCCGCACAGTGTGAACGCCAGAGCCACCAGTGCGACGGCGATTCCGGGCGGTGCGAGGTACCACCAGTGGCCCGACGACACCGCGCCCGCCTCCCGTGCGTCCTGGAGCATGCCGCCCCAGGACACCACCGACGGGTCGCCGAGCCCGAGGAAGGCCAGCGTCGCCTCGGTGAGGATGGCCGCGGAGATGCCGAGTGTCGTCTGGGCCAGCACCAGCGGCATCACCTGGGGCAGCACATGGCGGGTCATGATGTGCCGGTGACCGCCGCCGAGGGCTCTCGCACGCTCGATGTACGGCCGCGACTCGACCGCGATCGTCTGCGCGCGCACCAGCCGCGCCGTCGTCGGCCAGCTCGTGACCCCGATGGCCAGGACCACCGTCCACACACTCCGCGAGAGCACCGTGGCCAGCACGATCGCCAGGACCAGGGTCGGCATCACGAGGAACCAGTCGGTGACCCTCATGAGGGCCGTGGAGATCCAGCCGCGGTAGTGCCCCGCGACGATGCCCACCAGCGTACCGATGGCCACCGACAGCGCGGCCGCCAGCAGCCCCACGGTGAGCGAGATCCTGGAGCCCCAGACGAGCAGGCCGAGCAGGGAGCGGCCGAACTGGTCGGTGCCGAGGGGGAAGGCACCGCTCGGCGGCTCCAGCGCGCTGCCGGGCGCGTGGGTGACGCTCTGGACGTCGCCGCCGACCAGCCACGGCGCGGCCAGGGCGATCAGGGCGAGCAGCGCGAGGCCGGCGAGGCCCACGACCCCGGCGCGATGGGCGCGGTACCGCCGCCAGAAGCGCGCGGCCGAGGCACGACGGCGAGCCCAGCGCAGCGACCCTGCCGACCTCGCTTGTCTCGTCTGCCTCGTCTGCCTCGTCTGCCTCGTCTGTCGTGTCTGCCTCGTCGGCTCCGCCTGCTTCGTCGGCTCCGTCGACCTCGTTGGATTCTTCGACCTCGTCGGCTTCATCGGCCTCGTCATCGGCCCACCCTCGGGTCGAGCAGCGGATAGAGCAGGTCGGCCAGCAGGTTCATCAGGATCATCGCCCCCGCGAACACCACGAACAGCCCCTGCACCAGCGGCAGATCGGGAACACTGAGGGCCTGGTAGAACAGCCCGCCGAGCCCGGGCCAGGAGAACACCGTCTCGACGAGGATCGACCCGGCCGCCACATGGCCGAGGTTGATGAAGACCATCGTGACCGTCGGCAGCAGGGCGTTGGGGACCGCGTGCCGGCGCCGTACGTCGTCGTCCCGCAGCCCCTTCGCCCGGGCCGTCGTCAGATAGTCGCCGCCCATCTCCTCGAGCAGCGAGGAGCGCATCACCAGCAGCGTCTGCGCGTAGCCCACGGCCACCAGGGTCAGCACCGGCAGCACCATGTGGTGCGCGACGTCCAGGACGTACGCGACGCCGGACGTGCCGCCCGACTCCATCCCGCCCGTCGGGAACATGCCGGGCACCGGCCCGATCCCCACCGAGAAGGTGATGATCAGCAGCAGGCCCAGCCAGAACGACGGCACCGACCACAGGGTCAGCGCCAATCCCGTGTTCAGCCGGTCGCCGAGTCCGCCGTGCCGCCAGGCCGAACGGGTACCGAGCCAGAGCCCCAGCGCCGAGTAGAGCACCACGGCCACACCGGTGAGGAGCAGGGTCGCCGGGAGCTTCTGGGCGATGAGTTCCCCGACCGGCGCCCGGAACTGGTATGACATGCCGAGATCGCCGGTCAGCGCTGCGGCGGAGTAGTCGGCGAACTGCCGCCACAGGGGCAGGTCGAGACCGAACTGCCGCCGCAGCGTGGCCAGTTGCGCGGCGCTGGTCGGCATGCCGTGCGTCATCGCCTTGACCGGGTCACCGGGGACGATCCGGAAGAGGAAGAAGCTGGTCACGAGGACGGCGAGCAGCGACACCAGGGCGCCGCCGAGTCTGCCGGCCACATAGAGCGGATAGACCGGGAAGGCCGGGTACGCCTCCTTCGCGCCCGTCGTCCGGCCCGGCCGGGCGCCGGGGGAGCCGGGAGCCGGTGCGGCGGCCTTCATCTCGATCCCGGGGGCCCCGGGCGGGTCGGTGCCCGCCGGGGCGTCCGGCACGTCGGGTGAGGAGCCGGAGGGCCTCGCGGTGCTGCTCACCGGCTACTCGCGGTCGTCGGCGGTGGCGCGGCGGCGCCGACTGGTGAGGATGCCGACCGCTATGACCAGGACGACCGAGATCCCGATGCCGATGGCCACGGCCGCGGAGGATCCGCCGCCGTCCGAGGCCGCCCGGCCCGCGGCGGCGGGCTCGGCGGACCACCAGCTCCAGTAGCCGTCCTGACCGTAGAGGTTGCCGGCGGCCTCGGGCATCGTCGTGATGGACTTGATCTGGTCGGTGCGATAGGCCTCGAGCGCGTTCGGATACGCCATGACGTTCATGAAGCCGGTGTCGTACAGCCGGGACTGCATCTGCCTGACCAGGTCCCCGCGCCTGGCCGCGTCGTACTCCACCGCCTGCTGCGCGTACAGCCGGTCGTACCGCTCGTCGCAGATGAAGTTGTCGGTCGCACCGGTGTCCGCGGCGGTGGCGGGCAGGGCGGAGCAGGTGTGGATGGACAGGACGAAGTCCGGGTCGGGATTGACCGACCATCCGTCGAACGCCAGGTCGTAGTCACCCTTGAGCCAGGGGTCGGACACGTTGTCCAGGCAGTCGACCTTCAGCCCGATCCCGAGTTCTCCCCACCACTCGCGTAGGTACTTGCCTACCGCCTTGTCGTGCGGGTCGGTGGCGTGGCACAGGATGCGGAAGTCCAGCGGCCGGCCGTCCTTGCCCCTCCGCTTACCGCTGCCGTCCCTCCGGT
This sequence comes from Streptomyces spongiicola, assembly GCF_003122365.1. Taxonomy (NCBI): domain Bacteria; kingdom Bacillati; phylum Actinomycetota; class Actinomycetes; order Kitasatosporales; family Streptomycetaceae; genus Streptomyces; species Streptomyces spongiicola. Next base: position 5,479,626 of record NZ_CP029254.1, read on the forward strand.
ATCCGGCCTCGTCGAGCAGTGCGGCCGCCTTCGCCGGATCGTGCGCGATCCGCTGGGCGGCGGCCGGCTTCCAGAAGTACGCGGTGAAGCGGGGCGGGATGTACCCCTCGCCCTCCGCCGCGTGTCCCTGGAACACCTTGTCGACGATGGTCCGCCGGTCGACCGCGTGGAACAGCGCCCTGCGCACGGCCGGGTCGAGCAGCGCCGGGTGACCGCTGCCGAACCTGCCGCCGTCCCTCGCCCGCGCGCCCGGGTTGGCGGCGAGCGCGAAGAAGCGGCGGCCCGGGGCATCGTTGACCTGGATGTTGTCCGCGTCCTTCAGCGAATCGGCCTGCGCCGGGGTGAGATCGGGGACGAAGGAGACCTCGCCCTTGCGCAGCGCGGCGACCGCCGCATCACCGTCCTTGTAGTACCGGAACACCAGCTCGTCGAACTTCGGTGGGCCGCGCCAGAAGTCCTTGTTGGGCCTCAGCCGGATGTAACGGTCGACCTTGTAGTCGGTCAGTACGAAGGGCCCGTTGCCCACGATCGGGAACCGGGCGTCGTTGTTGAACGCGGAGAGGTCGCCGACCTTCTCCCAGACGTGCTTCGGCACGATCGGGACGTCCAGTGCCGCCATGTTGGCCTGCGGCTTCTTGAGCCGGATCACCAGTGTTCCGGGGGCCGGGGCAGTGACCTCGGCGAAGTTGGCGGTGAAACTGCCGTTGGCGGTCGCGGCGCCGGGGTCCTTCATCATCGTGTTGAAGGTCCAGGCCGCGTCCGCGGCGGTGACCGGCCTGCCGTCTGACCAGGTGGAGTCCTTGCGGATGGTGTATGTCCACGTCAGCTTGTCGGATGACGGAGTCCAGGCGGTCGCGAGTCCCGGGACCGGTCGCGCGTCCTTGGGGTCGTAGTTCGTCAGGTACTCGTAGATCAGCCGGTGGACGCTGGTGGAGACCAGCCGCTGGGCGAGGAACGGGCTGAGGGAGTCGACGCTCTGCGAGACGGCCACGGTCAGGACGTTGTCCGCCCCGTCTTTGCCGTCGTCCTCGCCGTTGTTCTTGCCGTCGTCCGTGTGCGCGCCGATGCCGTGCGCGCCGATGCCGTCCGCGCTCGTCCGGGCTTCCGTGAGCCGCTCGGCGGCGCGTACGGCACTCGGTGCCTGTGCCTGTGCCTGTGCCTGTGCCTGTGCTTCCGCCTGCGCCTCTGCCCGGGGCGGGACGGCGGAGAGCGCGGAGGCGGCGATGCCGGAGGCGAGCAGCAGCCGCAGCAGGCGGCGAGGGCGGCGTTCCGTCCGCGAGCGGAGGGAGGGGTTCGGGCCGGGGGAGCGGTGCGGAGCCGTTGTGATCATAGGACGTTGACCTCGCGTCGTAGCTCGCTTGGAGGAGGCACGTGGATCTTCTGGGCGCCAACTGGTGATGCGAAGGTCTATCAGCGTGGTCCAGACGAGTCAACGATGTGGTGACGCCGCGTCAGATCGCCTTTGGGCTGCGCGAACACCGAAGGGCTCGCACCGTGGAGCACGGTGCGAGCCCCAATTGGTCTGAACCGCCGGCGCCTACTGCGGAGAGGCCGGCGGTGCCTGCGGCGGCTGCGGCCGGGGGTGGCCGTAGCCGTTGCCGCCCGGGGGCGCGTGACCCTGGGACCCGCCCTGATCCGGCTGACCGGGCGCCTCGTCCCGCGTCGGCGGCCGACCCGGTTGCGAGGGCTGTGCCGGAGCTGTGCCCGGTTGCGCCGGCTGTCCCGGGAAGGCGGCGCCGCCCGGCTGCGGCATCGACGGTGCCCGGGACGGAGGCACTTGCTGCCATTGCTGCTGCATGCCCGGCAGCGGTCCGCCGCCCGGCTGCGGGCCGCAGTGGCCGGCCTGTCCCCCGAACGGGGGCTGACCACCCGGCTGACGGGGTTGACCGGGGTGCTGCGGAGGCCGGACTCCCCGCTGCGGCGGGCCGACCGGCTGACCGGGGTGGTACGGGGGCTGACCGGGGTGCTGCGGCTGCCCGGGGCTCGGCGCGTACGCCGGCCCGGGGTGCGGCGGCCCGGGGTGCGGCGGCCCCCCGTACGGCTGGTGGGGCATCGGCGGTGCCATGTGCGGCGGCTGGTGGCCCTGGCCGGCGGACGTCCACAGGCCCTGTGCCTGCTGGGCCCTGGCGAAGTCCTCGGCGACCATCGCCGACAGGGTGAAGTACGCCTCGCGCGTCTTCGGGCGCATCATGTCGAGGTCGACCTCCGCGCCCGCGGACAGGTGCTCGTCGAACGGCACGACCACCACACCGCGGCAGCGGGTCTCGAAGTGCTGGACGATGTCCTCCACCTTGATCATCTTGCCGGTCTCCCGGACCCCGGAGATCACGGTGATCGACCGCTGCACCAGCTCCGCGTAGCCGTGCGCCGACAGCCAGTCGAGCGTCGTGCTCGCGCTGCTGGCGCCGTCCACGGACGGTGTGGAGATGATGATCAGCTGGTCGGCGAGGTCCAGCACGCCGCGCATCGCGCTGTAGAGCAGACCCGTGCCGGAGTCGGTGAGGATGACCGGGTACTGCCTGCCCAGCACGTCGATCGCCCGGCGGTAGTCCTCGTCGCTGAACGCCGTCGACACGGCGGGGTCCACATCGTTGGCGATGATCTCCAGACCGGAGGGCGCCTGCGAGGTGAACCGGCGGATGTCCATGTAGGAGTTGAGGTACGGGATCGCCTGGACCAGGTCGCGGATGGTCGCGCCGGTCTCGCGCCGCACCCGCCGCCCGAGCGTGCCCGCGTCCGGGTTGGCGTCGATCGCCAGGATCTTGTCCTGGCGCTCGGTGGCCAGGGTGGCGCCGAGCGCGGTGGTGGTCGTGGTCTTGCCGACGCCGCCCTTGAGGCTGATGACCGCGATCCGGTAGCAGGACAGCACCGGGGTGCGGATCAGTTCGAGCTTGCGCTGCCGCTCCGCCTCCTCCTTCTTGCCGCCGATCCGGAACCGGGCCGAGGGGTTGCGGCTCGACCGGGCCTTGGGCTTGGTGTTGCGCAGCAGACGGTCGGAGGACAGTTCCACCGCCGCCGTGTAGCCGAGCGGTGCACCCGGCACGGAGCGCTCGCGCTGGTCGGGCGCGACCGGCTGGGGCCAGCCCGCACCCGTGCGGGGGTCGACCGGGTCGGCCGGGGGCTGCTGAGCCTGCCCACGGGGGTGAGCCTGTCCCTGCGTCCGGGCCTGCCGGGCCGGCGGCTGAGGAGCGGCCGGGCCGGGGACGTGCGGTGGCTGCCCGCCCCGGGGCGCCTGGGGCGGTATCGGCCCCGGGCCGCCGGGCTGCCGGGTCGCCGGCGGGAAGCCGTGACCGCCGTGCGGGAATCCGTAGCCGCTCTGCGGAGGCAGGGGCTCGGGGGCCGGCGCGGCCGGTGGCAGCGGAGCACCGGGCTGCCAGTGGGACGGGCCGGGGCCGTAGGCCGGCGGAGGGAACCCGTAACCGTCCGGGGGCGCGGCCGGGTCGGGATGCCGGGCGCCTTGCCGGGGCTGCGGGGGCTGGTGCTGGTGTTGGGGCTGGTCTTGGTGGGGCTGGGGCTGGGGCTGGGGCTGGTGCTGCGGGGGCTCGGGGAACCCGTGGCCGCCCTGCGGGTCCGCGGGCTGCGGGTGCTGGGTGCCCGGCGGAGGGAAACCGTGGCCGGTGGGCTGTTCCGGTACCCCCGAGGGGGACGCCGACTGCTGGTGAGCCGCGGCCGCGGGCAGATCCGCGGGCTGCGCCTGTACGGGCCACTGGGGCGCGGCCGTCGGCGCGGCGGGCGGGAAGGCAGGCGGCAGCGGGGGCAGGACTCCGTCGGCGTCCTGCGTGGCGCCGGGCGCCGGGGCCCAGGGGTGTGCGGCGGCCGGCAGCGGGTGAGTGCCCTGCGGTGCGGCGGTGGGACCGCCGTCCTGCGGCAGCGCGGCCTCGGGGACGGAGTCTCCGGGTTCGGGTGCGGGTGCGGGTCCGGGTTCGGGCGTGGTTCCGGACGGAACCGCACCGGACGGTTCGGCGGACGGCGCGGTGCCTGCCGGTTCGGCGCCGGGCGCGGCCTCGGAAGGTTCGGCGCCGGGCGTGGTTCCGTACGGTTCGGCGCCGTGCCGGGTGCCGGACGACTCGTCCGTCCCGCGCAGGTCCTGGGCGGCGTCCGCGCTCTCGCGCTCGCCGTGGGAAGCTCCCTCGTACCGGCCCGCGGCCGCCGGGCCGGCCTGGGCGGTGCCCTCGTCGCCGTGCCGCTGCCCGGCAGCGGGAGCCTCCTGAGCGGCGCCGGCCGCGGTGCCTTCGCCGCTGCCCTCGGCACTCGCCCCCTCCGCGCCCGAAGGCCCTCCGGGCGCCTCGGGTTCGTTCACGGCCGCCGGCTCGTCCACGCGGTCGGCTCCGGCGGCGGGGGGCGGAGTGCCACCGGCCGTACCCCTCTCCTCCTGCGACGCCGAGGGGGCGGCCGCCTCCTCGCGCTCCGCGCTCTCACGCCTGAGAGCGGCGGGGGAGATACGCATCGTCGCGCCGCTCTCGACATCGCCGCCGCCGAACGGCTGCGGCGCCCCACCGTCCGGAGCTCCGGGCGCCGTGCCGCCCGGAGCGTCCCCGGCCGCCGGGTGGGCGGGATCGTGAACCGGAGCCTGCGCCGCGACCGGTCCGGGCGTGCGGGCCGGCGCCGGCCCGGTGGACGGCGTGTTCGTCTCGTGGTGCGCCGGGGTGGACGGCGTGTTCGTCTCGTGGTGCGCCGAACCGGGCGCCGAGACAGGCCGGTCCGGCTCGAACCCACTGCCCTGAGGAAGACCGGGCACGGCGACGGGCGCCCCGGACGGCGGCGGGGAGGTCGCCCCCTGCACGGCGGAGCCCCCCGATGTAGCCCCCGACGCGTTCTGCGTGTACCAGGCGGGCGGGGTGTAGTCGATGGTGAACTCACCCGTCAACTCTGCGGGCTCCGCGTCGGACTGATCGTCGACGGGCGTGCTCCAGCCCCCGCGGATCTCGTCCCGATCGCCGTTCACTTTGCCTCCTGTGGTCGAGCACCCTCATGCCGTGGTGGGCAGGGGCGACCGTGTCCGCCGTCGGCCCGCCCGGCTCTCCCCCGTACGGCGCCGCGCACCTGCCCGCAGGTTCCGCCGAGCCCCCGGCCCACCCTAATCGCCGACACCGACGGTACGGCAGGCCGGAGCGCGCCCGGTGCCCGTCCCCTGCGTCGCCCGCCGCCGCGGCGCCGGCCCAGGTGACAGACGGGCGGCGCGGGGTGACGGGCGAAACCGGAGATTCCGCGGGAGACGGGGCTGTTGGGGCTGTCGGGGCGTCACGGGATCGGCACGTACCGCCTACCGCCTACCGCCGCGAGCCGCCTGACGCCCCTACCGCCTGCCGCCCCTGCCATCGGCCACCGCGTACCGTCGGCCACCGCGAGCCGCCGGCCGCCGAGTCCGGCGCACCTCGCCCGCACCGGCCCGAGCCGCCCCGTACCCCGGCACCCCCCGCCACGCCGCCTCCGGCGCCGGCCCGCGGATCGCCCGGGCCCGTCAGGATCTCAGCGCAGGTCGAACTCCCCGTCCCGGGCGCCGAGTACAAAGGCCCGCCACTCGGCCTCCGTGTAACGCAGCACGGTCTCCGGGTCCAGCGACGACCTCATCGCGACCGCGCCGCCGGGCAGATGAGCGATCTCGACCCGCTCCTCGTCAGGGCTGGTGCCGGGCGCACCGTGCCACTCGACGCCGGAGATGTCGAGGGCGTACAGCTCTTCCTTCTCCTGGGCGCTCCCCATGCGTCATGCTTCCTTTCGATGGTGCCGAGTCGAAGTGACCCGAAGGGGCCGGGCCGTGGACCTGTTCCCCCGCGAGAACCCGGAGAGGGCCGCACGCGCTGATGTCGCCCGGGTCACACCGGCATCCTAGCGAGCGCCGTTCAGGTCCACAGCCGACCGCCGACCGCCGACCGCCGACCGCCGACCGCCGACCTGTCGCACCATCGCCCGTGCACCGCCGCCCACCGGTGGCGGTGACGTCAGTCGACCCGGCGGGCCACACCCAGCAGGCCGGTCTCGGCGTCGGTGCCGCTCGTCATCACCCAGTGGCGCTCACGCCCCGAGACCCACAGTGTCACCCCGTCGGCCAGGGTCGGAAGGGCGTCGCTCTCCGCCCGGCCGAGCCCGAGGATCCGGCCGATCTGCCCGGCCTCCTGAGGCGACACCCGCTGCACTCCGACCAGCGTGGCGTCTCGCAGCAGCCGCGGTGCCACGGGGCTCAGATAGGGGAGCAGCGTCAGCACCGACTGCCACGGCGAGGACACCACGCGCCCCCGCGGAGGCCGCATGCCGCAGTCCCTGACGACCACCACCGGACTCCCCACCGTGGCGCCCATCGGCGGCACGCGCCCCACGTCGTGGAGCGTGATGCACTCCAGGCCCGCCCCGGCCGCCTGCGCCAGCGCCGTCCACGCCTGCGCCCGGCCGGTCTCCACCGCCACCCGGGCACCCGTACCGGCCGCACGCAGTGCCAGCACCTGCGCCGTCCAGAGGCCGCCGATCAGCAGCACCTCGTACGGAGCCGAACGGTGGAAGCCCACCATCCGGGGCCGGCCCCCGGCGTCGTCGCCGATCACCACGCCGTCGTCGCCCACCGGCAGCAACAGGGCACCGAGGTCCTCCGCCGCCATGGTGTGTCCCGGGTGCCGGGGGCCGAGCAGCCCCCTCCGTGCACGTGGGGAACCCGTGCCCGCGCCCGTCATCGGGTGCCTCCCAGCGGCATCGTCGCCAGTGCCCCGGGCAGCTGCTCGCGGTCCAGCCGCAGCAGACCCACCCCGGCCGACCGCGCGGTCTGCTCCAGTTCCCTTCGCACCGCGACCAGTTCGGTGTCCGAACCGCCGGTGATCCGCACGTGCCCGTGCATCACCAGCGCTCCCCGCCGCGCACCGCGCCGCAGCGAGAGGCTGAAGGTGGTCGCGTAGGCCGGGGCCGAGGTCAGCGCCGACACCAGCGCGGGCAGCGGCTGCGCGCCGCGTCCCAACCCGGGCCAGCGGCCCACGGCGTACGTCGTGTGCCAGCGGTCGTCGCAGCGCCAGACCCGCGAGGTCTCGGCGGTGCGGCGCTGGGCCGCCGCACCGGTCCGGCCCGCGAGGGCCGCGGCACTCGGGCTGGCACAGACCGCGGTCGCGACCGCGGAGTTGAACTCCTCCTGGTCCAGGACCACCGACTGGAACCCGGCCCCGGTGAGCCGGCTCGCCACATGGTCGACGACCCGCACCAGGCAGCGCTGCGCGCCCTCGACACCGCCGCCCCTGGCCTCGACCGCCTCCCGGCAGAGTTCCGGGTCCAGCCTCACGGCCACCCACGTCATCCTCAGCGCGGGAGCGCCCGTCCGCTCCTGCAACGGGCCGTAGGAGAGCCGTGCGACCGACTGCTGCGGCAGATGCGGCGCGGGCGCGGAGCGCACCTGCTGGACCAACTGCACCGACTCCGCGGTGATGTCGTCGACCCGCAGGGCTCCGCCCAGCAGCGCCATCGGCAGGGCCCGGGCCCCGAAGGCGGGCCGCAGCCCGGAGCCACTCGCCTCGACCCGTACGGCGGCCGTCAGGAACGAGCCGTCCCCGAGCATCCCGACCGTGCGGCGATCGCGGCCCACGTAGGTGAACGGGCGTACACCGGGGGCGGCTTCCGCGAGAGGCGCCAGAGACGGATCGACGTCCGGGCCCGCGGGCCCGGCGGCCCGGCGGCGTGCCCGCAGCCCCAGGGCCGTGGACAGCCAGTCCGGCAGTGCGTGACCGCGCCGCCTCAGCACCGCGAGCAGCAGCAGGGCCGCGGCGAGGGCGCAGGCGGGGACCAGCCACAGACCGCCCGGCGCGGCGCCCGCCAGGACCAGCGCGAGCGCCAGCTCCACGAGAACCAACTGCCGCAACGAGAACGGGCCGACACGGCCCGCACCGGCGAGGGGCCGCGGAGTGGCCGCGGCCGGTGCGTCGTCGCCGGTCGGGGCGGCATCACCGGCCAGAGCGTTGCCGCGTTGCCGCCGGGAAGTCTCCGGGGCCCCTCCGGAAGTCCGCCCCCGGCGACAGCGAGTCGCCGTACCCATCGCTGCGTTGCCCCCTCGCGTCCGTGTTCGCCGACCCCACAGGGGCGTTGACCGGGCGATAACCCTACCTGAGCGGTGGGGCGAAGGCGCCGGCAGGCATAGTGGGGGGCTGTGCGGCGGCGGGCCCCGGCACGGGGGTGGCACAACCCGGCCGCCCGGCGGGGAGAGGGGCAGCGGACAGATGGCATCACGTCGGGACGAACTCAACGCGTACACCTTCGCGAAGCGGAGACTGGTCGCGCAGTTCGTACAGCCGAACACGACGGGGTCGGAGGAGGGCGCGCCCCGCCCCCTGCGCGCGGTGGTTCCCGGAGCCGTCGTGGCCGTGGTGATCCTGGCCGTCTTCGGAGCGTGGGGCATGTTCAGGCCGGTGGCCCCGCAGAACTGGGACACCCCCAACGAGAACGTCATCATCGCCAGCAGGTCGACCACCCGCTACGTCGTGCTGAGGACCGACGGGAAGAAGCAGCTCCACCCGGTGCTCAACATGTCGTCCGCGAAACTGCTCCTCGACCCCGGCAAGGGCAGGGTCGTCAACGTCGACGAGTCGGTCCTCGACAACGGCACGATCCCGCACGGCGCCACCCTCGGCATCCCCTACGCCCCCGACCGGCTCCCCGACGCCGAGGAGGCCGGGTCCGCCAAGCGCTGGGCGGTCTGCGAACGGCCCGGCGAAGGCGGCCGCGCCATCCAGAAGGCCGCCTTCGTCCTCGCCGAGCGCGAGGAGCGCAGGACCGAGGGCGCCGGCCGGCTGCGCGGCGGGGAACTGCTCTACGTCGAGGGCCCCGACGAGACCCGCCACATCGTCGACGCCGCCGGCACGGCCTACCCCGTGGACGAGGACGAACTGCTCCTGCGGGTGCTCGTCGGCCTCGGACGGGCACCCCAGCGCGTCTCCGCCGCCTGGCTGGACACCCTGCACAAGGGCGACAGGATCGCCTTCCCCGCGGTGCCGGGCGCCGGTGCGGACGCCGGGGTCCCCGGTGGACTCCCGGACGCGGTGAACAAGGTCGGCATGGTCCTCGAGGCCACCGACGGCACCCGGGTCCAGCAGTACGTCGTACTGAGCGGCCGGGTGGCGCCCGTGACCGACTTCACGGCCAAACTGCTGCTCGGCAGCCGCGAGTTGATCGAACTCGACCAGGACGGCCGCGCCGAGTCCGTCAGCCCCGCCGCCATCCGGCCGGGCCGGGCCTTCGGCAAGGACAAGGAGTGGCCCGAGCAGGCCCCCGAGCCCGTCAACTCGGCCGGCACGGACGAGGGAAGCCGCGACACCGTGTGCAACGTGCTCCGCGAGGTGGACGGCGACGGCTCGACCACCCTCAGCACCTGGGCCGGCGCCGGGTTCCCCGCCACACTCCCCACCGGTTCCAGCAGCGCCTACGTCACCCCCGGCTCCGGTCAGCTCTTCCGCCAGTTCAAGGGCTCTCGTACGGACTCCGGCTTCCTCTTCCTCGTCACGGACACCGGACTGCGCTACGCCATGCAGTCCAACGGCGACAGCGCGGCGGACGACTCCGGGATCGGGGCCTCCGGATCCGGCAGGGAGCGGGAGGCCCGCCGGCAGGAGGCGCAGCAGGCCCAGAACCGCCTCGGCTACAAGAACGTCGAGCCGGTGCCGGTACCGGCCGCCTGGTCCGCCTTCCTGCCGACCGGGCCCCGTCTGTCCACGGGTGCCGCGCGCCAGCCGCAGGGCTCCTGAGGCGGGGACCCGGACCGAGATGACGCACATGTACCGGCGCCTCCTCGCCGCCCCGGCGGCCGCCGCGCTCTCCCTCGTCGCCGTCGCGTCCGCCCCCGCGGCGGCGGACGGTACCGACCGGTGCACCTACCCGGGCAACACGTACGAGGGCCGCCCCTGGGCGCTGCAGCGCGTCCTGCTGGACGAACTCTGGGAGCAGTCCACCGGGAGGGGCGTGCGGGTCGCCGTCATCGACACCGGGGTCGACGCCGGGCACCCGCAGCTCGGCCCGGCGGTCGACGCCGCGAGCGGCCGGAACTTCCTCGACCGGGACCTGAAGGACGCCGACGGCAACGCACTCGAACGCGGCAGCGAGGACGGCACCACCGACACCGTCGGCCACGGCACCAAGGTCGCCGGCATCATCGCCGCGCGCCCGGCCGAGGGCACCGGATTCGTCGGCCTCGCCCCCGAAGCCACGATCATCCCGATCCAGCAGAACGACGCCGAGGGGCACGGAACCGCAGAGACGCTCGCGCGGGCCGTCGACCACGCGGTGGCCGAGGGAGCCGGGGTCATCAACATCTCCCAGGACACCGCCGACGCAGTGGAACCCACACCCCTGCTGAAGCAGGCCGTCGACAGGGCACTGGACAGGGAGATCGTGGTCGTCGCCGCTGCGGGCAACGACGGCACGGGCGGCAACGTCAAGAAGACCTACCCGGCCTCCTACGAGGGCGTCCTCGCCGTCGCCTCCTCGGACCGCAACAACGAGCGGGCGGCGTTCTCCCAGTCCGGGGACTTCGTCGGCATCGCGGCCCCCGGTGTGGACGTCGTCTCCACGGTCCCCGGCGGCGGTCACTGCGCCGACAACGGAACCAGCTTCTCCGCTCCCTATGTGGCGGCCGTCGCGGCGCTCATCAGGAGCAAGCACGAGGACTGGACGCAGGAGCAGATCGTCGCCCAGATCCAGCAGACCGCGGAACGCTCCGTCGCGGGCCGCGACCGCCTGGTCGGCTGGGGCGTCGTCGACCCGGTCCGGGCCCTCACCGAGGACGACGAGCCGGTCTCGGAACCCGTCGCCGAGGAGGGCCTCACCGGCGCAGAGGCCCCGACGCCCGCCGAACTCCACCTCGGCGAGACCGCGGACGAACGCAACGCGCGGCTCGCGACGTACGTCGTGGTGGGCTGCGCGGTCCTGGTCGCCGCGATCGCCGGCGGCGCGGTGACGGTCCGCGACGCCAGGCGCCGGGCCGCCGGCCCGGAACCGGGATCGGGGACCTGACGGCGGCCCGACGAGGATCCGGCCGGGTCTGAGTACTTCTACGGATGCGGCCCCTCGTCGCGGCCGCATAGGGTCGCGGTGCGCCCGGCGGTGCCGGGGTGCCGGGATGCCGGGTAAATCGTCTGACGAATAAGGCACTTGGGACTGTCGGCGGCAGTGACTACAGTGACAAGCGAGTATCGGTGAATGACAGTTGGATGACGAGTCACCACGAGCCACCACCGCACGGTGTGAATTCGTTGTGACGACTCTTGACGGGGAGGGTCGGTCGTAATGCTGCCAGCGGACGGTGGCGGGGGCGGCGCCGCGAGAGATCTCGAGCGTGGTGCGGGTGCACTGAAGCGCTTCCAGGAGCGGGTGAACGCGCTTCTCGCGGAATTCGAGGAGGGCGAGGCCGGCAGGTCCAAGCTGGCCACTCAGGCGGTGCCCCGTAGCTCCTTCAGTGCCCCCGGAGCGGGCTTTCTCGAAGCTGACGGCCTTCACGCGCAGTACGACCGGGTTCATTCGGAAATCGTCAGGCTCTCCAGGTCGCTGGGCGATCAGATCGAGATGCTGAGCATTGCAGTCCGTGGCGCGGAGATCGGGTTCGACAACCTGGAAGAGAACCTGCGGCAGCGTTTCCACTCGATCCAGACGCGTGTTGTGGAGGAGCAGCGGGCCCAGGAACTCCGGACGGCGCAGCACAGGCTCGACAGCGCCCCCGACGAGACCGGCCGGGTCGGGCAGCCCCGAGACGACAGCAAGCGGTCCGGTGACGGGGACCTGGGGTGATCGCAGATGAGTGAGAACGAGCAGCCGTTGACCCCCGAGCAGCAGCAGGCCGAGGACTCCACACAGATCCGCGCGCGGTTCGGCGCGACAGACGCCCTCGAGCGCTTCGCGACGATGATGGACGACATCGGCTTCGGCAGCGGCTCGGGCGGGTTCTTCGGCAGGACGGACTTCGAGTCGAGGAGGCTCAACGAGATGCTCGATCTCGTCGGGAACTCCAATCCCGCCGATCTGGAGCGTGCGGGCGAGGCCCTCGTCGGAGCGAAGACCGCCCTCAACAGGGCCGCGAGGGAACTTTCCGACTACGTCAACAGGGTCGAATGGAAGGGCGAGGCCGCAACCGAGTTCCGGCGTTTCGGAAACGCCCTGGCCAAGCATGCCTATGCGTTGGCGACCTTCGCCAACGCAGCCGGTACCCAGATGACGGCCGCGAGCACGGGCCTGACCTCTGTCCGGAACTCCATGCCGCGGGAACGCGACAACCGCCAGGTGCCGAGGACGGTCGAGGACTTCGCGCTGACCCCGGCCAAGGAGAACGATCCGGAGTATCTGGAGGCGGTCAGGGTCGAGAGGAACCGCCAGGAGGCCATCAACCAGATGAACCGCCTGGCATCCTTCTACGCGGTGTCGGAGGAGTCGCTGGCCGCGCAGCAACCGCCGGCGTTTCCAGCGGCGTTGAGCGCGGATGTGCCGCGGCCCACGGTGATGAGGAGAGGGAGCGACTCCCAGGTGAACCCGGCGCACGGTGCCGGGTCCTCGAGCGATGTCAGTCGGCCAGGCGCTGACCAGGGTGGGACGAGAGCCACAGGCGGCGGCTCCCGCGCTGGGGAGTTCGGTACGGTCCCGTCGGTGACGGAGCGGCAGACGGCCATGGAGATCGACGGAGTGGCGACACCCCCCGCCCCGACCGCGACGTCCGGTGGAGCACCGCACTCACCGGCCACGGGCAGTCCCGGTAACCCAGGAGGCCCGCACTCCTCCACGCCACCGGTCCTCGCCGCTCCCGTCCAGGGGTTGCCACCCCGAGCCAGGGGTACCTCGGCCGCGCCACGGGTGGGTGGAAGTGCCGGCGGAAACGCGGTCGGCCGCCCCAGCGCGACCGGCAGCGGTGCCCCGGCTGCTGGACGCGCCGGAGTGGCCGGCCGCACGGGTGCCGTGGGAAGCCCCACCACGCCGGGCGCCCGGGGCATGCTCGGTCGCCCCTACGGGCCCACGGGAACAGGCGGTGCCGCAGGGCGAGCAGGTGCCGTGGGCGCGTCCGGGCAGGGCCCTGCTGTCGGCCGGCCGGCCGCTGCGGGCCAATCCCCAGCCGGCCGTACGAGCCGTGCACCGACGGCAAGTGGACGTGCCGGTCACTCGAGCGGCGTCATCGGAGGAACCCCTCAGCGTGCAGTCCCCGGAAACGCCGGTTCGCGTACGCCCAAGGGCACCGTCGTCGGTGCCGAGACTTCCCCCCATGGCCGTAGCCCTGGGGCAAGGTCGAATCAGTTCGGCGCGATCGGTGCGGGTGAAGGCAAGGCTGTGCCTCGGACAACGGGAAAGGGCACGCCGACTGTCGATGGAGTCCTCGGCATGCCACGCAACGGTGCCCAAGGCGTGGGGTCGGCTTCGGGAGCTGTGTCCGGAGCCAAGGCCGGTCAACGACAGCCAGGTCGCCAGGACCAGGAACGCGAGGAGGCCGCGCGTCCTGACCACCTGACCGAGGACGAGCAGACGTGGAAAGTACAGCGACGGGGTGCTGTACCACCAGTGATCGACTAGGCGCAGGGAAGGTTCGGAAGTCGGGATGACAGCAGGAACGAGCCGGAGGTGGGGCCGCGCCTCCCGGCGCCCTCTCACATTCACCATGGCATTGGTCGGAGCGTGTGCCGTCTCCCTGATCAATATGGCCCCGACCGCTGCCGCGGGGGACATGCGCTCCAGGCAGTGGTACCTGGACGCGATGCATGCCGACGAGATCTGGAAGAAGACGACCGGCGAGGGCATCACCGTTGCCGTCATCGATACAGGAGTGAATCCTTCGATACCATCCCTGAAGGGGAAGGTCCTGAAAGGTCTGGATGCATCGGACACCAAGGGCGATGCCACGGACGACTACAACGGTCACGGTACGAGCATGGCTGAACTGATCGCCGGTTCGGGTGAAGGCGGTGGCTTGAAAGGGCTTGCCCCAGGGGCGAAGATCCTGCCCTTGCGGATCTCTGACACTGATCTGCAGAACAGGGTAGCGGTGAACGCCCATGATGCGGAAGAGGCCATTCGGTTCGCCGCGGACAGTGATGCGCGGATCATCAGCATGTCCTTCGGAAGCAAGTACTTGAGTCCTCAGGAGATTGAAGCGGTCAAGTACGCCGAGGAAAAGGGCAAGTTGTTCTTCGCCGCTGTTGGCAATGATGCAAAGAACGGTAACAAGCCCGAGTACCCTGCCAACTATCCGGAGGTGGTCGGTGTCGCAGCAACGGACAGGGAGGGGCGGGTCGCCGATTACTCCCAGCACGGTGACTTCGTCGATATCGCCGCGCCCGGCAACGACATCCCCGGCTGGTGCGACACCACCTTCACGCGCTATTGCGACGGTGACGGCGGCACCAGCTCGGCAACAGCGCTCGCCTCTGCCTCCGCCGCCCTGATCTGGTCCCTCCATCCGGAGTGGACCGCGAACCAGGTCCTCCGGGTCATGTTCGAGAGTGCGGCCAAGCCCGACGGCTCCGGGGACGGCACCCTCAGCAACTACCTCGGCCACGGAATCGTGCGCCCCAACGCACACATCAACCGAGGCCTCGGCAAGCCGGGAGACCCCGACATCAGCCCCCTGACCAACGAGAGGACGGGCGGCGCCCCCGCAGACCCGGCGGCCCCTTCCACTCCGGCCGCGTCACAGCCGCCGAAGGAGAAGCCCGTCTCCGAGGCATTGACGGAGGGCTCGAGCAAGAAGACCCAGGACGACGGCCATTTGGGCCTTGTCCTGGGCGGAGCAGCAGTCGTCGCGGTCCTCGCGGGCATGGCCTTCACCGTCGTCCGTCAGCGGCGCGCTGCCTGACCGCACGGCCGGGGCAACGAATCCGGACAGAGGTCTTCACCTTGAGCATCGCCTTGCTGCTGTCTGGCGAGGCGCGATCCAAACCAGTCACACGAATTCAGAAGGGAACGCAACTGTGTCACAGGGCCAGCGGCTTTCGGACCAGCAAGTCATTCAGCTCGAGAGGCAGCTCACCGAGAAGTTCGACTCGATCAAGGGCCAACTGCGGCAGATCCAGGGCACGATCGACAGCCTCGAGGGCCAGTGGAAGGGTATCGGTGCCGGGGCCTTCAACGCGAAGCAGCAGGAGATCAACACCTCGATGGTGGGTCTCGGCAACATCCTCGCGAAGTTCATCGAGGCCATGAGCACTTCGAGGAGGATCAAGGACGGCACCGAGGACGACGTCCGCGCCGCCGTGCAGGCGATCAACGTCGATCTCGGTGCCGGTGGCAGCGCCGCCCCCAGGTCGGGCCTCGCCGGTCTCTAGGAACACCGAGCTACTCGACTTCGGCTGTCATGGCCGATCATCACCAAACGCGAGATGAGGGAATCATGGGCATGAACTCGGGAGACGAGCTCGTCGTCAGGTACGGCGGTCTTGAACTGGCGGCGACCACGCTCGGCAACCAGGCCAGGAAGCTCGAGGAGGACCTGCGGGAGATCAAGGCGGCCATGGCCACCGTGGCCGCCGGCTGGGAGGGCGAGGCCCACAACGCCTACGTTCAGGAGCAGGCGAAGTGGGACAAGGAGGCAGCGGACATCCATCGCGCGCTCATGCAGATCGGTCAGGTCGTGGCGAACGCGGGTGGCGACTACATGGGTGGTGACAGGAAGGCCGCCGGCTACTTCGCCTGACATGCTCGGCTGCGGCGGACGGCTCGGGGTGCTGATGAGGGGTGGGCACGCGCGAGGGGTGCCCACCTCTTCGTCAGCTCCGATGCCAGAGATCCGGGGAACCGGGAAACGGTTATCGGGATCTTTGCTGCATGCCCGGGTGTAACGGAATCAGCAGGTCCTATGACGCAGTTCCCCTGCATGCCGCGGAGTCGGCAACAGACCTCGCGTAGGCGAGCAGCAGGTTCTTGGCCGCATGGATGTCTGAGAACTTCTTGTCGTAGATGAGCACTCTGACGAAGAGCTGGTTCATGTCAGGATGCTCCTTGGCCGCCGCTGGGCATGAGATGAGACGTACCCCGCCCTTGCTACTCCAGGCGTACGTCCCGTCCTCGCTTCTCTGGCCGTCGAGTTCGATGTACGGGTTGCTGCCGGCCACCGTGGCAATGGAGGCATCTCGTTTCCACTCCGAGAACGCGCTCAACACGGTCTTGCCATCGACGGAAACCTTGCAGTGGGTGCGCCCTACCTCCCTTGACTGTGCGTCCGCTTTCACGGTGCTGCCGCTCCTGGGCAGCACCGCGTCCAGCGAGGCGGTCGGCACCGGTGTTCCGCAGAGTTCCGACGGTACGGTGAAGGACCGCTTCTCCTCTGGATCCGAGCAGGCAGTGAGAATCAGTGCGAGCTGTGCGGCCATCATGAGTGCGGTGCACTGTCGTGCTGATCGCCGCTTCGGGTTCCGGCTCTTCTGCCGGGCAGTCCTAGCGGAGGCGGTAGTCGTACTCGAATGTCTCATTCTGCGGGAACCTCCGTGGTCAGATGGTCTGACATGTGTCTGACGTTTGCGGCGGCATCCGAGAATCCGTCGTCGCGGCCCTTCAGGGCCCAATCAGCCGCTCGGTCAGGATTGGAGAGACCATGAGCCTTGGCCGCGTCGGCGGCTGCCATTTGTCCGTGCTCCGCGCTCTGCTCCCTACTCGTCTCCCATAGACTGCCCGCCTCTTGGCCGGCATCGTTCAGGACATCGGTCTCAGACTGCTGAAAGATGTGCTCGAGGAGCATGCCGCTGACGGTAGTCGCGGCACCGCCGACCACGGCACCGCCCACCGGTGTGGCGATGAAACTCACACCGGCTCCGATGCCCGTTCCCACGGCCCCGGACCACGCGTTCTTCTGCTGCGCGACCGAGTCCGAGAACTCTTTGGCCTCCTTGGCGGCTGGTCCCAGCACGGCTTCTTGTACGCCGATTGAGAGCGTGCCGCTCACCTCACCCGAACGACGGGTGATCGCCTCAACCGTGTCCTGGGCCGAGTGCGGATAGCGCTGGTCCGCCGGGAGGTCCGGATTGAGGTGGTAGTCCATGAGGTCAGCCATGTAGGCCTTTTGGCCCACTTCGATAGCAGCGTATCCTTGAGGATTCTGACCCACGGTCACGAGGAACGACGAGACGTCCCTATGATGGAGATCGGCTTGGGTGCCCGCCAGAGGGAACAGCTTGTCAGTGCTCCCGTGCGGGTCGTCCGCGATCGCACGGTTGATGTCGGGCAGGTATTCCGAGGCGATCTGCCCGATACTGTCGGACATATAGCCGTTGTCTGTGAGTCGTTTGGGGTTCTCCGCAACAGAGGCGACGATGTCCGACATAAGTTTGGCCTGTACATTCGAGTGCGGTGGGAGGTCGGCGGTCGGCATCTCGCCCGCCGGATGGCCGGTCGTCGCGGCTTCCAGCGCCATCGCCAGGTTGTTCCGTCCTGCGATGCTCTCCTCGCGAGCCTCGTCGTAGTCGTGGGGCCAGTCGCGCTCCTCGAAGAAGTATTCGAAGTTGCTCAGAGAGCGCCGGTCGTCCTTGCCGTCCACCTTGAAGTCGTGGTCCTCGTCCTTCGCGAGGAAGGTGGCGCCGAAGAAATCGGTGGCTGCGTCGGGGTTGTTGGCAAGCGCCTTGAAGTAGCCGGTCATCGGGTCCCAGCCGGTATCGGTTCCCGTGTGGTTCAGCTGCGGATCAATGCCGAGGGGCTGCCAGGCGGCATGGCCACCGTTGTGTGTGAGCTTCTTCTCCGCGGCGACGAGCTTGTTGCCGAACTCGTGCAGGAACTTGTCGTCGTAGTCGCCCCACCGCATGAGGTTGCTCATGATCTGACCGCCGAAAGGCATTCCGCCGTGCTTCTCCAACGGCCTGTCGGTGAGGGCTACGACATCCCGCCTCCATGTCTCCATGGCGGTCGTGTCACTTTGGCTGGCCGTGGCCAGCGTGAGGCCGAAGCTTCTCTGGAGGCCGGCCATCTGCTCGCGCCGCTCATGCATGAGTTCCGGATTGGCCATGGGCCTGTTCAGATCGGCCCAGAACTCCAGGGTTCCCTTGCCGCCGAGGTTTGCGGCGAACCGCTCGGCGAACAGGGCGTCGCCGGCGAATCTCCTGAGGCCGGCGTTCAGCCGGTCGAACTGCTCGACCGTGAGCGCCTCGGGGTTCTTCTTCGCCAGCTGCGCCAGAGCGTCTGCTTGTCTGAGCGCGTCAGCGGCAGTGTCCCGGTCGGCATAGTCGACGTCGGAGAAGCCGAGCTTGCTCTGGTCGACGAGTGCCGTCAGGACCCTGGTCGCGGAACTGTCGCTCTGGGTCGCGCCGTCGAGGATTCTCTGCACCTCATCCCGCAGGGCGGTCACATCCGCGTCGGTGTGAGAGGGGAGGCTCGTCCCCCGCGCGGCCCGGTCGGGATGGATGTTCATGCTCACCGTGAAGCCGCCGCCCGCTGTGGAGACGACGGTGAGGTTCCTCTCGAGCCCGCGCGCGATCGCGTCGTTCAGTCTGGCCTGGTAGTCCTTCAGCTCGCCGCAGGTGTCCCTCAGGATGTTGCGGATCGACACGGCCTGGGCGTGGGCGTCCGCGAACTCGCCTGCCGTTCTTCCGATGAACTGCTTGGAGATCTTCTCGTTCTCACCGGTCCAGTTCGCCTGGTTCGCCTGTTTGCGCAGCCCGTCGTCGGCGTCCCTCTTCAAGATCGCGAGCTTGCCCGTCAGGGTCGTCCAGTCGGCGACGGATTCTTCGAGCAGGCCGAACCTGGCGAAACGCAGAGTCTCGAGATCCATGGCTAGTCCTTGCCCTTCTCGCTCTTCCTGCTGTCGCCGTAGATCGTGTTCTTCTCGCCCGGCTCCCCGACGCGTTCGTCGAATCCCCCGTCCAGGGTGGCGATGCTGCTCAGCTGCCCGGTGATGCGGTGCTCGTCGTCCTGGTGGATCCTCTGTGTCACTCGCATGTGGTTCGAGATATGGGAGCAGGCGTCCCGGAGCGTGCCGAGCTGTTCGTCCCAGCGCCTGGCCACGTGGGCGAGCCCGTTCCCGAGGTCGAAGCCCTGGCGCCTGAGGTCCTCGGCCGCCTTGGAACTGCTGGGGCCGGCCACACGCGCCTCGTCCCACAACCGGTTGAACAGCGTGAACGCGTTGGTTCCGATCTCCGCGAGATCGGTTTCGGAGACGGCGAGGTCGCCGTAGGCGCCACCGCCCCCGCCTCCCTCGTCGGGCACCCGGTTCAGCTGCATCCGCTCCGGATGGCGCCCGGCTGCCTGCGTCTTCAACCGCTCCCACTCATCCCATGCCATCGAGTGGCTCCTTTCCCCCGTGTGGCGCCGGTCGCGGCGTTCGTTCCCTCAACCTATTGAGCGTGCGCGATCACCTGCAAGAACCGTCCGCGGGCCAGTTGTGGCGCTGTACATCAAACGCCCGATCGCGTGGGCCATTTCGGACCGGCGGGGCAGTGGACCGGCGGGGCAGTGGACCGGCGGGGCAGCGAGGCAGAGGTGTCGCGGTGCCGTGGTGCCGCGGTGACCCGTGGGACGACTCGTTTCGTTCACCCGTGGCGCTCCACGTCCCCAGGCTCGTGGAACCAGGGACACCAGGGGTCCTCTCCCGGCCCTCACGCACGGTGGATCGACGGGGTCACGCCACGAACCCCTCGCACTCGGCCCGACACGCTGTCACGGCCGCCGCTCCTCTCCGTCTCGCGGACGCGCACCGCGGACTCGAGACGGACGAGTGTCTTCGCCCGGCCCGGCCCCGTCTCGAAGGCTCCCGCGAAGTGGAGCAGGCCTACCGCCGGCCGGCACCCAGAAACGCGGCCACGCAAGCGAGGGCCACGCAGCGGGCCGTGAAAGGGGCCGCCGCCGACGGCTCAGGGGCCTCCGGACGCCCGACGCACGGTGCCCCGAACCGCCACCGGAGCTGTCGGGGGGCGATGCCCGGCGCGGAGGCGAGGACCGCCACCGCGAAGACGCCGGCGAAGGCGGCCGCACCCGATCACCGCGCCTCCCCGAGCACGTCCGGCATGAGCCCCGTCTGCACCAGCGGCTTCCCGCGCTGGCGGGTGACGAAGATGCCGCGCCCCGGGGGCATGGGCCGCATCCGGGCCCCGAGCACCTCGCCCTCCGCCGGGTCGCCGGACAGCAGCAGTCCCTGTGCGCCGAGTTCCATCATCCGCTGGAGGAAGGGCTCGTACGCCGCGCGGCTCGCTCCCGCCGAGTTCCGCGCGATGACGAACCGGACACCGACGTCGCGCGCGAAGGGCAGCTGCTCGGTGAGTCTGCCCAGCGGGTTGCCGCTCGACGTCGACACGAGGTCGTAGTCGTCGACGACCACGAAGACGTCGGGGCCCTGCCACCAGCTCCGGTCGCGCAGTTGCCGTGCCGTCACCTCGGCGGACGGCGCACGGCGCTGCATCAGGTCCGCCAGGGCGTCGACATGGTGTTCCATGTTGTTGGACATCGGCACGTACTCGGCCAGGTGCGAGGCCGGGGTGGCGTCGAGCAGCGCGCGCCGGTTGTCGATCACGAAGAACTTGGCGGCGTCGCCGTCGTACCGTTCCGTCAGCTGCTTGACCAGCAGGCGCAGCAGGTTCGACTTTCCGGACTCGCTCTCGCCGAACACCAGGAAGAACGGGTCGCGGTCGAAGTCGGCGAACACGGGCTCCAGGTCGTTCTCGTCGATCGCGAACGACACACCGCGCCGGGGCTCGGCGGATCCCGCGGGGAGCCGGTGGCTCGGGAGTTCGCGAGGGAGCAGGCGTACCTTCGGGGCGGTCGCGCCTGTCCAGTGGCGGCTCGCCTCCCGCACCATCGCGGTGGTCGCCTCCGACAGGTCGCTGTCGGAGTTGATGCCGTCGATGCGCGGCACCGCGGCCATGAAGTGCAGCTTCTCCGGCGTCAGACCGCGCCCCGGCACTCCGGTGGGCACGTTCACCGCGGCCCTGCGGTCCAGTTCGGAGTCCATGGTGTCGCCGAGCCGCAACTCCAGCCGGTTCATCAGCTGGTCCTTGATGTTGGACCGCACGTCCATCGACCGGGACGCGGTGAGGATCACATGGATCCCGTAGCCCAGTCCGCGCACCGCCATGTCGACGACCGCCGGCTCGAGCCCCTCGTGGTCGGAGCGGAAGTTCCCCCAGCCGTCGACGACCAGGAACACGTCGCCCCACGGCTGCTCCGCCACGGAGATCTCCCCGCGCGCCCGGAGCCTGCGGTAGGTGGCGACGGAGTCGACGCCGGTGCTGCGGAAGTACTCCTCCCGGCGGGTCATGATGCCGTGGACCTCGGCCACCGTACGGCGGACCTTCTCGGGGTCGAGGCGTGAGGCGACACCGCCGACGTGCGGCAGGCCCGCGACCGCCGACAGACCGCCGCCGCCGAAGTCGAGGCCGTAGAACTGAACCTCGTGCGGGGTGTGGGTGAGCGCGAAGCCCGAGACGATCGTCCGCAGCAGTGTCGACTTGCCGGACTGCGGGCCGCCGATGATCTGCATATGGCCGGCCGCGCCGGAGAAGTCCCGGTAGAGGGTGTCCCGGCGCTGCTCGTACGGCTTGTCGACGACACCGAGCGGAACGACGAGGCGCCCGGCGCCCTCGAATCCCGGCTGCGTCAGCCCCCGGCCCTCCACCGGCGACAGACCGGGCAGGAGCTCGTCCAGCGGCGGTGGGTTGTCCAGCGGCGGCAGCCATACCCGGTGGGCCTGGGCGCCACGGCCCTCGAGTCGCCGCACGACGACGTCGAGCACCGAGTCGGCGAGTGCGTCGTCCTCGGGCTCGCGCGCCTCGGGCACCGCGGCCCGTGCCGCCGACTCGACGTACCGGAGCGGCACGGGTGCGGCCGTGAACGGCACCGGCCTGCGGTCCACCGGCAGCGGGCCGCCCGGTGCGACCGCGTGCTGCCCGTCCGCCCGGTACGCCCCGGAGACGTAGGCCGCCTTGAACCGCACCATCTCGTCGGTGCCGAACTTCAGATAGCCGGAACCCGGGACGTTGGGCAGGTGGTACGCGTCGGGTACGCCGATCGCCGCGCGTGACTCGGCAGCCGAGAACGTGCGCAGACCGACCCGGTACGACAGATACGTCTCCAGTCCGCGCAGCCTCCCCTCCTCCAGGCGCTGCGAGGCCAGCAGCAGATGGACCCCGAGGGACCGGCCGATGCGGCCGATCTGCACGAACATCTCGATGAAGTCCGGCTTGGCGGTCAGCAGTTCGCTGAACTCGTCGATGACGAGCACCAGCGACGGGATGGGCTGCAGCGGGGCACCCGCCGCCCGTGCCTTCTCGTAGTCGTGGATGTTGGCGTGGTTTCCGGCGTCACGGAGCAGCTCCTGACGGCGGTTCAGCTCGCCGCGGATGGAGTCGCCCATCCGGTCGACCAGGGTGAGGTCGTCCGCCAGGTTGGTGATCACGGCCGCGACGTGCGGCATCCGCGACATCCCGGCGAAGGTCGCGCCGCCCTTGAAGTCCGCGAGGACGAAGTTGAGCGTCTCCGAGGAGTGGGTCACCGCGAGTCCGAGCACCAGGGTGCGCAGCAGCTCGGACTTGCCGGACCCGGTCGCCCCGACGCACAGGCCGTGCGGGCCCATGCCCTCCTGCGCGGCCTCCTTGAGGTCGAGCATGACCGGCGAGCCGTCCTCGCCCACACCGATCGGCACCCGGAGCCGCTCGGCCTGCGAGCGGGGCCGCCAGCTGCGGCCGACGTCCACGGAGGCGGCGTCGCCGATGCCGAGCAGCTCGGTGAACTCGAGGTTGGCCAGCAGCGGTTCGTCGTCGTTGCCGCCCAAGGCGACGCGCAGCGGCGCCAGCTGCCGTGCGAGGGCCTCGGCTGCCTCGATGCTCAGCCGGTCCGGTGCGCCGTCGTACACCAGGCCGTGCCCCGACTCCAGGCGCAGGGAGTCCGGGTGCACCACCACGGACAGTCCGCCGCGCGGGGTCGCCATGTCGCCGGGGACGACCTCGACCAGCGTCACGCCCTGGAGGCCTTCGGCTGCGGCGAGCGGCGACATCGGCGGCACGGACCGGCCGTCGAGTACGACGACGAGGTGGGGCTGGTCGAGCAGCGGGTTCCGGGGGCCCTGGAAGCGCGGGCGCCCCTCGAGGCGGCTCGCGAGCATGTCCTGAAGGTCGCGGGCGTCGGTGGTGATCAGGCGCCGGCTTCCCGCGCCGTCGCCCGGGCCCTGCGCCTGCACGTGCGGCAGCCACTTCGCCCACTCCCAGTGCCCCGCGGCGGCGGGCTCGGCCGCGATCGCGACGACCAGGTCCTCGGGGGAGTGGAGCGAGGCGAGCGAACCGATCACGGCCCGCGCGGCGGACCGGACCGACTCCGGCTCGCCGCTCACCGTCAGGTGGTAGAAGGCCCGCAGGGAGAGCGCCATCGGCAGGCCGTCGAGCGTGCCGTGGGCCGTGATGAACTTCTGCATCGCGCCCGCGGTCAGCGGCTCCAGTTCGTCGACGGGCGCCGTGTCGGGCGCCACCAGGGGGGTCGCCAGCTGCTGGCTGCCGAGCCCGATGCGCACCTGCCCGAAGTCCTCGTCGGCGACCCGGCGCTCCCACACCCGGCTCCCCTCGGCCACCAGCGCCCACAGCTGTTCGGGCGACGGGTGCAGGTAGAACTGGGCGTCGCGCTGCGCCCGGGCGGTCCGGAGTACCGTACGCCGGGTCTGCGTCAGGTACTTGAGGTAGTCGCGGCGCAGCCCGGCGAGTTCTCCCTGGGTGCCCCGCCGGTAGCGCACCAGCATGGCGATCGCCATGGCGACGGTGGACGCGATCATCACCATGCCCATGATCCGCATGACGGGGTTCGGCGTCATGAAGAAGAAGACGACGGAACCCCCCATGCCGAGCATCGGCAGCAACTGCACGAGGGCGCCCTCCTGCTGACCTCTCGGCAGCTCGGGCGGTGGTTGCAGCTGCACCGGTTCGCCGGGCACTTCGGACGGCAGGACCCGTGGTGGGCGCTTGACGACGATCTGGCTCACAGCTCACCGATTCCCTTGCCGGACGGCGATGTTCCGATCGGCGCCCCCGTGGCGACGGGTTCCGTCCGCGGGGAGGGATCCTACTTGCGAGGGGCCGGCGGGCCGGGCGGTAGGGTGTCCCGACGCGTTTGCGCACGCGTGGACCACCGCTTTGCGTACGCGTGGACCACCGCAGGAGGAGGGCCGTTCGGAACGCGGTTCCGACCCGGCCGCCGGACCGGAACGCGGCTCCGGCCCGACGGCCCGGCCGACTCACGAGGGGATGCAGCAGGTGAGTATGACGGCCCCAGCGGCGGCCACCGGGGCCGGCCGGCCGGCCCCCGCGACTCCGTCCGGCAACGGGACCGGCTTCTGCCGGATCACGGTCGTCGCGCCCGACGGCCGCGTGGACGTGGCGCTGCCCGAGGACGTCCCCCTCGCCGACCTCCACCCCGAGATCCTGAGGCTGTCGGGGCAGAGCCCGGCGGAGGGCGCCCCGGTCGGGTACCACCTGGTACGCCGTGACGGCACCGTGCTCGACGGCGCGCGCTCCCTCCTCTCCCAGCGCATCCTCGACGGGGAACTGCTGTCGCTGCGGCCTTTCGCCGAATCGCTGCCCCCGGCCGTCTTCGACGACGTGTCCGACGCCGTTGCGTCCGCGGTCGCCCGGGACCGCACCCTGTGGACCGACGGCCTGATGCGCGGCGCCGGACTCGCCGGCGGCTCGGTGCTGCTCGTGCTGCTCGCCTTCGTGCTGTGGTCCGCCGACCCCCGCCGCGACACCCACGGCCTGCCCGGTGTCCTGGCCGGCGTCGCCGGCGCCCTGCTGCTGGCGCTCGCGTGTGTGCGTGCCCGGGTGTACACCGACCGCGGCTCGGCCGTCGCCCTCGGTATCGGAGCGATGGCGAACGCCGCCGTGGCGGGGGCCGGGCTGCTGCCCGTGGCGTCGGGCCAGGGCGTCGGCCGGCTGCAGTTCCTGCTCGCCTGCGCCGCCGTGCTGGTGGTCTCGGTGATCCTGACGGCCGTCGCGCCCGGCGGGGACGGGCCGTTCGTCGCGTTCGCCTTCGCCGCCGCCGTCGGCACGGCCGCCACCTTCGTCGCGACCACCACCGGGATGGAGCCGTCCGAGACCGCGGCGGTGTGCTCCCCGCTAGCCGTCGGGGCCCTCGCCTTCCTGCCGGGGCTGTCCACCCGCCTCGCCCGTCTCCCCGTCGGCTTCGAGCCTCCGCGCACCGCGGCCGGCGGCTACGGCGCCGACCAGGCGCCCCGGGGCCCCGTCGACGCCGAGCGCATCGCCGCACAGGCCCGCCGGGGCCACGAACTGCTCGTCGGCCTGGTCGGCGGCTGTGCCCTGCTTGCCGTCGGCTCGGCCGCCGTGCTCGGGTTCTCCGGGGACGTCTGGGGCCGGCTGCTCGCCCTGGCCACCGGCGTCGCCATGCTGATGCGCGCCCATCTCTTCCGCTATACGGCCCAGGTCGGCTGCGCCCTCGCGGCCGGCCTGGTCTCGCTCGTCCTGCTGGGGCTCGGACTGAGTCTGAACCCGCCCGCGGAGCTCCTCGCCGCGGCCCTGAGGGGTGACGAAGCGGGCCTCGGCGTCCGGACGGTGTGGCTGTCGGTCGCGGTCGCCGCCGCCGGCGCGGTGGTATTCGCCATCGGCCTGATCGTCCCGCGCAGGGGCGTCACCCCCTTCTGGGGGCGCTTCCTGGAGGTCGCGGAGACGTTCGTGCTGCTCACGCTGGTACCGCTGTGCCTGGCGGTCTTCGGCGTGTACCACTCCATCCGGGCTCTGACGTCCTGACCGGACGGTACACCGGCCCTGTCCGCGGACCGGCCCGCGACCGGCCCCGGCCGGGGTCCGCTCCGGGTCCGTTCCGGGTCCGCGTCCGGACGGGGTGCGGGGAGCTGGTACTCTGTGTGACGGCCGTTTGTGTACGCGCCCCCGGAGCCTCGCAGACTCTGGGAGCAGCGCCCATCGAGCCCTCGCCTCCGAGTCACGGAAGCCCCCCTGAGAACGAGACCAGGGGCACTCGCAGGCGCATCGAACACCAAGAGGAGTACCGAGTGTCTCTCGACGCCGCCACGAAGAAGCAGATCATGTCCGAGTTCGGCACCAAGGAGGGCGACACCGGCTCCCCCGAGGTCCAGGTCGCCATGCTCTCCCGCCGTATCTCGGACCTGACCGAGCACCTCAAGACCCACAAGCACGACCACCACTCCCGCCGTGGTCTGCTGATCCTGGTCGGCCAGCGCCGCCGCCTGCTCCAGTACCTGGCCAAGAAGGACATCCAGCGCTTCCGCACGCTGGTCGAGCGCCTGGGCATCCGCCGCGGTGCCGCGGGCGCCAGGTAGGACGCCGTGAAGGGAGCGGTTCCCACTTCCAGGGGGCCGCTCCCTTCGCCGTACGTGCGGAGTGTCACCGACGCTTTGTAGTCTGGTCGCACAACGCCATACCGGAAACGAAACACCGAACGAGGAGGAGCGCCCCTCCGCCGCCGGTCCTCGGTAGTGGCCCCCGGAAGCCTGACGACCGGGTGCTTCGATCGAAGACCGGCCCGCACGCAAGGCGCGCTTCTCCGCCACCGTCCTCCCGCCATGCGGGCCGGAGGACGCAGACGAGGAGATATCGCTGGTGGAGAACGAGACCCACTACGCCGAGGCCGTCATCGACAACGGCTCCTTCGGCACCCGTACGATCCGCTTCGAGACGGGCCGCCTGGCCAAGCAGGCCGCCGGCTCCGCCGTCGCGTACCTGGACGACGACACCATGGTGCTGTCGGCCACCACCGCGTCCAAGCACCCCAAGGACCAGCTGGACTTCTTCCCCCTGACGGTCGACGTCGAGGAGCGGATGTACGCCGCGGGCAAGATCCCCGGCTCCTTCTTCCGCCGCGAGGGCCGGCCGTCCGAGGACGCGATCCTGACCTGCCGCCTGATCGACCGGCCGCTGCGCCCGTCCTTCAGGAAGGGCCTGCGCAACGAGATCCAGATCGTCGAGACGATCATGGCGCTCAACCCCGACCACCTGTACGACGTGGTCGCGATCAACGCCGCCTCCTGCTCCACGCAGCTGGCCGGCCTTCCCTTCTCCGGCCCGATCGGCGGCACCCGCGTCGCGCTGATCGACGGCCGGTGGGTCGCCTTCCCGACCCATTCGGAGCTGGAGAACGCCGTGTTCGACATGGTGGTCGCCGGGCGCGTCCTGGAGGACGGCGACGTCGCGATCATGATGGTCGAGGCCGAGGCCACCGAGAAGACGGTGGAGCTGGTCAAGGGCGGCGCCGAGGCGCCGACCGAGGAGGTCGTCGCCGCCGGCCTCGAGGCCGCGAAGCCCTTCATCAAGGTCCTGTGCAAGGCCCAGGCGGACCTCGCCGCGAAGGCCGCCAAGCCGACCGGTGAGTTCCCCGTCTTCCTCGAGTACCAGGACGACGTCTTGGAGGCCCTCACCGCCGCGGTCAGGAGCGAGCTCACCCAGGCGCTCACCGTCGCCGGCAAGCAGGAGCGCGAAGCCGAGCTGGACCGCGTGAAGGCGCTCGCCGCCGAGAAGCTCCTGCCGGAGTTCGAGGGCCGCGAGAAGGAGATCTCCGCCGCGTACCGCTCGCTGACCAAGTCCCTGGTCCGTGAGCGCGTCATCAAGGAGAAGAAGCGCATCGACGGCCGAGGCGTGACGGACATCCGCACGCTCGCCGCCGAGGTCGAGGCCATCCCGAGGGTGCACGGCTCGGCCCTGTTCGAGCGCGGTGAGACCCAGATCCTGGGCGTCACCACCCTCAACATGCTCCGCATGGAGCAGCAGCTGGACACCCTTTCCCCGGTGACCCGCAAGCGCTACATGCACAACTACAACTTCCCGCCGTACTCCGTCGGCGAGACGGGCCGCGTGGGCTCCCCGAAGCGCCGCGAGATCGGCCACGGCGCCCTCGCCGAGCGCGCCATCGTGCCGGTGCTCCCGAGCCGCGAGGAGTTCCCTTACGCGATCCGCCAGGTGTCCGAGGCCCTCGGCTCCAACGGCTCGACGTCCATGGGCTCCGTCTGCGCCTCCACCATGTCGCTGCTGAACGCCGGTGTGCCGCTGAAGGCCCCGGTCGCCGGGATCGCCATGGGCCTGATCTCCCAGGAGATCGACGGCCAGACGCACTACGTCGCCCTCACCGACATCCTCGGCGCGGAGGACGCCTTCGGCGACATGGACTTCAAGGTGGCCGGCACCAAGGAGTTCGTCACCGCCCTCCAGCTCGACACCAAGCTGGACGGCATCCCGGCCTCCGTCCTGGCCGCGGCCCTGAAGCAGGCCCGTGACGCGCGCCTCCACATCCTCGACGTGATGATGGAAGCGATCGACACCCCGGACGAGATGTCCCCGAACGCCCCGCGGATCATCACCGTGAAGATCCCCGTGGACAAGATCGGCGAGGTCATCGGCCCCAAGGGCAAGATGATCAACCAGATCCAGGAGGACACCGGCGCCGAGATCACGATCGAGGACGACGGCACCATCTACATCGGTGCCGCCGACGGACCGGCCGCAGAGGCCGCCCGCGCCACGATCAACGGCATCGCCAACCCGACCATGCCGGAGGTCGGCGAGCGCTACCTGGGCACGGTCGTCAAGACCACCACCTTCGGCGCGTTCGTCTCCCTGCTCCCGGGCAAGGACGGCCTGCTGCACATCTCGCAGATCCGCAAGCTGGCCGGCGGCAAGCGCGTGGAGAACGTCGAGGACGTGCTCGCGGTGGGCGCCAAGGTCCAGGTCGAGATCGCCGAGATCGACCAGCGCGGCAAGCTGTCCCTCATCCCCGTGGTCGCGGACGAGGACGGCGCCGACGAGGGCGAGAAGAAGGACGACACCGACAAGTGACGTCCCGTAGTCCCAGGACGACGGCCCGCACCTCCTCGGAGGCGCGGGCCGTCGCCCGTACCCAAACACTCCTCAAGGGCGAGCACGGCATCGGCACGGTCCGCAAGACCACCCTCCCGGGCGGGCTGCGCATCGTCACCGAGACCCTGCCGTCCGTACGCTCCGCCACCTTCGGCATCTGGGCGCTTGTCGGCTCGCGCGACGAGACCCCCTCGCTGAACGGCGCCACCCACTATCTGGAGCACCTGCTCTTCAAGGGCACCCGGAGGCGCTCCGCCCTCGACATCTCCGCCGCGGTCGACGCGGTCGGCGGGGAGATGAACGCCTTCACGGCGAAGGAGTACACCTGCTACTACGCGCGGGTGCTCGACACCGATCTGCCGCTGGCGATCGACGTCGTCTGCGACATGCTCACCGGCTCGCTGATCCTCGACGAGGACGTGGACGCCGAGCGCGGCGTCATCCTCGAGGAGATCGCGATGACCGAGGACGACCCCGGAGACGTGGTGCACGACCTTTTCGCGCGCACCATGTTCGGAGACACCCCCCTGGGCCGCCCGGTGCTCGGCACCGTCGACACGATCAACGCGCTGAACCGCTCGCAGATCGCCCGCTTCTACCGCAGGCACTACGACCCGACCCATCTGGTCGTCGCCGCCGCCGGCAACGTCGACCACGCGACGGTGGTACGGCAGGTCCGCAGGGCCTTCGAACGGGCGGGCGCCCTGACCCGGACGGACGCCCTCCCGACGGCCCCGCGCGACGGGCACCGCAAGCTGCGTACCGCCGGCCGGGTGGACGTCCTCGACCGCCGGACCGAGCAGGCGCACGTCGTCCTCGGCATGCCCGGCCTCGCCCGGACGGACGAGCGGCGCTGGGCGCTCGGCGTGCTGAACGCCGCCCTCGGCGGCGGCATGTCCTCACGGCTGTTCCAGGAGGTCCGGGAGAAGCGCGGCCTCGCCTACAGCGTGTACTCGTACACCTCGGGCTTCGCCGACTGCGGACTCTTCGGCGTCTACGCCGGCTGCCGCCCCAGCCAGGTCCACGACGTGCTGAAGATCTGCCGCGACGAGCTCGACCGGGTCGCCCGCGAGGGGCTGGCCGACGACGAGATCGACCGTGCCATCGGCCAGCTGTCCGGCTCGACCGTCCTGGGGCTGGAGGACACCGGCGCACTCATGAACCGCATCGGCAAGGGCGAGCTGTGCTGGGGCGCGCAGATGTCCGTCGACGACATGCTGGCGAACATAGCCGCGGTCACGCCCGACGACGTGCGCGCCGTCGCCCGGGAGGTCCTGGGGCAGCGGCCCTCGCTGTCGGTGATCGGCCCGCTGAAGGACAAGCAGGCGAGCCGTCTGCACGAAGCGGTCTCGTAGTCTCGTGGTCTCGTGGTCCCGCCGTCTCCCCGCCGACCCGCCGTCCCCCTAGAGAGAGCAGAGCAATGAGCAAGCTGCGTGTGGCCGTCCTCGGTGCCGGGGGCCGCATCGGCTCCGAGGCCGTGCGAGCCGTCGGAGCCGCCGGCGACATGGAGCTCGTCGCGGCACTCGGACGGGGGGACAAGCTGGAGACCCTCGTCGAGAGCGGTGCCCAGGTGGCGGTCGAGCTGACGACCCCCGCCTCGGTCATGGGGAACCTCGACTTCTGCGTGCGCCACGGCATCCACGCGGTCGTGGGTACCACCGGCTGGACCGACGAGCGCCTCACGCATCTGCGTACCTCGCTCGCGGCCTCGCCGGAGACGGGTGTGCTGATCGCGCCCAACTTCTCCATCGGCGCCGTCCTCACCATGAAGTTCGCCGCCCAGGCCGCCCGCTGGTTCGAGTCGGTCGAGGTCGTGGAACTGCACCACCCGAACAAGGCGGACGCTCCCTCCGGCACGGCGACCCGCACGGCCCAGCTGATCGCCGCGGCCCGGGCCGGGGCCGGCTGCGCGCCCCAGCCCGACGCCACCGTCACCGCACTGGACGGGGCGCGCGGAGCGGACGTCGACGGGGTGCCGGTCCACGCCGTACGGCTGCGCGGCCTGCTCGCCCACCAGGAAGTCCTGCTCGGAGGTGAGGGCGAGACCCTCACCCTGCGCCACGACTCCCTGCACCACAGCAGCTTCATGCCGGGCATCCTGCTGGGCGTCCGCCGTGTGGTGGACACGCCCGGGCTGACCTTCGGCCTCGAGAACTACCTCGACCTCGGCTGAGGGTCCCCGGTGCGCGCCAAGATCTCCTATGCCGTCACCGCCGCCGTCCTGGTCGTGTACCTCGTCCTGGCCGGCGGCCGCGGGGTACTGCTCATCCAACAGGGCACCCTGCTCACCGTGGCCTTCGGAGCGGCGGTCCTGATCCTCCCGGTGATCGGCCTCTGGTTCCTGTGGCAGAACACCCGGTTCGTCAGGAAGGCCAACGCCCTGGCGGCGGAGCTCGACGCCGAGGGGGGACTGCCGGTGGACGACCTGGTCCGCACCCCGGGCGGGCGCATCGACCGCGACTGTGCGGACGCCGTCTTCGCCGAGCGCCGTGCGGAGACCGAGGACTCTCCGGACGACTGGCGCTGCTGGTTCCGGCTCGCCGTCGCCTACCACGACGCCCGGGACACGCCGCGGGCCCGCAGGGCGATGCAGCGCGCGATCGCCCTCCATGCGGGAAGGCCGCCCGCGGCCTGACGCGCTCTCCCGGCGCGGCGCCTTCACGTGCCCGGTGCCGGTGCCGGTGACGGCGCTTTCGGCCCGTGGCCGGCCGCTCGGGGCGTGCGCCGGAACGGGCCCGCGGGGCGGGGTGGGGTGGCTGGGGCGGCGTCCGCGCGGCCGACGTCGTACCCCGTCCGGACGACGGGCCCCGCCTCGTGTGCCGGCACACGAGGCGGGCTGGCACACGAGGCGGGGTCGGAAGACCGCCTCAGCGCTGAGCGCCGTACTCCGCGCCCCAGGCCTCGATGGTGTCCGCCGCGCGCTCGAACGCCTCGACGCGCGAGAGGAAGTCCCCGTTGTGATCGGTGAGCAGGGTGAGCGGCTCGTCACGCTCGCGTACGAGGACCAGCGCCTGCCCCTGGACCGTCCGCGGCAGCCCGAGCCACCGCACCGGCTGCTGCGCGGTCCGCAGGGCCTTCACCTCCGCCCACGGCAGGGTGGTGGTCGAGAGCAGGGCCACATGCCGCAGCCCGTGCCCGCTCACCCAGGCGCCCATGCGCAGGATCCGCAGGGCCCCGCAGATGAGCAGTGCGGCGATGCCGAGGCAGCCGGCGGCTCCGGCCAGTGCTCCGGCGAAGGCGATGACCATGGCCGCGAGCAGCACGAACGAGGCCAGCAGCAGAAGCAGTGCCGCACCTCCGACCCGCCAGGGGCCCGGGCGGTACGGACGCCGCCACAGATCGTGGTCGTCGAACGGCAGCGCGACGTCGTCGTCCGCAGCGTCAAAGGCACGGTCCGCCGTCAGAAAGGGCAGGGGCACGGCTGGTCCTCACTCGTCACCACGTCGGGGGTTGTGACCGGTGAGGCTACCTAGGCGACCGTCGACCAGCCACCCCAGGGGGGCCATGGGGGTGCCTCCTCCGTGTCCACCGGCCGGGGGTCGGGCGTGTTGTCAGCGCCCCTCGGACTCCTGCGCCTGACTCGGGGCCTTCGGGGAGACCGGGGCCTCCAGCGCCGGCAGCCCGAAGAGCAGGGACCCCACCAGCCCGGCCGTCACGGTCAGGCCGATCAGCGTCCGGCCGGCGAGTTCGGATGCGCTGGGCCGCTGCCGGGGCGGGGGAGCGACATTGCTGCGGAAGCGGTCGGCCTCGGCGACGAACGCGAACGGGACGGCTTCTCGCCGGCGGAACATGGTGCGGGCCCCCTCGGGGTGTGAGACGAAACGCGGCTACCGGTACAGACGCGTGTGACCCGGATTCGGTGCCCGAATCCAGCGAATCGGGAGGGGGAGACCGGGACGGTCCGCCCCGCCGATCGTTGAAGCAGGCGACCGTTGGAGAATGGGCGCCGCCCGAGCGACACGACTGGAAGGACCCCCGCCGGTGACCCGGAACCCCGAAGACATCAAGCCCAGCCTACGCAGCGATGTCACCGTCGAGCTGGTGAAGCACACCGCCGGCGACTCCGACGTGCTGTGGGCTGCCCGGGTCTCCACCGCGGGCGAGCAGTCGCTGGACGAACTCGCGAAGGACCCGGAGCGGTCGAAGGGACTGATCAACTACCTGATGCGGGACCGCCACGGCAGCCCCTTCGAGCACAACTCGATGACCTTCTTCATCAGCGCCCCGATCTTCGTCTTCCGCGAGTTCATGCGCCACCGCGTCGGCTGGTCCTACAACGAGGAGTCCGGCCGGTACCGGGAACTCCAGCCGGTCTTCTACGTCCCGGACGAGTCGCGCAGGCTGGTGCAGGAGGGGCGTCCCGGCCGGTACGTGTTCGTGGAGGGCACCCGGGCCCAGCAGGAGCTGACCGGACGGGTGATGCAGGACTCCTACCGCCATGCCTACGAGGCCTACCAGGAGATGCTCGACGCGGGCGTCGCCCGTGAGGTCGCCCGCTCGGT
This sequence comes from Streptomyces spongiicola, assembly GCF_003122365.1. Lineage (NCBI taxonomy): Bacteria > Bacillati > Actinomycetota > Actinomycetes > Kitasatosporales > Streptomycetaceae > Streptomyces > Streptomyces spongiicola. The sequence continues at coordinate 5,512,846 of NZ_CP029254.1, forward strand.
GCTGCCGGTGGGCCTCTACTCGTCGATGTACGCGACCTGCAACGCCCGCTCGCTGATGCACTTCCTCGGGCTGCGTACCCAGCACGAGATGGCCAGGGTGCCGTCCTTCCCGCAGCGGGAGATCGAGATGGTCGGCGAGCAGATGGAGGAGCACTGGGCCGGGCTGATGCCGCTGACCCACGCGGCCTTCAATGCCAACGGCCGGGTGGCCCCGTAGGGGACCGATGTACGGTCAGCCTTACTCGGTGTCCGTATTGCGGCGTTTCGAGAAGTTCATCTAGGCTGATCAAACGGACCCGGCACTGCCTGAACCCCCGAGCAGGCAGTGCCGGGCTCCACTGGGCAGGGATACGTCACGTCCCCCAAGGGGACCCTCCGCGCAGAGCAGCGAGTAGCGTGTTACCCATGGCTCCGATCTCGACTCCGCAGACCCCCTTCGGGCGGGTCCTCACCGCCATGGTCACGCCGTTCACGGCGGACGGCGCGCTCGACCTCGACGGCGCGCAGCGGCTCGCCACCCACCTGGTGGACGCAGGCAACGACGGCCTGATCATCAACGGCACCACCGGTGAGTCCCCCACCACCGGCAACGCGGAGAAGGACCAGCTCGTCCGTGCCGTCCTGGAGGCCGTGGGCGACCGGGCGCACGTGGTCGCCGGGGTCGGGACCAACGACACCCGCCACAGCATCGAACTGGCACGTGCCGCCGAGCGCGCAGGCGCGCACGGGCTGCTGGCCGTCACCCCGTACTACAACAAGCCCCCTCAGGAAGGCCTGTACCGGCACTTCACGGCCATCGCCGACAGCACCGGACTCCCGGTGATGCTGTACGACATCCCGGGCCGCAGCGGCGTCCCGATCGACACCGAGACGATCGTGAGCCTCGCGGCCCACCCGCGGATCGTCGCGAACAAGGACGCCAAGGGCGACCTCGGCCGTGCGAGCTGGGCCATCGCCCGCAGCGGACTCGCCTGGTACTCGGGCGACGACATGCTCAACCTCCCGCTGCTGTCCGTGGGCGCCGTCGGTTTCGTCTCCGTGGTCGGCCATGTCGTCACCCCGGAGCTCCGTGCCCTGGTGGACGCCTACACCGCGGGCGACGTGCAGAAGGCCACCGAGATCCACCAGAAGCTGCTTCCGGTCTTCACCGGCATGTTCCGCACCCAGGGCGTCATCACCAGCAAGGCCGCCCTCGCCCTTCAGGGCCTGCCCGCGGGCCCGCTCCGGCTCCCGCTGGTCGAGCTCGGTGAGGCCGAGACCGCCCAGCTGAAGATCGATCTCGCGGCCGGCGGGGTACAGCTGTAACCACAGACTTCACAACTGAATACGTTCAACCGAATAAGAACGACCGGACGACAACAGCAAGTGCACGAATGTCATGCGCGCCACGTGCCCAAGCGGTACGTGGCGTGTGTAGCGAGGAGAGTCTTTTGAGTCATCCGCATCCCGAACTCGGCGCTCCGCCGAAGCTTTCCAAGGGTGGCCTGCGCGTCACACCGCTCGGCGGTCTCGGCGAGATCGGCCGCAACATGACCGTCTTCGAGTACGAGGGCCGGCTCCTGGTCGTCGACTGCGGCGTTCTCTTCCCCGAGGAGGAGCAGCCCGGTGTCGACCTGATCCTGCCGGACTTCACCACCCTGGTGGACCGGCTCGACGACGTCGAGGCGATCGTGCTCACGCACGGGCACGAGGACCACATCGGGGGGGTGCCCTACCTCCTCCGCCTCAAGCCGGACATCCCGCTGATCGGCTCCAAGCTGACCCTCGCCCTCATCGAGGCCAAGCTCCAGGAGCACCGCATCCGTCCCTACACCCTGGAGGTCGCGGAGGGGCGGCGCGAGGACTTCGGCCCCTTCGACTGCGAGTTCGTCGCGGTCAACCACTCCATCCCGGACGCGCTCGCGGTCGCCATCCGCACCCCGGCCGGGCTGGTCGTGCACACGGGCGACTTCAAGATGGACCAGCTCCCGATGGACGGCCGTCTGACGGACCTGCACGCGTTCGCACGTCTGAGCGAGGAGGGTATCGACCTCCTGCTGTCCGACTCCACGAACGCCGAGGTACCCGGCTTCGTACCCGCCGAGCGGGACATCTCGAACGTGCTGCGCGGGGTCTTCGCGAACGCCCGCAAGCGCATCATCGTCGCCAGCTTCGC